>JAZLJS010000069.1:0-1260 GCA_045617945.1 Lachnospiraceae bacterium
CATATGTGACAAGTATTGGAGAGAGTGCATTTTACAATTGCCATGATCTGACAAGCGTTGTGATACCGGATAGTGCCACAATCATTAGAAGGCAAGCATTTTATAGTTGTGACAACCTGACAAGCGTTGTGATACCTGACAGCGTTGAAGTCATTGGAAGGAAGGTATTCTATGGATGCTCCCGTCTGACAAGCATTGTGATACCTGACAGCGTGACATACATTGGAATGGAGGCATTCGAATCTTGTTACCGTCTTGCAGGTGTATATATCACTGATTTAAAATCTTGGTGTAAGATAGTTTTCTCAAGATACAGTTCAAATCCATTGGATCGAGCACATAAGCTGTACTTAAACGGTAAATTAGTAACCGATTTAGTAATCCCTGACAGTGTCACAATCATTGAATGGTATGCATTCTCCGGTTGTTCCTCTCTGACCAGCGTAACGATTGGCAACAACGTGACAAGCATTGGAAATGGGGCATTCAGATGGTGCTTCAGTCTGACAAACGTAACGATTCCCGACTCAGTGACAGAAATCGGAGATGAAGCATTCCGCGGTTGCACCGGTCTTACAAGCATAACTATTCCCGACTCAGTGACAGAAATCGGAGATGATGCATTCTACGGTTGCACAAACCTAACAAGTATTACCGTTGATCTGAATAATAAAGCATACAGTGCTTCCGATAATATTTTATTCGACAAACAATTTACGAAAATTGTTCTTTCTTCGCCCAATAAGAAAAGTGTGGACATTCCCAACTCGGTGACGGAAATCGGAAGTGAAGCATTCAGCGGTTGCACCGGTCTTAAAAGCATAACGATTCCCGACTCGGTGACGGAAATCGGAAGTTGGGCATTCAACGGTTGCACGGGACTTACGAGTATAACGATTCCCGACTCGGTGACGGAAATCGGAAGTTGGGCATTCTACGGTTGCACAGGACTTACAAGCATAACGATTCCCGACTCGGTGACTGAAATCGGAGATGAAGCATTCCGCGGTTGCAACAACCTCACTGTTTACACCCCAAAGGGCAGTTATGCCGAAAATTTCGCACATCAAAAATGTATCAAAGTAGAAACAGTATAATAATAATTTTAAAGGAGAATAAAGCAATGGATTTTATAATCGAAAACGGAGTACTGACAAATTATCACGGTATAGGTGGGAATGTGGTCATCCCCGACTCGGTGACGGAAATGGGAGAACGGGCATTCCGGAGAAGTCAATAAAAGCACACTACTACATATAT
>JAZLJS010000070.1:0-42217 GCA_045617945.1 Lachnospiraceae bacterium
TTAATTAACCCTTATTTATTGTACCGCATATTTTGCTTTTTCGCAAGCATTTTTGCCTGAAAAAGCGCATTTTCAGGGCCTTTTTATCACTTCGAGTTGAGGGCTAAGATATTGAGGGTTAAATATCCTGGAAGTTAAGACTTTTTTTGTATACGTTTATTGTATATGTCCGTTGTATATACTGAAAATATGTTATGTAAACCAAAATTGTGTCTGGAGATGTATTTTTGGAACTTGTAGACACAAAGGCGATAAAAATGGATATGCGAAATATGTTATGTAAACCAAAATTGTGTCTGCAGTGGGATAATTTTGTTTATAGACACAATCTGGTGAAATGAATTCCCACACCGTCGTTTTATGTAAACCTGATTGTGTCTGCACAGTCGTAATATCCTCTTTAGACACAAAAATTTTGGTCGGAGAATAGATGAGCTGAATTATGTCAACCGATTTGTGTCTAATAATCTGGTTTTGATTGTATAGACACAAAATTTATTATGTTGAGTCGGAAATGTATAAAATTGATGATTAAATATTTTAAAAGTTCATTTTTTAATAATTTCTTCTTGCAATCTTTTTTACTCCGTGATAGTATCATTAATACCACTTCGATAGTGAATCAAATCTGAGCGTGATTTCATTTCGCGCATTGATTTCAACTATTTTAATTACATAGGAACTGAAATGTCAGACACTGAATTTATGTTTATGCGACTGCCTGCCAAACGTTCTATAACTATAGGCAGAAGTGTCCTTTGCGATATTTCCGTGGAGATTCTTCACAGTTGCGATACGAGTAGTGATTTGGATGAAGAGTTGGATAAAGCATCTTACGATAAAGTATTTTATGATAAAGCCTGCGTGCTGGATGAAGAGTTGGATAAAGCATCTTACGATAAAGTATTTTATGATAAAGCCTGCGTGCTGGGCGAAGAGTTGGATAAAGCATCTTACGATAAAGTATTTTATGATAAAGCCTGTATGCTGGGTGAGGAATTGATTGAAGAATCATTGGATGATTTATCTGATGTACATGTTCGTATTGAAAGTGTACTCGTAGATGATACTTTGGCGTCGGGGGATTCCATAACAGAGAAGTATCTTACGGTTGAAGGATGCAAAGGGGCAATTATTAATAATAAGCAAATAAGAATGGGGAGCAGGGTAGCGCTATCTGATAGGGATTATGTCAGGTTGCCGTTGATTTCGTTCTATTTATTCGGAGAATACATCTGTGTAATTCCGGGGAATATGCTGAGCTGTGTTTCGATACGAGGCGGCCTGGTGGAGGTCGATAAACCTGGTATACGAGGCGGCCTAGTGGAGGTCGATAAATCCAGTATACGAGGTGGCCTGGTGGAGGTCGATAAACCTGGTATACGAGGCGGCCTGGTGGGGGTCAATAAACCCGGTGTACGAGGTGAAGTGGTTGCCGACGTAGATTCTTACATTCGAAGTGGCAAGCTTGAGGTAGATGAATTCAGTATAAGTGGAGGATTGGTTGAGCCTCATCATAAACTTACAATTCCGCGGTGTGAATATGCGAAAGATTTGACTCCAATTGAGGTGGAACCTCCGCCAAAACGTAAGAATCCGGATCATAATCCGATTTTGCTGGCAGTGGGACCTGCACTTACGATGGTGATTCCGATATGCTTACGTGCCGGAGTTACGGTAATGGCTTTATCGTCTGTCTTTGCGGCATTGTGGGCCGGCGTGAACGTGATTCGACATCGCAGAATGCAGAAGAAGGAAGAACGCCGACGAAGGAGAGAATACAAGGCATACATTTCCGGGGTTCGCGACAAAGTTCGTTTTCGAATGACGCAGAATGCGAATGCGATGCATATTATGTATCCGACTTGTAGCGAAATAATATCAGATGAGAAGGGAAGCCTGTTATGGAACAGAAAGGAGAGCGACAGCGATTATTACAGTGTTCGGATAGGCGTTGGGAATCCGGTATTTGATGTTCCGATTCATTTTAAAGATGAACATTTCGAACTGCTGGAGGACTCAATGAAACAGATTCCTCAGAAACTTTCGGAAGAATTTCGCAATTATCATGATGTACCTGTTTGCCTTGATCTGGCAAACAACGAAGTGGGTGGGGTACTGATTGATGATTCATTAAAAAGAGTGGAGATTCTTGGTTCTATTATTCTGTCAGTTGCAGCTTCGATTCCTTCAGATCGGATGAAGATCGGAATATATGTGTCCGAGGATTCCTATGCGACGAGTGCATTGTCGCAGTTTAGATTTCTTCCGCATTTATGGGATATGACATGCCTTATATCTGATAATGAACCGGACGCGATTCGTGACGTTTCGGAACATCTGTATGGCATAAAACAAAGCGCGATTCGTGACGTTTCGGAACATCTGTATGGCATAAACCCAAACACGATTCGCGATGCTTCGGAACGTGCATGTGGTACAAAACAAAGCATTGATGTGTCGGACAACGTTTCAAACGCAGGCGTGAGATATTTGATTATTACAGATAGTACAAGAGTCTGCCAATATGTGAGTGCGTTTCCTAATATATCTGTTCTGGTCGTAAAGAATTCATTTGAACAATTGCCACGTGAAGTCGGGTTCGTGTTACAATCCGATGCAACATTTTCGGGAATGTTTTCGCTTAAAAAGAATGCACTTTCGCGTGTGCGAATGGATTTCGATCGAATTCCGATTTCGCGTTTTCGGAGGATGGCATCGAGGATAGCGTATTTTGCACCGGAGGATGCGCCCGGGGAGGAAAGAGCCCGGGAGCAGATTGACTTTTATGAATTAATGGAAAGGAGTATTGGTAATTTCAACATTGCGTCTCTTCATACAACGATAGAAACGCTTTGGAAACAGGCGTCGGCATATGATTCCTTAAGGGCACCGCTAGGTATGCGTGCGGATGGAGATGTGCTGTATGCTGATTTTCATGAAAAGGGCGACGGCCCGCATGGGCTTGTGGCCGGAATGACCGGGAGCGGCAAGAGCGAGATGCTGCAGACGATTATTTTGTCGCTGGCGCTATTGTATCCGCCGACGCTCGTAGGTTTTTTGCTGATTGATTATAAAGGTGGAGGAATGGCTGAATTGTTCACGAATCTGCCACATGTTTTAGGAATCATTTCCAATCTGTCCGATTCGATAATCGACAGAGCATATTTATCACTTCACAGCGAAGTAATTCGCCGTCAAAAGTTGTTTTCGGAATATGGAGTAAATAGAATACAGGATTATCAGAGACTTCACAATACGAGGGAGATTCTGCCGCATATTTTTATTGTGGTAGACGAATTTGCAGAACTAAGGCAGGAAGAACCCCGTTTTATGGAGCAACTGATTAGTATTTCACGAATAGGACGATCACTAGGAGTGCATCTGATCTTGTCTACGCAGAAGCCTGCGGGAGTTGTGGATGACAAAATCAGGAGCAATGCACGTTTTCGCATATGCCTACGGTTGCAGGATCGTATGGATTCCGTTGATATGTTGCATTGCGATGATGCCGCTGCACTTACGGAAGTCGGAAGCGCGTACTATCAGGTGGGAAATAACGAGAAATACTGCATGTTTCAGGGTGCTTATACGATGGCGCCGCATTATATGCGTCGAAACATTGTGCTCAATAATGCATATGATTGGTGCGGGAGGAAGCTGGAGAACTGCCAAGATGCGGATATTGTGATGTTAGAAGAAGGGTTCTCAGTTGCAGATATATGTTCGAAACAGAGTTCGGAAACTGCAGAAGAAATTTGTCCGGAGCATGCGGAACCCCTGTATAAAACGCAACTGGCGTATGTGGTTGCCAAGATTAACGAAGCATTGAAACTGTATGAGCGGAATCGTCCGGGTGGCGCTGTTAAGATTCGCGCCATGTGGACGCCGCCTCTTCCGGAGGAACTGTTCTATTCGGAGATTGTCGATAAATACGGTATTCAACCGGGACTTATTGGAATGTTTGATTGCCCTCAAATGCAGCGGCGCGGAAAAGTTTGTGTTCCGACCGCGTTTGAAAATATGGCGGTGATTGGCGTGTCGGGATGCGGCAAATCCACATTTCTCAAGACATATCTTTATTCACTTCCGAGTTTGTTTGCTTCATATAGTGCGCATGTCTACATCATTGACACAGGAGGAGGCTGCTTAGAACAATACAAGGCCGCTGCGTTTGTGGGAGGTTATATTGATGAAGAATCAATAAATGAAGTAGGCCATATGATTATGTTTTTGGAGGAATGTGCGCGCAAGCGCAAAGTCACAGGTCCGTCAATTACATCAATGATTTTGATAATTGATAATTATGGATTGTTTTCGGAACTGACAGCCGGAAGGTATGAGAAAAGATTGCTTAATCTGATGAAAGGTGCAAAGCAAACTGGGGTGATGGTTGTGATCACTGCTTTGAATGTGAGCGCAACCGAATTGCCACAGAAGGTTTTCGATTTGTGCGATTATCCGATTGTAATGCAGATGCGGGATGCTTATGCGTATTCGCAGATTATGCGTTTGCCCTGTGGAAAACTATCGCAATTGCCGCAACATCCCGGTGGAGCACTGTGTAAGGTTGATGATGAATGTATGCTGATACAGGTTGCAATTCCGCCGGATAGTGATGAGATATCACATGTTATCGAAAAGCTGAATAAAGGAGGTTTGTATGAAACAGAATGTGAAGAAGAATACAAAACAGAATGCGAAACAGAACACAAAACAGAATGTGCAGCAGGAGTTAATTGTGTAATTGACAAATGGCATGCACCGCATTTTCCTCGAATTCCTGCGCACAATACGTATGAGGAGATGGTACACCTTATAGACGGGAAAGATGGATTGTTTATTGGTTACGAAGAAGAGAGCGGTAAATTGCTTTCGCTTCCGGTGAACGTTTACAGGAAATTTGTAATCACCGGAAAAAGCAAATCAGGACGAAGCAATCTCTTGAAAATTATCGCTGATGAAGGAAGCCGACAGGGTATTAAAGTTGTGTGGATAACTTGGGAAACAGATGAAGTACAGTTGAAAACTCGTGGGATAAGTGTGTCGGGAGGTGCTGAAAACTCGTGGCTTTTGTGCGAACTCGAACAGGATTATGATACACAGACGCCTTGCTATTACATTTTCGATGATATCGGAAAATGGTACGCGGATGCTGAAAATACGGATAAAGAACATATGTTATCGTTTGCGAAGAATATGGCTTCAAATGCTTATCTTTTTGTATCGGTAGATACATCTGCCCGTACTACGTTTAAATCATCAAGTCTTGGAGAGAGTATATTGCGAGATGCATTTGGTATTCATCTGGGCGGATGTATGGATAATCAGAATTACTGGGATTTTTCTGATATTCCGTTTTCCAAGCAGGCTGTTTCTAAACCACCTGGGCAGGGAAATATTCCGATGCAGGGTGAAACACTTCGGCAGCGAGAAGTGATCATTCCGAGTTACGAGATGTGACGGCGCGAAATATTCCTTTTTTCAATGCCGTAGTGGCATCATAAACAATGCGTTATGTAAACCAAACGGTACCGGCATCATGAACAATGCGTTATGTAAACTAAACGGTACTGACATCTCAATCAATACGTTATGTAAACTAAACGGTTCTGGCATAAGTTTATTTTGTTACGTGAGAAGTAGGAGGATGCATGATTCATCTGGAAATATTTTGCATACAGAAGCACCGATTCTTTGATGTTTTTGTTCCACAGCAATGGAAAACGGAAATGTTTCGGGAAGGATTGGGACGATTTGTCGGCGTAGGATCTTTTGGAGGAGTGATTTTTCATGTGGAAGGCGGACGTTATCTAAACGAAGGAGAAACGTTGCAACAGCAGAATGTAAGAACCGGCGACTTGTGCATTCCGATATTCGATGGGGCAGGAATCAAGGATAGATGTGAAATTGTTTGGCAGAAGGATAGTAGCGCATATAGAAAGCATAAGTTAAGAAAGCATAAAGAAAGCATAAGTTAAGTAAAGGATAGTGCAAACATAAGTTAAGTAAAGCATAGAGATAGTAAAGAAGAGAAGAAGTTTAGTTGAAAAATATTGAAGCAGAAGGAAAGGAGTGGGTATGGAGGTTCTGACGGCGAATTTTGTTGTGATGAGCCGCAACGCGAAACAATTGGCAGAACTGGTGCATCAGTTGAAGGTATGCGTGCTCCATCTGTCGGATATTGCGCGAGAATTGGACATTTTCTGGGATGGCGATGCTAATAAAGAGTTTAATAAAGCTGTCGGGGACGATTTGATGGTTGTTCAGGGCGTGATTCTGAAGGTCGAAGTATCGGTACAGCGGTTGCAAACGGCCATTTCAGAGTACCAGAAGACGGAAAATATAGTGAATCAAATGATAGGAGGAATAAGGATATGAGAACGCGTGAAGAAATTGAAGCGGATTTTAATCGTGCTGTGAGTCAGGCGCAGGAATTGGAGGAGATTGCAGGTGAATTGAGCCGCATAGCCAATACGCATGTCGCCAATGCACTTGCCCTTTTGGAAAAGTCATGGAAGGGGGAAAATGCGGCTTTGTTCAATTCAAAAGGGAAGCTGTTGACGGAAGATATGTTTGAAACAGCAGATGATTTGATACAGGCGGCGAGGAACATTCGCAGTACGGCGGATGTTGTGTATCGTGCGGAGAAGAAATCCGTCAGCCTTGTGTGATGCGCTGATAATCAAATAAAACACAAGTGTTATTTTATATAATCATATATGTTTTATGCGCTAATTAGTAAATGATTTTTTGTATTAATGATGAAATGATTTTATATCGGAAAGGAGAGAATTGTATGAGTTTTTTTCAGGTAACATCGCAACAACTTCGCGGGAAGGCAGATGAATTGTCGCAACTAAACAGACGATTTGCTGCGGAACGTGAGAATTTGGTCGCAGGAGAACAGAATTTGTCGACAATGTGGGAAGGTGAGGCTAATGAGACTTTTCACCGGGCATTTACGTCGGATTGTGGGCAGATGGAGGTTTTCTCGGAGGGAATTGATTATTACATCAGTGCGCTTTTATCGATTGCGGCCCGATATGAACAGGCGGAACGAATGAATGTGCAGATTGCATCGGAAAGGAGTTATTAGGATATGGAAGGAATATTAAAAGTTACACCCGAAAAGCTTTTATCGGCTGCATCGGAATTTGAAACACATGGGCAGACGGTGAGTTCGTTAACGTCGGAAATGCTGTCGTTGGTGAATTCGTTACAATCGGTCTGGCAAGGAGAAGCTGCTTCCGGATATAGCGAAAGGTTTATGTCCTTACAGGACGATATTATGCGAATTGATCGGATGATTCGCGAACATGTGGATGATCTTACCCAGATGGCCGGGGAATATGCACGTGCCGAAGAGGAAAGCATTGAGATGGAGAATACACTTGCAACGGAATTGGTGAACTAGAGTGGATGACTTTCTTGAAATATCGAGATTGGCGGGTGGTATAGCGTTTGTGTTCCTGCTGTGCTTATCTGTGGGAATATTGCGCATTCGACACAAACGGTCGAATGAGATGAAATCGCGCGGAAAACGTAACCCGGCCCATTCTCGTATGGATTTGACACAAACAGGACCGTTGTTTTGCGACGAGAATGTATATGATATTACGCTGGAGGATCCGAACAATCCGACACATTTCTATTCGGAAGGATTGAGGGAACTGCTTATTTTGGGTCGAAGTGCGTCTTCGTGCAATGTGGTGATAGGCTATGATGATTCGGTTTCGAATGTGCATTGCAGCATATATCGCTCGGGTGAGGAGGTGTACTTGAAGGATTTGGATTCGACGAATGGGACATTTGTAAACGGAATGAAAATCTTTCGTGAGACATTGCTGCATGATAATGATCTGATATGCCTTGGCCGGGCAAAACTGTTGGTACATATTCGCAGGTAGTCGGCAAATATACTGCGGAAGCGCGTAATGTAGAAGGATAGGATAAAAATGATTCGTGCATGGAATAAATAAGAAGATATATGGATTCGTAGATTACAGAAAGGAGGCTCTAAAGGCTGTATATTGCAGAATTACAGTGAAAAGGAACTGCTGATGCTCTCGGGATTTGTTTACTTGCCGGTGAGTACGCAGGATAAATCAATAAATGAAATATTGGATACATATCGAGCCGCAGATGGGGGCTTTACGGAGACGTCTGTAAAGGCGGCAGGTAGCGGCGGTGGTATGTCGTCAAAGGAAGTGGCAACACTGTTTTCACAGATGGACGCCGAGGCAAGAGTCAATCCTTCTTTTGGGGAGATATCTGCTGCGCGAAAGCTGGATGGCGGAAATGTGCGGGCTGTATTGTATACGAATCCGACGGATGATAATCCGGTGCTTGTATTTCGAGGAACAGGTGGGTCAGAGGAGGCTTGGCGGGACAATGTTCTTGGCAGTGTGGATACCGAGACCGATATGCAGAAGCTGGCGGATGATTTTGTGAAATATGAGTGCGCCGGATACTCCGATATTACGGTTACCGGGCATTCCAAAGGCGGAAATCTGGCTTCGTATGTTACCGTAATGCAGTCAGAGCGGGTCAATAAGTGTGTATCCTTTGACGGGCAGGGGTTTTCGAATGATTTTCATGCGAAGCATAAGGAAGAAATCAAACTTGCGGAGGGCAAAATCAAATCGGTAAGTGCATACAATGATTTCGTTAATATTCTGCTTACGTCGGTCGCCGGAGAAGCGGTGTTTGTAGAGAATACGGGACATTTGGCGGATGCACACAGCCCGCTTACCATTTTGGTTGATAACGAATATGACGAGAACGGAGACTTTACATCATTTAAGGACCGGGCGCTACCGATTCGTGATTTGCAGAAAGTCACAAATCTGTTGGCAGACGGGATGGGAATTATTTCGCCGGATGATGGTCATGTGGTGTCGGCTCTTTTGGGAAGGGCATTGGCTAAGGCTCTTTCCATTGGCTCATTTGATGACTTTGCGGGCTTTGTTTATGACGCAAAAGAGAATTTTTCTTATGTAGTCGGAAAAAAGATGTCGGAGCTTTCCTGTTCATTGGGTGCTCAGGAAATGCCGCTGGTGACGACGAACTTGGCATGTGACTTTGCGGGAATGTATGCATCGTATGAGGACCTTATGCAGACTGCGCGGATTCATGAGAAGTTGCTGTCGGTTATTGAAGAAATCAAAGGAAGCCTCGGTGTGTCGATTGCGGCGCAACTGATGGGCGGGGTAGTCCTGTCGAGAATAGAGGATAAGATATTGAGAAATCGAGAGAATGTACAGGTTGTTGCAGAGGTTCTGGGGCAGATTATCAGACGATATGAAGAGAGAGAAGAAAATGTGTGTGAGCTTGTGTCATCAGATTTCGTCGAAGGAGATATTGGCGGAGGATAAAAAGGTTTTGACCCAGTTGTCCCATAAGTGTTCGACGGTTTTGTCAGGAATAAATACGGAAAGAGACGTGCCTGTGATGACGGAAAGAGCACCCTGACTGTATCTTAATGACAGCATCATTCCGCTGATGTTTGCCGGTGTAAATCCGGCAGGCAGATCCTTAAAGTGCGCATCGCAAATATGTGTAATCAGCTCGTCGGGAGCATAGAGAATGATGGAAAATGCAGTGGGCGTTTTGGTTCCTTTTATAATAGAAAACAGCTGTGATTTAATCGCAGAGAACCGAAGCATACGCCGTGAAAGAATGATATTTCCGGCTAAAGCGTCTGCTTCCATTTGCGCCCAGTCTTCGTCCGAAAAGAAGGCAGGATTAATATGACCGTCGATATGGTATTCGGCAGCCATGGAGATATCTGCTTCGGCAAACAGGAAGTTATTAAACAGTGTAGACTTGTCGGATAAAAGGTGTGACATTATTTGTCCGACTTCCGTGATGCGAAGATTAATCATGCGAATGCTCCTTTTGGTAATTCTCAAAAGTTTGTTTGAACGAAGATACGGAAAGGAACGGAATGGTCAGAATCTGTTCATTTCGCAGTATGACTTTGTTCTTATCTATGCTAACTATATGTGCCAAATTAACGATATTCTTGCCGCAGAATGCAAAGCATCCGTACGAGGAAAGTTGATAGGCAAATTGCGGAATGGTTGTGCGCATCAGGACGGATGAGTTGTCCGAAAGGTGTGCGGTAATGAATGACTTTTGATCTTCTATATAAACGATGTCCTTGTGGACAACAAAGCGAGTTTCGGTTTCGGTGCGAAGTTCGATGGGAATAATCTTGTTTTGCGCCCATTCATCTGCTTTGTTACACAATTCGGTTACTTTTTCTTTGGTGAGATGCTCGCAAATTTCAATCGGAGCCGTAACGCCGACAGCACGCAACTGCGAAGATAAGTCCTGCACATCAAAGGAGGTGGAAGACTGTTCCAATATGAATAAATCATATTTGATGGGAGTGCGAAGAAGCGCTTCGGTACTGCCGAAGGATTCGATGTAAATAATTGCGCGACTGCTCTTGACACGTGCATCTTTTTCCCGGTTGAGGAGTCGTTCGGTCTGTTTTCGATTGGCGATATTGTCATCACAAATTGCTATGTATATTGCTGCCATAAATGTGCCTCAAAATGCCGATTCAGACGCTGTGTGCATAACTGCAAAAATGTTGCCTTAAATGATTGATGCTATAAATGCGCCTCAAAATGCTGTTTCAGATGATACGTATTGACCATGGAGAAAGGAATAATATGTATAAAATAATCAATATTTGGATAATCAGGATGACCGGCATCCCAATGTAGAAAGCACTTTTTTGCGTTTTGTGGCGGAAGAAGCGCATTCCAATGATAGAACCGATACTTCCGCCAAAAATTGCAAAAAGGAATAATGTGGCTTCGGGAATACGCCACGCATTGCGTCTTGCACGTGATTTATCAATGCCCATGGCAGCAAAACCGCAGACATTAAGAACGACAAGATAAATTGCAATGCAAATCAGTACTTCCATAAACCGTTCCTTGATAATTGAATACTTTAGTTCTTCTTAGCCTCAGCCATCTTCATAGCACGAACCTTGCAGGAAAGGCCGAAGAGGTTGATAAATCCGGATGCATCATGATGATCATAGAGATCACCTGTCTTGAAGCTTGCGATGCTTTCATTATACAGAGAGTAAGGAGAAGTTGTTCCGGCTTTGATGATGTTGCCTTTGTAAAGTTTGAACTTAACTTCACCTGTAACGTATTTCTGAGTGCTTTCGATAAATGCACAAACTGCTTCGCGAAGAGGTGTGAACCATTTTCCTTCGTAAACGATCTGAGCGAGCTTGTTGCCCATATCTTTCTTAAGTGCATATGTGTCACGATCGAGGATGAGCTCTTCGAGCTGCTGATGAGCTTCCATAAGGATTGTTCCGCCCGGTGTTTCATATACGCCACGGGATTTCATTCCGACAACACGGTTCTCAACGATATCAACGATACCGACACCGTGCTTGCCGCCGAGTTTGTTGAGCTCGCGAATGATATCGGAAACTTTCATCTTCTGTCCGTTTACAGATGTAGGAACACCTGCTTCAAAAGTCATGGTAACATATTCAGCTTCGTCGGGAGCCTTTTCGGGAGATACACCAAGAACAAGGAGGTGATCGTAGTTAGGCTCGTTAGCGGGATCTTCCAATTCCAAACCTTCATGGCTGATGTGCCAAAGGTTTCTGTCACGGCTGTAGCTATTGTCAGCACTGAAAGGAAGGTCAATGCCATGCTGGTGGCAATATTCGATCTCGGATTCACGGGAATCCATTGTCCACTTGTCATCACGCCATGCAGCGATAATCTTGATGTCGGGTGCGAGAGCCTTGATACCAAGCTCGAAACGAATCTGGTCATTACCTTTACCTGTTGCACCGTGGCAGATTGCAGTAGCGCCTTCCTTACGTGCAATTTCAACCAATCTCTTGGCAATTACGGGACGAGCCATAGATGTTCCGAGAAGATATTTATTCTCATATACTGCACAACCCTGAACGCAGGGAACAACGTATTCGTCGCAGAATTCGTCAATAACATCTTCGATATAAAGTTTGGAAGCGCCGCAAGCAATGGCACGTTCATTCAGTCCGTCGAGTTCTTCGCCCTGTCCGCAGTCAATGCATACGCATACAACTTCGTAATCGTAGTTTTCCTTCAACCAAGGGATGATAGCTGTAGTATCCAATCCGCCTGAGTAAGCCAAAATAACCTTTTCTTTCATTGCAATATTCCTCCGTTATTTCAGAAAAATGAGATAATAATTGGATGAAAAATCAATCCGTTTAATAATATACAACATGTATGCATATAATGCAAGATACAAATTAGGTGACTTTTGCACGAAAGAATTTAATATATAAAGGGAAAATTGTGGTATATTTTTATAAAATTATGATTGCATAATATACACAAAATATGTATAATTATTCATAAATCTATTCAGAAAGTAGTATATTATACGTTGGAACGCATTCAATAATTAATGTTGTGAAGATTGGTATGTAAATCGGAACACATCCAACAATATCTCTTTATAACATTAATTTGTAAATCAGAATGCATTGATGTAAAATAATAAGTTGAGTAAATTTGCGAAAGTTGGCGGTTAGGAGTTTATATGGTTACTATTCGTACGATGACAATTGAAGACTATCCGGGCGTGAAAGCGCTGTGGATGACAATCAAAGGATTTGCTATTCGCAGTATCGATGATGCATACGAGGGCGTGGAGCGCTTCTTGAAGCGTAATCCGCAGACTTCCGTCGTAGCGGAAGAAGACGGGGAGATTGTGGGCGCGATTTTGTGCGGACACGACGGCCGAAGAGGATGCCTCTATCATGTATGCGTGCGGGAAGATAAACGAAGACGCGGAATAGGCAAGGATATGGTTGTTCATTGCATGAATGCATTGAAGGAAGAACATATCAGCAAGGTGAGTTTGATTGCTTTTTCTTCTAATGATATAGGAAATGCATTTTGGAATGAAATCGGTTGGACGAGACGACTGGACCTGAATTATTATGACTTTGTATTAAATACGGAAAACATTGTTAAATTCAACAGTTAACAAATATAACATATGTTATCAAAGCGAGGATACGGACATGAAGATTATTGAAGGCGGAGTAAATGCCCCGATCGGATTCGAGGCGGCAGGTATTGAAGCAGGAATTAAATATCAGAATCGGAAGGACATGGCAATTGTATATTCACAGAAGCCCTGTACGATGGCGGCGACATTTACGTCAAATGTTGTGAAGGCTGCACCGGTTCTTTGGGATAAGGACATTGTGGAGAATTCTCCCTATGCACAGGCAGTTATTGTTAATACCGGAATTGCGAATGCAGGTACGGGCGAAGAGGGCATGAATTATTGTCGTCAGACCGCCGAAGAAGCAGCTAAGATTCTGGGAATTCCTCAGTCGGCTGTTTTGGTGGGATCTACCGGTGTTATCGGAGCGCAGCTTCCGATTGATCGAATCAAGGCCGGAATCGGACGCCTTGCGGCAGCCAAATCTCATGCACCTGAGGCCGGAACAGACGCATCCAAGGCGATCATGACAACGGATACGGTGAATAAAGAAATTGCTGTTTCTATAGAAATTGGTGGCAAGACGGTTACAATCGGTGCTATGTCAAAGGGTTCCGGAATGATTCATCCGAATATGTGCACAATGCTCAGCTATGTTACGACGGATGCAAATATTTCCAAGGAAGTACTTACGAAGCTTGTGAAAGAAGATGTTGTGGATACGTACAACATGATTTCCGTTGACGGTGATACTTCTACAAATGATACGCTTCTTGTATTCGCAAACGGAATGGCCGAGAATGAGGAGATTAAGTTCGGCACACCCGAGTATGAAGAGTTTAAGGAAGCACTTCATTATATTAATGAAACACAGGCAAAACGTTTGGCAGGTGACGGCGAGGGCGCAGATGCACTTATTGAATGCAAAGTCATAGGCGCGGATACGAAGGCAAACGCCCGTATTCTTGCCAAATCCGTTATCTGTTCTTCACTCACGAAGGCTGCGGTATATGGACATGATGCAAACTGGGGACGTATTCTGTGTGCACTTGGTTATTCGGGTGCTCAGTTTGATCCCTCAAACATGGAATTGTATTATCAGGGCAGCGAGAGCAGCATGCTTATTTATAAAGACGGTATGGGTACGGATTACAGCGAAGAAGAGGCTACAAAGATTCTCTCCGAACCCGAAGTCAGATTTTTGGTAGATATGAAGATGGGTGACGAAAGTGCAACAGCATGGGGCTGCGACCTTACATATGATTATGTCAAGATTAATGCCGATTACAGAAGCTGATGAAGGAAAAGGAGAAACCATGAACGCAATTTACAGTGATGAAGATTTGAAGAAAGCAAAAGTACTTGTTGAGGCATTGCCTTATATTCAGCAGTTTAACCGTAAAGTTATCGTTGTAAAATACGGCGGCAGCGCAATGGCGGATGAAGAGTTGAAGAGAAACGTTATCAAGGACGTTACACTTTTGAAATTGGTTGGATTCAAGCCTATCGTTGTTCACGGTGGCGGCAAGGAAATCAGCAGATGGATTTCAAAGGTCGGAAAAGAGCCGAAATTTGTAAACGGATTGCGTGTGACCGATGAAGAAACGATGGAAATTGCGGAAATGGTTCTGGGAAAAGTCAATAAATCCCTGGTTACCATGGTAGAGGAATTGGGTGTTCGCTCCGTAGGAATATCCGGTAAAGACGGTGGTCTGTTGCAGGTAGAAAAGAAGTTTTCGGGTGGCGAAGATATCGGATTTGTCGGCGAAGTGACGAAGGTAGATACCAAGATACTGGAAGATCTGTTAGAGAAGGATTTTCTCCCGATAGTTGCTCCGATTGGTATTGATAAAGACTTTCAAACTTACAATATAAATGCGGACGATGCGGCATGTGCTATTGCAAAGGCAATGTGTGCTGACAAGTTGGCATTTTTGACGGATATCGAAGGTGTTTACAGAGATCCGGGTAAGCCGGAAACATTTATTTCGCATTTGACTGTAGAAGAAGCGGACGAGCTGATTAAGAGCGGTTGTATCGGCGGAGGAATGCTCCCGAAACTTAACAATTGTACGGATGCAATTAAGAGCGGCGTTAACAGAGTGCATATTTTGGATGGCAGAATAGCACACAGTCTGTTGTTGGAAATCTTTACCGATACCGGTGTGGGAACAATGTTTAGCAAGTAACAAATGGCAAGAAATATTTGGAAATAGGCAGGAAGAGGTCGTAAGGAGCAGATATGAAGAAGAAAGTATTTATAGACGGAAGTGAAGGAACGACAGGTCTGCGGATTAATGAACGTTTTGCGATGCGCGATGACGTAGAAGTGATGAAAATTGATCCGGAGAAAAGGAAAGATGCTGCAGAGCGTGCAAAATTTATTAACGAGAGTGATATTACATTCTTGTGCCTTCCCGATGCTGCAGCCATTGAGGCCGTATCACTGGTTGATCCCGATAATGATCATACGGTTATTATAGATGCTTCTACGGCACACAGAACCGAGCCGGGATGGGCATACGGTTTGCCGGAACTGGGAGCAGAATTCAGAGAGGCTATTCGCAATGGCAAGCGTATTGCTGTTCCCGGATGCTATGCTTCTGGTTTTAATATGACAGTATATCCTCTTATAAAAACAGGTGTTATGTCTCCGGATTATCCCGTATATGTAACTGCTTTGTCCGGATACAGCGGAGCCGGTAAGAAGGCAATTGCTTTGTATGAATCACCTGACAAGACACAGGATTTATATGCACCGAGAGAGTATGCATTGTCGCAGCAGCATAAACATTTAAAAGAGATGAAAGCAATATCGCATCTTACACGTGAACCGTTGTTTACTCCCGTTGTGGATGACTATTACAGCGGAATGATTGTAACGCTTCCGCTTTATACACATCTTTTGAATGAAAAGGTTACTCCCGAAATACTTCATGCAAAGTATGAAGAATTCTATGCAGGCGAGAAATTTATTACGGTAATGCCTTTCGGAAGTGAGGCGGAGGGTAACGGATTCTTTGCCGCAAATGCAAAGTCGGGAATGGATGATGCCCGAATCTATGTTACGGGAAATGATGACAGAATTCTTGTCAGTGCAGTGTTTGATAACTTGGGAAAAGGTGCTTCGGGCGCTGCCATTCAGTGTATGAATATTGTTCTTGGTTGTGACGAGGAGAAAGGATTGATTATATGAATACGGAAGAATATATCGGGTTAGGAGAGGAACATCTTCTCCACACATACAATCGTTATCATATTATTTTGGAAAAGGGTGAAGGCGTTCACCTGTATGATTCCGAAGGCAAGGAGTATCTTGACTTTTGCTCCGGTATTGCTGTTTATGCACTGGGATACGGCAATGAACGTTACGTGAATGCAATAAAGGATCAGGTTGAGAAACTGACACATACATCAAATTATTATTATTCTGCACCGACGATTGAAGCAGCTGTTAAGCTTACCAAAGCGGCCGGTATGGATCGCGTATTCTTTACAAACAGCGGTGCGGAAGCAATTGAGGGCGCTTTAAAGACTGCACGTAAGTACGCTTTCTTAAAGGACGGAAGCACTGATCATGAGATTATTGCCATGAATCATTCGTTCCACGGACGTACATACGGTGCTCTTTCCGTTACGGGAAATGCACATTACCGCGAGGCTTTTTTGCCGATGATCGGAAACATTAAGTTTGCAGAATTCAATGATATTGATTCGGTAAAAGAACTTCTTACGGACAAGACATGTGCCATTATTATGGAAACAGTGCAGGGCGAAGGCGGAATCTATCCCGCGGATCCTGACTTTATTAAGGAAGTTCGTGCGATATGCGATGAGCGTGATATATTGCTTATTTTGGACGAGATCCAGTGTGGAATGATGCGTTCCGGTACGATGTTTGCTTATGAGCAGTACGGCGTGAAACCGGATATTTTGACGGTTGCCAAGGCTGTCGGTTGTGGACTGCCTGTAGGAGCTTTTTTGATGACGGAGCGTGTTGCATCAGCATCTCTTGTGCCCGGCGATCATGGTACAACGTATGGCGGCAATCCGCTTGTATGCCGTGCAATTTGCGAAGTGCTTGATATTATGGAAGACATGAATCTGGGCGAACATGTTAAATCGGTTTCCGCTTATTTACAGCAGAAACTTGCCGAGTTAACCGCGGAGTATGACTTTTTACTGGGCTATCGCGGATTGGGCCTTATGCAGGGCCTCGTGTTTGATACAGATAAGGTGAAGCCCGGAGATGTAGTGAAGAATGCACTTTCACAGGGACTTATTTTGATAACGGCAGGCTCGAATGTTCTGCGTTTCCTGCCTCCGCTTATTATTACGGAAGCGGATGTGGACGATATGGCAGTTCGCTTGAAGAAAGCATTTGAAATGATGTAAGAGTATTGCTTGCGATGATGTGAGTGTACTTGTTTGTAATGATGTAAGAGTGCTGCTTGCAATGATGTAAGAGTACTTGTTTGTGATGATTTATGCTTACAGTGTGCGATTGCGCACGGCACATATTGTATTTATATGGAGTAATTGTGTTTTATGACAGGAAAATGGTTTGCTGCAAGTCTTACGATGCTTTTATTGGTCGGTTTGTTTCTTGTAGCCAAATTTACACCCGATACGATGTACGGTGCCATTCCCGAGGAAACGCCCGAAGAGGCTGAAGCAAGGGAAGAGGACGAGAATACATTGGTATTATGGTATACGGATGAGGCATTGACGGAATATTTGTCTACGTCGGCCATGGCATTTCGTAAGGAATATGATGTAAAAGTCATTCCCACACTTGTTTCCGGTGTGGAGTATTTGGAGTACATTAATCGCACGTCTGTTGATGAAAATGCGGAGCAGGAGAAACCCGATTTATATGTAACAACGCATGATAACCTGTTGAAAGCATATCTTGCAGGACTGGCGATGCCTGTTATCGATGATAAGGGGCTGCTTTTGCCGGGAAATTATCCGCAGACTTCATTAAATGCGGTGTCTGTATATGATCACTACGTTGCATATCCGTTGTATTACGAGACCAATTTTTTCCTGTATAACAAGACTTATATGGCTTCGATTGCACAGAGTCGTATTGAGGAGAACGCCGTGATGGAAGGTGCTGAAGGCAGCACAGCGGAAGGCGCGGATGGTAGCACAGCGGAAGGCGTGGATGAGAACGCGCCGGATGACGGAAGCAAAAGTCAGGATTCCCAAGATAATGCATCGGACGGAAATAGTGAAAATGCTGAACAGAATCGGGCTGCAGAAGATGGCGGAAACGGCTTAAGTGAGATATCCGATGTAGGTATGGCCGGCGACAATTATGGCGGTACCCCGATGGGTGAAGAGGATGCACTTGCATCAGAGGATGTTCTTGCACAGTTGGCTACGATGATTCCTGCGACGCTTGATGACATTCAAACATTCGCAAATAACTACGATGCTCCGGAAGCGGTTGAATCCGTATTTAAATGGGATGTTTCCGATATTTTCTATAATTACTTCTTTGTCGGTAATTATATGGAAGTGGGCGGCGAAGCAGGGGATAATCCCGCAATTTTCAATATTTATAACAATCAGGCTGTAGAATGCCTGCAGGTTTACCAGAATATGAATCAGTTCTTCTCCATTGATGCCAATGAAGTGAGTTATGAGTCGATTTTGAATGACTTTATTGAAGGCAAGACTGTATTTACCGTAGCAACGACCGATGCCATTGCCAAGATTGAAGAGGCTAAGGCTGCGGGTGACTTTGAATTCGAGTACGGTGTGACGGTGCTGCCCGATCTGAGTTCTCTTCTCAAGGCAAGAGGTTTGTCGGTTACGACAGCAGTAGCAGTCAACGGATATTCGGATAAGCAGGAGAAAGCGGATGCTTTTGCGGAGTTTTTGTCGTTCTATCGTGCGGACGAGATTTATGATAAATGTGGCAAAATCGCTTGCCGTAAGAATGTTTCGTATGATGAACCCGAAATTGGAAATGTAATGATGGAATATGAGAAGTCCGTTCCGATTCCGAAAATGGTTGAAGCCAGCAATTATTGGGTTCAGTTGGAGATTGCATTTACAAAGATATGGAAGGGCGCCGATCCGGATGAGACGCTTCGTGCCTTGTCGGATACAATCGGAGCGCAGATAGAGGAAATCAGTGCGAAATTGTCATTGCAGCAATCCTTTAGCGCGGGCGCCGGTAATTTTGTTAAATAGTCATATAAAACACACTTTTTTCACATTTTATACACAAGTTCTTGAAATTTGTTATGTACATTACTCACAGAACAGATGGGAATAACGGCGCCATAGTGCGGCGCAGCAGTTTGGTTTCATCAAATGTTTGGTTGTGTAAGGGAGAATGACTTTCCCGATAAGGAGGAGTGAGTATTATGTACGAGTATTACAATTACGGAGAACAAAAAGAGACTACTCCGGCAACTATGGAGCAGATTCTCGCACGTCAAAAGGCAGAGAAAAAGGCAGCACGAAAAAAGAGAACAGGTAAAATCTTTTTGGCACTTGGTTTGGGTCTGGCATTCGGCGTAATGGCAGGCGGTGGATTCCTGGGAGTTAAATGGATTGCAGACCGTTTCTTCCCGAAAGCGGTGGTAGAGGCAGTTGTTGAAGAACCTAAAGAGGATGCACAATCCGCCAAAGAGGAAGCACCTGAGATTAAGTCTACTCCCACGGCGCCGGCGTTTGCACCTCAATTGCGCACGGAAGGAACTTATTCTGTAAGTGATGTGGCTGTAAATTGTATGCCTGCAATTGTTTCCATTACCAATAAGAGTGTACAGGAAATCAGAAGTATGTTTGGCATGGGCGTTCAGCAGTATGAGAGTGAGAGCTGCGGCTCGGGTATTATTGTCGGTGAGTCCGATACGGAACTGTTGATTGTTACCAATAATCATGTTAGTGAAAATGCCAATACTTTGTCGGTCTGCTTTATAGATAACGAAGTATATGAGGCATATGTAAAAGGTGCGGACAGCGATGTGGATCTGGCAATCGTAGGTGTTAATCTTAAAGATATCAAGCAGTCCACACTCGATGCCATCAGTGTTGCTGTAATGGGTGATTCCGGCGAGCTTGTTGTAGGCGAGCAGGTTGTTGCAATTGGTAATGCACTTGGATATGGCCAGTCCGTAACAACAGGTATTGTCAGTGCGCTGGATCGTGAGGTTACCATTGAGAAAATTACCAATAAGCTTATTCAGACGGATGCAGCGATTAACCCCGGTAACAGCGGTGGTGCTCTGTTAAATATGAAAGGTGAACTGATCGGTATCAATTCCGCGAAGTTTGCTTCGGCGCAGGTTGAAGGTATGGGCTATGCAATTCCCATTTCTACAGCTACACCGATTATCGAAGATCTGATGAATCGTGAGACACGCGATAAGGTAGAGAAGAAAGATGCCGGATATTTGGGTATCTCCGGAGTGACAGTTACACAGGATGCATCCAAGAATTACGGACTTCCTGAAGGCGTATATTTACGTGAGATAAGTGAAGACTCACCTGCTGAGAAGTGCGGTTTACAGGTTGGCGATGTTATTCGTAAGTTTGACGGCGTTACTGTGAAATCTATTACGGAATTGCAGGAACAGTTGGATTATTATAAGGCCGATGAGCAGGTAGAGGTGCTGTTCTATCGCTCTGAAAACGGCGAATATGTAGAGAAGACCGTAACGGTTACATTAGGCAGCCGCAAGGGTACTCCGCTCGATCCGGATCTGCAGCAGAAACAAGAGAAAGATTCTGTTGAGAACGGATCGGATAACGGAAATAACGGAAGAGATTATTATGACGGAAATAACGGATATTACTTCTTTAACCCGTTTGATTTCTTCGGATTTTGATGAATGATTGGTAACACCGGGAATCTGCAGAAAGGTGTTATATGATATTTAAAAAGTCAGCAATTATATGGTTTTGTTGTTTTGGAATGGCTTCTCTTGTTGCATGCCAAAGTGCGCAGGAGGAGCTTATTCCATATGGAGAGGTAGTTTCTGATCAAGACTTGACCGGCGGGGGAAGTGCGTCGGACAAAGGAAATGTGTCGGGCCGGCAAGATGCTGCGTCAAATCAGAGCAATTCTGAAACAGGTTCTGCCGGTATTTCAGATGCGAATGGGATTGCTTCGGAATCCGGTGCAGGTGATGCCCAAGGGAAAGTCACCGTCCCGGATACTTCGATTATTGTGCATATCTGCGGCGCGGTCCGCACTCCGGGTGTATACAGTGTGGATGCCGCAGCCCGATATATTGATGCAATTGAGGTAGCAGGAGGTTTTGTGCCGGAGGCGGATACCGAATATCTGAATTTGGCGGAATGCCTGTCGGATGGTATGCGAATTTACGTGCCTACCGTGGAAGAAACAGAGAATATGTCAGCCGAAGGAAATGTATTTACAGGCGGTACTACACCGGAGGAAGATTCATCCGGACTTGTGAATTTGAATACGGCAGATTATAATCAACTTATAACACTTCCGGGTATCGGTGCGTCGAAGGCCAATGCGATCATTGCGTATCGCGATAGCCATGGTCGATTTACCGATGTTACACAGGTTATGAGCGTGGAAGGTATCAAAGAAGGGGTATACGCTAAGATTAAAGATTTGGTGTGCATATAAGGCACACATTGATTATGAGAGGATTAGTAGATGAAGATTTTATGTGTTGATGATGAAAAGTTGATTGTGAAAGGTCTGAAGTTCGCATTGGAGCAGGATGGTAATGACGTGGATGCGGCATATGACGGCGAAGAAGCGCTTCAGATGATTCGTGAGAATAATTACGATATTATTTTGTTGGATTTGATGCTTCCGAAGATGGACGGAATGGAAGTTTGCTCCAAGACAAGGGAATTTTCAAACGTTCCGATTATTATGCTGACCGCAAAAGGTGAAGATACGGACAAAATCATGGGCCTTAACTGCGGTGCCGATGATTACATGACGAAACCCTTCAATGTATTGGAAGTAAAGGCCAGAATGAACGCTGTATTGCGTCGTGCTGTTCCGATTCCCGAGAATAATCTTGTGGAAGGAGAAGGCAGTGACGTGTTGACCGGCGGTGATGTACGCATGATTATCAGCGGACGCCGTGTATTTATTAAGGATGTTGAATATAATCTTACCGCAAAAGAATTCGAGATCTTGGCACTTCTAATTAACAATCCGAATGTGATTTTCTCTCGTGAGAAGTTATTGAATCTTGTTTGGGGAGCAGAATACCCCGGTGATGTTCGTACGGTGGATGTTCATATCAGACGTTTGCGTGAGAAGATTGAACAGAATCCGGGTGAACCCGCCTACGTTCATACGAAATGGGGTGTTGGTTATTATTTCCAGAATTAAAGAGTATATAATGTCGCTTCGTATTGTACGAAGCTTGCGTTTTCGCATATTTGCGTCCATATCGATTGCAGGGCTTCTGCCCTGCCTGCTTTTGAGCGTGGTAATCGTTGAAAGTTACGAATCCCGCGCTGTTTCGGTACGCACTTCTCAGATTCAGAACCAATGTATGGTTCTGGCCAATCATCTGTATCTGAACGGATATCTGGATGACATTTCCCAACCGGTAATCACAGCAGAATTGATGCAGTTGTCAGAACTGTATGATGGTCGTGTTATGATTATCGACCGTGACTTTAAGATTATTCAGGACACATATTCCATAAGTATCGGCAAGACAATGATTTCGCCGGAGGTGTTGCGTTGCTTTGAAAAGAGCAATACGGCAATATATGATTCCAACAATCACTATATTGAGGTGACAACACCGATTATCGGGAAAAACGGCGAAGAAGTAACGGGTGTTATGCTAACCAGCGTATCCACGGACAACATTAGTGATACGATTACTCTTATGAAAAATCGCGCGGCCCTGATTGCAACGGCTGCCGGTATTATCATTATTGCCATTGCGTTTTGGTTTTCTTATTTGCTGGTTCGTCCGATCAATCAGATCACTGTTGCAATCAGTAAGATTGATGAGGGCTTTAGGCAGGAAAAGATTTCGGTTATGAATTATCGTGAGACGCGTCGTATTACGCAGGCATTTAACGATATGCTCGGCCGAATGAAGGTTCTGGATGATTCGCGACAGGAATTTGTTGCAAATGTCAGTCATGAACTGAAAACACCGATGACTTCCATGAAGGTATTGGCGGACTCGCTCGTTCAGATGGAAGATGTTCCGAATGAAATGTATAAAGAATTTATGGAGGATATTGTATCGGAGATTGATCGAGAGAATAAGATTATCAATGATTTGCTTTCTCTTGTTAAGATGGATAAGGACTCCGGCAAGATGGATATTGCAACTGTAAATTTGGGCACGTTGCTGGAAGGTATCATGAAACGCCTGACTCCGATTGCTGAAAAGAATAAGGTGGACCTGCTTTATGAGTGCATCCGTAATTGTGATGCGGAGATAGATGAAACAAAGCTGTCGTTGGCATTTACCAATCTGATTGAAAACGGAATCAAATATAATAATGAGAACGGCTATGTAAAGGTGTCTCTTGATGCTGAACCGCAGTTTGCGTTGATCACTATTGAAGATAACGGGATCGGAATCCCTCAGGAAGATTTGCCGAACATTTTTGAACGATTTTTCCGCGTGGATAAGTCACATTCCAGAGAGATTGGCGGAACGGGACTCGGACTGGCAATTACGAGGAATGCAATTGTTATGCATAACGGTGCCATAAAGGTTGAATCTGAGCCGGGAAGAGGCACAACGTTTGTGGTAAAGATTCCCTTAAGCTATATCCAGGAAGGAGGTGCTGCGGTATGATGAGACGATTACTTGCCTATGCTCTGACGGCGGTACTTCTTGTTGCGCCTGTAAATTTGTGCGGATGCAGTACGAGTGCACCGAATGCCTCAAACGATATGATGGCCTCGGATGCCTTGAATTCTGCAAATGGAACAAGCCCTTCAGGAACTGAAAATGCTACTACGTCGGAAGATTCCATGATTCTGGTTTACGATATGAATCGCGAGCGTACACAACTTGTTGCGGTGCCGTTTACACCTCAGAAAACGGTTGAAGAGGACGGACTGCAAAATTGTGTCAAAGAAGTATTGCAGCGCGTGATTACAGGCCCCGGAAATGCTGAGACCGTACCTGCGATAAGCGAAAAGATATCGGCTGTTACTTTTTCGATAAGCGAAGGATGTGTATCGGTTGACTTTAGTAAAGAGTATATGGATACTCCGGCGGGAGAAGCAGTCTTGCGTCGTGCGGCTGTTGTTAAATCACTGTGTGCGCTTGAGGATATTCTGGGTGTGTATTTTACGGTGGACGGAGCGCCGATTGAGGATTCAAAAGGTGTTCCGATCGGACTGATGGTTCCGGAACAGTTTTTGGAAAACGACGGAAGTGAGATTAATTCATATGAACGTGCGGATTTGCATTTGTTCTTTGCGGACGAGTCGGGAACAGGATTGGTGGAGACTGTTGAATCGGTTGTTTACAGCAGTAACATCTCTATGGAAAAGCTGGTGGCGGAGTATATTGTAAAGGGTCCGATCACCGGAAATGTATACCCTGTTGTATCATCGGAATTGCATACACCCACCGTTACAGTAAAAGATGGCACGTGTTATGTTAATTTCACACAGGACTATTTGGAGAAGACATTGAATGTTTCTGATGAAGTTTTATTATATTCGTTTGTAAATTCCTTAACGCAACTTTCGAATGTCAGCCGCGTACAGTTTATGGTTGATTCCGAGACGGAAATTTCATTCGGAACGATGTATTTGTCTACTCCATTTGAAAGAAATCTTGAATTGATTCGTTAATTCAGCACATTAATTGAGACATATTAAGTAAAGCACATAAGTTGAGACATATTAAGCAAAGCACGTAAATTGAGGCACTTTCATAGTGCCGGCAGAAAGGATGATTGTTTGTACGTCAGAAGGCCGATGTGCCTTCTGAGTATTCTTTTTGCACTTGCTGTATACTTGGTTATAGAGCTGTTCCCGCCACAATATGCCATTGATCTGTATCCCCAATTGGATGGGATGCAAATATGCGTAGAAGGTCGTGTTGTGCAAAAGGAAGAAAAGAACGGTACATTTCGTTTCTATTTATCAGATATTACGTTTCCAAACACATGGAATACAAGGGAAGTACTGGAAACTCTTGATTCATCTGCTGATGATGCATCTTCTCTTGATTCGTCAATGATTATTCATTCAAACAGAAACACTTATAATGATTCCAATATTGTTCGTAACTCGTATAAAGGATTTACGGGTTTGATCGCTTATACCCCAAATCCGGAAGCGGAATATAACGGCATATTTCTTGGCAGTACAGTACGTTTATCCGGTCGTGTTGCGTTGTACACACGGGAAGAGAACGAGGGACAGTTTAACAGTGCAATGTATTATTACATACGCGGTTATAGCGGTTCTTTGTTTACGCCTGAAATAATGGCTGTATCTGCTAGCCATAACGAACTGAGGGAATGTCTGTATCAAGCAAAGGTATACCTGGGAAATGTGATATTACAATATTTGAACGAAAAAGAAACAGGTGTTATGAAAGCGATTATGTTTGGCGATAAGGTGTCACTGGATGCAGACCTAAAGCGCCAATATCAATATGCCGGCATATCTCACGTCCTTTGCCAGTCCGGCTTGCACATCGCCGGCGTAGGGCTCTTTGTTATGGCTTTATTACGAAGGTTGGGAATACGATTGGTGCCTGCATCAATTCTGTCGGCCGCTTTGATTGGCTTTTATGGGTTCTTTTCCGGCTTCTCAACATCTGTTGTGCGTGCGTTTATTATGTTTTCTTTATCTGTGTTAGCGCAGGCGATTAATCGTACTTATGATTTACTTTCGGCAGCAGCTGTTTCAAGCATGATGATTCTGTTGGAGAATCCTTATTATATCTATGATAGCGGCTTTCTGTTGTCATTTGGTGCAGTGCTTGGCATTGGACTGGTCCTGCCATGTTTCTCGCCGATTGAGAAGGCGATAATTATTCATTTCAGAAAGCGAGAATACTATATACAAGAGAAGAAGCTTCCTCGTATGCGACGCATTTGGCAAGTAGAAAGGACAATGATTTCATCTTTTCTTGCAGGAATCAGTGTTTTACTGTTTACACTTCCGATCAGTGCGTACAGTTTCTTTGGCATATCAATTCTATCTACATTTTTGAATCTTGCGGTTGTCCCATTACTGAGCGTTTTGTTAGCTGCTGGATTCATGGGAATAGCCTTGGCTCTCTTGGAGACGGGGATTATTGCTCCGTTGATGGGATTATCTGCCAATCAAGGCCTTTTGGCACGTCTGATATTTAAAATAGCACATGTGATACTTGAAATATATGATAAGTTATCATCCCTATCAATCGCGATTCCCAAAAGCTTTGTTCATATCGGAAGACCGGGAATGATTCCGTGCACGTGTTATTATATTGTTCTTGCAATAGGAATTTACGTGTGCGAAAAAAAGAAGTCTCAAAAACCCATTGACCGAACCAGTCGCGATTTTTTAAAAAATAACACTTCTGCACGAGAGAAAAAACGATACTGTTATTTAAAAAACACAAATTTTGCTGTAGTGGCAGAAAAGGTTGCAAATTCAATAAAAAGTGCAAAAGCTATACACGTGTTTTTGTTTGCAATTTCTGTTGCAATATGCATTTTGTGTATTCGCAGGGTCTCGTGGATGGAGATTCGGAACATATCTGTCGGTCAGGGAGATTCCACATTGATTTTCGGCAATCACGCACCTGTTATTTTATTGGATGCAGGTAGTAGCAGTGAGAAAAATGTCGGCACATACAGGGTTGCGCCGGTGATTCTTTCGAATGGAATCGGCAGAATCGATTATTTGTTCCTGACGCACGAGGATGCGGATCATGTAAATGGAGTTTCGGACCTTCTATTGCTCCCTGAATCTGTTTTACAGATAGGGTGTGTTGTCACAACTGCAGATTGTTGGCAAAGTGATGAACTGCAGGATATACGGTGCCAACTGATGGAGAAGAATATACCGATTTGCCTTATTGGCGCTACGGATGTAATGGAGGCGGGGGATTTGCGTATAGAATGCCTGTCGCCGAGCAGAGAGAATAAGGTAAATGCTGAGTCACGAGCTGATATGAGTTCTTTGCATGCAGGGAAGAATGTCGGCAGGGGCACAGGTATTGCTGATTTGCCGCCGCATGATGCGAACCGAGATTCACTTGTTCTTAAAATAACACATGTTCCAACCGGATTCTGCAGCCTTTTTATGGGCGATGCTACCGTGGAGAGCGAAGAGAGGATTATGCAATTGGCAGATGAAGGGTGTGTGACTTTGCCGAAGGTCAATTATATAAAAGTTGGACACCATGGCTCATCCGGATCAGGAAAGGCTGAGTTTATCAATAAAATATCACCCGATATCGCATGCATATCCTGTGGGCTTAATAATCGCTACGGGCATCCACACAAGGAAACGCTGGATAGATTATCGGATGTAGGAGCGAGGGTTTATAGGACGGATGAGTGTGGGCAGGTGACAGTGAAGGTTGATAAGGGTGAAATACAAATAAATAGATTCATAAAAGTAAATTGAAATATGGTGACTAGTAGTGAAAGCAAGAAGTTTGATGACAAGACTCGCGTGTCGAAGTACAATATAATCTGCGAGAAGTATCCGTTAAGGAAATCCGCGGAATGTAAACCGTCGTATCAATAAGTGAGATTTCGTGATAGAATGAGACTATGCTTACATTAAAGAAAGATTTGGAAAATCATAAATTTTATAATGTATATTTGCTGTATGGCGAGGAAGTCTATATTCGCAATCAGTACCGTGATAATCTGGCAAAGGCGTTGGGAGATCCGGAAGACAGTATGAATTTCTTTAAAGCTGCCGGAAATGATGTAACGGTTGAGCAGATTATTGACTTGGCGGAGACAATGCCGTTTTTGGCAGAAAAGCGAGTGATTCTTCTGGAGGATACCGGATGGTTTTCTTCTTCAAATGAGAAGATTGCGATGTATATTGCGCAGATACCGGAAACAACAGTTGTTATTTTTAATGAACAATCTGTTGAGAAGAATAACCAGGTCTATAAAGCAGTGAAAAAGAATGGCTGCGTGGCAGTGTTTGAACGGCAGACGCATGATACACTTGCGGCATGGCTGGCAGGGAGAATTCGCGCCGAGCATAAACGAATTGACGGTCGTACATTGGAATTGTTCCTGCAATATACCGGCGATGATATGATGCAAATCTCCAATGAATTGGAGAAATTGGTGTGTTATACAATGGATCATGATGTGATTACTGCGGAAGATATCGAAGCAATCTGTCCGATGCGATTCGAGGATCACATTTTTGATATGTTGGATGCAATTATGGCAGGCAATACCAAGAAAGCAATAACGTTGTATGGTGATTTGCTGAATCTTCGGGAGGCTCCGCTTCGCATTATGGCCAGTATTACGCGGCAAATCCGCCTGGTGCTGCATGTAAAGGGTCTGTTAAATGACAGGCGTGATCTTAAAACCGAGATTCCCGGAATTGTCGGGGCACATCCCTTTGCGGTGAAGAAGGCCGGTGACCAGGCTCGCAGAAAGAGTACAAGATGGTTGCAGGAAGCTCTTTCTAAATGCGCCGATACGGATGAGGCATTTAAGTCCGGCAAGATTTCCGATCAAATCGGATTGGAGACGCTGATTGTAGAATTATCTATGTCTGCTGCGACGGCAAATTGATAAATGAATTGTAATATGAAATGAATCCATGTCGGCTGCGACGGCAGTCTGAATATTAAAATCTGATTTGAAATATGTGCAATTGGACCCACGTTTATGCCCGAAATAATGGCAAAGTGATATGTTGCAATGTTTAATAGATTTTTAATCCATTTTTAATGTTTTTCGGAAAAAATATGTTATACTATACCCATGTTAACCAAACAATAGATTTGCGAGGAGGAATTACAAATGGAAAATTTTACAGAAGAAGTTTCTAAGTTCATCGGAACAGTAACAGATAAGGCAAAATATTATGGCGGAATCGCTAAGCTTCAGGCTCAGATCAAGGCTGAAGAAGCTAAGAAGTATGAGCAGTATCATCGCCTTGGCAAGAAGTATTACGAATTGTACAAGGATGCTCCGGCTTCGGACCTTGCCGATCTTATGAAGAAGCTTACAGATATGGATGACAAGATTGCCGAGTTGAAGCGTGCTTTGGAAGAGGCACAGGCTGCAGCTAATGTTCAGGATGCTTCCGATGCAGCAGAAGATGTTGCAGAAGCAGCAGCTGATGCTGTTGATAAGGCAGCCGATGCAGTAGCAGATGCAGCAGAGACAGTTGCAGATGCTGTTGAAGATGCAGTAGAAGTAGAAGAAGTATAAGAATTATTAAAAGTATAAGTATTGGATGAAGCATAAGAAGCAGAACGAGCATGAGAAATAGAAGAGTGCAGCAACTGCACTTTATGCTTCGGGATTGACATCCACGATGTCATCAAAGTGAATTCGTGTATTAACGATTTGCACAATCCGGCTGGTTGTTTCTATGGAAGCAACCATGCCGGTTTTTTGTATATATTCGCCCTTTTCGTAATATACGACTGTGATGATGCTTCCCTTTCTGATGTTACGCATTTTGGCATCCAATTCCTGCAGCATTTCTTCCGAAAGTTTCTTACGGTCGACGTGAATCCGCTCCTGGGCACGCAGTGCTTCGGACAGTCCGGTGAGTGCGGCAAACGGCATAAACTGCTTGGCTCTGTCTGCAATGGGCATTTTGTTCAAAGGTTTATTTGCCACTCTTGTGCCCTCCAATCTGAAGATTTCGTTCACGTGTTGTTCCGGCTTCCTGCAGATTCATGCCTTTGAGAACGGCATTTTTGCCGAATTTGTTCTTAATATCTATCATCGCTTCCTGAATGGCGCGTGCTTTCGTAAGAGATTCGGGGTCTGCGAAAAAGCTGTATTGCTGATATTCTTCGGGAAGTATGCGATTGCATGTGAGGCTGACACGTTTGACCCCGCCGTCCGGGTTGGCAATACGCGTATAGAGTTCGTCCACCTTCGGCAAAATTAGAATGTCCGCGTTTGTCTCCTCCGATAAAGTTACTGTCCCGTGACTGGATTCGAGCCCCAGTCTTGCGGCGTAGGACAGGTGCAATGTTACGGATGAGGTAACAAGCTGTTTCTCAACCATATCAAGACATAACAAATCCATCATTTCTTTGACAATCAGACGCGCATCTTCGAAAGAATATTCACGTGCCAATACCTGCCCGCTGGACAGAGAATTGTTATGCGCTTTGTAATTATGAATATCTGCAATGGTGACGGGTTCACGCCCCCAGGCATGGTCAATCAGAAGCTCGGCATCGACACCGAATAAATGGTAGATCGTATCTTCGGGGGCAGATGCTATTCCGCGCATGGTCGATATTCCGGCACTGGCAAGCCTTCGTATTGTACCGCCGGCAACCATCCAGAAATCCGAAAGAGGTTGATGATCCCAAAGTGTTTCACGATATGTTTCTTCGTTCAATTCTCCGATAAAGTCAGGAGAATGTTTGGCAGTGATATCCAATGCGACTTTGGTAAGATACAGATTGGTTCCGATACCGCATGTCGCGCGAATTGAAAGTTTCTCATAAATCTCTTCCATTATGCGCATTCCAAGTTCGCGCGGCGTCATATGGTACAATTCCAAATAATCCGTAACATCCATAAATGCTTCGTCGATGGAGTAGACGTGGATATCCTCTTTGGAGATATAGTGCATGTATATACTGTAAATCTTGGCGGCATAGTCAATGTATAGTTGCATTCGCGGCGGTGCCATGATGTAGTCAATTCCATCAGGTATTTCAAAGACGCGGCATCGATTCCGTACTCCGAGAGCTTTCATTGCAGGTGAAACTGCCAGGCAGATGGTCTTGTCTGTTCGCTCGGGATCCGCAACAACCAAACGTGTAGTCATGACATCCAAACCACGCTCCGCGCATTCCACCGAAGCGTAGAAGGACTTGAGATCTATGCAAATGTAGTACTTCTGCTTATCACTCATGTTCCGACACCGATTCATTCCTTAATCAATAAGTAACCCTGCTGGCATACCACTGCAGATTCGCGAATATATTTAAGTATGCGCTAATACTCGGGTATATCTGCGTACCGTTCTGTCCACAAGCAAACATATGTTCTGTATTTCATATCATAGCGCGAAAGTCATGCAATGTCAAACGCAACATAAGGGTGGATGGAGTTAATGCAATAAACTATTTTTATAGGGGAAGTCACATTTTATATTACATAACACATGTATTTAATGTATAATATTTAACTGATAGCGTGCGATTTATGATTATTGAATAATAATCAACTGCCAGCGTGTGATTTTTTCTTACGAGGAGGAATAACTATGTTTGAATGCCCCGGCTGCGGCGGTAATATTGTTTTCGATATTGCTTCGCAGAAGATGCGTTGTGAATTTTGTGAATCCCAGTATGACCCTTATGAGGTTGAAGAGAGTCATGAAGCGCAAAGTTCCGAGATGGAAGTTACGACATTTATTTGCCCGCAATGCGGCGGTTCCGTGTACAGTGCCAACAACTCTGTCGCTGAATTCTGCAGTTTTTGCGGCGCGTCTACAATTTTGAATTCGCGCATTACCAAGGAGGCGCGTCCCACCAAAATTATCCCGTTTATTGTTTCCAAGGAAGCATGTGAACAATCATATCGCAAGACCATCGGCCGTGCGATTTATGCGCCAAAGGCGTTGCGCAATGACTCGGTCATGGATTCGTTCCGCGGAATTTACATGCCGTATTGGCTGTACGATGTGAAGCTCGGTAAATGTTGCGTTCCTGCGGAAAAGTCACACAGGAGCGGAGATTACATTATTACCGAGAATTTCCTTGTGACAGGTAACATGGATGCGTTTTATGAGGATTATCCACATGACGCGGCTGCGGGATTTTCGGATGACATCAGCGAGCGAATCATGCCATACAACATGAAGGAAGTGAAGAAATTCTCCTCCTCATTTTTGAGCGGATTCTATGCTGACGCGGCGGATGTTGATGGTAAATTGTACGATGAAGATGCTCGGCAGTTTGCTACGGAAGATGCGATGAATCGCGTAAAGCGTACATCCGGGTTTGGAGCTGGATTGACTTATAAAGAAGCCAAACCTTCGTACTTTGATGCGAAAATTTCCTCCCGAGAACGAGTTCTTTTGCCGGTATGGTTCATGGCGTTTCGAAAGGATAACCGTGTCTCCTACGCTACGGTGAATGCGCAGACCGGTAAAGTTGCCGCGGAATTGCCGATTGAGAAGAAAAGGGTATGGATCGGAACGCTGCTGTTGATGATTCCGATCTTCATCTTATTGAATATGTTTGTTGCCATGAAAGCATCAACAACACTTGTTATTTCAGGAATTGCTGCTGCGATTTCTCTGTTTGCATACCTTAGAGAAAGTCGTGAAATCAAGGTTCGTGAGAAGCATGAAGATGACAGAGGTTACCTTTCCTTCCTTAATAAGAATAAAGGTGTTGCACCCAAGGGAACATCGGAGAAGGCAGAGGTCGTGGCCGAGAATCTGAATGCCGGTTTCTGGAAGAAAATGTCGTTAACCGGTGGATATTGGGTATTTCCGATAGTCGGTATGGTTGTTTCAATACTGATATATGTTTTCGCACCGGTAGATGATTTGTGGTATTACGGAACGTCGGTATTCTGCTTTGGCATGACGTTGATTTCCTGCAGTGATATTATTTCGCGTATGAATCGGCTGCTGTCGAGGCCGTTACCGCAACTTGGTAAGCGCGGCGAAGAGCCGACTGCGGAAGGAGGTGCAAACGAATGAAGAGATTATTGAGAACTTTAACATTATTTGCGCTTCTTGTGACTTTCGCTTGCGTGCCCGTATTGGCAGATGAATATGACGGCGAGAATTATATGTATTTTGAATCCGATGAAAGCGGATATGGAGCATATGTGGTTGATGATGCCCGTCTTCTGACAGAATATGATCGCGGTTTGCTATTGCAGGATATGTGGGAAATGCTTCCGTATGGTAACGCGATTTTCTTGACATTAGCAGATAACCCCTATTACGACGGCTCGGGTAACAAGTCTGCGGCAGCCAAGAGCTATGCGGAGTATTACTATAGCTATTATTTCCCTGCTTCGGAGAATGGTGTGCTGTTCCTGATTGATATGGATACACGCATTCTGTGGATTACGGGCGCCGGAGAGTTGCAACGCACAATTACCGATTCTTTTGCGAATACCATTACGGATAATGTGTATTCGTACGCAGTAGATGAGGATTACTTCACATGCGGATCCAAGGCATTTTCGCAGGTTGTGCAGGTACTTCGCGGTCAGCGCATTGCACGCCCCATGAAATACATCTGTAATGCGATTTTGGCTTTGTTTATTTCTTTCTTCCTTAATTATTACCTTGCAAAGCGTACATCAAAGACACGTGAAGCTTCTCATAGTGAGATTTTGAAGAATCTGAATAATACATTCAGTTTGTCAAACATTAAGCTGATCAAAACCGGTGAGACCCGCAAGTATTCGCCCAGAAGCAGCGGCAGCAGTGGCGGCGGGCGAAGCGGCGGCGGTGGCGGCGGTGGTGGCGGCGGTTTCAGCGGCGGCGGCCATAGTTTTTAACGTGTGACTTTTCATATTAAAAAACATATGATATTACATAAAAATCTTTACATGCGAGAGAGGTTGTTATATATTACTTTCTTGGGTGGAAATGCTTGTTAAGCGAGTGTTTTCGCGCAATTATAATCTGAGTCGCATAAGCGGCTTACAATCAAGTGACTGCAGAAGCAGCACATACCGAACGTCGGATCTGCCCGTGATGCAAAAAGGATGTTCGCAGAAGAAAGTGAAGGTGTTTTTCTTGGAAAGAAAAGTAGGTACAGTGTCAAGAGGTATTCGTTGCCCGATTATTCGTGAAGGAGATAATCTTTCGGACATCGCTGTTACTTCCGTTATGGAAGCATGTGAGAGTGAAGGATTTGCACTTCGTGATCGTGACGTAATCGCACTTACGGAATCCATTGTTGCCAGAAGCCAGGGTAATTATGCTACGGTTGATGACATCGCTGATGATGTAAGAGCTAAGCTTGGCGGAGGAACAATCGGTGTGATTTTCCCGATTTTGTCCAGAAACCGTTTTGCGATTTGTTTGAAGGGTATGGCAATGGGTGCCAAGAAGGTTGTTTTGATGCTTTCATATCCTTCGGATGAAGTTGGTAATGCACTTCTGACATACGATGAGTTGGATGAGCATGGAATCAATCCGTACAGCGATGTTTTGACTCTGGAGAAGTATCGTGAACTTTTTGGTTATAAGAAACATGAGTTTACAGGCGTTGATTACATTGATTACTATTCGGATATTATTCGTGAAGCCGGTGCTGAGGTTGAAGTGATTTTCTCCAATCAGGCTACTACGATTCTTGATTATACCGATTGCGTAATTAACTGTGATATTCATACACGCGTTCGTACCAAGAGATTGTTAAAGAAAGCCGGTGCCAAGGTTGTTTGCGGAATGGATGATATTCTTACAGCTCCCGTGAACGGCAGCGGATATAATGAAAAGTATGGTTTGCTCGGATCAAACAAGTCTACAGAGGGTAAGATTAAGTTGTTCCCTCGTGCATGCCAGGGTCTTGTAGAAGAAATTCAGAAGGAAATCCTGAATCTTACAGGCAAGCATGTTGAAGTTATGGTTTATGGTGATGGCGCTTTCAAGGATCCTCAGGGTAAGATTTGGGAACTTGCTGATCCCGTTGTTTCACCCGCATTTACATCCGGCCTTGTTGGTACACCGAATGAATTGAAGTTGAAATATCTTGCAGATAATGACTACAAGGATTTGTCCGGTGAGGCTCTTAAGGAAGCAATTGAGAAGAGTATCAAAGAAAAAGATGGAAATCTTGTCGGAAATATGGCTTCCCAGGGTACAACACCCCGTCAGCTTACTGACTTGATCGGTTCTTTGTGCGACCTTACATCCGGTTCCGGTGATAAGGGTACACCGATTGTATTGATTCAGGGTTACTTTGATAACTATACAAACTAGGCTGTGATGGGTTGCAGTACAGATCAGGTTGTGATGGGCTGCAGTAATTGGTTGGCCACTTCCTTGCGAATTCAATAATCTGAAGTCCATAACTTGAGTTGGAGATTATTAATTTATGACTTACTTTGCACCGCTCCGTTTGGGGCGGTGCATTTTATATACTGTGAATGACAGTGTTATCTTAGTGTGGTAAAATGAATAGGATGATTTGATGCAACAGTGCATAGAATGGAGATAATTATGAGAGCAGATCCCAGACCTTTACAAATATATAAGCATTTTAAAGGAAATTTGTATCAGGTGCTTACAATTGCACAACATACGGAGACAGGTGAAAAATTGGTGATTTATCGCTCGCTGTATGGCGAGGGAAAGGTGTATGCTCGTCCCATCGCTATGTTCTTGAGTGAAGTAGATCATAAGAAATATCCCACAACATCACAAAAGTATCGTTTTGAAGAAGTAGATGCCGATAATCTTGGAAATGCAACAACCCCCGATACAGCCAAAACGAATGAAAAAGAGGTTAATCCCGAAGATAGGGATGGCAGTGTATCTGCTGCGAATGCTGCGGCTGCTGACGATGACAATATAGCTGCTGTTGGTGATGACAATACTTCTGCTGCGAAGGCTGAGGCTGTTGGCGATGACAATATTTCTGCTGCGAATGCTGAGACGTCTGCAACTAAGAATGCAATTTTGGAGCAATTCCTGGATGCCCGTTCGTATGAAGAAAAGTTGGAACTTTTCTATGGAATGCGAAGAGATGTGGATTCTCAGATGCTTAGTAACATTGCAATGTCTTTGGATATTGAACTTGCTACAGAAACTACTGCCGAGCAGTTTGATGAAATTCTAAAGATTCTTAAGACCATGGAGAAGTATGAATGTAATAGGCTGCGAGGCTGAAAATAGGGTTTTACATTTATAGAACTTCTGTACATGGAACTTCCATATATAGAACATTTTTATATAGAACATTATTATATAGAATATTATTATATAGAACACTATTATATAGAACTTATCTTGTTGTAATAAGTCAAATATCATATTAAACACATTTTAATTCCGATGCTTTTTTAAGAAAGCATCGGAATCGCATAACCCAAGTCCGTTTCGATGCCCAGACAGGAAAAATGAGGAAATGATGATTCCTAACCCCAACCATTTTTTCAAGAAAAGCATCGGAATCGCATAACCCAAGTTTGGATCATTTACCCCGGAAAAGAGAAAACACATATAAATTCGGGGTAATGCTCGGGATTTGACAAAGCCGAGAGAACAAACATTTCGATGAAATACCCCGGAAAAGAGAAAACACATATAAATCCGGGGTAATGCTCGGGATTTGACAAAGCCGAGAGAACAAACATTTCCATGAAATACCCCGGAAAAGAGAAAACACATATAAATCCGGGGTAATGCTCAGGATTTGATAAAGTCGAGAGAACAAACATTTCGATGAAATACCCCGGAAAAGAGAAAACACAGACAAATTTGGGGTAATGACAAGAATTTGCCTATTGCATATCGAGTAAACTAATTGAACGAGCGGTCCCACAATGGAAAGAACATTTTTTGCTTTTTGAAATTAATAAATAATGGATGTTTATTAATCCAATTATGAATAGTAGAAAAATTGCGACAATGATTTATTAGTAAGATGGAAGGAGCATGTAATATGAGAAAGAAAGTTAATACGATGAAGACATTTATTATGGGAGATTGGGCTGATCAATTTAATAAATGCGAAAGAATGCTTAGGAATATTATGAGAGTTGCAGAAGATAGGTTGAATAGTGCGCCACCTGGAGATATTCATATGAAGAGTTGTAATGGATCACTACAGTACTATTTGCGACGAAATGCTTCTGCTAGAACTGGAGATTATATTTCTAAGAAAGATGAAAAAATGATACGTTTGTATTTACAAAAAAAATATGATAGTGCTATTGTACGGTTATTATCGGAGGATTTGCATAAAATGGAGAAGGGATTAGGTTTTGCGTCAGTTTTTTTTGAAAGAATTACCTCCCTCTACACCTCCTTCCCACTCGAAGCCCAAAAATTCATTACTCCATTTGTATGCCCGGATGAAGAGTATGTTAAAATGTGGCTAGCAGAACAATATGAGGGACTGCCATTTAAGGAAGATGATCCGATTTATTATACTGATCGCGAGGATCGCAAAGAACGTGTGCGTTCAAAGTCAGAATTGAATATAGCGAATACTTTACTCAGACGTGGAATCCCTTACAGATACGAATATCCAACACTTCTGAAGAATGGGCAGACGGTGTATCCGGATTTTATGTTGCTATTGGTTTCCTTGCGCAAGATATACTATTGGGAACATCGAGGAATGATGGATAATCTCGATTATGTTGATGGCACAGTTAAGAAAATAAAGAGATATAACCGTAGCGGAATTATTGTGGGAAAGAATTTGATTATTACAGAAGAAACGGGTGATTATCCATTGGGAACAGATGAAATTGAAAATATAATTGATTCGATACTGCGGGCATAAGCGAGCCTGACTGGGCATGAATTACTAATCATATATTTTCGATACTCCGCTCACACTTTTACAGAAAAAGTCAAGAGGAATGTCAGTAGTCGCATTATAATGAATCTATCATCGATGAGATATTTTGACAGGAGAGACAGTTTGAAAGTTGACGATTTGTTTCTGGCACTGGATTACATTGAAGAGCATATAAAAGGAGAAATATTTGTTCAGAATATTGCTGATTATTGCTACTCATCTTTGTCCGGGTTACAGAAAACATTTAAATATGTATTTCGATCATCAATAAAAGAATACATTTTGAAACGCAAGTTTTCTTGTGCGGCAAATGAACTGATTAATACTGATGCCAGTATTTTGGAGATCGCTTTGGATTACGGTTATTCTAATGCCGAAAGTTTTACCAGAGGGTTTCGTAAAGTTTGGCAGATGTCACCGAGTGAGTTTCGCAAGACGAGGAAATATGGCGGACATACTCCCAAACTTTCTCTGCAGGATATGAAAACATCGAAGGGAGAATTGGCTATGAATGGAGTAAAATACGATTTGACGGATCTTTATGAGGTCCTTAATGCTAAACGAAATAACGCTTATGTATGTGCAGACTTGGGACGGTTGCTGTGGATTAATAATAATTTGGGAATCGAGGCCGGGGATGCTGCGTTGCTGGAATTGAGGAGAAGAGTTGAAAGCGCATGTGAAGACGGTGATCTTTTCTTTCGAACCGGCGGTGACGAATTTGTTGTTTTCACGGATAGTGAAGATATGACACACGCAGAGGAGATTGTAGCAAAAGTCACGGCGCTTAATGGTCAGACAATCAAATTTGGGGAAACGGAATTTCCGGTATACATTCATATTGGGGCATTTAAGAACAATGCAGATAGACATATGAATATGAAAGAATTATTCAGTACCCTTTCTCAAAATATGAATGAGATACATAGAAAATAGTGGTGACGAAAACGTGGTATAATATATAGAACAGCTTCGAAACGGAGAACGGATTCTATATGGTGAGTGACTTTGTAATCCAATATGATATGAATAAGAAGCGGCTTGCAGAATGCGTACAGCCGCTTCTTTTGTGGTATTCGCAAAACTGTCGCGACTTGCCGTGGCGTCAAACGAAGGATCCGTATCGAATCTGGCTGTCTGAGATTATGCTGCAGCAGACACGTGTTGGGGCGGTGATTGAATACTATCATAGATTTCTGGAGCAATATCCTGACGTGTTTGCGCTCGCGAAGGCTTCTGAGGATATGGTGCTAAAGTCATGGGAGGGCCTTGGATATTACAGTCGCGCCAGAAATTTGCAAAAGGCCGCCCGTATTGTGGCTTCGGAGTATGGCGGAATATTTCCGAGGGATTATGATTCCATTCGTAAGTTGCCCGGAATCGGAGATTATACAGCCGGTGCGGTTGCTTCGATTGCATATGGGCTTCCGTATGCTGCTGTGGATGGAAATGTGTTGCGCATTGTATCGCGAATCCTTGCAGATTCATCGGATATATCGGACGAGAAGGTGAAGAAACGTTATACAACTGATTTGTCTGAAATACTTACATCACTTTCATCGGATATATCGGACGAGAAGGTGAAGAAACGTTATACAACTGATTTGTCCGAAATACTTACATCATTTTCATCGAAATGTGTGATGGGGAAGGCAGAAATTGCTGGCTCCCTCAATCAAGCATTTATGGATTTGGGTTCTGCTGTTTGTCTTCCTAATTCGGTGCCCTTGTGCGAACAGTGCCCTCTCAATAATATGTGTCGCGCCCATAAGCTGGGTAAGGAGATGGAATATCCTTATAAGTCCCCCAAGAAAGAGCGTGTGATAGAAGAGAAGACGGTTTTTGTCATTCATGATGGGGATGAATATGCTATAAGAAAGCGTCCCGGGAAAGGAATCCTGGCCGGTATGTATGAATTTCCCAATACGCCGGGGCATTTGGATGAGCAGATGGCCGTTACTTATCTATCGCAACTTGGCTTTACAGCATTACAAATAGAAAAAGTCACTCGCGTTAAACATGTCTTTACCCATCGGGAGTGGCATATGAAATGCTACTTTGTGCGAATCGGTGATCGTGAATATGAACAACCGAACCAAGGCAAATTAATTGATTGCGGCAGTCTGACTTTTGCCGACAGGCATAGATTGGCGGGGGAGTATGCGCTTCCGACTGCATTTCGCAAATTGGGGACGGGGTTAGGGGGTCATTTTGCATAAATCAGTGAAAATGCATACCCTTCAACATCTAAAGCTGTTGTGAATGTATCATCATTCATGTCACTGTCAGTGAATATTTTGGTTTGTCCGTTTTTGTTTATTCCAATTAATCTAAAGGTTCTGCCTTTCTTTTGATATGCTTTTGGAATATTTAATACAAACAGGCCCTTTTTTCTGTCGTAATTAATCTCATGACGTATGCTTGTATCGGCACTGAAATTAAATGTAAATGCTTCTTTGAATCCATTGGGTGTAGCAATTTTGAAAGCGGCATTGCATAAAGGACCCTGTTGCATCATAAAGCATATACCACCTATTTCCTTTGCAGCTTCTTTGCCATTTTCAGCAGATCTTGTTATTGATTTGTTTCTACTAAAACTTTTAAGCAATGGCTCTGTTGCCGGGATGTTGCTCTGTGCTGAATCCGATGATGTCGTCGGGCCCGGTACTGGCGTTGGATTCGGAGTAGGCGCCGGACCTGACTTTTTCGGAAGGTAACCATTTCCGCCTTCTGACTTCCAAGCATTCAAATCGGTTATCTCAGAATTGCCATCTTCGTTCTCAAATGCTTTTTTACAATAGTTACACTGATAATAATCTCTCCAACCTGATTCTGTGAAGGTAGGCTCTTTTCCATTTACTTTCGAAAGACCATGTGTAATGGCAAACGATACTTGAACCGTTCCGGTGAAATTACCGGTACCTGTTACATTTGCTGTGTATGTTCCGAGTTCGGTAAGGTCTCCTGACCAGCTTCCGACATCATATGTAGTTACATCTAAAGAATTTGCCTTCACTGTAATATTCGGAGTAAGTGTAGAGCCTGTATGAGCTTGTTTTTCGGCAGTCGCACTCGTCACTGTTGCCTTTGCAATTGACCAATTTATTGTCTTATTTGAAGTAGTTCCATCAGACCATATATAATCAGTTGCTAACGTAGCTACTGCAGAATAATTGCCTGCATCCGTAGCCTTATCACCGGTTAACGTATATCCGGTTCCGCTTGCCACACCTGTTTGTTCTGCACCATTGTATGTTAAGCTTTCTATTGCTGTGGGAATTTCAACAGGATTGTGAAGCTCCCACTTTGCGTAATATGTGGTCGGTCCGGTAATTGATTCATAAAAAGTCGCATCACTTGTACATGTTGAGTCTGTATACCATCCCTTAAAATCGTAGTTACTTGCCGTAGGATTGGTAACAATCGTAGTCCAGTTATCAATCTTTCCCTTAATTGTATCGTTAAAAATTGTTGGATCACTATAATCAGGGTTAGTAGACATAGCGGTCTCTGTAACAGTGAGTCCATTCTTTGCGGGCAGAACGAAATTTTCGCCATGGCCGTTATAGTCAAATGTAACCGAATGCCTGTATTTTGAAAGGTTAATTGTTGCATATGAACCGGTGTACCACAGATACCCAGGTACTGTACACATCAGTAAAGCATAATATGTAGAATTAGAATCAAGCTGTTGCAGGACTGACGCATCTTCCATCACAAAGTCGCCTTCTAATAGACCATAGGATGTAAATGATGTCCATCCATCGACATGATCAAATTGTGTTATCGTAGCCGTTACATTTTTTCCACTACTTGAACAGATGGCCGTATTGTCAAAGAATTTCCATCCTTCCGATGGGTTTACAGGCGCTGTATCATGGCTTGCACTGGATGCATTTTTTGTAAAAATAATATTATAGGTATTGCTATATTTAGTTCCAAGAGCTTCATTATCACCATGCGCATCATCATAATACGCAAAATGAACTATTATTTTATCAACAGCATCACCTGCCGTATTATATTTCACTTCAATCCTTGATTTGGTGGGATGCGGGATGCATGTGGCATATGCCTCAACCGAAGGTATCATCATTCCCCCTACAATTATTGATGCAATAAGTAAAATACTAATTATCCTTTTTGACTTTTTTATCTTTATTAACATTATGAATTTCCTCTCAGTTTAGCAAATCACATTAGCATATTTATATATGCCATATTGAATAATGGTAACATACTTTGCGACATGGATAAATAAATATTTGCACTGTGCGCCTCCGTCCCTCCCGCCTGCCAAATGTCGATTAAAGTCACTCGGCAAATAATTTACAAATATTTTACAGGCCTACTTTCCAAACATTTTCCTTCTTTTTTGTAATATCTCGCCGTGCCGAGGAATTTTATTGACTGGGGAGACTGTCCGAAAACTAACGGATTAATCTTCGGTAATTAAGTTTTTTTCGAAAGGAATTAATCATAGATTTAGTACATTGAAAACTGAATAAAGTATGCATAAAATAAGGCTTTATAGTGCTAGATGTAGTATAATT
>JAZLJS010000071.1:0-55690 GCA_045617945.1 Lachnospiraceae bacterium
CAATCCACGTATATCAGAGTGGCCAAGGCCGGGAACTGATACTCCGAAGCTCTTTTCAGATGCCTTCAGAAACAACTAAATATAAGTTTGTGGTGATTTCCTGAAAAAACACTTGACAGGAGGTCATTACATATCAGTTCAATAATCATTGATATACGGTAGTTCAATAATAGGGATAGTCATCAAAGAATTTGATGACTATCCCATATTTTTGTAATAAATAATTCCTATTTCTGTTTGGAATGCTTTCTTTGCCGGGAATGTGCTTTCTTTGCTGGGAATATGCTTTCTTTCTTTGCTGGGAATATGCTTAGTACCGATAAGATTTCAAAAAACGAAATACTTATCGGTACTTTTTTCACTAAGAATCAAGCTGCATACCGATAATATCTTCGAAACACCGATTCTTATCGGTACTTTTTTCTCGGAAAATTAAGCCACGTACCGATAAGATTTTCAAAAACGCATTTCTTATCTGTACTTTCTTCTCCAAAAATCAAGCCACGTACCGATAAGATTTCCAAAAACGCATTTCTTATCTGTACGACCAGCCAAAAATGACATTTTTCATACCGATAAAATCTTCAAAACTTCGTTTCTTATCGGTACAGCCCACCCTAAAACGACTTTTTCATACCGATAAAATCTTCATAACCTCATTTCTTATCGGTACAAGCAGTGGTACGAACAGTTTGCAAGCAGTGGTACGAACAGTTTACAAGCAATTGAGCAAAAAATGGTACGAGCCGTGGTAAGAGTTGTCCGGGGTATTTAGGTAGTAATACCCACAAACTAGTAATACCCACAAACACACAAACACACAAACACCGAGCATCATTTCTGACACTCGGTGTTCTTATAATAAATCAGTTTTCGAAATAATATTAATCAGTTCATCGAAATAATATTAATCAGTTCATCGAAATAATACTAATCGTTTCATCGAAATAGTATTAATCATTTCATCAAAAAAATATTAATCATTTCATCGAAATACATATAATGCAATAAATGCGGAATTCATCCTACTTCTGCTTAGCCTGTCTCTTTAAGAATTGCTGAAGCTTTAATCCTGTATTATAGAAATCCTTGTTTGTACAGCCCGCACGACCGCCACCCGCACAAGCGCAGGCGCAAGCACATGCACAGCTTGAATGCGCACAACTCGAATGCGCACAGCTCGAATGAGATGAACCGCCGGATCTTGTCGTTGTTGTCGTATGAGGACGCGATACCGGAACCGGAACGACATGAACACGTACATACGTATTCGGAGTAGACGAATATTTGTATGTTCCTTCCGTTGAGTATTTGGCAGCCTCTTTTTCGGTCGTCTTCAATTCCTCTTCCTTCAGAATTTCCTCACTCTTTATGAGATTCTTGCCACAGTATTTACATACATCGGCACCCTCTTCACGCGGAGCACCGCAGCCGGGACAGGAATCAAAGTAAGTGACTTTTGTTCGTGTAATCTTGGTCGTAGGTGTTGACACAAGTCCCGAATCAAAGCCGTAACGAATTTCTGATATTATCTTACCAATCAGCCAGATAATTCCAATCGGAACAGCAAATATTCCTATCGCACACACAAGAACGAAAAGTACAGCCAGTACAGTAATAATAGGATTGTCAGAGAGATCATCCGAAGAGGTCTGCCTGGAAAGATCAAACGCATACGCATCATTCGGATAAGTAGCTGTTACCGAATACATCTCTCCTGCAGGAAGCGTTGTGTTCCACTCGATATAACCATCATTAATTTCGGCTGTCGGTGACCAAGAATCCAATTTCTCCGAATTCCACGTAATCTGCAAATGCTCTGCATCCACCTCATCAAACCAACCCGGAGTAAAGGAAACGACTGTATATCCTTCAGATAATTTATCAACTTCATACATCCGATCCATTACGACGATATAATCAAAGCTAATAACTTCGCCTTCATAATAATCACGGTCAAAGTCCACACGTGCATAGCTTCCACCGTCGGATGTATACCTCACAGAAAGAATGTTGGAACTGATTGAATTCATGCTAACATAATGCGAATTCGGAATACCGATGGTCAACCACGAAACCGGACCGAGCGAATCCGAATCCAACACTTCCCATTCAATATGATATTTCAGGTTTACGGTAGCATCTTCATTCATGGATACATCAACCCGATACTCATGAATCACATCCGTAGGAGCAGACGCCCATACAGTTTTCGGATTGCTCACCCCAATTGCACACAAAATGACGAACAGAATTGTCGCCAAACATATTCTGACTGTTTTACGATTCCGTTTATTTGTCTTCATTGCGATACCTCCTCAGCGGACATTCTCCGCACATACCTGCGGAAAAGTCACGGCGCTTAACGCTTTCCTCACAATTCCAAATGCTGTCCCACGTATCGGTGAGCATATTTCCAAGAACGGGACCCGACAACCAGCTCTGACACGGAACTACGTTTCCGCCGGGTGTAACCGCCATATTGGACAGGCACGCGCCACAATTCGGTGTATTAATTCCCAGTTCCTCAAAGAACTCATTTTCAATCCATCCGGGAGAAGTAAAGCTGATTTCCATATTATTTGCAAAGCAATAATCCACTGCATCCTTCAATACAGCCTTAATCTCATTCTTCGAAAGTTGCAGATCTTCGGATGCCTCGGTTGTTGCATTTCCCGTTGTAATCAAACCGCTGCAAGTTACGTACAAAACACCTTTCTCATATAAAAACTTCAATGTATCGGTGTAATTCCTGTTCAACGTACAAAGCGGCGTATTAATACTCAGATTCAGACCCTCTGCAAGTGCATTCTCAATGCCGGCCACCGTATCATCATAACGTTCGGCGCCCACAAGTTTATTATGCACTTCACGGTCTGCAGAATAAAATGTAATCTGCAGGCTGTCCAAAGACGCATCATGCAACTGCTTACAATACTCCTTCGTAAGCTTAATTCCGTTTGTATTCAGACGTGTAACAAACCATGCGGCATGCCCAATCAACTCAATCAGATCATCACGCATCGTCGGCTCACCTCCGGTGAAAGTCACTTGCGGAATGCAATACAGGCGGCATCTGTCAATAATTGCCTTCCATTCTTCCGTTGAAAGTTCACACTCTTCGGCTGCACTTTGTCCTGCTGCATAGCAATGCACACATTTCTGATTGCAATGCCATAATCCGGCCTTTGTCATGGCACTGACCATCAAATCCATTCTATGCGGAGCCTTCATAAACGGTGCATATTCACCCAAACTGATGTATTCAACTTCTTCATCAGGTTTCTGTCCGTACGCAATCTGCGAAAATGCCGTCATAATCCGATAAATATCATTTCGAATTAACTTACGCGACAGGAAAGGATATACGGTACGAACCTTTTTAACGGTATTGCGCATAATCTCTTCCAGTTCATCATCAGATACGGGACGTCCGCTAAACTTATTTACTTCATCAATGAACTCGGAAAGCACAATTGTCCACGATACATTTACCGGCACAATATCCATTCCGTTAATAATAGCAACGCTGCTGCCAATCACATCATTTTCCACTTTCGGCGGGATCAAATGAATACGAACGGCACCCGGGCCATCCGGATTCAGTGTCGTATGCTTCACTTCATGAAAATTATTCTTCGCATACGCAAGTACTTTCTTTGAAGTTTTCATATTCGCTCCTTCTCACAATTTACTCAACTTTTTCTATCTATTAGTTTCCAAAGCATGATCTGCTTGTGTTTCGAATTGCTGCAAATTCCTATCTACAACTTCCAAAGCATGATTTGCTTGTGTTTCGAATCGCTGCAAATTCCTATCTACATTTTCCATAGCCTGATCTGCTTGTGTTTCGAATTGCTACATATTCCTATCTACAACTTCCAAAGCATGATCTGCTTGTGTTTCGAATTGCTACGAAATTGTCGAAATATCGTTCTGTGCCTGCGCGGCCATGACTTTGCTTCCGGCTTCCACACTATGGGTCAACCATACGTTACCACCGATAACACAATGATCACCGATTCTCGTATTACCACCGAGAACCGTAGCGCCCGCGTATACCACAACATAATCTCCCAGATCGGGATGTCTCTTGATTCCTTTAACAAGCGTTCCGTCAGGATTCACATCGAAGCTCTTCGCACCGAGGGTAACGCCCTGGTACAGCTTCACGTGTTCACCAATTGTTGTCGTTTCACCGATAACTACGCCTGTGCCATGGTCAATGAAGAAATACTGACCGATTGTGGCGCCGGGATGAATATCTATTCCGGTAATCTGATGCGCATACTCCGTCATCATTCGAGGGATAATGGGCACCTTCAGTTCATACAGCCGGTGCGCCAGGCGGAAAATACTGATTGCTTCAAATCCGGGATATGCAAGCATTACCTCTTCCGTGCTCTTTGCTGCCGGGTCACCTTCATACGCAGCTTGCACGTCCGTCATAAGCACTGCTTTTATCTCCGAAAGAGATTGAATCATTAATGAAGCGATTTCTTTGCATTTTTCATCCAGGTTCGCGGATTCACCTGTTGCATCCCAATTCGCGGATTCGCCTGTTGCATCCAGGTTCGCGGATTCGCCTGTTGCATCCCAATTCGCGGATTCGCCTGTTGCATTCTCAGGATTCTCAACCGACATAATCGACTTCATAATCTGTCGAAGCAACACTTCCGCTGTATCGCGGTCCACTTTTTCATGACCCTCCCCTATGGAATTCGGATCAAATATTTCCGGAAACAACGCCCCTCGCAAAAAATCAATCAATTCAACAACCTGAACCTTGAGGCCCGATAAACTGCTCTTATTCATAACATCACCATTTCAAATACAAAAAGTAAAATAAACTATTTCAGATAAACAAATATTTAGGCTAATACATTATGCATTCATCCTAATGCAACAAATATCAAGACTTACATACTAATTGTCAGAACAAATCGTAGATTCGCAAATATGCACACACTGCTACATCAGAACAAATCGCAGGTCCGCAAATATGCACACACTGTAGGTACATCATAGCATATTTTACGCAAAAAGTGTTACGGGTATGTCTCGCATGTTATAAGTAAATATATTAAAAGTATGTCAAACATTTTTCATGCAAACACGCATTGACAATTTATAAACAAATAAATACTAAATAGTCATATGTCGCGTTGCGGCGCTTTTATTCTTTGTTGCATAATGGCTATTAAATCATGTGCGGTTACCCAGTCAAGAATACTTCTCACCGCAATTTACGGCATGCCTATTCAAGAATGTTGCTGCGTACCGAAAAGATTTTCAAAAGTGCGGTTTTAATCGGTACCTTTTTCCTTGAAAATCCGGCGTCGTACCGATAAGATTTTCAAAAGTGCGATTCTTATCGGTATCTTTTTGCTCGAAAAATGGGCGTCGTACCGATAAGATTTTCAAAAGTGCGATTCTTATCGGTACCTTTTTCCTTGAAAATCCGGCGTCGTACCGATAAGATTTCTAAAAGCCCAATTCTTATCGGTACATACCAACAAAACCTGTCAATTTTCGTACCGATAAAATTACCAAAAACGCATTTCTTATCGGTACATACCAACAAACTTGTCAATTTTTGTACCGATAAAATTTCTAAAAACACGATTCTTATCGGTATGAGTGTCCTAAAATGACAAATTTTGTACCGATAAAATTTCCCAAAACCCTTTTCTTATCGGTACGTGTCGTCTAAAATGACATTTTTTCACAGATAAGATTTCCACTAATGTGATTCTTATCAGTACGTCAAAGTAAGGACTGTACATAGGCTGCTATATTTGGTCTGCTGCATTATGGCCGCTGTATTTTGACTGCTGCATTATGACCGCTGTATTTGGTCTGCTGCATTATGGGCGCTGTATTTTGACTGCCATGCATAAGCAACATAAACTCATTTAACATTTTCTGATAGGTTATGATACAATAATGTGGATTAAAAAATGATAAACAGACAGTGAGGTTCATATGAGTAAATCCAAGCATCAATCAGAAGGCAGCACACCCATCAAAATATTAAAAGTCATTGGGTTAACGCTCCTTGTCTTTGCAGCATTTATATTAACCGTCGTTATTATGTCTCTTGTTATTACAAAAGTCATGCTCCCAAGCGAAAAGGACGTTGCCGATCATTACACGATTACCGACAATGATACTTCCACATTTTACGAGAACGGAGTAATTGACATTACCTATGACAATACCGTGTGGGACGAGCAAACACAATTTACAACCGCTAATATGCTGAGTCTGGCATACAAAGATGCTCCCAGCGAATACAACACAACCTTGTATTCACTGCACCACGATTCTTTTGACGACTACAAAGCATGGTGGCTCAATCTCTATAATGGAATCATTGAATCCTCCGAGGATTCAGTGATTGCCGGACATAATGCATGGACGTTCTCAGTTACCGTTTCCGATGATGAGGCGGGTATTAAAAGTATTACCACCACAACTACAATAATAGAGCTTGGCAAGAAGGATGTATTACGAATCGATCTGTGCTATGTAAATGACATGGGTGAAGAAACGACTTCCGCCATCAAAGATGCAGCCGCTGAAATCGTATACAACATTCATCCGAAATAGTATGCAGTTTTCATTTGAAATAGTATATAATTGTGCATAAAAAATGCTTCCCGCAAATACGGGAAGCATTTTTATCATCATCGATTATGCGAAGAACATCTTGGAGAGTGTCATCGGATCGATGTACTTGCCATCCTTGTAAACACGCATATTGCCGGACGCGATTTCATCAATCAACATTACATTACCATCTTTGTCATATCCAAATTCAAACTTGATATCATACAAATCAAGACCCTTTGCCTTCAAATCATCGGCAACAATCTTGGTAATGTCCTGTGTCATCTTCTTGATTGTATCATACTGTTCACCGCTCATAATACCGAGATCTACAAGAGCATCCTTGATTACAAGGGGATCACCCTTCTCATCATTCTTGAATGTCATCTCAACGTATGCGGGAAGATCAGCACCTTCTTCAATATATTCGCCATATCTGCGGAAGAAACTTCCAACTGCCTTATAACGACAAATAACTTCCAAGCCGTGTCCGAACACTTTTGCGGGAAGAACTTCCATTGTAGTATCGGAAAGATTAGCCTTTACAAAGTGAGTCTTTATTCCGGCTGCATTGATTTTCTCAAAGAAGTACTCCGTCATGCGAAGGTTAACATCGCCAACACCTTCAATTGTCAATCCAACAGAATTCTCGCCGGGATCAAATACGCCGTCTTTACCGGTGCAATCATCCTTAAAAAGCAAAAGATAATTTCCGTTCTCAAGTTCAAATACGTCTTTTGTCTTACCTTTGTAAACAAGCTTCTTTTCCATGATTTTTCTCCTTATCATTGTTTATTGTTTACCAATCCGAATGGTCCTCAAAACAAAAAGTGCATACTCGTACAGTAATAACAAGTATGCCCAGACGGTCGACACCATATTCTCATCGCTTCTCTGTGGTACTCCACACAAACCCGTCAGTCGCAATGAGCTTAAACACAAAAAATTTGTATCATATTCAACGCTTACCTGTCAATATGGAATAGTAACAATTTTATAATCCGTGCTTCGAAACAGCAATTCTACTCTGCGAACAAGTCCGTACTCAAATAACGATCACCCGTATCCGGAAGTAATACTACAATATTCTTGCCCTCATACGCATCGGTTTGAGCAAGTGAAATTGCAGCGCTAAGTGCAGCCCCCGAAGAAATGCCGGCCAGAATTCCTTCTTTCTTTCCCATCATTCGGGCATATTTATATGCCTCATTAACCGAAACAGGAATAACCTTATCATACACGGATGTATCCAAAACATCCGGAACAAATCCTGCTCCGATCCCCTGCAAGCCATGCGCACCGGCGGGTTTGCCCGAAAGGACCGCAGATGTATCGGGTTCAACCGCAACAACTTCAACGGATGACTTTTGCTCCTTCAAATAGCGACCGACTCCCGTAAGGGTTCCGCCCGTTCCGACTCCGGCCACAAAAACATCTACTTCGCCATCCGTATCTCTCATTATTTCGGGACCTGTAGTTTCATAATGTGCCTTTGCATTGGCGGGATTTACAAACTGCCCGGGAATGAAGCTGCCCGGTATGGATGCCGCCAGTTCCTCCGCTTTCTGTATTGCTCCCATCATTCCAAGCTTTCCATCCGTCAAAACAACCTCGGCACCATATGCTTTCATTAAAGTAATACGCTCTGCGGACATATTACTCGGCATTACAATAATGACTCTGTATCCTCTTACTGCAGCAACGGCGGAAAGGCCTATTCCCGTATTTCCGCTGGTGGGTTCGATAATCACGGATCCTTCATGCAAAAGTCCCGCCTTTTCTGCCTCATTAATCATATACAAGCCCACACGGTCTTTAGCACTTCCGGCCGGATTCAAATACTCCAATTTCGCAAAAAGATTTGCCTTCAGATTCAATTCCGATTCCAAATGCTTCAGCTCCAATATCGGTGTATTTCCAACCAAACTTTCAAAACTTTCGTATGTTTTCTTCATATTGTCTGACCTCCATGCTCTTCTTATTATTTGTACCTATGGCTGTTCATGTCCATCAATATTATGCCTATTATTGTTCATGTCTATTATTGTTCATATCTATTAATTTGCTTTCCTATCATATTTGTAGACACCTCTTTACATATGCAAACACCGCTTGTACAATAGCATGCGGTAAATATATATGGGAAATTCCCAAGGAGGCATCCATGAAAAATAAGTTAAAATCCGTCTTCCGTGAAGGAAGTGCATATAAAATCTTCCTGTTGTCCCTGTTAGTCACAGGCCTCGGTTATGGACTGTATAAAGGAATGATTGATAACTACCTTGCCGAAATCGTCGGAATGGGTGAATTGGACAGAGGAATTACAGAATTCTTCCGCGAACTTCCCGGGCTGATGCTCGTATTTATATTAGCTGCCTTGTACACCTGCAGCGCAGAAAAGCTTTACCGCATCGGCGCAGTAATCATGCTGGTCGGTATGGGAATGCTCTCCGTTGTCTCCCCCACCAAAATCCTTGTTATTGTTGCTGTCAGCATCTATTCGCTCGGCGAGCACATTCAATTGGGAATGAAGAACACGCTGACATTAAGTTTCTGCAAGGAAAATCAAGGCGGGCAGGCTCTCGGATACCAAAACGCCTTCTACCAAATCGGAACGCTAGTCGGCTATGGTATAATCATTATCCTGTTTGCCTTTTTGTCTCAAAGCAAACCATTTAAGCCATTCTTCATAGCCGCCGGAATCTTTATGGCACTAAGTCTGCTGTTGTCTACCAAAATCACCGGAGACAGCGAAACCGACAAATCAAAACGCCGTTTCTATTTCAAGAAGAAATTTACAAAATACTACATGTTGGAAGTATTCTACGGTGCAAGGAAACAGGTTTTCTTCACATTCGGACCATATGTACTGATTCTCTTCTATGGTGCGGATGCGCAGATCATCAGTTTGCTATTTGCCATCGCCGCTATAAGTTGCTACTTCTTTGCTCCCCTCGTCGGGAAAATCATTGACCGCCTCGGATACAAAATCGTAATGGTATCGGATACAATCATCCTCGTAGTTGTGTGTTTCTTCTATGGATTTGCACACCATATTTTCCCCAAGGATGTTGCATTCATCATCTGTTGCATAAACTACATATTGGATTCCATCATTTCTCTTGCATCTATGGCTTCCAATGTTTATGTACAGGATATTTCGGACTCTCCCGAAGAAATGAAAGCAACCATTTCCACCGGAATATCCGTAAATCACTTAATCACAATACTCATTGCTCTGTTCGGAGGATGGATCTGGCAAACACTCGGTATTGAAACACTATTTATTCTCTCAGCCATCCTTGGATTATGTAACAGCGCCTATGCTGCTACAATCAAAACAAATAAAAAGTCATGATACCCCGGCCTGTGTCCTACACATCTGTGCATATTTGCCGTTTAGTTTCATGAGTTCTTCATGACTTCCCTGCTCGGCAATTACGCCATTTTCTATCAAAATAATGATGTCCGAATCTCGAATGGTCGACAAACGATGAGCGATGATAAACGAAGTGCGGCCTTCGCAAATCGATAACATGGCTCGTCTGATTTTCTGTTCGGTAACCGTATCAACGGAGCTTGTCGCTTCATCAAGAATCATAATCGGGGCATTCGTCAACATCGCTCTGGCAATCGTCAAAAGCTGGCGCTCACCCTGAGACAATTCTTCGCCGCCTTGCGAAAGAACCGTGTCATAGCCTTCCGTCAATCTTTCAATAAATCCATGTGCACCGGCTGCTTTGGCAGCGGCAACAATCTGTTCAAACGACGCCTCTTCCTGCCCATATGCTATATTTTCCCGAACCGAAGATGAGAATAAAGCTGTATCCTGTAAGACAACCCCGAATACCTCGCGCAAATCTTCCATCTTAATATCTCGCAAGTCTACGCCGTCCAAAAGGATTCGACCACCCGAAACATCATAGAATCTGGTAAGCAGATTGATAATTGTCGTCTTGCCCGATCCTGTCGGCCCGACAATAGCAACCTTGGTTCCGGCCTTAATATCCATTGAAATGTCTTTCAAAACCAATTTCTCCGGCGTATAACCAAAACTTACATGATCAAGTACAATATCACCTTTTGGCTCGCGAAGCGAAATCGCATTAGGACGGTCTTCCGGCTCCGGCTCTTCATCCATAATCTCAAATACACGTTCCGCACCGGCCACGGCAGTCTGAAAACTATTATAGATATTGGCTATTTCCACGAACGGACGCGTGAATTGTCTGACATAGAGTAAGAAACTCGTGATCAGACCAATTTCGGATATTTTGCCATTCACATACATTACCCCGGAAAATACGGCAATCGATAAATAGCACAGATTATTGATAACATTCATAAGCGGCATCAGATATCCCGACCATATCCTTGCCTTTATCGAAACATCGCACAATTTCTCATTTCGATGATCAAACTCCTTCTGCATCTCCTCTTCACGGCAAAAAGCTTTGACAACCGACAGACCCGTAATGCCTTCTTCAATCTGACCGTTCAGACTTCCAAGATCTTTCTGTTGCTGTGAGAACAATTTCTTGGTATGCGCTGTTACTACCTTTGTCAAAATAAAGATAAGAACAACCGCAATCATCGAAACAAGCGTAAGAAGCGGGCTCAAGCTCAGCATCATCACGAATATTCCGACTATCGTAAATGCATAGGTGAGAAGGAGCGTTAAGGAATTCGATATCGTAGTACTGATATTATCGACATCGTTCGTAAGACGGCTCATCAATTCACCGTGCTGATGTTTATCAAAAAATGACAACGGTAATTTGCGAATCTTTTCAAACAACGACACTCGAATATGATGGATAATGTTCTGGCCGATGGATGCCATCAGAAACTGTTGTAAAAACTTAATCAGCCACTCACTCACATACAGTAATATAAGGAGAGCTAATACAAATGTAAGTGTGCTGCCACTCTGAACAGCCGTCACAGCATTACCCGTAATATACGGGGACAGTATGGATGCTGCCGATGAAAGGGCCGACAACAGAAGAATCCACGACAATCCGTTTCTGTGGCCTTTTGTTATCTCCCATAAACGAATCAACGTTCCTTTCATATTCTTGGGTTTAACTACAACCATTCCGCGACCCGGTCTGGATATTCCATTCATATTCTGCGGAGGTACAGTCATGTTAGCCATCTATTCCACCTCCGATCTGTGATTTGTAAATCTGCTGATATACTCTGCAATCGGATAACAACTGTTCATGTGTGCCCAATCCCTTTACCTGTCCGTCATCCAAACACATAATCAAGTCAGCTCGCATAACCGTCGATATACGCTGGCTAATCAACAGAACCGTCATATCATCCGCCGACTTGGCCAATCCTTCCAAAACCGTATATTCGGTTTGTGCATCAAGTGCACTCGTACAGTCATCCAGTATAAGAATCTTAGGTTTACGTACTAACGCTCTCGCCAATGACAATCTCTGTTTCTGACCACCGGACAAATTCACACCACCTTGTCCGAGTAACGTTTGATATCCATTCTCCGATTCCAGAATAAAAGATTCGGCACATGCTATGCGTGCTGCCTCAAACAACTCCTCATCCGTTGCCAAAGGATTCCCCCAGCGAAGGTTATCCATTATTGTTCCTGTAAACAGAAGAGCCTTTTGCGGAACTACCGCAACTGCATTCCTGAGAAGTTTTTCATCTATCTTGGTTACATCACACCCATCCACCATAACCTTTCCGTTTTGGGCATCATAGAACCGAGGAACCAAATTAATGACCGTTGATTTACCCGATCCCGTAGGTCCGATAATTCCAAGTGTCTGACCCGCCGGAATTTTAAATGAAATATCCTTCAATGTAGATACTGTTGAACCTGCATATGTAAATGAAACATGATCAAATTCAACATCTCCCTTTATATCCGGTGTAAGTGGATGTTCTTCCTGCTTCTGTGCATTCTCTTCAGACAGGACTTCCACGATACGTTCGGAAGAAGCAACAGCACGAACCGCCGTATTAATGATATTGGCTATCATTGTCACCGCAAACAACACCTGCGTCATATAATTTACAGATGCCATCAGTCTACCGATGTAAGACGCATCCTGATCTTTGGATATCCATAACAGAATAACAATACCGAAATTGACCGTTAAATTAATGAGTGGTGTAAAAACAGCCATTACACGCTGCGCCGATACGTTTGCTGCAGCAAGCTCTTCGGAAGAACCTTCAAATTTCTCTGTTTCTTCATCCTCTGCCCGAAATGCCTTTACGACACGTACCGACGAAATAAATTCGCGGGAAGAGCCATTGAGTTTATCAAGTTTTTGCTGAACAATTCCGAATTTGGGATAGCCTATTCTGATATTACAAAATATAAGAATCGAAACAATGACAAGAATAATCGCCATAATCGGTGCCTGTTTAGGCGTCTGCACAATAATCAGAACAATGGCACCCACACAAGTAATCGGCGCCTTAACCATGATACGCATCATGCTGTTAACAAACTCCTGCACCTGGGTTACATCATTTGTAATTCTCGTAATCAGCGATGCCGGTTGTAAACGATCAATATTTTCAAACGAAAGCGTCTGAATCTTGGCATACAAATCATGACGCATTTCCTTTGCGATCTTCTGCGCCGTCACACTGGCCATCCAGTTACGCATTACCGCTGAAAAAGCACCCACTCCGGCAATCAATAACATAATCAATCCGAAATGAATAACTCTTTTTACATCTGCATTGGCAATACCATCATCGACAATATAAGACATAAACGTAGGTTGCAGCAAATCCGCAACCGCTTCCATTGTCAAAAACATCATCGATGCAAGGAAAATACCCATATGCTTTTTCACGTAAGAAAAACAAAATTTCATCTTTTCACCGCTCCCAACATTGTTTTCAAGCCACTTTAAGTTTGTTTCTCAAGCCGCTTTAAGCTTGTTCTGCAAGCCCCTTTAAGCTTTTTTCCAAGCCGCTTTAAGTTTGTTCCTCAAGCCCCTTTAAGCTTGTTCTGCAAGCCGCTTTGGCTATGGTATCTTTCTATGCAACAAAAAATACATTCGGTGGCTACATGGTATATAAACAATTCAACATAGACATTTTACCACTGAATTATAGGCAAAACATAATGAAATAATACTGCAAAGACAAAAAAAATAGTGTAAAATGAATTTACACTATAAATGCATCAGAGTTCACAAAAATGGAGATTACTATGGGCATTCTTCCTTATAACAGCTTAAGTAATTCCAACAGCATATACAATTCTCCCGACGATCTGAACCGCCAGCTCGCGACTCGTCGTGCGCAATTACAAGAACTCAATGCACGTCCTACTCTTTCGGATCAGGATCAATCCAAGAAACAGCAATTAGAGCGTATCGTCGCTCGAATGTCCCAAAACGGTACTCCCCAAAAGGATGGTTCATACCCTTCAAAGAAATATCCCGAAGGTACCGTTGTGATGAAGTCCTCTCCTGCTCAACAAGCCTCCGGTATGGCGAAATCTGCTCCCTCGCAGCAGGTTCCCGATGTGGCAAAATCTGCTTCATCGCAGCAGGTTCCCGGTATGGCGAAATCTGCTTCATCGCAGCAAATTCCCGATTCTTATCTCAAGGGATTCTTCTTTGATGCACAGATCTAAAGCATCATTATTCGATCATATTCCTCTTTGTTATTAACATTTACAAGATGAGACGCTTGAATGCTGTCTGTTCCTTTTGCGTTGGCAGCACTAATAATATCACGCAATCTGTAATTCTCTTCGTCAATCAATTTCCGAATTATAGGCAGACAATTTACTGAATATATGGCACATAATGGTTGTTCGCGCCCATCATTAACCGTAAAAAGAACATCCTCACCGGCGTAAGCATCTATCAGAATGCGGGCATCTTCCTGTGTAAACATCGGCATATCGCATGGTACAAACAATACCGCATCACACATTTTGTTCAGGCCGGCATATTCCAAGACAGAATATATGCCACCCATCGGCCCGATTCCTTCATAGCAATCCCTAACCGCAGTATACCCTTGTACAGAATAATTCTGTGATGAATTAACTGAAAGAAATCTTGTCGGGCAAAATGAGAGTTCTCTGATCATACGCGATAGAAACGTCTCTTCGCCATATTCTGCAGAACGAATCATCAAATCCGCCTTCGGTTGTCCCATACGGGAAGAAGCCCCTCCCGTTAATATACATACACCAACGTTAAAATGCATAATTCTCTCTATACTCACTTATTTATTGTGCACAATACAGTTCCTTCTCACCACAAAGTCATGCAACTGAAATATCTATTCACCCCGCATAAACTCAACAGCATGCTTCCGTTTCCAAATCGGAAAAAGATTCCGCTGGCAACGGTAATTCTCGCGCTCCTTTATCGCAATCGAATCAAAGAATACCTTCCACAAATCCGTATATTCATCATTCTCGCGCTCCGTAAGCAACAAAGTATTCAGTTCATCCTGCGTCAAACGCCGAAAATAATATTCTTCATTCTTGGGATGAATAACCGCATCACGATGTACATCATCAATAATCATCCAATGCTCCGAAGGCATTCTGTCGGCAAACGAATCAGCCAATGCGGGAATTACCCGACTCTTTGGTTCAATATGCGCTACATACAATGACTTACGAACCTCATGAAAGCGAATAAACTCACGGAAATGATGAGCTTCGGACTGCACTCGCTTAAGTATCTCACCAAATCGCATCACTTCCCGATATTGTACCATATTGATGGCTTCCGGCCCATACGCAAACCCCAACACCATCATGCGATATACAGAATCCGCGGCATCTTGCTCGTAAGCCATAGCACACGAAGCAAGCTTCGTATAAAACGAATATGATATTTTCTCAATAACTGCATCCATCACGGAACCGGCTTTCTGAGCATCCGCATCAACATGAACATACTCATCAAACAAGGAATACTGTTCTATCGGTTCTGTTTGAATCCGAATATTCTTATATCCTATCCTGCTCATCCAAGCATCATGAATACAGGACAAAATGGCATCCCATTCCCATTCACACGTATATACTACCATGCATATCCTCCGCAGCATCTCAGAACAAAAGGACGGCCGCACTTGCAGTTACTATCCCCTGCATCTCTGAACATAGGGACGGCCCCACTTGCAGCTACTATTCCTTACATCCCCATATAAGGGAAAGTCACCCTCCTACAGCTACATGAAAATCCGAAAACAGATTCATCTGTGAAAAGCTTGTTTCTTCGCCTCCGATTATTGTAATCTCAGGTCGTTCCAAATCCACCAGTTGACCTGTGATGAATCTCTCATCAATCGGAATATGATACAGCATTTTACCCCCACAGGTAATGAAATATTGGGCTCTTTTCAAAACAATATGCATTTTCTTAAGCATTTCAAAACTAACGAATCCATATCTGCGTGCCGACATAATTTTCTTCACACCGGTCGGTCCGATTCCGGGAACCCGCAGCAAATCATCGTAGGACGCAGAGTTCACCTCTACCGGGAACATCTCCAAATGGCGAAGCGCCCAATTGCATTTGGGATCCATTCGATTATCAAAATTCGGTTGTTCTTCCGACAGCAATTCTTCCGCGTGAAAACCGTAAAACCGAAGAAGCCAGTCTGCCTGATACAACCTGTGTTCCCGCAAAAGCGGAACCGGGGTATCCATTGCCGGAAGTGCGGAATCTTCGTTAATCGGTATATATGCAGAATAGAAAACTCTCTTCAAATCAAAGCTCTGGTACAGACTCTGGCTGGTACGAATCAGGTCAAAGTCAGTCTCCTCTGATGCACCGATAATCATCTGCGTACTCTGCCCGCCCGAAGCAAACGGGCGTCTCAAGCCCAAATCATTGCGTGCGGCCGGCAGTTGCAACGCGCCCGACGCTGTCATCAATTCGTTCTTAATGCCGATTCGATCTGCTGTATTACCGAATATGCTGTTTACCAAATGATCATTTATCCCGGCACGTTCCATCCTGGCATCTTTACCGATTGCCACTCTATGCGCCGCAATTGTCTGCGTAATCTGATTCATCGGTCGAAGAATTGTCTGCATCGACTTATTAGGAGCCAGGTTTGTAAGTGATTCATTTGTCGGAAGTTCCATATTGATACTGATACGATCTGCCAGCAATCCCGCCGAATACAACAATTCCGAGGAAGCGCCCGGAATAGCCTTGACATGAATATAGCCATTAAAATGGTACTTCGTTCGTAACAGTCGAAGTGCCTCGCAAATCTTCTCCATTGTATAATCCGGATTCCGAATCACACCCGAGCTAAGAAACAATCCTTCGATATAATTACGCTTATAAAACTCAATCGTAAGTGTACATATCTCTTCCGGAGAAAAAGTCGCACGCGGAATATCATTTGACTTACGATTCTTGCAATATTTACAATCAAATACACAATGGTTGGTCATTAATATCTTCAGAAGGGAAATACAACGGCCATCTGCTGCGAAAGAATGGCAAATACCGGCAGCACAGGAATTCCCAAGGTAGCCTTCCTTACCCCTGCGATCCACACCACTCGATGTACACGCCACATCATATTTCGCCGCATCCGACAAAATCTCCAACTTCTCTGACAGTGAATACTCATTAACTATATCGTACATATGTTCGCCCTCTGAACTTATTATACAAACATACGTTCACTATATCAAGTCCTTTTTTCACAGAAAATATTCACAATTTCGGCCGAACATGCAAGGAATCGAATATGTGCTCACTCGGCATGCACTAATCATGCCATGCTCTTCGCATGTCGAGTCGAGCCATGTTCGAGTTCCGATGCCTGCATGTGAGGCTTGAAATTGCCGAAGATGCTCATATACAAAGGGGCAAAGTGCCCGGATGGCACTTTGAGCCGAAAATGTACAGGACGTACATTTGTAGGCGACCCGTATATAGTGAATATCTTCGCTGCAGATTCGTTGCAATTCATGCCGAACATGCAAAGCAAGGAATCGAATATGTGCTCGCTCGGCATGCTTTAATCATGTCATATTCATCATGTCGAGTCGAGCCATGTTCGAGTTCCGATGACGGACCATGTTCGAGTTCCGATGACGTCATGTAAGGAATCGGCCCTTGTTTCTGCATAAGAAAAGCGCCCGATTCCGGGCGCTTCCTAACTTCATATTTACAATTTCTGCCTTCTGTATTTACAGCTTTGCAGCCATCTCATTCAGCCAATCTCCAAGGAACAACTCTATCGTTCCGGCATCGCACATTGCGGAAAGCGCCGGATCCATAGGAATCTGTGCCATAGCGGGAATTCCAAACTTCTCGGCAATCTCGGCCACATGACTTTCTCCGAAAATTTGTAACTTCTTACCACAATCCGGGCAAACGGCATAGCTCATGTTCTCTACAATACCGAGAACGGGAATATGCATCATTTCAGCCATATTCACTGCTTTCTCAACAATCATTCCAACGAGTTCCTGCGGCGATGCAACAATAATAATTCCATCTACGGGAATTGACTGGAACACCGTAAGCGGCACATCACCGGTTCCGGGCGGCATGTCGATAAACATATAATCAACATCATTCCATACTACTTCACTCCAGAACTGCTTAACGGTTCCTGCAATAATCGGTCCGCGCCAAATAACCGGATCGGTTTCGTTCTCCATCAAAAGATTAACCGACATCATAGAAATGCCGGACTGCGATACAGCCGGAATGACTCCTTCTTCGTTAGCAACTGCCTGTTCGTGAATTCCAAACATCTTCGGAACGGAAGGTCCCGTAACATCCGCATCCAGAATTGCAACACTGTTTCCCTCACGGCGTTTGGAAACAGCCAAAAGAGCCGTTACAAGACTCTTTCCAACGCCACCTTTTCCACTGACAATGCCAATCACTTTCTTTACATTCGTCGACGGCAACGGCTGTGCCAAAAAACTTTCCTTTGTGCGGCTCTCGCAGCTTTCTCCGCAATGCTCGCAATCATGAGAACATGACTCACTCATATTCTGTTTCCTCCATAAATCTCTTTCTCTAAATACTTAATTTATCAAACAACAGCTGATATGCACTAATTTATCAACCCAAATTGAAATTTACTAATTATTCAGGCAACCACTGCTCGCGCACCTAATACAATTCATGTTTCATCTTCTCAAAATCATCAAATAATTTCAAGCAATCCTCACGATCCAGTTCATCACCGTAATCGTCATCATCCGTTTCATTCCAATTCTTGTAGAATATCTCATCACGGAAACCTATCTTATCCGTATCGGAAATAGTGCATCCGTAAAACGTCTTCTCAATATTAGCCCACAGAATGGCACCTTTGCACATCGGGCATGGTGCTGCAGTCGTATACAAACTGCAACCGGACAAATCATGAGTTTTCAAATTGCGACAGGCATCGCGAATTGCCATCATCTCACCATGGCAGGTCGGATCATGTTGCAATAACACTTCATTGTGTCCTTGCCCGACAATTTTGCCATCCTTCACAATAACACAGCCGAACGGACCACCCTGCTGCTGATGAATTCCTTCATATGCTTCACGAATAGCCGCCTTCATAAATTCAGACATAGGTTATCCTCCTAATCACATATTATCGCGCCATGACTTTATCATCATAAAAACAATATCCAGTCCTACCGTAACAAGAAGGACTACCGCACCCCATAATCCGTTGAAATCTTCCATTTGACTCGTTAATGTAAAAAACAACGTATACGCTGCGAAAATCATCATCAAAATAAGCATCATCCAGCATGCATCCATGTAAACAATCGGTGCTCTGTCGGGTTTTACTTTGAACGGAAAATTCCATGCCGAAGGAGGCAGGAAATGCAAACAGACCGACAATATCCCATTTACCAAAAGCATGATAATTGGGAAAATGACCATGGTAACAGGCGAGCCATATCGATCCGGTACACCATGAATATCATAGTGAATGGGTATCTGACCATTGGTCCCGGACATCATCACAGCAGCGCAAATAATCGCTATAACAAGTATCAAAAAAGATGCTGCTTCGAATAATTTCTGTTTGAAAGTAAGATAATCTCTCATATCCTGTTCTGTTAGCCACCCTTATAGGTTAATCCTTAATTAGTGTCCATCTGGTGATATTATACCACAGAACCGCCAATCCTGCAGACAGGCACAACACAATAATCTCCACAATATATGCCGGAATAATAAAGCTCAGAATGATAAATACCGCAATCAAAATCATGATACCGAACATATTCGGAAACATATAGAGCACAACCGCAGCACCCTGCTTTACGACTTCCACTTCGTTTGTCCAATCAAGTTTCATAAACTTCGTACCGCAGAACAGACCGTACGACGAAGAAAAGATACACAGAAAAGTCGCAGAACATACACCCAGAATCGTAGCAACAGCTCCTGCTTTCATAGCGTATGAAATCGACAAAACTCCAATAATTGTCGGCGGAGTAAGCAACAGCAAATTAAACAAAAGCTTTCCTTTGTAAAGATCCCATTTCTTAATAGGAAGGCTCTTTACAATCCAGTAATTTTCTCCCTCCAGTGACGGGGAACAAGCCGATGTTGACATCATACCGGCAACCCAATAAACTGCCAAAGGAATCGCGGGAATCAGACTTTCCTTCGTACGCAAAGATCCGGCTGTTAACGTTGCAAGCGCCGAATCTATGTCAACAAACAGCGCCGCAATCGCCAAAAGGATCACGAGCACTTCACCCATTGCAGCATTCGTCGAATAGATTACAGAACCGGTAAGGCGCTTCCATTCTTTCTTTGCGACCGACCACACAATACTTCTTTGCTTATAAACAGAGTCTCCCTTGCTATGCTTATGACGAACCTCGCCTGTCATAAGGGCCGAATTAATCTGCCGATAAGAACCCTTCAAAATGAAGAAAAATCCCTCAAACAACAGTAACGAAACACCTATAAGCAACAGGAAGCCTGACACGCTGTTATTATTAATCGCATCGGCAAACCAACGCACCGGAATGTAATACTTGCCGAAGCTGTCGGCAATCGAATCAAACGAATCCAATATTTCCTGAACCCGGTCACTGCGAATAACTGCCTCGATAATAAAACGAAGGCAAAACATAAAGATCACAAAGATGAAAGTAAGTATGGTTTGAACCAATTTCTTATAACGAAAGCCTGAACCGATCTTGGCAATAATTGCACCGATTGCAGCCGCAGCAATCATCGGTATCAACGGCAAAACAGCAGTTAATATAAGCCATGCAACTATATCCCACACGGAGAATGATACAAATATCTCATATACAATAAGCATCGGCAACGAAACGGACACAAGTGCCGGAAGGTTTCCAATGTACATTAACAAAAACTTGGCTGCCGCAATCGACCTAACGGAGAACGGCATAGCCATCAGCATATCATATCCGCGAAATGCGAACAGATAGCCGTTTACCTTGAAAAAGGAAAATATGAACAGCGTAAAAGAAAGAATCATGGCGCAGAACGAAGGAATTGCTTCACCCAGTCCCAGTATTCCGAATCCAAATGCAATGGCGCCGCATCCGAATGCAAGCAGCAGGTATAAAAAAATCATACCAATGTAAGCAGCAATAATTGTATTCTTTTGTTTCCGATCCGTAGTATATTTCAGCACATTGCGACGTCCATGCGAAATATACAACATTTTCAGAAGAACACCCATGTTATTCTTCATGACGCGCAACCTCCATAAATACTTCTTCAAGGGACTGATCGCCCACCAGTTCTTCCAATGCTCCGTCGGCGATAATTGTGCCGTGCTTGATAATTGCTATCTTATTGCAAAGTTTCTCGGCAACATCCAGTACATGTGTCGAGAAGAATACAGCACTTCCGCGATCACACAATTCCCGCATCATTGTCTTCAATGTAAAGGCAGCCGACGGATCCAATCCGACAAAAGGCTCGTCCAAAACAAGCAAATCAGGTTCATGAATAAACGCAGAGATAATCGCTACCTTCTGCTTCATTCCATGAGAGTATGACGAAATCAAATCCGAAAGTGCGTCCGTAATCTCAAAACGTGTGGCATAATCCTGAATTCGTTCTTTACGAACCGCAGAATCTATTCCGAACGCGTCGGCAACAAAATTCAAATACTGCATTCCTGTCAAATTGGAATACAAATCCGGGTTATCCGGAATATAGGCTGTAACGCGCTTGCATTCCATCGGCTCTGTCTTTACCGAATGACCTTTTATGAAAATATCACCTTCGGTAAAGTCCATTACCCCGACAACTGCTCGAATCGTCGTAGATTTGCCGGCGCCGTTAGGTCCGATAAATCCGAATATATCTCCGCTCTCTACGGTAAGATTAACATGGTCGCATGCCTTCTTATCCTTTCCGTATGATTTAGAATAATCCTTTACTTCCAAAATCTTCATATCTTTTTCCTTTCAGCAACACTGCGCAAGTATGATTTTGATATCAATATGATATCACTATTTCAAATAAAGTCAATCACCTTAATGTAAAGTATCTCACGTAAAGTCAAATATCTCAATGTAATGTAAAATTCTATACTCAATATCTACAATTTATACCATTATTAAAATGATTTTTTGGCTGCAAATAAGGTATAATATATGTGTTGCACCAAATAAATCATCAAGAAAGGAAATCATTATGAAGGAAGCATTGTTTATCGGTGGAACCGGAACGATCAGTATGGCAATCACGCGTCTTGTAGCCACCAAATCAGATTGGCACTTAACAGTTCTTAACAGAGGAAGTCGTGACAAAGAGCTTCCCGATAATGTTTCGGTTCTTACACTCGACATTAACGACGAAGAATCGGTCAAGGAAGCTATCAAGGACAAAGTATACGATTGCGTGTGTGACTTTATCGGATTCGTTCCCGCACAAACAGAACGCGATTGGCGCATTTTCAAGGACCATACACGCCAGTACATGTACATCAGCTCCGCTTCCGCATATAATAAACTTCCTTCCGATTATGTCATCACGGAAGGAACCGCATTGGCTAACCCCTATTGGGAATATTCACGGAACAAAATCGCTTGCGAAGATTTTCTGATGGAGAAATATCGCAAGGAAGGCTATCCGGTTACGATTATCCGTCCGAGCCATACTTACGACGAACGAAGCATTCCCATGGGTGTACATGGTTCAAAGGGAAGCTATCAGGTCATCAAGCGAATGATGGAAGGCAAACCTGTTATTATCCACGGCGACGGAACATCACTTTGGACAATGACTTTTAACCGTGATTTTGCTGTCGGATTCGTTGGATTAATGGGCAATCCGCATGCCATCGGCGAAGCATTCCAGATTACATGCGACGAAACACTTACCTGGAATCAGATCTATCAGACAATTGCCAAAGTACTTGGCGTAGAGCTGAAACCGTACTATGTTTCTTCCGCATATTTGCATGCACTTGGGCCCCAGTATGACTTTCTCGGAAGTCTTGTCGGGGACAAAGCCAATTCCGTTGTCTTCGACAATTCCAAGTTGAAACGCGCCGTTCCGGAGTTCAAGCCGTCCATTCACTTCGAAGACGGTGTGAGACGTGCCATCGAAAATGTCCTTGCGCATCCCGAATTCCAAACGGAAGACCCCGAATTCGATGCATGGTGTGACAAAGTCATCGAAACGCTGGAGAATGTCAAAAAGAATTTCTAGATTTACCTGTTTGTTCCGTCAAACAATCACAAGTATATAAATTAATGCTCCCGCTTTCACAAGCGAAATGGAGGTTTAAATGAGCAGATTCATATGTAATGACGACTATATCGAACAATTCAACCAATACGCGGAAGAGATTCTGATGAAATACGGGTCATCCGCCCAGCCTGCTGAACGCGAGATCATGTGCATGTCAGATGCAGGAAACAAAGTTGCGCAGAAATCCTATGCGGATCTTCTGTTCTATAAGAAGATCATGCGCAAGAACAATTACCGCGATGCTTTTGCACTCTATATGGAGTCGGCAGACCTGGCTGATGACTTTTCCTGCGGACAGAAAGGATATCCGTTGGCATTTTGGTCCGTTGCATATTACCTGGTGAATTATCATAAAGAATCGTTTCTTAAGAAATGCGAAAACATCGATATCATCGAGAACCTGTCGCGCAAGGAACGTTTGACGCTCGCCATTCGCTTAGCTTCCTCATGTGTCATCAGCATAGGCAGCCCCGCGTGCATCAACCTTATTGGACGTATTCTGTTGGAAGTATCCGAGGATCCCGATCTTCTTGCAGAAATGGCACCGACCCTGGGAGACGGCCTAAAGTATCTCATCCGTGCAATTCTTAATCCGGATATCAACGACGAAGCCAAGGAATTTGTCAACAAACTCCCGGACGCACTCGCCGATTCAATGAGAAATCTTGCGAACAAACTGCGTGAAATTTCACCGGTTCCGGAAGGACATGATGCTGCAAATGTATTTGCACTGTCAGCCAAAGCATTCTTTATCGCAGCTGCCAATCAGGGATATGTTTATTCATGCAACAATCTGGCGTCCAAAGAAGCCGAGCAGATTCTGCAGATTATAATAAATGCCATCGAAAATCCCGTCGAAGCAAACGGCATAGTCGCATCCGCAGATGCTTCCAATCCGGGACACTTTGAATGCACTGCAGTAAACGAAGAGCTTGAGAATCACATCGACAAACTTGTGCATTATTTCAAGACTTCCGCAGATAAATATGAACCCTACGCAGCCAATCGTCTGGGCCTGTTCTATTTGTCCGGTGAGGTCAAGAGCATTTCCACCGGCAAAATCGTTCACTTCCGTTCTTATTCGGACAGTGCGACAGCCAAGAAATATTTCACCAAGGCAACCGTTTATCCGAATACGAATTCCGCGTGGGCCTTCTATAACCTGATTAAGTATTTCCACAAGGATTACACAAATGATTTGGATTTGTTAAACGAACATATGGAATACATCCGGCAGCTCAATCCGGATGTATATAATGAAGCGATAGAATTATAAATATCACGAATCAATTAATTGCCATCATCTCGTGATTCGATTGATTGCAATCTTGTGAGCATATTGTCACATTTACTGATTCAATTAATTGTTGTCATCTCGTGATTCGATTTTATCGGAAGGAAGCAGTTTGCGCGCTACGGCGAGCAAACTGCTTTGTTCTACGGGTTTGGACAAATAATCCGCAAAGCCTTCCTGCAAATACTGTTCACGCATACCTACAAGCGCATTTGCAGTAAGCACAACTACCGGTGTGTCCGTATTCTTATGATCATTACTCTCCTGAAGCTTATGGAATGTTTCCACACCATCCATCTCCGGCATCAAATGATCCATAAATATGAGATCATACTTCGTCTCTTTGACTTTCTCCAAACATTCTGCTCCGGATTGTGCCATATCAATGGCAATCTTCGTTCCCTTCAGCAAGCCCTTAAATACCAGAATATTCATCTTCACGTCGTCCACAACGAGAATCTTCGCAGTCGGTGCGATAAACATTTCCTTCTCATCACGACGCACTTTACTGCTCTCCGTAAGCCTTGCGGCAAAGTCACCCATCGGCGTGTTATCAACAATTTTCTGCGGGATCTTCGCCGTAAAAGTCGTGCCCTCGCCATACTTACTCTGCACATCGACAACGCCATGCATCAGAGAGATAAACTGATGAGAAATCTTCAGACCCAAACCGGTTCCCTGAATATTTCTGTTGCGCACTTCATCGACTCTTTGAAACGACTGAAACAGTTTCGGAATATCCTCTTCCTTAATTCCGATTCCGGTATCCGAAACCCGAATCACAAGATTAATATACTGTTCCGATTCAACTTTCGAAGAAGTTATCTCTTTATCCGACCCCGGCCCTGTCAAAGGTTGCGTCTCATAAATTTCTTCGATTACTTGCGCATCCGCTCCTTCTATCAACTCAAAACCGACGTGCACCTTTACCGTACCCTCATGTGTATATTTCACGGCATTTGATAAGAAGTTATTAATAATCTGGCGAATTCGCACTTCATCACCAAATAATCGGGCAGGTATGCTCGGATCATTCTCCACAATAAGTGACAATCCCTTTTCATTTGCTTTCATCTGCATCATGTGATAACTGTCATTCAATATGGAAAACAGTTCATACTGCACCGGAACAAGCTCCATCTTGCCCGATTCGATCTTGGACAAGTCGAGAATATCATTAATAATAGACAACAATGAATTCCCGGCCGTGCGAATATTCTCAGCATAATCCAAAATAGCCGGATCCTCGCACTCCTTAAGAATCATCGTATCCATTCCCAATATGCCGTTAATCGGTGTACGAATCTCATGGGACATACTTGCGAGAAAGTCACTCTTTGAACGGTTCGCTATATTTGCTTCTTCTTTGGCGATATTCAATTCTTCCATTGTTTTCATCAAAGCATTGTAATCCGGTGTCTCCAATGAAAACAACATAACCAGCGCAGCAAATGCTTCACCGAATGCCGTTAACAGTACATTACCGACGATAATCTGCGAAATGCTGAATATAAGCGGCAGGCACAGGAAAAAACTAATCAACAAAAATTGCGTCTTGTTCTTCGTAAACATACGTCGCTGGACAAAAACGGTGACTATCATATGAATAACTATAAGAAATGAGCAGACATACGTACCCAAAAACAACGGGCCATGAACGTATTCACCATCCCTAAATGAAAATACAGCACCGGTAAACAGGTTCGTCGTGAGCATACCAACATATATCAATCCCAAAATGGTATCAATAACGTGATCAACCTTCGTCGTGCATTCACCATAAACAGCTACATATCGAATGGCAACATAAACAGTACAAACAGATGAGAACTGATACAGAGTATTCAACACTAGATTCAAAGTATCAGGAACCATTTTTCCATAATCAATCGTATATGCCGTGACAATATCGAGTGCCGCATTAATCATTACCCAATACACGTAACGGCGAAACATAGCAGAACGCTTTGTTGCCGTATAATGAACCGTATTCAATGCAATGCTCAGTACGCCAAGTAATAAAATGGCTGCCACATCAAACGAAATATTATATGTCATATATATGCCTCACAAATTGATTTACATAACACACATTATATCATTCGCCATCGCATATGAGAACACTTTTCAACTAATATTTGGTTGTATTCTGTTTTGGTTGCATTCTGTTTTGGTTGTATTCTGGTTTGGTTGTATTCTGGTTTGGTTGCATTTTGTTTTGGTTGTATTTTACATGGTTATAAAAATGTCGACACAGCGGCGTAATGCGCCGCTGTGTCGCGATATTCAATCACCAACTTAAGGGATTCTGTTGGTTCCGACGCCCTTATGTTGGTTCCAGCGCTCTTATGTTGGTTACAATCCCTTATATTAACTTTTGACCCGGAAAAACCTAGTCAAACTTGTTTCATACCGATAAGATATTCAAAAGAGCGATTCTTATCGGTACCTTTTTCCTTGATAATCCGGCGTCGTACCGATAAGATTTTCAAAAGTCCGATTCTTATCGGTACCTTTTTCCTTGATAATCCGGCGTCGTACCGATAAGATTTTCAAAAGTCCAATTCTTATCGGTACCTTTTTCCTTGATAATCCGGCGTCGTACCGATAAGATTTTCAAAAGTCCAATTCTTATCGGTACGGCCAGCCTTAAAATGACCATTTTCGTACCGATAAGATTTTCAATAACGCAATTCTTATCGGTACGGCCAGCCTAAAATGACAATTTTCGTACCGATAAAATTTCCAATAACGCAATTCTTATCGGTACGACCAACCTAAAACGACATTTTTCGTACCGAAAAGATTTCCCAATCTCCATTTCTTATAAGTAAATCAAAATAGTATAGATGGGTATATCACAATATCGGCCGCGTTCACTTCCGTAGCTGGGTGAGCGGCGCATATGGCATGAAATATATATTGCTATGCAAATCCCATACGGTTATACTAAATACTGATGGTGTTTCTTAAACAAGGAGTTTCCTACACTGGTATTTCTTAATCAAGAATATCCTACACAGCTATTCCTTTCAAAACACATACACAGCGGGGTGAATCACATGAAAACATTTGAATTTGAAATATATAGGGAAGGCGAATATAACTATGCAGCAGCATACGGCTTTGTTCCGTTTATTCACGCATATGTGCACGAAGAAGATACTGACAAAGATGCACCGCGCCCGGTTATGCTGCTGATTCCCGGCGGCGGTTACTGCATGGTTTGTAATATAGAAGGTGAGGGCGTCGCAGAAGTCTTCTATAACAAAGGCATGAACGTATTTGTGCTGACATATACAACCGATATCACTATGTCGGTTCCGCTTCTTGATCAACCCATGAAAGATGCGTCACGCGCAATTCGCTTACTTCGCAGAGACTGCAACAAATATCATATTGATCCTCAGAAACTGACAATTTGCGGATTCTCGGCAGGCGGTCATTTATGTGCATGCATCAGCAATCATTTTGCGGATATCACAGACAACGATCCTACGCTTGCCGCTATTGATAATCGCCCGGATGCCGCTGTCTTAGGATATCCTGTTATCACGGCAGGCGAATATACACATATTTACTCCATCCAATCACTTCTGGGATATACACCTACACAGGATGAATTGGATTATTACTCTTTGGAGAAGCAGGTTTCCGAAACAACTCCTCCCACATTTGTTTGGCAGACTGTTGAAGATGACCTTGTTCCGATTGAGAACAGTATAATGTATGCCACTGCTTTGCAGCAAAATCACATTCCCTACGCGTTCTATGCGTTCCCCCACGGACCTCACGGGCTATCCGTAGCAACAGACCGCATCAGACAAGGTAATTTCGGTGAACCGTATACAATGCGTCAGTGCGACCTTGCTATCGAAAATATTAAAAATAACACTGCCGTGAACGTATCACAGCAGCGTCATGATGAATTAATGATTCAATTTTTCGGATGCCTCAATCCCGATGAGAAGAAAGATAATTCTGACGGGCAGGACGAAAGTCAGACATTTCCAAACAACCTACCGCCGTTTACACCGCCCAACTATCCGGATGTAAATATGTGGCCGGAGCTTGCAGACGCATGGTTAAAATCACAGGGGATGTTATAATATACTGCGCACCAAAATAATCAAAACAATAACATCCCGCGCGCCAATATATTCAAAGCAATAACATCCCGCGCCGCCAATATAATCAAAGCAATAACATCCCGCGCCGCCAATATATTCAAAACAATAATATCCCGCGCCCCGATATAATTAAAATTCGAAGTTTGTAATTATCACAAATATAGCACATATAATAGCGCACACCACTGAAAATGTGATGTGTGCTTTTTTGTACATCTTCAGAATTGCAATGAACTCACGAACAAATCCATTCGGCCAAAAATACCATTTTGTAGGGGAAGCAATACCTTCTGCGTCAAACCCGGCACGACGGGCAAGCATTCCACTACGGAATACATGGTAATTGGTTGTGGCGAATGCAATCTTGGCATCAGGCATAATGGAATCAATCAGTTTCTTGGAATACAACATGTTCTCATATGTATTACGAGAACTCTTCTCTGCAAAAACCTCGTAATCCTCAGCACCGTGAGATAGAAGATACAATTCAATTGCCGAACCTTCGGACATGATCTCATTCGGACCCTGTCCACCCGAAGGAACGTATCGAACGCTCTTACCGGTAGCAATTTCCTGCTGCCATGCATAATGGATTGCTGTATTGGTACGTCCTTTCAAAAGCGGAAGCAAACCGCCCTGCTTACTGATCAGACATCCCAGGATAATAATAAAATCTTTGTCATACTTCGGAACTGCCTTGGCAGCAACGTATCCCATAATACCGGTTCCGAACATAATACACTCCAGATACACAATAATGCACGTGATACACAACCACACAAACGTATGGATTGCCATCCATATTCCTGCCTTGTCATTCTGAAGAAGCAAATCATATGTGTAATAGGAAAGACCAAATACGGCAACTGTTCCGCCAATATAAAGTACACCCAGAACCGCACCCAAAAGATTTGTAATACGGAATCCTTCATGCCTTATAAGCGCCAGGTTGCTGATAAACACAAGTGAGCATACCACCAAGACCACCAGAACGGCCACATTGGCAAATCCATGCGGCAAATCCGTGATCATTCGATACACTTCATCGGCAGACGGTGTAGAATCATCTCCTATTCGCCGAATATAATCTATCAACAAAACCGAAAATTGCACAAACAAATAGAGAATGCCGCCAATTTTGGCGACATTCCTATATGAATAGATTGTTTGTCGAAGGGACTTAACCAATGACAAGGCAATGCCCATAATCAACAGTAAAATACCCATCAGTAAAAGCGTGAAATAAATCATTCTATCTCTCGTACCTGTTAATGAATTTCATTAATCTTACCGGCTTTGACTTTGTCCATAAAGATCTTGGTTTCACCGGCAACAACACCACCCAAAGCAACAAGAGCAATCAGGTTCGGCACAGCCATCAAGCCGTTGAAGATATCGGCGATTGTCCAAACAGCGGAAACTGTAAGGAAAGGTCCGATAAATACAGCCAAGATGTATAACCATCTGAATACCTTGACGGGACCCATCTTGCCTTTTGTCAAATATTCCAAACATCTCTCTGAGTAATAGTCCCAACCAAGAATTGTTGTAAATGCAAAGAACGCAAGACAAATCATCAAGATAAAGGATGAAATCTGTGCAGGGAACGGAAGACCGTTCTGGAATGCATAGTTTGTAACCTGAGCTCCTTCCAAACCTTCTACGTTATATGCTCCCGTAAGAACGATGGAAAGACCTGTCATTGTACAAATAATCAATGTATCGATAACAGTACCTGTCATGGAAATGAGACCCTGTTTAGCAGGAGAGTCAATCTTTGCAGCAGCTGCTGCGATAGGAGCAGAACCAAGACCTGCTTCATTTGAGAAGATACCTCTTGCAATACCTTTCTGCATTGCAAGAACCATAGCGCCGAGAGCACCGCCTGCTGCCGCACGCATACCGAACGCACTCTGAACAATTTCAACAAACGCTGCGGGAATCTTTGTAATATTGCAGATAAGAATAAGCAATGCTGCAACAACATACAAGATTGCCATGAACGGAACAACAACAGTAGAAACCTTTGTGATTCTCTGAATGCCACCGATTACAACAAGTGCTGTACAAATAGTAACAAGGATACCTGCAATAACAACAGCCCATGTGTACTCACCACCAAAAATAGTAATTGTATGTGCTCTGTTCGGATCTACAAAGTTCTCAACCGCACTTGTGATACCGTTAATCTGTGTAATCGTACCAATACCGAGAAGACCTGCGCCTGCACCGAGAGCTGCAAAAAGCTTGGCAAGCCATTTCCACTTCTCTCCCATACCGTTTTCAATATAGTAGAAAGGTCCACCGAGGATATGTCCGTCTTCGGCAACTACTCTAAACTTGGTCGCCAACAAACACTCTGCGTACTTTGTCGCCGTTCCGAGAAGTGCTGCAATCCACATCCAGAACAATGCACCGGGGCCGCCCGCACAAATAGCTGTAGCAACACCTACGATATTACCTGTTCCGATCGTAGCGGAGAGAGCTGTACAAAGAGCACCGAAGGAAGAAACTTCACCGTCTTTACCCGAACTGTCATTTTCAAAAATAAATTTGAATGCCTGACCCAACTTGTGAAACTGAATTCCACCGGAACGAATTGTCAGGAACAAACCAACTGCCAGAATAAGTACAATCAGCCATACGCCCCAGACGAAATCATCAACTTGACCCAGAATACTGTTAAAAGCTTCCATAAAATCGTCCTCCACATAAATTAATCTGTATATACAGTCATAAAACGTCGTCTTTTCTATATTACCATAGGAAAAATCACGTTACAACAGTTTAATTTAACAAATCAAAGTGGTAAAGCGAACCTTTGCAATTAATTCAGCAGTTCAAATTTATTTAGCAGACCTTTTTTGATTAATTCAGCAATTCAAATTTACTTACCGATTCTTTGCGATACTATGGAATTCAAAATAGCCAGAATCAACACTCCGACATCCGCAAATACAGCCATCTGCATTCCGGCAACGCCTAGTGCTCCAAGAAGAAGACAAATCAACTTAATTCCCAGGCAAAGTACGATATTAACATACACCGTACGCATACATCTTCCGGCCAATTTCATTGCCGTAGATATCTTAATGGGATCATCATCCATAAGAACAATATCTGCTGCTTCAATGGCTGCATCCGAACCAAGCGCTCCCATGGCAATACCCAGATCGGCACGCATCAAAACAGGTGCATCATTAATTCCGTCACCGACAAATGCCAGTGGTGAATTCCCACTGTCCGAAAGCATTTCTTCCACCTTTTCAACCTTCTGTGACGGCAGTAAGGAACCCCAAACGTCATCTATTCCGATTCTATGTGCAATATTGCGAGCTATCTCTTCACGGTCACCGGTAAGCATACAAATCTTCTTCACACCGTTGCGCTTAAGCTGCAACACTGCTTCTTCCGATGTATCTTTCAGCGTATCAGCAATAACAATATGCCCCGCATACGCCCCATCAACAGCTACATGAAGAATCGTCCCCTCATCATGACACGGAATGTAAGAAACACCCTTCTTCTCCATCAGTTTGTCATTTCCAACGCAAACCTCTTTGCCGTCAATTTGGGCGCACACACCCATTCCCGGCACTTCCTCGATACTTCCGATTCTAGAGCGGTCAATACTTACATTTCCAACACAAGCTTTATCTCCTATTCCAACACAAGCTTTGTCTCCTGTTCCGGCACAAGCTTTATCTCCTGTTCCAACACAAGCTTTATCTCCTGTTCCGGCACAATCCATAGCTACTGCATCGCCACAATCAACACCTCCCTTACAATCAAACCAATCTTCCTTGTACGCCTTCACAATGCTCTGCGCAATCGGATGCGTCGACGAGTTCTCCGCATATGCCGCATATTCCAGCAATTCTCGACGTTCCATTTCATTATGATGTACATCACTAACCTCAAATACACCCTTCGTAAGCGTTCCGGTCTTATCAAAAACAACAGTTTGCAACTTCGAAAGAGTCTCCATATAATTCGAGCCCTTAATCAATATTCCTCGGGCGGAAGCATTACCGATTCCGACATAAAAGCAAAGCGGAATACTGACAACCAGTGCGCACGGACAGCTGATCACAAGGAATATCAAAGCCCGGTGGATCCAAACACCCCAGGATGCAGGATTTCCCATAATCAACAAATTGACAAGCGGCGGGCAAATTGCGAGAAGAAGCGCCAACAGGCAAACTGCCGGTGTATAGTAATGTGCGAATTTCGTAATAAACTCTTCGGAGTGTGACTTTCGCTCTGCGGCATTCTCCAGCAGATCCAATATCTTCTGCACCGTGGATTCACCAAACGGCTTATTGACGCGAACCTGCAAAACACCGGACATATTGATGCCGCCGCTGACAACTTCCGAACCAACGCCAACCTCCACAGGAGCACTTTCCCCGGAAAGCGCAGCCATATTCAAATCGGACGAGCCCTCGGTAATAACGCCATCCAAAGGGATTTTCTCGCCCGGAAGAACCGTTATCACGTCGCCGACCGAAACAGTATCCGGAGACACCTTCACGAGCGCGCCGTCCTTCTCAACATTGGCATAATCCGGCCGAATATCCATAAGGGCCGCAATATCATCCCGACTCTTGTCCACCGCGTAATCCTCAAAGAACTCTCCGATCTGATAAAACAGCAGAACCGCAACCGCTTCGCGAAAGTCATTGCTCTTCTCGTATATCGCAAGAGCAAATGCGCCGAGCGATGCAACGGTCATTAGAAAATTCTCATCCAGCACTTCGCCGTGCCCAATTCCTTCGATTGCCTCGGCGATAATGTCGTATCCGATCAAAAGATATACTGCGAAATAGCACAACAACAGCCATATACCCGTAATCGGCATGAAGTACAACGCAATAAGCGCCGCTATTGTAATAATTATTCGTAATAAAATGATTTTTTGTTCCTTTTCCATAATTTCTCCCACATGTGTATGATTTACTAATTGGTCATTCGTTATAATTTACTGATTGGTCATTCATTATGAATAAATGATAGGTAAATTATTATGATTAAACAATTGTTTAATCGTTTTGCAAAAATAAAAGCCGAAACCGGCCAAAACGCATCGCAACGATTAAGTGATTGTTTAATTGTTCTGCCTGTAGTATAATTTTCACAAAAGCTCCTGTCAAGACATATTTTAAATACCAAATGAACAGACCGGACTAGCTAAACCAACCGAATCTTTACTCTATTTTCAGAATCGGAGATATAAATGAAGAATCCTTCTATAAGCAAAAAAACTGCAAATAAGCAGTCCACACCCGAATCGGTGCTTCTGCATCATCATCACGAAAACGAAAATGCCCGTTTTCCCGAGATCTGCGATATGCTCGCCAGTCAGGAAAACTTTCAGAAAGTAGCCGACATCTTCAAGCAACTCGGCGACAACACGCGGCTTAGGATTTTCTGGCTGTTGTGCCATCAGGAGGAATGTGTCATCAATATCGCCGCCCTTATGAACATGTCCAGTCCCGCTGTCGCGCACCATCTTCGGGAATTAAAAAACAGCGGTCTGCTTACAAACCGCCGTGAAGGCAAAGAAACTTATTATAAGGCTTCCGGAAATGCCGAAAGCATCCTTTTACATCAAATGATCGAACAGGTTATGGAAATTACTTGTCCGAAGTAGCCGCTCCGCCATTCTTTTTCATGGCATACAAAACATCTTCGAACTCTTCAAATGCCGCGTATCCTACATCTCTTACGCGGTATTTTCCTTTTGCGGTATTCTCGAACCATCCGTAATGATTATGATACATAATCGTCGTGGCGTTCTCTACCCCCGACAACTCACGAATATCCTTCGTCGAAGCCTCTCCGCCGAGTTCCACGCAGGCATCCAGCACGAGAAGCGCCTTCTCGCGATAACTGGTAATCAGTTTTTCTCCGGTAACCCCACCGACATTCAACTTCGTTTTACGTTCGTGAAATTCCTTTGACACCGCATTTTTCTTGCCTTTATTACGAATCTTATACGATGACAACTCACTGACAACCGGCTCACTTGCAACTTCCACCAGCTTACTCCTTTTGGAAACAACCAAAAGCCCTATTCCCAGTCTCTTCAGAAGGTACACCTTATCCCGAAACGAGGATGAACGCATGTCCTTTGGCTTAAATATGCCGATATACACGGTATCCGTGATTTTCTGCCGAAGGGCAGCCTGCTGCACAGCCTTAAAATCCAGCGTCACCTTCAGTTCCACGGCCGCTGTCTCATCGCCGCGTTCCATATACAGATCAATATCGCCGACTTCACCGTCGCACACATAACCCTGCTTTTCAAAATATGCTTTTATCGGTCCGAACAGATCCCGCTCCATGTCTTCTCCGTTTTTGCTCCGCCAACTTTACCGCACCCGCTGCGGTACCTCACAATCAATAGTTCTCCAAGAATTTATCAATCAGCTCACAAGATTCTTCAAACGGGTGACTTTGCATATCAATCCAATGAATGTCCTTCCGCTTGCGAAACCATGTCATCTGTTCCTTCGCCAAATGCCGAATCTCCATAAACAGTTTGTCATAAAACGCATCATAATCGGCAAACTCGCCTCGCAAATACATCAGAATATATCGATATTCCAGTCCCAATTTATAGAGAAAGTCATCCGTCGCACCGTTTTCGCGAAGTGTACGTACTTCATCAATCATTCCCTCCGACAATCGGCGCGTTAATCGTTCCCGAATCCGCTCATACAGAATCTCGCGCGGCCATGTAACACCGATGATTAACGAATCATATCGCGGACTGGACGGATTCTCCGCAAAGTCACCGGAAATGATTTTCTCGGCAGCGCGCTCCAGGCGTCGCTTATTCTTAACGTCCACGCGTTCCAAAACGGAAGGCGCTTCCTTTCGAATGAATTCAAGAATCTCCTCGAGAGACATTGCTTCAACACGCGCACGCGTCTCCGGGTCGGGCTGCGCCGAATTCAAATTGTACCCATCAACAACCGCGTTTACATACAACCCTGTTCCGCCCACAAGAAACGGCGTTTTCTGCCGGGATGCGATATCATCAATCGCTGCATACGCCAAATTCTGATATGTCGAAAGCGAGAAAAAGTCATTCGGCTCGGCAACATCCAAAAGATGATGGGGAATTCCCTTCATCTCGTCCTTTGTGACTTTGCCCGAACCCAGATCCAGGCCCTTAAAAACCTGCCTCGAATCCGCGGAAACTATCTCCGCACCGTAATGACATGCAAGCTCGATTCCGAGTCCGCTCTTTCCGGATGCATTCGTACCGGCAACCACGATAAGGGGAATGCGGGCATCCTTTTCAATATTCTTCAGCATCTGCACACGCTTTGAAACCATGGATGCAAGCACATTCAAGGCCTCGCTTTTCTTCCGCCCGGCGATGCACTGTTTCATATTGATCAGTTGCCTGTCAAAGTCATGAATGCCGGCAGCTGCTGCTTCCTTTTGCATTCTTGCGGCAGTCATCCCCGCGACCTGCCATATCCCATGATCGATTGCCTGGCCCAATTTCATAAAATCCTTACTCTTAAGGAATTGCGATTTTGTCAAATTATAACTCCTTTTGTACTGCAATATATCCTGCAGCACAATCTATCTTACTGTGCAATTCAACTTGCACAACTATTTACAGCTCTTCCAGCAGTTTCTTTAAGCCGCCTTCTTTGTAAACATCCTTATAATATGCAACTTCGTCTGCAATCAGATCATCAATAACCTGCATACCCAAAAGTTCGACCGGTGCCTTATCGTCTGTCATCAAATAATCACCCGGAATGTACTGTGAAAGGCGCGAAGAGGTATAAACCATCATATTGGCAAGTGCCACGTCGTCTTCCTTCTGCAAATTATCATCAAATACGGACAGCATCTGCGGATTATTTGACGCAAACAATTCGCGATTGGTCGAACCGCCGACATCCACCGTATAAATCTCGGAAAATGCATTTGCTATCGTATCCGATAAGTACTGATTAATATTTCCTTCTTCCTGACCGCGCATATTCATGTTAACTACCATCACGCCGTCATCCGTAAGATGATCCTTCACAAGGTTAAAGAATTCAATCGAAGACATCTGGAACGGAATTGTAATATCCTGATACGCATCAACCATAATCACGTCGTATTTCTTATCTACAGCAGCCAGATATGCGCGACCGTCATATTCCGTAACGGGAATCGTATCCGGAAATTCAAAATACCGACGTGCGAGGTCAGTGATTTTGCCATCAATTTCAACCGTTTCAACATTGACGTTGTCAAAATACCGGCTGCACTGCGTCGCGTATGTGCCTGTTCCGTTTCCGAGTATTAACATATTGAGCGAGTCCTTCGCGTGGATTCCGCTCATAAACGGAGCTGCCATAGCATAATCATAGTACATTCCGGTCATACCCTTTTCTTTCATATAAACGGACTGCACACCAAACAGAACGTTTGTTGAAAGAATCACTTCTCTGTCATTTTCACGAACCTGCAAATAGTTATATACAGATTCGCCCTCATATGTCAGATCATTCTGCCAAAAAGCAAAACTCGAATCATGGCCAAAAATGCAACATATGAGGAAAAGTGCCAGAGACACGGGTACCTTTTTGGCCGACTTAAAATTTATTTTGGAGCTGACAAAATATACTACCGACAGAAGCAACAGAATACCTGCAAAAATCAGAAACGTAATCGCAGTTCCGACTGCCGGGATACTGATAAATGTCGGAACAAAAGTTCCGATGATACTACCGATAGTATTGGAGGCGTTCAACTTTCCGACGATGCTGCCACTGTCCGAAAGCGAATCCACCGTAAACTTCACAAGCGACGGTGTAACCGTACCAAGCAAAAACAGCGGGAACACAAACACGATCATGCATGAAACAAATCCCGCAATGATCAGGAAATTGCTGTTCACGGTGAATATAAGTGCGCCCGAAATTGCCAGAATAATGTACTTACCGACAACCGGAATCGCGGCGATCCACACAGCCGCAATAATAATTCGGCCATACAATTTGTCAGGATTAGGATCCTTATCCGCCTTTTTGCCTCCGTACAAATTACCGAGGGCCATGGCGATCATTATCGTTCCGATAATGATCGTCCAAACAATCTGTGAAGAACTGAAGTATGGAGCCAACAGTCTGCTGGCACCCAATTCCACAGCCATCACAGACATTCCCGAGAAGAACTCGGTCAGGTACAGATACCACTTATTTTTTAATATTGCTCGTTCCATGATTTCACCTAACAATCTTTCCTTCTGCATTACGCATAAACTGAGAAATAAACTTCCAAGCATTCTCGCAGGAATGATAACGACACTCATGTCCCATTCCGCTTACAGACGCAAATGCCGTATAAACCTCGCCGTCCTGACTTTCGAAATAATGAATCGTCATATCCGAATCTCGTTCATCATCATGAACAACTGCCGTAGAATCACCGTTAATTCCCCAGATCTTATTGCTCCATGTGCTTTGATCTTCATATGACACATCATATGCGGTCTTAAGATTGTTTACCTTAAACACGTAAGCCATACGGTCCGTACATTTCTGTGCCTGGAACGGCAACTCCGGAAGCGGTGTTTCTTCGCCGCCGACATAGAAAATCGGAACCAGAACATTTTCATTGATCTCTTTGGGCGAAGGTTGGCCGAACACATTCAAACCAACATCAAACGTCGCATCCATCGGAGCCAATCCGGCAAACACATTCGGATATTCCTGATACAGATCCCAAGACTTGCAGCCGCCCATACTAAATCCCGAACCGTATATTCTTGATGCGTCGATATCATATTTGGCTTTCAGAATCTCGATAAGCTCAATCATTTCCGTAGCCGTACTGTTCAAATGATTTTCGATACAAATGAGCAAAAAGTCATGGTCCTTCGCAACACGATACCACTGCGAAACCTGTGCAATATGCATTGCGGAATCTCCGCCACCATGGAAGCACAACAGAAGCGGCGCAGGTCCTTTCTCGAAAAGGCCTTTGTTATAATATGCAATGTATCCGATTCTATGCGTAACCGTTCCTGCATCATCTCCGGCATTATCCGCTGATGTCTTAACCGTAGCTTCGGCGAATTCTTCCACTACATTCATTTCTTCGAATGACTTGTTGTTCGTCAAATCGCCAACCCAGCCCCAACGAATAAATCCTCTCAGGAATGATTCGTAAATCTTTGCCCAATCCATTGTTTCGGACGCATAAAAATGATCTGTCTTATCAGAAATATATGCATTCATATCATCACTGTTATGAACGGATGCAATCGGCATATCTCTTCTCTGAATGTCAGGTTTAACAGAAAGGGAATCCAAAATCACACCCGTAGGAGTTACGACAGCGGGGCCCCACAAACCGGCACCGTTTATTGTTTTGCAAAGATTCTTGGCAATATAATCCGCAGCTTCACCATGTCCGTACACAAAGCTTCTGAAAATGGCACCGCGAATCGCATAACCGTCCGTTTCATGTGAAAAGCGATTTACGAGGATCGCATAACCTTTTTCATGATATTCGTGAATCTTTGAGTTCTCAATCACTTCCTCAAACAGCCCTTCAGGTGCTTTGGCAAATCCGCCCTCGTTATTCGGGCTGATAAACACAACAGATGTAGCCTTTTGAGATGCAACCTTGGCCATCCCGTTTCCATCGGCTGTCTGTTTGGCTTCCTCAAATGAAAGCGGTTTCTCCTCAAAATACAGCATATACGGTGCTTCATATCCGAAATTGATAATATCTTCCATCAAATCTGTATGCGGAACATATACTTTGGCAGTAAACAAATTGAATTTGTGCTCCCACATAATCGTTCCGTCTTCAAATGTTTGTATAACCGGCTTTTGATCCATAACCCTTCTCCTTTAAACTTTTATTTTTACAGCCACAAAAGGACTGTATTATTCATTTATTTTTTCAGCCACAAGGGGGCTGTTGTTATTCATTTACTTTTTCAGCCACAACAAGACCGTTGTTCCTTTGTCCGATTCGGAAGAAATGCTGACACCACATTCCTCGCCGCACGCCATCTGGATACGATGATTAATATTCGCTAATGCAATGTGCGTAATACCCATATCCGACGTTGTAAAATCTACATTAATTCTATCACGAACCTTTTCAAGTTCTTCTTCACTCATACCCTTTCCGTTATCGCTTACTTCTATCAGTATATCATTATCTCTCAGATTTGCATCCAAAGTAATCGTACCGCTTCTGTCCGCAAATCCATAAAGAATTGCATTCTCCACAAGCGGCTGCAGAAGCATTCTGGGGATACGAACATCCTCGTAGAAATCCTTCGGTTCGGCAACAAACTCAAATTTCCCCGGATATCTGGCCTGCATAATACCGGCATACTGCTCCAGCATGTATATTTCCTCCATCAAGGAAATGTCTTCTTCACCGGCATTGGCATATCTTAATAGAGTCGATAACTCGTCACAAATATGCGCAGCCTCCTGCTTCTTACCCATATTTATGAGCGCACGAATAACATTTAACGTATTGACCGTAAAATGCGCATTAATCTGTTTCTTCAAAAGTGTCAGCAACGTACGCTCTTTTTCAAGCTCCGCCTCTTTGATCTGAATTTTGGAATCATACAACTGGCGATCCTTTTCTTCGATACGCTCAAGCATCTCATTTACGTGCGTAACCAAACCGTCAAAATACTCTTCACCGGTTGCCGGAAGCGGCATATTCCTTTCAGAATCGGCATTTGTAATAACACTGTTAATCGGATCCAGCATATGCTTTCGCACATACGAAAGAAACATCAGCAGCACAATGGAGAGACAGCATATCATAATCGGAATCATGATCACGTAGTACCGCGACAACAGGAAGGACACCTGATTTTCACATATAACAACCAGGCGAAGGCCTGTAAGACCAATATTCTTCTCCTTGCAGAACAAAAAGTCATCATCCTCCGGCATCGTATCCGTTTCATAGGAACTGCTGGCACATAATATCTGATTCGAATCATCCAGAAGAATAATCTTGAGATATTCCATATCCTTATAATTATCAAACAGCATCTTCAAACGATTCTGATCCATCAATATAGCCACATAGCCAACTTCACGATCATCGACAAACAACGGTTCAATTTCACCGATATATTTCTCGGCTCCCGTAATATAAATACTGTTCTTGCGGAATAATGTACGCTGTCTGTGCAAATTGTGAAGCGTCGCGTTGGAAATCTTACCTTTCAGGCGGCAGAACACTCCATCATATCGAAACATTACAATACCGTCAAAATTATGCAGATCCGCAACGGGAGTGATCGCCTTCTCCGCAAATTCACTGCATTCTTTCAGAAACTGTCTGTCCGTTTTGGCATCCGCGATCTCTGCTATTCCTTCATAATTTGAAATCAACACCGCGGTATCATCCATCTTGAGCAGATCATCCTCAATCTGTGCCAAAATAGCATCAGAAGCGACTTCTGCCTGCGTAATAAGGGTTCTCTTATATACTTCAACAATTAAATAGTAGAAAACACCCCAAAGAAGCACTAAGAATATTCCCAGCGCCACAATCGTCAAAGCAAATTTTCGCAAGATGGTATTTCTCTTCACGGTGTTTCCTCAATCAACCGCAATCTATGAACGTAATCATTCCAAACAACGTCATCGGAAATATCTTTATCGCCGATGACAAAGTCATAAACCGCGCTGTTTATGTATTCCGACAAGCCAGTCGGCAATTCGCCCGAGTATACGCGAACAGGCAAATATTTGACATAGTCTTTCTTGGCGTCCGCATCCATGTACACGGAATCGGTATGCAATCCATTCCATACAACACCGGCCATGTAATGCGCCGGTATGTTCATCGGACCGATACCGTTCAAATTCTTATTCTGAGGACTGTTCCAGTTATAGTTGGATGTTACAATCGTGGACTTCACTCCGTAAACACTTTCGGCGGACCCGTCCGACTTGTGCCAGTCAACACCCTCTTCACCATATCCCGCTATCAGAGAAGCTTCTTCGGACAACATTGTTGATAATAAAAGCTCTGCAGCTTCCGGATGTGGTGCATTTGCGGGAATAATCGCACCTACAGAGGTCCCTCGATCCACAAGAATCGCTCTTGCATAATCATTCGGGCCCTGCAAAGGAACTGCATAATCAAATTTGGACAAAACATCTGTATTTCCGGGATAGATCACATCATTTATCGAATCCGTCACAAAAGCGCCGACATAATTTCCGGGGCTGTTCAACAGTTCCGAATATTCAACAAAAGAATCCAACATAATAAGCAAATCATTCTCATACAATTGATGACAATACATCAGGCCGTCACGAAATTCATCCGAATCGGTCTTCATTTCTCCATCGGCATTAAATCCACAATGTAACGGATCATATTCCGCAAATGAATTCAATAAAAAAGTAGTAGGATCAAATGCATACGTAGTATTACATCCGACAAGCGGTATTTCATCATGCAGTCCGTTACCGTTTGCGTCATTATCACGGAAAGCGATCAGTACATCTTCAAATTCCTGTGTTGTTTTCGGAATATCCAACTGAAGTCGTGACAACCAGTCGGAATTTATCCATAATACCTGCCCGCATCCGATTCTTTTTCTGTAGCCATTATTCGGATAAAAGAATGAGCCATCGTCGCGGCATGCGATTTTGCCTTCGGCAGCATATTTGGAAATGGTCGAAACAGACGGAACAAATTTATCTCCAAACAGAATGACATCCACATTCATGTCGGAATATTTGTCCATCTCAAAAAATCGCTGCAAATAAACATCGCATCGAGATTCACGAATTACGGACAATTCAATATCAAGGCCTGTCTTCTCCGACAGCCATTTCACGTAATAATTACTATTCAGATCCTGAATACTGGGGGAATACGGGATTTGGACATAAACAACCGACGATTGTGTCTTGGAGGCACAACCGGACAGAACCGCCAAAGAGATTGCCAGGACGGTTACTCCTAATTTCACAAGTGAAACGGAGTGTAATTTGAAACTTTTGCATGCACCGCGCAATTTCCTATACATTTTGAGCTCCCGCTCATGAAATAATCGCATTGATCGGACATTACAACTGGTCCTGCATTTCCTTCGGCGACATACCGTAATACTCCTTAAACACCTTAAAGAAATGAAAGTATTCCGAATAGCCGGAACAAACGGCAACATCCTTGATCAAACGCGTTTTATCTTTCAACATTTCCTTGGCGTGTTCCATTCTCAAATCAGTAAGGTAACACGTCAACGATGTATTCAAATACTTCGAAAACAAGCCGCAAATATAATTTCGACTAAAGCTGAACTTCTCTGATAACATATCGAGAGTGATTTTCTCGTAATAATTCTCGCGAACATATTCAACAAGTGCATTAAAAGCAGGGTTATCTGTACCGCCGCTTTCTTTCTCCCTCGGTTTCTTATCGGACAGGCGACTTTGAAGACGTTCCAGAACCAACTGCATATCTTCCAGAATAACCGGCTTAAGAACATAATCGAAACCGGACTGCTGGAAGAATGCACGTACGTTTTCGAACTCATTATACGCACTAACCATTACGAACTCGGCTTCCGTTCCGTTTTCCTTCAGAAGTTTCATCAATTCGATCCCATCCATCCCCGGCATCTTCAGATCAATAAAAATCACATCCGGCCGCTCTTTGGGAACTGCGTCAAGCGCCTCCTTCGTCGAAGTCGCCTTGCCAATCACCTCAAAGCCATTGTCCATCCACGGAACAATGCTCGCCAGTTCCTCCAAAATCAATTCATCGTCATCAATAAGAAAAGCAGTGTACATCTTCGCTCCACTTTTTGCGCATATTTGTTTTGCAGTTTGAGCATATCGCTCGGCTTCGCCTCGCTTTTATGCTCATATTTGTTTTGCAGCCAAGGTCAACAACCCACTTACATGCAAGCATGACGTGGGTTATTGACTTTGTCTGCTTATATCATAATACAATAAAGAGCTATCGATGTCACTCGAAAGCTCTTTAAACCCTCACAAGATCTCTATAAAAGATTGATAGATGACCTCTTATTCATATATGCCGCAAGATATTCGGCATTCGGTATGCGCTCTGCGCCCTACCGAAATATATAATACTCGCATTTGTCACAAAGTAGCATATACGATATTACGATGAATATGTCATAAATTACGATTCAAAGTAAAATTTGACATACTGCTCTTTATTTCGCAAAGTGACTTTTGCTACTCTTTGTAACAAAAGTACCTTTCAAAACTGCGTTGACATACGAATCAACTAAGCATCATATGCCATACGATAAATATCGAGCATTTCATCATAGCCCAGTTCCTTGTAGCCAATCAGCACACGCTTTTTGTCACGTGAGCACTTAAGAGCCAGTTCCTCCAAGCGACTTTCTTCCACATCAAGCATCTTCAGATTGGTCGGCATTCCAATAGATTTGTAATACTCTTCCTGCAGATTAATGGCCTTCTCAATAGTCTCTTCGGGATGTTCAAAATCAATGTCCAGATTCCAAACATTATGCGCATACTGCAACCATCTGGGAATATTAGCCGAATATACGTAGCGCGCCCAGCTGCACCATATTGCTGCCAAACCTGCGCCGTGAGCGACTTTCGGATACATTCCGGATACTTCATGTTCAAACTGATGAACCGTCAATTGGAATGCTCTTCCACACTGTGTTAATCCGTTATGTGCAATGGAAGATGCCCACATCATATTTGCTCTGGCAACGTAATCCTCAGGATTGTTATAGCTGTCAACGCCGGCTTTCATCACGCTCTTTATAACCGCTTCGGCAACAGCATCCGTAAGATATGTGTCCTCACCGGGGCAGAAATATCTCTCAATTGTATGCATGGCAATGTCCACCGCACCGCATGCTGTCTGATAGGCGCTGACCGTATATGTAAGTTCCGGATTCTCAATGGCAAAATCCATGCGATTGCAACTGCAACCATATCCCATCTTCTGACCTGTCTCAGCATTCGTGATTACGCAGGAATTGGACATCTCCGATCCGGCTGCTGACAGAGTAAGAATAGCACCCTTACGGAGTGTCTTCTGCGGCACTGCTTTACCCAGCGAGAAATCCCATACATCAATATCCGGATTAGCTGCACCGTTTGCAATGTCTTTGGCAGAATCCATAACACTTCCGCCGCCTACGGCAAGTACAAAGTCTACGCCTTCCTTCTGGCACAGCGCAATGCCCTCTCTTACAAGCGCCAATTCCGGATTGGCAACCACACCGCCCAATTCTACAAAGTCAATATTCTCTTCAGACAGGCTCTTTCTAACACGATCCAGCAAACCGCTCTTCTGCGCCGATTGTCCGCCATAATGCAGCAACACTTTCTTCGGTGCAAACGCAGCAACAAGCTTGCCGACCTTCTGTTCCTCATCCTTACCGAAATATACTTTTGTAGGTGTTTCATAAACAAAATTATTCATCCCAAATACCTTCCCTTCTATATTCATAGATAAATACTATTATACCAAATAAAATAAATCCTGTTTATATTATTAAATTGAATTCAAATTATATACTGATTGTAGTCTGAATTCTGATTGGATTCTGCTTGTAATAAATCTTTGCACTGGAAATGGTAATTCTTCCACATTTACCCCGGGATTGTGTATAAATGTGTGGTTCCGGGGTAATTTCTTAAATTGATGATTCCCAAGCTTAATCAATTTCTCTCTCTTTACCCCGGGTTTGACAAAATGTGTTGGGTTCCGGGGTAAATGCATCAAAAACCATCATTTCTCCAACCTGGGCATCGGAGCAGGCATGGATAGTGACTTTCCGATGCTTTTTATGAAAAATTGATCAAAGTTAGGAATCACCATTTCTTCATTTTCACAACCTGGGCATCGGAACAAGCCCAGACTATGGCTTTCCGATGCTTTTTATGAAAAATTGATTAAGCTTAGGGATCACCATTTCTTCATTTTCCTGCCTGGGCATCGGAACGGGCTTAGCTTTATGAAGACACAATTCGCAGAGTTTTGTCATATATGCTATAATAACGAAGGTGCTCTTATAAACACCAATATTAATAGGCGCTCTCATAGACGCAACATTAATAGGCGCTCTCATAGACGCAACATTAATTGGTGCTTTCATAGACACCCACGCAAATTAATGATTTTTATGGAGGATTACATTTGTTAAGCGAACCCGAACTGAGAAAATTATCTGCCAATCTTATTGCAGAACCGGATGATTACATGCATTCTTTTCGAGAAAATCTCCGCATGTATATTGATAAAAAGGAAATAACATTAAGTGAAGTGGCCGAATTGGCGGACATGTCAGAAAGTACACTTAAATCATTTGTATATGGCGAAGCCAAAGACTGTCATCTCTCAACAGCCGTTAAGCTCGCACACGTATTCAAAGTCAGCATCGACGAACTGGTAGGCGCAGGAACCATTTCCCCGCAAACATGTGAATCTTTACAAATAATACGTCAGCTGCCTAAGAGCTTTACACATTACGTTCGATTCGCAACGCATATGCACTATAGACAGCTGACAGAAGGTTCCATCACGGAAAAGGCTGTTGAAATAGCCGAGGCCGTGATTTCTGATAATGGTGGTTTGAAATTATCAAACGGTTTCTCCATTATGGATATTTCCGGCTTGTCAGAAGATATCCGAACAAAGATTTTCATGGGGGTCAAAATTCCATCGGATTTGTATGCCCCGTATTACTACGAGGATGATATCCTTCTATTGGCCAATGACCGCAACCCCCGCACCGGCGAAGATGTCCTTATCTCCGCATCCGGCAATTTGTATATTCTGAAAACCAAATTGGAAACCGTTGATGGCAAGGTGAAACGGAATTTCTATTCCATTCGTGACGGCAAGCTTAGAACCGACGAAGACCATGCCAAACTCATTATCGGATATATAGTAAAAGTCATTCAGAACTGATACAGGTTCTGCAAAATAGTCGCAGAACGAAGCAGCTGTTTATGTTCTTCATAACTGAGTTTTAACGGAACAATGGTTTCAATTCCATTGCGTCCCACAATAGACGGCATACTTAAGATTACATTACTTAATCCATATTCACCATTAAGCATCACTGAAATCGGCAAAATGGATTTCTCATTTCGAACAATAACTTCGCATATTCTTTTTACTGCCATGGCAACGCCGTAGTACGTTGCCTTTTTCTTTTCAATAATATCGTAAGCACTCATTCGTACCGCTTCCGCTATCTTGACTTTCTCTTCTTCCTGTGAACAATTTCCCCTCATTTCACAGAACAAGGATAGTGGAATCCCCGAAACATTGGCGCTGCTCCACACCGCAATTTCGCTATCACCATGTTCTCCAATAATAAACGCATGAACACTTCTGGAATCCACATTCAAATGCTCCCCAATCTTATACTTTAGTCGAGCCGTATCAAGCACCGTCCCCGAGCCGATAACTCTATTGGACGGAAGACCTGACAATTTCTGTGCGTAATATGTCATAATATCAACCGGGTTGGTAACAATCAGCATAATTCCGTCAAATCCCTGCTCCATGATTCGAGGAATAATCTGTCTGTATACTTCTGTATTTTTCTGAATCAAATCCAACCTTGTCTCCCCACTTTGCTGATTGGCCCCTGCTGTAATTATAACTATCTCTGCGTTTCTAATATCACGATAATCCCCCGATCGAATAGTCATATGATTCACAAACGGAATCCCGTGACTTATATCCAACGCCTCCCCTTCAGCCTTCTCATTATTCGCATCAATCATAACAATTTCCGAAAACAACCCGGCCTGCATCAGACTGAATACCGTCGCCGACCCCACAAACCCGCACCCGATCATTACTGCTTTTCTATAATCTGCCATAATACTCTCCCCTGTTATTTTGCCCGGCGGAATATGACTTTTCATTCCGCGTTAACCAAATAGTGCTCCTATTCCGCCGAGCGGAAATATCTGTTAACAACAACCGTCTTCCTGCTTACCGCAACCTTCGCATTCCGAATACCACAAATCATGCATATTGCAATATGAATAGATTCCCAGAACGCTCTCGCCCGGCAACAACTCAAATTGTGTCTTAGGTTCAGCCGCACTCTTCAAATAATTCAAACGGAAACCATAATTGGTTTCTATGGCAATCCACGCAATATGATGTTCTTCTGTTGAAGGATGAACTGTCGTACTAACATGAATTGTGACCCGACAACCGTTTATTTTACAAATCGGAACATGCTTTTCTCCAAGCATTTCATTCTTCTGCGGTACCAGTTTCTCCATCGTCTTTCCGCAACAGAAAGGATCCATTCCCGAATCATGTACCTTTACAATTATATTTCCACATATATTACAACGATAAAAACTCAAACTCATAATTTACTCCTCCCGGTAATTCTTTATTTATATTCACGCACTGACGTCCTTGCGATGGTATTATCTTAATCTTCAAAATTAATCTCTTCCACACGACTCAACATACAGTTTTCATTTTTCGCACTCTCAATTAGTATGATGCAAAATACCCGGAACCAAAAAAGTTCCGGGTAGATAAAGAATAACTTACATTCTATTTTCGCAATAAACTATCAGTCTATCAAAAAACTTCTGATATTCATTTCTATCTGCATTTAAAGCGGACAATCAAGCTGTTTGTATTGAATGTATGAAGATATGTGATTTCCGTAGCAAGTTTACTAACCATACGTATGCCTACATCGCTTACCAGATCATCTTTATTTTCATTTGCCAATACTATATGTTTTGTCACATCATACTTTGGACAATTATCGCGTATTCTAATGACCAACATATCATCAATTATAACGGCACGCATTGAAAGCATCGGATCGGTGGAATATTTTTTATTGTACTCATGCTTCAAAGCGTTTACAGCCAATTCCTCAAAAGAAAGTGCCGAAAAATATGCTGTCCTTCTATCAATGCCATGTCCCTTACAAAATAGCATTATTTGTTCCGAGCATAACGTGGCTTCCGTAATATTATCAATATCAAGCACTATCTCATCCCCCGGATTAATAAAAAAGAAATCCGGCAAATCAAGATAATCCTTCTTGCGTACTGCCAAACGGCGGCACTTAATCGCATAAAATACATAAACCATTGTGAGCGTCAAGAAATCGCTGACGGTAAAGCACGATAAAATACCATATACTCCAAATAGTCTTCCCAGCACAAGCGCAGAGCACAAAACAAATACAAATTGTGCCATTATAATTAGTGCATTCATAGTATGTTTCTTATGAACAGCCTGAAGATACTTGATACGGCTGGCTACAAGTGCCTGAAGAGGATTCTGAAGTGCCAGAACTCGAATTGAAAATGTTACCATTTCAAGATTTTCGCCGTTCTCGGTAACATATAAGCTCGCAATCGGCTTCGCAAATGCAAATATCAATAAACAAATACTACCGGAAAAAAGAAGTATCATTTTATGTCCAAAATGACCCACGTCTTCTATACCTTCCTCATTTATCTCCCCATAATATACGCCCACTACAAGGGAAATCGCGGAAGCTATACCGGCACCGAATATTTCAATAAAATCAGCAAAATTATTACGAATCGACAAAGTCGACATTGCAACAGTTCCGCCGTAAGCAATAATAATCATATTAAGAAATATCGGGCGAAGCGTATTCATTATACGCTTTACAGCCTTCTCACTTCCGTTTGTTAACATCTGTATAAATTCACGAACAGATATATGCGGTTTAACAAAATGAAGCGTGCGTTCTTTCCTTAAGAAAAATGTACACTGATAAATCAAATTGAAATAACATGCCAGAGAAGTTGCAAGACCGACACCAAAAACACCCATATCAAGCTTAATTGCAAGATAATCCATAACAATATTTGAAGCGCCCTCAATCAACGCTCCTATCTGAATTATTCTGTTTCCACTGTCAAGTTGAAGAGCAGGTGCCAATATTGCCGTCATAATTAATGGCGGAATACCTATTCCAAGACCTAACAAATATTGTGACGTTATTGGGACCAGATTTGAAGCATTTCCCCTTGCGCCAAGCAATACCGCGAACGGTTCGGAGAACATCAGCACAAAAATCATAATAATAAGCGACACAGCCACCCCAACATAAACCGATACGCTCACAAATTCGGAATATTCCTTTACCTTTCCTCTGCCAATTGCCTGTGAACAACGAACCTGCATACTCACAGCTATCAAACCGCTGACAATACCCAAAATGCTGAATAGGGGATGAGCAATACCTTCAGCAGCCATTTCCATAGAACCCATAAATCGACTTATTGTAAGTCCATCTATAAATCCTGCTCCAACCTGCGAAAATTCAATTATTGTGCCGGTCAGGAACAATGAAAAGCACATTCTGTCCGTAATTGACCAATTTCTTTTTCTTCTCTTAATTATTTGCATTAATCTCATAATGATAATTCTTTTTCTATGGTTTCTATATCGGCTTTGTTGGATAATCGCAATGTGATAAATAATTCAAATCGGCTAAGCTTGGCACCAATTACTATCGGTTTGTCCCTAAAAGTACCTCTGAATGAAATCACATCAATACTTCTATCCCGTACCTCACTTTGTATTTTTTCAATTAACGCATCTCCCGAGAGCCTCAAGGTATCAGAGCCCTCTTCGGCACTGTTCATCAAATCCCTAAGTAATATGTACGATATTTCAAAACCCTCAATTGCTCTTATATCACTTAGCCAACGTATTATCGCATCTGCATCACGTAAGGCGTCCGCACAATAATACCTGGTCAAATTTGAAGCATTACACCTTTCCTTCACAAATTCCATTTCTGTTTACTCCTTGTATCGCCAATACATAATGTCTATTTGTCCCATGAATACATAATCTCGATATTATCATATTCACCTGCAGTAACATCTCTAAACTGTTCGTAAGACTCTTTTGCAAATTCGTCACAATCTTTTTTGAATACAATACTCACAACAAACGTTTCGTCAGGTATGCATAAGAATTCACCCAAATGATCATTTATTGATTCCTGTGTACATGCAGGTGCCGAGCTCCCTTCATTAACCGTAATCTCATGAACCAACCTGCCATCAGCACCTACATAAGTGCGATTGTTGATTATATTCTGCTCACCGGCATGAACCTGTTTTGATTTGGCGGCCTCAACAAGATCTCCCTCGTCACCAATTGTTATCACAATATTCTCTATTTCGCCTTCAACGCTTCCTGCACGGTCATTGATAGTTGATCTGTCTACATGAACCTTTTCACCCGACAGTGCCTCGGCATCAGGCCATGAATCTCTGCTGACATCACCGATTCTTACTGCGAAAGATTCGGATACCATCGAAGCAAATACAGTATCATCACCTTCAATAACATTTCTGTCAAAATAAATCTGTGCATTCGGATGATCCGCATTATAAGCCGAAACAGTAGCCTCTATTCGGTCATAACTGTCGCTCCAGTCTGACTTTCTATTAAGGTCGGATACCCCCGAACCACTCTTTGAATGCGCCATGCATTCTGAAGCAATTATATCCACATCTTCATTGGAAAAGCCTGCTTTTACGTACTCTTCCCTGTTTATCAATACATTAATTGCCGAATTAAGTGAATGGTTATCCCTGACTTCGTCGAAATTCGAATTATCTTCAGAATGAATAAGGTATTTTCCGTTCTCATCCTTCTCAAACATTTTTCTTCCCAAATCATCCTTCAGCTGCTTGCCGTTTTCGCCCATAAGCGGTGAAAGTGCATATCCGCCACCGGCCATTCCCGTATCATGACTCAAAGCGGCACCTTCCAAACGTCTTCTATCAATATTCTCACTAAATGCTATTCTTCCATCACCGCCATTCTGTCCAAAAGTACCGCCATGAACAGCTTTAGTAACAGCATCTGCCACTTCCAAAGATTTGACACTGACCATCTCGACATGGGCCTGCTTATGGTCTGTAAACGCACGCCCCGCCTCACTGTTTCGTGCAAGAACACCTGCATTATCATACATCACATCCGTTAGTTTTCTTATGGCATTTGCTGTTTTAGGATACTCACTACGATAGCCGCAACCACAAAACAAAAAACTAACTGCCAAACCTATTGTAAAAAGTTTTAAGCCAAACTTATTCTTCATATTGTGTTGCCTCCTTCTATATTAAATTATTGCCGTTCTTCTATCACAATTAATGTATATTATAACTCATAAACAACAAATATGTCAGAACATTATATTCATATCATTCTTCTTTGCAAGAACGCAATTACCGGTCTTTGCCGCAAACATTATCGTATGATATTATATTCTTAGCCCTCGAATTATAAAAAAGGATTTACACTTTCACTATATGAACGACTTGATTATCGCCAATTGCATCAGTACTGCGGCAGCTGTTTGTACATGCCTGTCTTCTCTTTCAAAAACCAAGAGCCGCATCTATTACTTTCAGGTAGCACAGTGTTTGCTATTAACGATTGCGTCCTTTTTCTTCCATTCATATGCAGGAATCGCCACGCTTTTACTGTGTTCCATCCGAAACTATCTCCTTGCCATAGACAAATACAATAAATATCTATGCTTCATTCTGGCAGCCGGAACATTAATACTCGGCGCCATATTCAACAATAACGGCATAATCGGTTGGATTATCATCATCGCCAACGTTATATATACATTGGGCGGGTATATTGCCCACACGGAGCTTACGATCAAAATCAATATTCTGATTGACTTACTTTTATGGATTATCTACGAATTGCTGATTTATGACTTTCCAAGCCTGATTGCCGATACCATCGGTGCCGGAATTACGATATATGCCATTGTACGTGCAAGATCCCATCGGGAACGAGACTAGGGGGGCAGTGGACCCTTGGGGACGGGCAGTGGACCCTTGGGGACGGGGTTAGGGGGTCATTTCGAAAAACTAGTAGAAAGGAAAAAACATGAGCAAAGAAGAAAACAAAACTAATTCATACAAATGGGCAATTAGCGGTTCCATAGTCGGAGCAATGCTGATAACCTTCTTATTATATGTAGTCTTCGGCCCCATGATTAGCCTATTAATCATCAGTGTATTGGGTATATTTTGGGGTTATGAACCCAGATATTTTTTCAACAATATTTCCGAGCTTGCACTTAACGATTTTACCGTGTTCCTACTTTCCCATTACGGAATACTCACTATTTGCCTCTTACTGTTCCTTCTGTTTTTATTCCTTAGACATAAAGATATACTTAAGACTCTACTTCCGGGATATAAGAACAATAACGGAAAGTCTTTTCTTTGGGGATGCCTTTTGGGGTTTGCAACCAACGGATTGGCAATTCTGGTTGCTGTCTTGACAGGAAGTATTTCCCTAAAATTCACCGGAATGAATATCGGAATTGCACTCGTGTCCTTCATTCTTTTAGCGGGACAGAGTATTGGCGAAGAAGTTGCCCTAAGGGGCTTTCTCTACAGAACAATCAATAAACGACATACAGCTTTTGTTGCCGTGCTTTTCAGTTCATTACTCTTTACAATTATTCATTTGGGTAACAAAGGCATCGGCATCTTGGCTGTAATTAATATTTTCCTGATAGCAGTATTTTTTGCCGAAACCGTATTTTATTTTGATAACATCTTCATAGCCTACGGTTTCCACATCCTTTGGAACTTCACACAAAATTTCATATTCGGTCTTCCAAACAGTGGAATTAATGCATTTTACTCATTCTTCGGAATTGATTCCGAATACGACAGCCTTTTCTACAGTACCAAATTTGGAATTGAATCAACAATAACAACCACTCTCATGATGCTTGTTGGCATAACAATCGTGACCATCATCGGGCAGAAAAAGAAGAACATCTTCGGAAAAGATTCAATTGCTCCGGTCATCGAGTAAAAACTTCTCGGTTGCGTCCATAACCTGCTTTAGAATTTCAATACACTCGCTCACATTCTGAGTTTCAAGAGAATGGTTGGCATCCGCATAGGTAAAGAGCGGAATATCCAATTTCTTCGACGCTTTGATAATGTTGGCCAAATCAGACCACGGATCATTGGTGCCAATGAAGGAAATTGCAGAGTGTGTATCCATAATCCTACCGGGTGTGATGTCAACAAAAGATTCGATGCCGACGTTGGATACAGTGTCGTCCGCTAAGAAGCGGAAAGTCGCTTCTACCGGAGTGAAGAGAATCATTCTGATTGGAACATTGTTGAATTCAGGTAAGCTATATACTTTTGTCGCAAGCGCTGTACCTATACTTTTTCCCACCAAAAGGATCTCTTCCACATTGGAATAATCTATTTTCGAAAGTTGTTCCTCAACCTGAGGAATGGCTTCTTTTATTGCCCGAAGCATCTCCTCTTCAGTCTTTTCTACAATAAAAGGAAGGTCATGATATTCAATGCATATTTCCTCATATCCATATTTCTTCGCCATTTTTCTGCTGTAGTGAAGCAAAGGTCTATCCTTTGTATATCCTATTCCCGGAAAAAATATGGCAAGTTTTCTGCTTTCTGTAACTGACATTATGTACTAATCTCCTCAATATTATATGCAATTCATTATATCAGAAGCGCTATAAGATGAGATGCGCAGAAATGACCCCCTAACCCCGTCCCCAAGGGTCCACAAATACATTTTCTTTCTTCTGCGTATAGTTCTCGGCAAGCATCGCGGCGTGCGACAAGAAATCCGGATGATCAAAATATCTGGCTCTTGACGGACACGACTTTATGCATGCCTGACATTTTATGCAAATACCATTGGTCCGACTGCTGTCATTTGCATCGACAGAACCCATCGGGCAAACCGTCGCGCAGATTCCGCAATGTGTACAAAGATCGGCATCAACGCACGGCACTGCTTTTAAGAATTGTGCCGGGCTACCGTCTTCTTTAAGTGGTGTATAATATTTCTCCGGCGGCATAACCCCGGGGACTTCCAGCAGAACATCGCCGATACAATTCACCCCAGCCTGATTCTCCCCGTCTGCATTCAACTTCGCATCCGCTTTCTCTATTCCGTTCACAATCTGCTTCGCGAACTTCGATAATTCTTCATAATCTTCCGCATTCGGTCGTCCTGTAGCCAGCGAAGCTGCAAAACTATGTTCCGACACAACAGCACCCGCAGCTATCACTTTGCCACCGGAAGTACCGGTCAGATACACCGACTCCGCCAGTGCATCATCAAATGAGCGGTTCCCGAACGATACAACGCAAACGCACAACGCACCGTTGAAATGTATCATATCTCTGATATACGGCATAATCTTATTCGGAATTCGCCCCGCATATACCGGCGTTCCAAGAATCACAATATATGATTCATCAAATGTAAGCTCGATCTCTCGTGCCTTCGAAAGCGTAAAGTCATATTCCTCCACAGGAATTGACAGCATATTCGCCAACTTTTCTCCGACAAAAGTCACAATATTCTTAACATTTTTGCACGGGCTAAAATAACATAACGCAATTTTCTTATTCATAGCTTTTCACAATCCTATTCCCACTCACTCTTTTTCATAGACATGATTAGTTCCCCAACCAACTCATCTGCACTTAATTTCCTAAGGCTATCATCTCATTTCGTTCTGGTGCTCTCATGCTATCATATGTATTGACATTATAGTAGTATCATAATCCAATTAAGGGCTTAGTATAATACAACATAGCGGCGGAACGATAATATTCCGATAATTCGGGCTATTCGAGGGTGGCATTTTTCAGCCTTAACTTTAGTGCGTTAATGTGTGTAATAATTCTTGAAAATTGCTTCGGAAACAATCGGTCTCAGGCTCAAAAAAATAGTGGCTACCACTGCCTACGCGCCTGCAGGCCGATTTTTGCGTATTGAACTTAGTCGCGTATTCGAAGCCACTATCTATGGATTTTCAATACTAAAGCTTC
>JAZLJS010000072.1:0-42282 GCA_045617945.1 Lachnospiraceae bacterium
GGTGGTGCTTCTACTCCTTCCGGAATGAATATTGCCTCATACAAAAATGTATCTAGAATTTTTACTTCTTCTTGTCTTAATTTTCTTATAATGTAATTCATATATACCTCCGATTTATTTTTATTTATAAATCAGTTGTAAGTCCACACATATGAATACCTCCTTGGCGAGTTAAATAAAAATTTCGAAAGCCACAATCGACACATATCAAAACGTGGGAATGCGGCTCTCAGCGAATACTGTTTCGAGGTGATGCAGGCCCTTAAACTGACTCATCCCGAAAATGATCCTGTTTACCTTTTTTAGGCAAAACATCATTTATTAAAAACATAAAAACTGGCTTGACAAACATTAGCAAAATTTTACTTCCAAGGTCTTTTTTTGCCAGTCCATCCCTTTGCATTCCAGTATTCAACATCACGAGGATTAAAACCATTTCTTTGCATCAAATGCATTATCCAAAAGAACGCCTTTGTTTTCAACCCTGGCTTGGTATTTCCTAAATTGTGCTTTATTTTCCTTGCGATTTTAGAAGTCGCTTTTTCTATAGCCTTTTTCTTTTTCTCGTCAACGCTATTCCAGTCTGTTGCATCCACTCCACAACCATACTGATATCTCTTAGCAACTCCCCAAAAGAACAAACTATCCATCATATCTTTATTGGTCGATTTCATTCCCGCTCCTGCAGCTGTGGAAATGCATACACCTTGCTTCATAAACATGGATTCTTCTGGCGCATGTACCATCCATCTATATCCATAATGATCTAAAAAGGATTTCATAGCTCCAGTTGCATGATAAACATAAACAGGACTGGCAAGTATAATTACATCCGCTTCATCTAACGCTTTAGTAATCGGTTTCAGCTTTTCGTAATGCGGACACAGCGTCTCTGATTTCACAAAACACTGTGTACATCCAACGCAAAATTCGCCAAAATCTCTCGGAAGAAAATATTCCATGATTTCTCCCGCCACTTTTTCCGCCAACATATGTGCAATATGATATGTTGAACCCTTATGACTCTGACCATGTATAATAACTATCTTCATTTTTTCTCCCTTTCTTTTTAACTTATGTACTAAAAATCGGAATCTAGTAATCCATCACTAAGTTTCAATTTGTGTGCCACTTACCTTTAATAATTATAATAATATCACTGGAATTTTATGCTCTGATTTACTGTATCTACCACAGCCTCTACTCCAAACGGAATGATGCATCTTGGCGTTGCATGACCAATGTTTATATTAGCAACAACTGAAAGTTCTGGATTGTCTATAACATCTACAATAATATTTTTATATTCTTCAAAATAAAGTTCATCCATAGGCTTTCCACATAGCACACCAGAAACCACATCAAAGACCCCTACCTTTTTTATGACTTCCACCATCTTTCTATAGTGTTCAGGATTTGGCTGTTCTTCGCTTGTTTCAAGGAGAAGTATTTTACCTTTCCAATCCTCTAAATCCGGAAATAGACCATATTTTCCACACAACAAAACAGTATCAGAATATCTGCTGTCATCAAAAATATCGTATATACTTTCAAGACAGCCTCCCAAAATCATCCCTGAGAAAACTGCTTTTCCCTGAAGAAGCTGAAAACCTTCATTTTTATGTTTAACTCTTTCTGTACCCACTGCATTTACAGACCAGTCTGTTCGCTCTTCACACCAAATATCACTTGGCACAATTTCATTTATGTGTCCCGTTCTAATTAGCTCCTCAAAATACTTTTTTGTATATGACAACATATCATCTTCCATCTCACATATATCTGCTAGAAATGATTGTCCATAAAATGTATTAAATCCAAGCTTGTGTAGCATAAGATGATTCATTGTAGTGTCTGAAAATCCAAGAAATACTTTTTCCTTTCCTGCTACATCAATAGCCTCTTTCAGTTCGTTATTGTCAAACAAATATGGAAGTAATCGATATGTATCATCTCCACCGATTGCACAGAGAATCATGTCGACATCCTTATCCCTCATTGCCAAAAGTAAATCATCAGCTCTTTCTTCTGGATGATTCTTTACATATTCGATTCCTTTCATTGCATGCGGCATAAGTTTTACATTTAAGCCAAATTCTTCTAGTCTTTTAAGTCCTATATTTACTTCATGTTTTACAAAGTCTTCACCTATCGTTCCTGCCGATAGGCTAACAATCGCTACATTTTTTATCATACTATCTCTTTCTCCATTGTAATGAAAATCGGATTTTGCGGTATCTTGATTAAGCAAATGACGTGAAAATTATCGCCCTTTTCCGTCCGCAGAGTATATCATTACACCATCTGAGTCCTTTAGCCATATTTCAATGAACTTTTTATCAAACTCATTTATCTCATCAGGGAGATTATCCTTTCCAAAGAATTGATGGTCTATTGTTTCATCTGGGTCGTTACAGATTTCCCCAGAAAATGAATTTGTCTTAAATACAATAGATGTAGAATAGACAATATCACCATTGGGATAAGTAATAAATCGGTCAGCACCATTGCATATTGCTAAAAGCTTTAATTCTCCAAGTTCTATGCCGGTTTCTTCCCTTGCCTCACGTCTAATTGCTTCCTCAAAACTCTCGCCAATCTCCATTCCACCACCAATAATAGCCCACTTACCATTATCTTTTCTTTTCTGTAATAGAATTTCTTTTTCTCTATTTTCGATAATTACTCCTACACCAATCGTAATAATCGGAGCATGTCCAATATGCTCTCTTAATACGTTAACATAGCCCCCTTTTTTCTTATATTGTTCAATATATTCCTTTATCTCCATAGACATTTTCTCTCTCCAAAATAAATAAATCAAAAACAGGTCTTCTATGACCCCCTTGCGTTACCGAGATTCTGGATTCTTGCTAAGGTACACATTCTCATTTGTTACTTGTCGAACATTCATTTTATATCTTCACCTGAAGCGATTTTATACACCGGATCAGTTCTTCTGCGTAACCCTATTCTTTCCGGTCAGTTTGGAAATATACATTGCGTCATCTGCGCGATTGAGTGCATCTGCATAACTTTCTCCGTCTTTTCGGAGAGTTATGCCGGCCGAGAATGAGCATTGCATCTCGGAAAAGTCAAACTTCTTGGCATGCAATCGTTCACGCAACCGGTTCACAAACGCCACGGCCTCATCCATCGAAGTATCACAGAAAACTCCGACAAATTCTTCGCCGCCGTATCTGCCAAACTGTATATTATTCGAACAGGCATCAATCAATAATCTGCCCATATATTTCAATACATCGTCACCGCATTTGTGCCCGTAAGTATCATTAATGCTCTTAAAATCATCCAGATCAATCATACAAATAATAAGTGATTTATCCTTATTAACTTCAATAAATGTCTTGGCAAGTTCTTCCAAATATACCCTGCTGTATGTTCCCGTCAGGTTATCATGACGAATAAGAGCCAGATAATCGGCCTGCTGTCGTATCATCTCCTCATAATGAACACTGATTTTTAAATAAAAGTCAAACAAAAGCTTGGCAAATAAATAGAACAGGAAATTAACAATATAGACTACTGCAAGTGTCTGCAGATAATATGAAATATCTTTGGGATATTCATGAATGATTTGTATTGCAGCCAGCAAAGCAATCACAAAACTGCATATATACTGGCGGAGCAATATCTTACGCTCTCGAAATAAGCTTGAAAAGATAAATGCTATTCCGGGCAAACACCACAATGGAGTGAAATACCCATGAAAGATGGCCATGACTCCGCAGATTGCCGTAATGGAATATGCCACCCCGCTATTCTTTGAGGAATCAGAAACATCATCTCTTTTGTTATAACTATAAGCAAGTACCCAAGAAAACAAATTCAATAAGAACGGTGTAACTACTCTTACCAATAAGTATTCAATAGGCTCAAATTCCGATTCTGTCAATACATACAGAATAAAGAATCCGAAATCTGCTGCAAGGCACGCAAAAACAAGGATTCGAACCGTTCTTAACAAACGCATCCGAACATCTCTTCCGATAGCACTCATATCGTATCCCCCCCAGGACAGTCAAGACATTTCTATTTCTCTATATGATACCCATATAAATTCTCATATAAACCTACATATAAACCTTACTTCACCTTACAGATCTCATCAATCAACGCCTTCGGCGCAATTGGTTTGCTGACGTATCCGTCAAATCCAAGGTCGGCGTACTCTTTACTTGCTCCGGCCATTGCATTTGCGGTCAGCATTATTACCGGTGTATGCTGATTCAAGCCCTCTTCATTGCGAAGATGCATAAATACCTCAACACCATCCATCTGCGGCATCATATGATCAAGAAGAATAACATCATATTTATTCTTCTGACATTCTGTAAGCGAATCAGGGCCGTTATCAACTGTTTTGACAACCGCATTCTGTTTCACAAGAATCTTCTGAATTAAGGATAAATTCAGCTTCGTATCGTCGACAACGAGAATCCTTAAATCGGAAATATCATTCTCAGTCTGCTTCTCATCAACCTCGTCATGCTGCTCTGCGCTGATTTGCTGGAGCAGACGAATAGTAAACACGGAGCCCTTTCCGTATTCGCTTTGTACCTCGATCGTACCGTTCATCTCATCCAAAAGATTCTTCGTAATGGCAAGACCCAAACCGGTTCCTTCAATTCCGCGATTCTGCCCCTCGTCCAGTCTCTGAAATGCATCAAACAACTGCGGGATTGTCTCCTCCTTCATGCCACGTCCGGTATCCGAAACAGTGAATTGAATATTGCAATATCCGTCCTGTTCGGAAGGCAAGCGCTGTGTGCTAAGGGTAACGGTACCCTTGTCCGTATACTTTACCGCATTGGACAAAAGATTAAGGAGACATTGCTTTATTCGAATATTATCACCGAACAAATACTGCGGAATATTCGCATCATTTTCCAGGTCAAAAGTCAAACCTTTCTCGGCACATTTAAGCTCTATATCATTACGTACTTCAGATATTAATTCTTTGAATGAATAATCGGTATCAATAATATCAAGCTTTCCGGACTCAATCTTGGAATAATCCAAAATATCATTAATAACCGTATTAAGCGTCTTGCCGGCGTGTTCAATATTCTGGGAATATTCATGAATCTGTACCAAATCATTGGACTCTGAAATCAAGCCGTTAAATCCCAATACAATTCCAAGCGGGCTTCTGATTTCATGTGACATATTGGCAAGAAAGTTCTTCTGCATCTGATTACTCTTCTCGAGTTCTTTCTCAGAATTGATTGCTATATCTCTTTCTCGTGCATACTCTTTCTTCTGTTTTAATAACAAAGCAATGATCAACAGAGATGTTGTAATACCGATATTACGGCTGGCATGTGCCAACTGAATCGGCGTCATGGCAAGCGGCTGATAATTCGGAAGTGCCGCCTTCAATGCATACACCAATGTCGAAGAAAACAGCGACAGCACAATAAATACCTTCTGCTTAACACCGTTCATACACATAACAAACGCAATCAGTTCCGCAACAAACAAGATATTAGCCGAAGCCTCGTTTCCGCCGGCATAATACCAGACAAACGGGTTACTAATCAGAAACAGAATAAAATACAGATTAATATAAACCTTCTGATAACCACTGAACGAACCACACAGCCAGTACAATAAAAGTGACATGGCGAAAATGCCGTACATCTTCTGCGTGGCTTCGGGATAATTGAACACAATACTCATAATGAAATTAAAAAGTGCCCACACTTCTTCCGCAATAACAAAGAACTGCAAAAGTCGAATTTCCAGCGGTTGGCTGCGGTCTGTATCATACAGCTTAATTTTCATTTCCTGATTATTCTTTATCAAACTCATCTTGTTCTCCGAAAATAAGAAACATCAAATTGTTATTTCGCGCCAATAGCAACATTTTCACGAAACAATCAATATCAAAATACTATTTCACTCCGAAACGAATAACGTTCCATGAAAGCGGTTTAATGTGCACAGCATATTTACCGTTCTCCATAGTACCTTCCGTATTCGTCTGCGGAAGGATCGCATCCGGATTCTCGAAACTGTTCTTGGCATCCTGATCGTCACAAACCATCTGCAAATGCTCTGTCAGTCCGTATCCTTCAAATGCAGAAATGTCTACCGTAAGCGGGTATTCTGCCTCTTCGTTTCGATTAATCACAAATACGGTCAACTCGCCTGCCTGTTCATTCCAAGCACATGCGCTGTCAACATAAGGAACACCTTCCTTACCTGTGTACTGTGAAGTATCATCAATTGCATATCCCGGCATATCATAAGTTTCACAATCAACGGATGTTTGCAAGGAAATACCTTTTGCATATTGAATTAACTGCGTAAATGCGTAATGTGACGCAGATTTCCAAACATGATCATGGTTGCTGCTGCACAATGCGCCCAGTCCGCCAGTCATACAACCAATCTTCACACGATCCGCATGACGTAAGAATGCAAGTTGAATGGATGCCATCGACAACAACTGAATCATGTCTCCACCGGGGAATACACGATCTTCCATATGATCCGGATCATGCAAAATGTATTTGCGCTGCGGATCAAAGCGATAATGCGCTGCTGCCATATTATGATATCCGTATCCCGGATGTAACGGGCTGTTCGGACGGATCATTGCGCCGTATTCATCAAATGACAGCATAATCTTCTTGGGTGAACGGCATTTCGCACCAACCAGATCACACATAGCCACTTCCGTATTAATAAAATCCTCATAGTACTCGCTTCCGCCAAGCAGACATTTAATATCGCCTTCGGGAGCACTATGATAATGATGCATCGAAATATAATCCACTGTCTCGTAGCATTCGTTCAAAACAGTCTCTTCCCATGAAGGGAAATGATCCATAAACGGTGCCGAAGAAGCGCAAACAGCTGTTTCAATAGACGCATCAATCCATTTAATTGCCTTGGACAATTCATTAACAAAAACGCCGTATCCCCGAGGATCTTTGTCCCATGAACCCAACTGCCAGGGGCCGTCCATTTCATTTCCGAGATACCATGTCTTAACACCGTACGGCGCTTCATGTCCGTTCTTCTTACGAAGATCAGACCAATATGTTCCACCTTCATGATTGGTATATTCCACCAGATCCATGGCATCCTGCATTGTACCGGTACCGAGGTTAACCGTATACATGGGCTCTGTTCCGACCTTTTCTGCCCACTGCAAATATTCGTCGTGACCAACATCATTGGTAATGTATTGATACCACGCCGGATCCAAATGAACCTTTCTTTCGGACTTCGGTCCAATGGAGTCTTTCCACTGCCATGCGGATACGAAATTACCACCCGGAAGTCTGACTGCCGGCATATCCGTAACCTTGAGTGAATTAATAAAATCCGTACGGAATCCCTGTTCATCCGCCGTCGGATGTGCAGGATTGTACATTGTTCCGTTTACCATCGTTCCAATCGGTTCCAGAAACGAACTGAATAAACGCGGTGAAATCTCACCGATTCGAAACTTCGGATGAACTGTTATCGTAGCTTTCTGTGCCATAAACCCTCCAATAAAAAGCAAAATATCCAATTAGAAACAAAATATCCAATCAGAAGCAAAATATCCAATCAAAAGCAAAATAATATTCAATATATTTTACCACAATGATATATTGCTTACCATATATTTTTTGTCGCAGTTTTGTTGCAATGTGACAGAATTCACCTCGTCAAATGCCAACCCAGCAACTCCACGAGCCCCCACAACTCAATCTGCCCCTACAGCTCCATCCGCTTCTTAAATCTGTAATGCACCGCGAATGACAGAATCACGGTCAGAATATCCGCCGTCAACTGAGACCAAACAAGACCATACATTCCGAATGCCGCATTCAAAATAAACAACATCGGTATATTGAACACAGCCCAACGCATGATTCCCAGAAACAAAGCTTCCTTGCCGCGACCGTACCCGTTAAACAAATGCACATGATAGAAGCTCATGAACATGAAAATCGTCGCCAGGCACCTTGCTCGCAAAAAGTCGGTTCCCAACTGAACCGTCTGCGGTTCATCGATGAAAAATCGCATAATATACGGTGCACCCAGCTCATACATGGTGATACTGATCACAGCACATACAATACCGCATTTTAACGAAAATGACGTGATCTTCTTCATTCGTTCGTGGTTATGCGATGCATAATTGTAAGCAACCATCGGAACCATTCCTTGACATATACCGATACCGACATTCAGCGGCAAACGCTCCGCTTTCAATACAATTCCGATAGCCGCCAGCGCAATATCGCCATACGATGACATCAATTTATCAAGAACAATGTAATCCAGATCAAACAGAAGTGTGGCAACCGCAGAAGGTATGCCTACGGCGAAAACCTTCGTAATGCTTGACTTTGCCGGAAGGCATGTTATCGGCGTAAGTTTCAGAACGGAGTCCTTCCCCAGCCGCTTAATTGTGATAATAAAGTAGATACAGGAAATAATATTGGACAGGCAAGTGGCAATCCCGGCGCCCACGATTTCCATGCCATCCGGCAAAATCAGGAACATGAAGATCGGATCCAGGATCATATTGATAACGCCGCCCATGGTTACGCCAAACCCGGCTTTACCGGATTCACCGATGCTTCTGACCATATTGGAAAATACGTTGGAAAGAATCGTCGGAAGAGCGCCAACGACTATAACGCATATTGCATAACCGTATGCAAAGTCATACGTTTCACTTCCTGCACCCAAAAGCGCAAGTATCGGCTTCATAAACACCAATACAAGAAGCGAAAACAGAATCGCAAAACCAATGGAAATATATACGCTGAAGCTGTAGACACGGCCGGCTTCGTCATACTTTTCTTCGCCCAGCAGGCGGGATACCATGGCTCCGCCGCCAACGCCTGCGACGGATGCAATCGGAATCGCAATGTTAAACAACGGCATAATCAGCGAAGCGGCAGCCACCATATACGGATTGCCGGTTCTGCCGACAAAGAACGTATCCGCCATACTGTAAATCAATACGATCAGCTGTCCGATGATCGTGGGAATGGCCATCGTTGCGACCGCTTTCGGCACAGGAATACTTTCAAACAATTCTTTATTCTTATTTACACCTTGAGCACTCATTTTCCTCTATCGCCCATCCTTCATACACATCAATATATATTCAGCCACATGTTCATCGCAACTTTCTATGTTCCGTCACGACATTCACTGTTTTGCCATCGCAATCTTTGTCATTATATCACCGATTCCCCTGTTTCGATATCCAAAACTTGTCACACTTTATTCTCTTTCCGTAATAGAATTGCCACCTCATAAATGATATCCTATTAATACGATGCTTTTGCACAATAATTGATATACAAACCATTTGTTATCAACATTTGTTACCAATATTAATTATCAACATTTGACCCCACACAATTTTCATAGTCAATTAAGGAGCAACCCATGCGATACAGACAGATTCACCTTGATTTCCATACATCGCCCGTCATTGACGACGTTGCGTCATGTTTTGACGCGGATGACTTTGTGCGCACTCTGAAAGAGGCGCACGTCAATTCCATCAACATCTTTGCAAAATGTCATCACGGAATGTGCTATTACCCCACCAAAGTCGGCACAATGCATCCCTCTCTCCGCTTCGACCTCTTGGGCGAAATGATTCGGGTTCTTCATGAAAATGGCATTACCTGCCCGATCTATTTTCCGTTAGGCTGGGAAGAAGATGCTGCCACACATACGGATTGGCTGGAAATCGGGCGCGACCAAATTCCCGGACACAAACGTTCGGACGATGCAACCTATAACCGCTGGAAAAAGCTTTGTCTGGGGAATCGTGAATATATCGAATATATCAAGAAACAACTGACGGAGCTGATGGACAACTACGATGTGGACGGATTTTGGTTTGATATCATTTTTCAGCAGAAATGCCTCTGCCCGACATGTCTTCGTGAAATGCGATCCATGCATCTTGACCCCGAATGCGAGCGCGACGTTCTGTGGCATGACGAGCTGGTGCTTCGCAGACTGCAACAGGAATTGAATGACTTTATTCATGCAAAATGCGCAGGCATGCCGACATTTTACAATTCTTCCTGGGCGCCGAATTCCGGTGTTAACGACACTTCCATCGATGTTCGCTCCTATTGTCAGGACCATATGGAAATCGAATCACTGCCGTCCGGAGACTGGGGATACAACCATTTTCCGCTGTTTGTGAATTACCATAACCGAAACAACCGCGATGTCATCGGCATGAACGGCAAGTTCCACCTCACTTGGGGCGACCACGGCAGTCTCAAGAATCAAGAAGCCCTGGAATTCGAATGCTTCCGCATGATTGCAAACGGTGCTGCATGTTCCGTCGGGGATCAGCTTCATCCGAGAGGATTCATGAACAAACCCGCCTATGCGCGAATCGGCCGAATCTATTCCGAGATAGAGAAAATGGAGCCGATGATTTGCGATACACAAAAAGTCGCAGAAATCGGCGTTATTGTATCTACCGACTTCTACGACAGGATTTCGGATTCCGATGAGGGTGCCCTCCGTATGCTTTCGGAATTGCATTATACATTTGACTTTATCCCGCAGACAGATGATCTGTCCAAATATGAGCTGGTGATTCTGCCCGATCACGTCGGGATAGACGCTGATTTCTCCCGCAAACTGTCCGAATATCTGAATGCCGGAGGCAAAGTCATAGCCACCCACAAATCAATCGATGCCGATTCAATGGGCATAAATCTTCTCTCGGATGCCGAATACGAACCTGCGTACGTCGTTATTCCGGACGGTTTGATAAAGGATGTGGAGCCTTTGGAATATGTATGTTATCGACGCGGAGTATATGTGTCCTCTGATTTGCCCGTAAAGGCTTATGTCGGAAACCCTTACTATAACAGAACCGCCGATTGCTTCTCATCTCACAGACAATTCCCTTTTAAGGAATCATCCGAATATCCGGCCATCCTTTTATCGGATCAGATCGGATACTGCAGTTTTGAACTGTTTGCAGACTATATCATAAACGGAAATCGTATTTACAGAGACATCATCCGGTATCTTCTTGAGAGCCTGCTGCCCAAGAAACTCGTTTGCTCCGACTTGCCGACATGCGCCGAAATCACCGTTCGTAAGAAAGAGCAGAATATGCTCCTGCACATATTAAGCTACATCCCCGAACGTCGCACCAAAACGATCGATATCGTCGACACACGGTTGCCGCTTCATAATGCAAACGTCAAACTGCGTCTTGATGAACATTCGGAAATAACAAGAGTATATTCCTTAAGAACCGGTACAACTTACCCATTTACCGTCGAAGACGGCTATATCTGCATCACCATTCCCGAGATAAACGGATACGAATGTGTCGTTTTCTCAATGAAATGACGTAATCTTTTCCGGTGGAAGGAAACGAATTAAGGATGACTCTAACGCCATCGCTTCCACCGGTTTGGACAGATATTCATCAAATCCGCACTGCTCATAACTTTCTTTGGCCCCCGAAATGGCATTGGCCGTCAGAACGATCACAGGAGTATCCTTATTAACTGTCTCTCCTGCACGAATAGCCTTAAATGTATCAATTCCGTCCATTTCCGGCATCAGATGATCCATATAGATCAAATCATATTTTGTATTCTCGCATTTCTCCAGGCACTCTTTGCCGCTTCCGGCCATATCCACATGGATCTGCGTCTGCTTCAGAAGCGCCTTAAATACCGTTCTGTTTACACGCACATCATCCACAACCAAAATGCTCGCCTGTGGAGCAAGCAGCAACGGCTTGTACTCCTTCTTCTCTGAATGCACGGTTCTACTTTCGCTGATAAAGTCACCCATTGCGGTTGCATCCACAACTTTCTGCGGAATAAATACGGTAATCTCGGTTCCTACGCCGTACTTACTGGATACATCAAGCGTACCGTCCATTGCCGAAACCAGATATTTCACAATACTCATACCGAGACCGGTTCCCTCGGTTTTGGCGTTCCTCTTGGTATCAAGACGGGCAAATTTATCGAATAGCTTGTCAATCTCTTCATCTTTCATTCCGATACCCGTATCGCTAACCGTTATCCGAATGCCTTGTGTATCTTCCTTACTGTGCCAATCGGCCGTGAACGTAACCGATCCATGCTCCGTATATTTCACAGAATTGGAGATAATATTCAAAATGATCTGTTTCACGCGGACAACGTCTCCGACAATTACGGAAGGAATGTCAGGCGAAACCGAAAGATTCACCTTCAAGTTCTTCTTCTCGGCACGTTCCTTCAATATTTCTACCAAATCGGAAATCATTTCCACGGACTTGTACTCATCCGGCACAATTTCCATTTTCCCGGCCTCAATCTTGGAGAAGTCGAGAATATCATTAATAATTCCCAAAAGGAACTTACCCGAGCTTTGAATAATATTGGCATAACCGACTATCTCCGGCTCATTGCTCTCACGCAGGATCATTTCACCCATACCCATAATACTGTTAATAGGTGTACGAATCTCGTGAGACATATTTGCAAGGAAATTGGACTTGGCTTCGTTCGCATAAGCCGCTTCTCTCGCCAATGCCCTGGCTTCCATAAGCTGCGAAATCTCCTCGATCAAGTCGACAATCAGCAACGCAATAATGAAAATACAATAGAAAATTGTCGGTGAAAACGGAAGCGGAACAAAAGATGAGAACACCTGCATCAGCTGCAACGGAAACAGGATTATATATATAATGCCGACAATCTTGTATTCCTTAAAATATCCTTTGCGAATATCCGCAATTAATGTATACACGATCAATGAAGGTGCGCACAAATACAGCGGCAGACCGACAACAATTCCGGTAATGGCATCAAATGCACCGTTCGGGACAAGAATCATCATACAAACCATAACCGTAATCATTGCACCGGCCGCAAAATTATACTTTTTCTGATGTCGTCCCTTTTGTACACCGTCCAAATACAGCATGTGCGGAACCCAGACAATCAGAGCAAAGAACAGAGAAAAGTCAGTCATCAGTGAAATATTCGGCATATAGAGCTGTCGAATAACCGAATCCACCAACAAATACAGTGATGAAATCATCATGGAAAGAGCAATATATGCCAGCGACAGATGAATTCGAGACTTAACCGCAAGAACAATACAGGTAATAATAAACACAAGCGCCAGCATAAGCATGGCTATTTCCAATATCAGCTCGATACCGTACTTTCCGAGAATATACTTGCATATTCCGAAGTATGTTCCCATATATATTTCATTGGTCGTTCCGGAATACATCTCAGAAGAAACCGTTTCAATACTAAGCGTCTTCCCGGCGTCACTTTGATCGATCGGAACAAAAACATAACCGCTCACCTGAGAATTTCCCCACGGACGCGTTTCCGAATTATCAAATACGTTTCGTAATTCTCCGTCCACATAAATCTTCATCGATTGCATCGAAGCACGCAAACAATAATATGTTCCCAAGGGAAAGTCATCCGGGATCGTCAGTTGCACAACAAACGGAACATACGCTTCATTCTTAAATTGTGTCGTACGCGTAACAGGCCCCAGGTTCTCGGTATGGCCGTCCGGATAGACTCTTGTAATGTCATCCTGCACAATCAGGAAATAATCATTCTTGTCAATTTCCGGGGCAGCGACTTTCTCTGCAATAATCAAAAACGTAACCGCAACAAAAAGGCCTATGAAAAAGCCCCAACGAACCCACGATTTGTTACTATATCCATAACGATCCTGCATATACTTCCTCCCGGTAATACTACAAAACTATACGAGCCGTACTCTGCCCGATTCGATCCTTCTTTACAATAATCTGCTTATCTATACGGTTCTTCAAATCGGATACATGTGAAATAATACCAACCAGCCTGTTGCCGTCCGTCAATTGATGCAACGCACGCATGGCCTGCTGCAATGTTTCCTCGTCCAGTGTTCCGAACCCTTCATCCACAAACATGGTATCCAAACGGATTCCTCCGGCTGCGGACTGAATCTCATCCGACAAGCCAAGCGCCAGCGATAACGACGCCATAAAGGATTCGCCGCCGGACAGGGTTTTTACACTTCTCTCACTTCCATTATAATGGTCAATTACATTCAATTCCAAACCGCTTTGTGACTTTTTGTTCTCAACAATCGTCTGACGGATCAACTCGTACTGTCCACCGGACATCATCATAAAGCGGACATTCGCCCGATTGATTATTCTGTCAAAGTACGTACTCTGTATATATGTTTCCAGCATAATCTTCTCTTTGCCGGATACATTTCCGTTCGCGGTATCGGATAAAGCTTTCAAACATGTAAGCTGTTGTTCCGTCTTCTCAATTTCATCACAGGATGACTGCAAGTTCTTAAGGATCGTCGAATTGCCCGACATACGAATGGCAATCTCCTTTTGCTTCGTGGTAATGTCGGACTTAATACGCTCCAGTTCTTTCTTCTGCTGCTCTATGGCCGGTACATCACATTCCTCTTCCACGGAAATGTTCTTCGCGGCTTCTTCCTTCGTTGCCTGCCACCCGGTTATTTCCTGCTGCAACCGATTCACTTCTCTCTCGCTATCATCAATTGCCTTCTGCAGTTCATCCTTCTTCTTGCTTGCCGCATCGCACGCCGCCATGACTTCGCTCTTCTGTGCATACGGTAACTTCTCCGTCAGTTCCTTCTGTTGCTTCTCCCACTCTTGCAGAAGGGTCTGTGATGAAGATATTATATTACGCAATTCACTATTTTGCTCACGTAATGAATCAATCTGCGACTTTTGCTGCGGGATTACTTCATCCAATTCGGTTTTTCTTAATGAATGGTTTCTCAGTTCATCACATTGTGCCTTCTTTTCACGAATTGTCTCAGAAAGTTGTGTACGTTTATCGGACAAGGCCTTCCCAATATCATCATATGCGGACACAGCGAATAATTGGGCAGCATCCGACATGATCATTTTCTTGGATTCTTCAACACTTTCCTTCTTGGCGGAGGCTTCTTCGCTGGCCTTTGCGGCATCATTCATAGCCGCCTCATACGCATCCTTCATGCGATTCAGTTCATCGCGTGTCGGAGCGATCGCCGAAGTAACAGCCGGGGCAGGATGTTCGATAGATCCGCATACCGGGCATGGCACTCCGACCTTAAGTGTCTGCGCCAAAACACCGGCCTGCTCATCCAGATAGGCCTTATAACTACTGTCATACGCCTTCCCTTTTTGGGAAGCGATTTCACTCTTTTCTACATATCGAGACTGAAGCGTTTGCAATGCAATTTCGGATTTACGAACGCCCTCGGTTTTCTGAAGAATTGTCTCATACTTCTCATCTTCGTGCATCAGTTCCGAAAGCTCCGCTTCCGCCTTGCCAAGCATAACGTCAGCTGTCTTAACGGATTCATATTCTTCCTGCAGTTTCTCCCAATCATCCGTCATTTTCTCAATTTGCTCTTGCTGCGACGAATTCTCCTGCGTCTGAGTTTGCAGTGTATCCGTCGCCTGACGAATATCGTCGTTTAACTTCGCAAGTGTATCATATTGCTCATACGACTGCTTCCACATGTGGATCTGCTCGGAAAGCGTATCAATCTGCGGCTTTTCGGCGACATCTGCTTCCCACTGAGCCTTTGCCTCAGTAAGTAATCCATTCAATTCCTCAATCTTCTTTATCGCAGTTTCATATGATTCCTTCGACTGCTTTCGCATATTCGCCTGCGCCAGAATCCCAACGCATTCCGCAATCTGCTTGTCTACAGTGTTCGCTTCATTTGTAAGTTCATCATCGGCAGCATGTTCCGACGCATCCAGACGTTCCAAAAGATCCATCACATCCGCCATCGGCAACGCACCCTCACGCGCCTTCTTTACTTCCACAATAAGCGGATCGTCGTCCAAACAATAAATCCCCGCAAGGTACTGTCGAATACCACTCTTCTGCTCATCATATTTCTTGACAACATCCAGATATTTCTGCTTCAAAGCATCCTGCAGCGTGCTGTAATTATTCGTATGAAAAATCTTGCGGAAAATCTTCTTGCGCTCTTCCGTAGAAGCATTCAATAATTTCAAAAAGTCACCCTGCGCAATCATTGCAATTCGCGTAAACTGGTCGCGGTCTATTCCCATAATATCTACTATGGCAGCGTTGACATCTTTCTGCTTTGCGATCACACGTCCATCCGGATATATAAGCGATGCATCCGCTTTCTCGACAGTCACACCCTCCCCGCGGTTCTTCGGGCGTTCATACTCGGGATTACGTTTCACGGTGTATGACTTTCCGTTATATTCAAATACAAGTTCCACCCAGGTAGATGTCCCGGCATCAGCCAGTTTCGAGCGAAACATCTCCGCGCTGCGAAGGTCTCCGCTTGCTTCCCCATAGAGGGCATATGTTATGGCATCAAAAATAGTGGTCTTGCCCGCGCCGGTATCGCCGGTGATCAGATACAGACCATTCTTACCCAATTGTCCAAAGTCAATTACCGTAAGGTCGGCATACGGGCCAAAAGCAGACATCGTCAAACGAATCGGTCTCATCCTTCTACCTCCCATATCGAATCAATCAGTTCGCGGACAATCTTAGCCTGTTCATCGGACATTGATACGCCGATCTGCTTTTGATACAAGCTGTCAAACAGCTCATACGGCGACGCTTCGCGCACACCCGGCGCGGTTGTATAATCGGCCTGATGACGCGTACGTTTATTATCATAATCCAGTTTCATCAGATTCGTATAAATCACGCGAAGTTTGGCAACGGCATCGGGAATATCCTCTTCGTCCAATAACGTAATATGGACATAATCCTCGCAATAAGTCGTGTTCTCATAGAAGCTTTTGGCCGTAAGCTGCGCATATGTTCCTCTAAGCTCAACCATATCGTGTAACGGCGTAAGCATAACCTCGGATACCTCGAGACTGCCCTTCTCCTTTATGGAGACAACCGTTACCGACTTATGATGAGAACTCTCCGAAAACGAATACTTCAAGGGCGTGCCGCAATAGCGGATCCGAGGGGCGCAATCATTCTGCAGGGCGCCGGCATTCTGCGATTCTCCTGCACTCTGCGAATCAGGCAAATTATGCAAACCATGTATATTCTGCGGCCCATGAATATGACCAAGTGCCACATAATCGAAACTATCAAAAACAGACGCATCAACATTATCCGAGCCGCCGACAGATATTTCCTCAGACTCGGAACGTTGAGCGCCCGTAACAAACTGATGCGTTATCAATATATTTCTGTCTTCCGCGCAAACTTCCATGGCCTCCACAGCCACACGCACTGCATCCGTATAGGATTCGATATCTGCATCGGGAAAGAATCTGCGAACATGCGCAGGTTTAATGAACGGAAGTGCATAGATATGAACAGAACCGTATTCGTCTTCCATCGAATACGGCACAATTTGGCCATCATAAACCGGAGATATATGAACTCCGCTGACATCAAACAGTCGATTTCCGAACGCCAGCCTCTCCGGGCTGTCATGATTGCCGCTAATTATGAATATTTGCAAATTATATTTGGACAGACGTACCAGAAAGTCATCAAACAACTCTACTGCTTCGGCCGAAGGAACAGCCTTGTCATACACATCGCCGGCGATAATAACCGCATCCGGCCGCTCTTTCTCAATAATCTGCAGAATCTGAAGCAATATATATTGCTGGTCGTCAAGCATGGAAAACTCGTTTACACGCTTTCCCAAATGTAAATCCGAAAGATGAATAAACTTCATTTATGCCCCCGCATGTATCCGTAAATAAACGATAAATCTCTTTAGTACAGAATCGGATATACTTTCAGTTCATCTATACGTAAATAAACCTCAGCCATTCTCTTTAGTACAGAATCGGATATACTTTCAGTTCATCATATTCCGGAAGTTCACCATAAATATCTTTGGAGAAAGACTGTGTCTTACCTGCCATTACATCAATGAATTCTCTATCCATATATACCGGAGCACCGTCCTTTGTGAACACCAATGCAATTTCCAGCAATTCGGCATCCTTCTTGGAATGATTCGTTACTTCTCCCGTAACCACGTGAGAATTATAAGAACCTTCCTGAACATAAGTATTGAATATCTCAAAGTCATCCGTTCTTGTTTCCAATTCGGACTTGCTGTATCCATTCAATGAGCTGCAATATGCCTCGTACGTAAGCTCGGGTGTAAGGGATTCCGTTGCGTATTTCGTAGAAATATTACTAAGTACCCACGCATGATCGCCGGGCAAAATATCGGATATGTAACATTCATCCGTGTCAATAACATGCCCTGCCGTATCCTTTGCCGTAACTTTAAAACGTGACCCGTTCGGGATGGCATTTTCATTCGGATTCGTAATCGAAGCCAAGTACCATATCTCAATCGTTTCGTATTCCTTCTCTTCGTTTACCCAATATACAAAGTCAGATGCTTCCAAAGGAAGTGTTGCCTCCTTCGTCGGCTCCGTTTGTACTGTTTGCGCATCCGAAGAAGTTGACACATCCGTGGTAGCCGCAGGAGTATCGAGTGCAGAATTAACCGTCTTTCTGATTCTTGTCACGGAAGAAACAAAACCGATAGCGATAAAGAGAATAATCGAAATAAACAGAATCGCTGCAGAAATAACCACTGCCGTAATGATTGACTTTTTCTTCGCGGCAGCCTGAGCCGCCTGCGCAGCTGCATTGGGTGTCTGAGCCGCATACGTAGAAGCATTACCGGGTGTCTGAGCCGCATAACCGGGAGCATGCGGCTGTGGTGCCTTCGGAATATCATAGAAAATTCTCGAACCGCAGTAAGAACACAGCACGGAATTCTCCCCTTTTCGATCGGGAAGTTCGGCGCTGCAGTTCGGGCATTTATTATCATGAATAGCATCTCCGGAAAGCGTCATCACTTTACCGGAAACATTCGTGTCGCGAAGTGTCTTCTCAATTCCTCTTGCCTTTAAGATCTTGGCAAAATCCTCACCCGCAAACAAATCATCCGCTTCATTCCACATAACCGCCTGGCTGCGGTTTAAGCGCATTGCCATGCCGGAAGGAAGCTTAACTTCCTGCAAATAAATCAGTAAGAAATCCTTATCCAAATCTCTTGCATAGTTCAGTTCATCCTTACAATTACCTGACTTTAAGTAATTGTCACTCAAAAATGCCATAAAATATGAGCACTTATCAATATGCGAAGCAATATAATCATCCCAATTACTGCCTGCTTCAATTCCTCGATCATACCAGATATTATATCCGGCCATGGAGAGACGACGAATAATGTCGTATACCATTTCGCTGTCCTTGTGCGCATAACTAATAAAAATATACGGACGATTCTCGTCGTAAACAATCACTGAACTATCCATTTAAAACTCCTTCTTGGCTTCATCAGCCTTTAAATTGATCGTCTTTGGATCCCTCAAAAACATTATCCATCCTTCCGATTCCGGCAGCTGCAACCATCTCCAGATCATCATCCGAAAGCATTCTTGACGAACGTTCTACGGAATCCTGAATAACATGCTCCAAATTTGCATTTTTCTCAAACTTCTGATAATCAAATAATCTTTTTAACTTGTTTTCCATATGTATACCTCCATATATATTGACACTATCGTCAAATATATATACGAAGAATTTCCAGTGTGGGCTAATCATCAAATTCAGTTGTCGGCCTGCATTACTTCAGTTGCTCTGACAGGAAATCCGAAAGCGCTTTGATCGCCTCATCCAAGTGACGATCATAGCAATGCGTATCATCCTCAATGGACACCAGCTTGGCATTTTCATATTTCTGTGCCAACTCTGCTCCAAACGAATACGGCACCGCCTCATCGGCCGTTCCGTGAATAACAAGAACCGGGCCCGTATACATCTTAATTGCTTCTTCAACAGGAAGCATGCGCGCCGCACGTACGTAATTCGAAGACAATTCCCATGTGGGTGAAACAATCTTCTCGGGCAAATGACTTTTATCAAATTCATTTCCCAACAAAGAACCGCGTTTGGCATCGTACGGAATGCACATCGCCGGAGACATCGGAATAAGCGCCTTTACCACATCACACATCAATCCGCCTGCCAATACCGCCGTAAGTCCGCCCTGCGAATGACCTGCAAGATAAACATCGGTAGTATACGGCAAATTCTTGGCATATTCAATCACCTTCATGGCTTCGGTCATCCACAGAAGCACATTATGTTCGCGAAATTCACCTTCACTCTTGCCGTGGCCATACATCTCCGCACGCAGTGTCACCATTCCGAGTGCTTGCGCCGCCTCAGCAGTCGCAATAATATGGCGTTCTTCTATATGACCCGTAAATCCCGGAATGATCACAAGAATCGGCATCTTTTCAGCCGTCTCCTTCGGAAAGTCAATCTTTGCATGGATATTGACACCATAACAGTTAATAAACAATTCCTGATCCTCGTAGTGCATTTTGCTCATCTCCTTCATTTCTGTTGCGCAAGATTATATATATATTCATTTCTGTTGCGCAAGATTACATATATATCCATTTCTGTTGCACAGGATTACATATATATTCATTTCTGTTGCGCAAGATTACATATATATCCATTTCTGTTGCGCAGGATTACATATATATCCATTTCTGTTGCGCAGGATTATAAATATCATAATTCGGCCGGTGCATTATTCAGAATTACTTCGGTAAGTTCCGCCATCTGGAACGGTTTCGCAATATACGCCGTAAATCCGTGTTCCAAATACATCTCACGCATACCCGAAATTGCATTCGCCGTAAGCATAATCGTGGGAACGCCTTTGTTCAGGTTCGCCTCATCATTCTTCAAATGATCAAAGCACTCAATACCATCCATTTCGGGCATCATATGGTCCATAAAAATCATATGATATTTGTTTTCATGGCATTTTGTAATTGCTTCCGCACCGGAAGCTGCCGTATCTACTTCAATCTGTGTTTTCTTCAAAAGCGATGCAAACACTTTCAAATTCATCTTTGTATCATCGACAACCAAAATCTTCAGGCCCGGAAGAAGAAGGTCGGTGGATGACTTTGCGACAGCGTGTGCAGAAGTATCTTCATACATCTGAATCGGCTGTGCATCCACAACAGGCTGAGGAATCCGTACTATAAAAACAGAGCCCTCGCCGTATTTACTCTCAACCGTGATGGTACCGTTCATCATCTCAACGAACTGCTTCGTAATCGACAGGCCAAGGCCGGTTCCCTCGATTCCCACGTTCTCGACTTCGTCGAAACGCTTGAATGAATCAAACAAAGTCGCAATATTTTCTTCCTTGATTCCGCGTCCCGTATCCTTCACCGCAAAAATCACATTTGCCATGCCATTTTCCAAAGGCTCGGAGCTTATCTTGAATTCAACCCTGCCCGCATTTGTATATTTCACAGCATTTGACACCAGATTGACAAGAATCTGCTTGATTCGCATATCATCGCCACGAAGTTCTCTGGGCACGTTGGAATCAACAACAACATCAAATGCCAGACCTTTGTCGGTCGCCTTCGCGCGCATCATAATGTCAACATCGTGGATGATATTCTTCAACAAATAGTTCACTACATTCAGTTCCATCTTGCCCGCTTCAATCTTCGAGAAATCCAGAACATCATTAACAAGCGCCAGAAGCATATTACTCGAAGACTTGACATCATTGGCGTATTCCAGAACTTCCTTCTGCTGCGCTTCGCGCAAAATCATTTCCGTCATACCATTGATGGCATTGATAGGTGTACGAATCTCATGAGACATCTTTGATAAGAAATTACTCTTTGCCGCATTTGCAACTTCCGCCGCAGCAACCGCTTCCTTCAAATCATCATTGTACTTGTTCAGTACCTCGATATGTTGCTGTTGCTCGGTATCATCCAAAACTTCTATCAGGTATCCTTCACGCTTCAAGATATACCCATATGTATACTTCTGCGCCGTACACTTTAATACACGGTCCTCACGATAATAGTATCGCGGAGTCATATTACCGGAATCGAGTTCCTTCGCCAGTGCAACAAATTCATTCTGCACAAACAAATCCTTAACCGGACGGTCAATCTCCAGTTTCATCAATTCGGGGAAGAAATGCTTCGCTGTTTCATCTCGACCGATAAATCGAAGTTTATTGTCAAAAACAACATAACCATGTTCACCAAGACGCTCAATGGCAGATAGGATATCATTGGATATCTCATATCGATCCGTTCGTACCATAATAATGATAAGGAATATTTCGGTCAGAATATACGCAAACGGAAGGAGTTCAACATTCAAATGGAATGCTCTCTCCAAGAAATAGGTTGCGATATCTATCAGTACAAGGGCGCCCATAATAATGGAATGGATATACGACACCGCATACCGCATAAAGAATGTACGAATAATGACAGCCGCTATCATCAACATGTAAAACGCCAAGCCGATTGTAAATACTGCATGACCCGGGCCGTTCTCTTTCTGAAGCACTGTCACACCATTAATGAATTCAATATGCGGATTCTTGAAATACAGATCGGATTTCCCGATGGAAAGCGGCAGGGCGAATACAAGGCCGCTGTACAGAATACTGAATAATACAAACCATTTAGGAACCTTCATCTTGCATATTCGCATAATAACGGTCAGCATAATAAAGCTCGTGAAAGTTCCGTCAAAATATGTTATCTGCTTCGCAGCAATCGCTTCTTCCAATGTTTGAGCCGTTGACAATTTATAATATCCAAACACAACAACCACAATAACAAACAGGAGCACTAGGAAACTACCGTTCTCCTTGTTTGTCATAAATGTCAACGCAAAAGCCAAAACAGAAAATGCGATAATCAACGATATTAAATATAAAGTTCCTATCGATGCCATAGTCCACCTCTGAAAACTCATCTATTATAGGTACTGAATAATTATCTATTATCAGGTACTGAATAATTTTCTATTATCAGGTACTAAAAATTGTCTGTTGCCGGTACTGAAAAGGCGCCATCATATTATCGTAAAAAGGGCAAAACATCCCCTATTAACATTATCGTAATTATGTGATTTTCGCAAGTTTTTTCGAAGATACACGCAGGGGTGTGAAGGATGTGAAAATGGGTGATTTATTAATATGGGAGATGAGGATTATTTATATGGGGAATGAGGATTATTTATATGGGGAATGAGGATTATTTATATGGGAGATGAGGATTATTTATATGGGAGATGAGGATTATTTATATGGGGAAATTTGTACTAACATGCAAAAGGAGCTTTTGTTTGCGAACAAAAGCTCCTTTAAGACTTATTAAATAATTATTGGCTTAATCACATGCAAACACCTTGATTTAGCTCCGCTTGTATGTAAGCGCCTTGGATTAGCTACGCTTGTATGCAAGTGCCTTGATTTAGCTACGTTTGTATACAAGCCCCATGATTTAGCTCCGCTTGCGAACACGAAATAGCTTCTCGGCAAGAGAACGTACGAGAGGCGGTTTACTCATCAGAATTGGAGCCGGGCCGCCTGCGTTCACCTGTTCCAACTCTTCCATAGAAAGAACTCGTCCACTGTTCTCAGGCTTCATTTCATCCTTTATCTGTTTCTTTTCAGAACTCATAACAACACCCCTTTCCGGATTCATCCATCATAACATTATGTCGCATATATGCCTTTACCAGCCTGTAACATGCTGCTTGTTGCTTACTGTTTGTTACATACCGCTCACATAAGTATACGATGCATACAAAAATGTGGCTACACAATGTATTTTGGGAACAATTTTCTTCATTTACCCCGGAATTGGCAAAATGTGTTGGGCTCCGGGGTATTTCCTTAAATTGATGATTCCCAAGCTTTATCAATTCTTCTTCATCTACCCCGGGATTGTGAATAAATGTTGGGCTCCGGGGTATTTCCTCAAATTGATGATTCCCAAGCTTTATCAATTCTTCTCTCTTTACCCCTGGATTGGCAAAATGTGTTGGGTTCCGGGGTATTTCCCTAATTTGATGATTCCCAAGCTTTATCAATTCTTCTCTCCTTACCCCGGGATTGTATCAAAATGTTGGGGGCCGGGGTATTTCCTTAAATTGATGATTCCCAAGATTTATCAATTCTTCTTTATCTACCCCGGAATTGTGAATAAATGTTGGGCTCCGGGGTAAAAACATCAAAAACCATCATTTTCTCTGCCAGGGCATCGGAACAGACCCAGATTATGGCTTTCCGATGCTTTTTATGAAAAATTGATCAAAATCCAACCAATTCCAACTACAAAAAATTGATCAAAATCCAACCAACTTCAACTTCAAAATGCGAATTGATCAAGCTTAGGAATCACTTCCCACCCCCATAGCGGCGCAGCAGCATCACCAGTTTCGGCAGAGCAATAGGCTTCGCAAGATAATCATCAAATCCCAGCTCACCAAAGCCATCCTGTGAACCAAGCGTCGCATCTGCAGTCAAAGCAACTACAGGGGTGTCCGCATTGATAAAGTTTTCAATATCTTTCATTTGTTTCAATGTTTCAACGCCATCCATCTGCGGCATAAAACGATCCAGAAAGATTACATCATATTTCTTCTGCGTAGCCATCTTAATGGCATCGGCACCATTTATCGCAGTATCTACCTTCACTTCACTTTTCTTAAGGAGTGCGGTGATAACTTTAAGGTTCATCGGCGTATCATCCACAACCAGAATATTCATGTCAGGTGCTGTAAAAATCTCCTGCAAACTCGATTCTTCCTGCACCTGTATAGCCTTCTGTTCCTCTCCCAACAGCGGAAGTGTAAGGTCAAATGAGAACTCGGAGCCGGCCCCATAGGTGCTTTCAACATGCAGTTTGGAACCCATCAAACGCAGGAAATTCGTCACGATGGAAATGCCCAGCCCGGTTCCTTCAATATTTCTGTTTCGCTCCTCATCGATTCTGACATACTTCTCATTCAGCTTGGACAGGTCTTCTTCCTTAATGCCCATGCCGGTATCCTTCACGGAAAAATGAAGATGTCCGCACGTCTCATCCATTGTTCCCAGAACAGAAAATGTTACCGTACCGGCACTCGTATATTTGACAGCATTGGTCAACAAATTCACGAGAATCTGTTTAAGGCGAATGTCATCTCCGCGATAATACGTCAACACCGATTCATCGGCATTCACAACAAACGCAAGCTCTTTCTCTCTCGTCTTCGGCTCAATCATTGCCGTAATATCATTTATTAATTCTTTCAGGCTAAAGTCAATCGGCACCAAGGTCATCTTGTTCGATTCAATCTTTGACAAATCCAGGATATCATTTACAAGCGACAGCATCATCGTTCCCGAAGATTTGACATTGCGGGCGTATGCGGCGACTTCCGTATCCTGCCCCTTTTGCAAAATCAAGTCATTGTATCCGATAACAGCATTCAAAGGAGTGCGCAGTTCATGCGACATATTTGCCAAAAAGCCTGACTTGGCAGCGGATATTTCACGAATTCGATTATGCTTTGACTCAACAATCTCAAGCATATCATCCAGACTGCGCTCCTGCTCTCGCGTTTCTGCCTCCAACTGATGCAGAATATCAATAATAACCGTTCCGACACGATCAGCCAACAGGAAACCTATAATTGTAAATATCAAGCTGACAACATTGTAATCCTTTATGCCGGATAACTCTCTCGGCATAAGCAAAAGCACTATTACACACACTGTCTGCACAGCAATTGCAAGATGAAAACATTTTTTATTAAGAAACGTAATAATGATCAGCCAAAGTACCGCATCAACAATGAATACGATAAAAATGGACGTAAAGCACAACTGTAAAAATACGGCCAAAATACCGACCGAAATGATATAGATTCGCTCATAAACAACAGAATGTCTCAACTTCGACATTCTGATAATCATCATGGAAACAAGGGTAATCAGCCAGAACAGAAACGTTATAAGAAAAACCGGATTAAAGCCGGTCTTGTCAAACAAGGCTCCCAGAATAATGGCAACTCCGTAAAAGGAATAAATTACCAGAGACAATACCTGCCCCTTATTAATGATCTCTTTCATGGAAGATTCACCCCTTTCGGAATAACAAACGGTAATCCCTTTTGCACCATCGTTGCAGTCCACTCAGTCTGTGCTTCCCGGATTTCGCCGTCACAATCCACGATAAACGGAGTACCATCCACACGCTTTATTGAAATACTGTTTCCGAATCCCTCAAAATAAATCTTATGCTTATGGCTCATATCCTTCTTGGAAAGTTCCAAAAGGGTTCTGACCATATTTCTCTTTTTGACATAATGATAAATCACAATTCTGCCCAAACCGTCAGTGATACATGCCTTATCATCAAACCAGATTTTCCCACCGATAATACAACCGTTTCCAAAGAATAATTCAGACGTACGAATGGTAAACGGCTCCTTTCCGTCAATGGAAACTTCCAAATGCTCCGGCTTCGACAACAGAATGGAATACAAAAATCCCAAAAGATACGGCACCGCTATACCATACATCGTCGTATCTCGGTACTCTGTCATCTTACGAACCTGCTCGGAATCCAGTCCCAGCGAGAAATTGTTCAGGCAATTCCCATGATTGGTCTTAATATAATCAATGTATTCAACCTGTCCGTCTATCATACGATCAATATCGAAAAACAGATCCGCGTCGTTTCCGAAAACTTTCAGAAAGTCATTCGTATAGCCGTGTGGGCAAAACGCAAATTCAATATTGGAGAAATCCTCTACGTCAGCTATGGCATTCCCAAAGGTTCCCAATCCACCGCAACAGTAGATTCGCATTTTTTCATCGCCAAACAGATTGATAATCTCGGAAATCAGTCTTCGTTCATCGCCCACTTTGCGCGTATGAAAAATATGATAGTCCAGATCCGAGTGATGAAGAGACAAATAATCCCTCAGTTCCTGAGAAAACTGCCGCCTGCCGGCGTGTGAATTAATTATGAAAATGTGAACCATATGTGCGCCTTTCGATAATTCAATACGAAAACAGCTTTACAATTATTCAACTTGCTTATGAAATTCATTTATGAATTCAAATTTATAATCAAAACAGCTTTACAATTATTCAACTTACTTATGAAATTCATTTACGAATTCAAACTTATAATCAATAATCAACCGAAAAGTCATCGCCCTTTACGTGTAGTGTCACTTCATCCGAGAAACCGCCTCCCGCTACGCGGAAAGTCACTTCGCCCGCTTCATATCCTGCGCGTAATATTGCAAGCGCACGGCCCCTGTAGGTCTTCGTCACGCAATCGGTGTAATCTTCATCGGTAATCGGATTACCGCTTCCAAATCCGGAAAGTGTTGCAGCATTGGAATGTGTTGCAGCACCGGAATGTGTTGCAGCATCGGAAAGCGTTGCAGCACCGGAAAGCGTTGCCGTAAGCTCAATTTCTGCTGTCGGTACAACTCTGCCGCTTGCATCCAAAACACTGATATTTACATAGATCAAGTCGTGGCCGTCGGCTTTCATGACTTTCTTCTCGGGGGTCAGTACAATCGATGCCGCTTCCGTGGTCGTCACAAGTGTATCGCGGCTGACCTCAACGCCGTTTGTATAACTGATTGCCACTACTTCACCGGGTTCATATACCGCATCAAACGATACCGTGTTGGGCCAAGGGCGTTCACGCAAAACCGGCTTTCTTCCCAAAGACTTGCCGTTTACGATTACCTCCGCCTCATCAGCGTTTGTAAAGACCATCAGCTCAATCGGACGATTCTCATATCCTTCGTAATTCCAATTCGAAACAACATACGGGAATCCCCACAGGCTGCTGCGTTCAGCCAATCCGTAATAATCCGGATGTTTGGAATATACGTATGTCTGTTTGCTGCCCCAGACAATACTTCTGTACTGCCCCTGAGGAAGCATCTTTCCTGTTATATCAAAGTCAGCATCGTTTGCACATCTCCAGGGATACGGTGATGTCGTGGGCGGCATAATCGTCCAAGGGCCTTCCGAAGCTCTCGGGTCATCCTGAGCCATGTACAATGTTTTGCCGATGCCGGCTTCTCCCAAATAATCCCATGCTGTCCATGTAAAGTCACCAATCACATACGGCAGGCGCTCCACCAGAGGCCAGCGGAAACCGATTTCTCTCGGGAAATTCTCGGATCCCATCATAACTCTGTCGGGGAACATTTCATGGTCTTTCTCGTATCCATCTTCATAATAGTTATAGCCGACAATATCCAATCCGTTTGTAAACGGTTCGGTCACATTCTCCCACATACAGGACTCCGGATCTTCCTCAGCCGCATTCTGCGCCTGGTTCTTATCCTTTGCCAGCTGGTCGTCAAGTCCGCTCCACATTGAGCAAACCCCATTACTTACAGGCCTGCTGCCATCAAGTGCATGTATCTTCTCTGCAATGTGAAACGCCTTGGTGTATCCGTCGCCCAAGCCGCCGCGCTCCGGAATCTCGTTCCCCGTCGACCAGATAATCACGCTCGGATGACATCTGTCTCTCTTCACAAACGCCGTCAGATCCCGCTCCCAGCATGCATCAAAGAACTGACTGTAATCGCTCGCTCGCTTTGCCATTCCCCACGCATCAAAAGCCTCGTCAAAAATAAACATTCCTTCACGATCACAAGCCTCTACCAAAGCCTTTGACGGAGGATTGTGAGCCGTACGAATCGCGTTAAATCCAACTTCCTTAAGCTTTCTGACTTTTCTTGCCTCGGTTTCATATAACGTAACAGCGCCCAACAGTCCATTGTCATGGTGCAGGCAGCCACCCTTCAACTTAACTGTTTCGCCGTTAATGCGTAAACCGCGAAGCGCATCTGCCGTAACGGTACGAACACCCCACAGCGTCGATGCCGTATCCACCGTACATTCGCCGCACGCACCCGCGCACGCCGACTCTTCTTTCGGAATGAAATGCGTGCGATATTCGCCGAGGTCGCGAACCGAAACCTTCACCTGGTACAGGTTCGGCGTATCAATATTCCAAACCTTTGCGTTCTCAAGTGCAAACGCAAGCTTCGCCACTGCCGTACTCGCCTTGTCCACGCGAATTACACTCTTGACCGTCTTGACCACCGCATCAATGCAGCCCGCCGCATCGGTGCCGGTCTTCGCATAAGTGCCGTCCTCGGTAAGAGTCATGACAACTTCGACCATATTATTGGTATATGTCGAATTCACAACTTCCACTTCGGCGCCTACAAATGCCGTGCCGTCGCAAATCTCCTTGGTATACAGGAATATCCCGTCATTGGCAACGTGCACCCGCGGGCCGTGGCACAACTTCACACCACGATACATGCCGGAACCGGTATACCATCTGGAATTCTCCCATGCCGACGTATTGATATTCACCGTGATTCGATTGGGTTCCCCAAAAGTCACATAATCCGTCAAATCTACATAAAACGGAGCATATCCGTAATGCTGCGCGCCAACTTTGCAGCCGTTTACATCAATCGTGGCATTCATCATGGCACCGTCTATACAAAGACCAACCGACTCGTTCTTCCATTCTGCGGGGATATCCACGTATTTCGTATAATTGGTCAAATCTCCCGCAAAGTAACCCGTATCATATTTTCCGGGCGCATTCGGCGAAACTTTACTGCCGATCATGCCGTCATGTGGCAAATTAACCACTGTTCCCTCATTCGCCTCTAATGCTCCGAGTGAATCAACCATCCCGCGTCGAAACGTCCATTCCCTGTCCAAATCCACGTACAGCATTGTCCTTCTCCTTTATTCAGCCCTAAATACAGATTTACTTAGTTACTCTATCCCTATATGCTGATTAACACATTTTATTCATACCTCTTCAGTTGCTCTTCCGTCAGCTTCTTCATTTCCGCAACGACCGCGCTCGGTCCGGTAATTCTGACATCTTTTCCAAGGCTGAATATCCACCCGAAAAACTGAGGGCTGACATTCACATTTACATTGATCTCGCTGTGTTCGGCATCCACTTTTCTAATGGTGATATCCTTACCGAATCTGTCAATAAACACGCCGCACATATAATTGGCAAATTCGATTTTCACATTTGACTTTGTTCCCTGATACATTCCAAAAGTAGATTTGGAGTACTCAGCCATATCAAAATTCTTGAATTCATCCTTCCCGTTGCGACTTTCGTCACTGACGGACAAGCGCATCATCTTGTCAACACGATAATGCTTGATCTTATGGTCGAGATCATCAAATGCTACCAAATAATAATTCTCGTCATCCCAGGTAAGCGCCCAGGGACTTACAACAAACCAGTCACCGTTATGTCTCGGAACAAGCTTCTTCTCAACATCCCACTTGTAATACTTGAACTTAATCTTCCTGTTCTGATTAATGGCCATATGAATATCGTCGACATTATAATAAACGGATTCATTCATGGCCTTCACGCGGTCATTGATATAAACCTGTCTCTGCAACTGCTTTGCCTGCGGCTCGCTGACAAGTTGTTTGATTTTGTTTATCAATTCACGGGATTTGTTCTGCGTAATGAATTTGGAAGACTGAATCGCATCCACCAAAAGCTTGATCTCAGCCAGCTCAAAGTCTCTTGAGCCCACATGATAATAAGTCTCCCGCCCAATCTGTTCCTTAATTATCTCTATTCCGAAATACTCGGTCATGTCCTGAAAATCGGTATAGAGGCTCTTTCTCTCCGCCGTTACGCCGTATTTCTCAAGTTCCGTCATAATCTGGGACAACGTAAGCGCGTGCTCATCATCTGTCTTCGCCAACATTATTTTCATAAGATACGTAAACTTGAATTTCTGCTTTGTTCCTCTCGACATTAACCTTCCCCCGTTATCTGCCATATATAAAAATCATACTATTATCTGCTATTTACAAAAATCAAACAGCAATCTGCTATTTACAGAATTCATACAACGATCTGCTATTTACAGAATTCCAACTTCAATTTACAAAAACCCGCCACATCTTACTTTGTCTTATCGGAATAATTGTAATAATCCAGCACGTAGTCCGCCCTTTCCAAAAGCTTCGCTTCATCGAAGATCGGATAGGCCAAAGTCACAGGCTGACGTTCGGTATCATAAGACTGCATCAGAAGTTCCGTTCCGTCTTCGGATAATGCGATCATGTCCTCAATCGCCGCCACAATTTCATTTTCGGGCGAAATCATAATGCAGAGGTCTGCATTTCCGAAATATTTGTTGCCGTATGCATCCTTGCCGATGTATCTGTCGATAGTTTCTCCGATATTCTTGCTGCTTATGACTTTTCCTCCTGCTTCGTCAAACAGCACAACGGTACCATTCTTATACGAAATGGCCGAAAGTCCCTCGCGATCGGATATCACGGAATAGACAGTATTGTCCTCGTTAACCCCAAGGTCCTTGACTTTTTGCGAAGCATCGGACGCAAACAGCGCGTCAAACGGCGTCTCCGAAATGTTTCCGTCGTAGGCCCTCGCATAATCGTTTACCATATAATTATAGAAAATCAAATGATTGTCGTTTCCGTTAGCCGGAATGCCCATATAAGCGTAGTTGAACTCGGTTATTTCGAGGGACTTCAGCTTCTTGAGCTCGGTACATTCAATCAGTTTGCCAAGGAACGAATACGCACCCGTGCGGGTATCGATCACGGAACTGTCACCGTTTAAGTTTCTGACGTAAAGAGCCCCGTCGTTCTGGGTAAGGCAGCCAACGTCCGCGCCAAAGGAATAATTGCCGATAAGCGTGCCGTCACCGCATTTGTAAATATACAGATCGTTGCCGGCGCTTACGCAAACGTTATTCTCGGAAGTAATCAAAAGCTCGCCCGGCGTTCCGTTAAAGGTGGAATTCCACTTTCCCGTCTTGGCATTCGCATCCAGCGCGCAGACAAAAGAGCTGCACAAATCGCCGTCATTCCGGCCGCACAGGCAAAAGAAAACACCGTCCCGGCAAACGCAGTCCGCCATCTTGGCCTCGGCAAACAACGCAGAGAACACAACCGAATTATCCTTCAGGTCCGCGACTTTTAATTCCTCTCTGTCGCTGTTATCCGGTTTGTAAACAGAATAGAGGATCCTGTCGTTCTCCTCGTCCCAGCCTATGCAATCCGAAAAGCAGGCGTCGGAATCGTCGCCCACGCTGTCGGAATAAACAACGCTGTAATCGCTAAGGTCATAAACAAACAGGCTGTCCGCTCCTATGGCAGCAATACGATCATGGCTCTCATTGATGAAAGCGCTACAGAAAAGGGCATCCTGCAGCTGAACGTTTTTCGTGTGATCAACGGAAGTTATTACAACCTGTCCGGCATCATTTATATAGAAAAAGTCATTCGCATTGATGAATCCGACAATATGCTCGCTCTGCGGATCCGTAACAGCGTCATAAGCTGTAAAAATCTTGTCATAATCCTGATAATCCCATACAGAAATTTCCCCGGACCTGTCCGCGAAAATCACTTCAAACGGATTACTGTTAAATTCCATTGCGCAAATAGTATCGCCGGAATCTATTTCAAGCACTGCCTTGGAATACTTCGCGCTGTCATATACCCGCAAAGCATCCACAAGTGCGTAACGAGCCTGCGGAGTGGAAGGAAGCTCAATCCCGTCGGAGACAGTAAGCGCCTGACGCGCAACAAAAAGGGCCTCGAGTCTCTTATCATCCTCCAAAAGTTTCTCGGATTCCTCTGCAAGACTGACTGCCTGATCATATGCAAGACGTTCTGCCTGACGAGAAATCTTGATAGCTGAGCTTATTGCCAAAACGCCAAATGCCAGGATTATTGCCGAAACGACAGAAACCCAGGTGATGATCTGCCGGATTCTGCGTTCCCTGTGACGCTGTTTCAAATCGTCAAAATCAACCTTCAGAATCTGCGCCAGCAACCTGAGTTTTTCCGTCTTTAATAATTTCTTTCTTTGGTAATTATTCTTGCCGCGAGCCTCTGCTGCAAGAGGTTCGGAAGTACCGTCATATATAATCTTCGGGAAGGCGGTATCCGGCTCGCCATCGGCAAGCACTAAAAGGACGTTCTTCTTGCCTCTCTCTTCCACAAAGGTCTCAATCTCACGCTTGCACCATTTGGATTCCTCGAGCCTCGGCGAACAAATAACGATCAGATACTCTGACTGTTTCAGACTCTCGATAATCTGGTCATTCAGATCGTCGGTAATAGGAAGCTCTTCTCTGTCCCTGAAAATTCTGCTTAATCTCTTGCGACCGATACTTTTCTGAAGTTTCTTCGGTATTCTGTAGCTTTCCAATAACTTGTGAACATTCTCTGCCACAAAACTATCGGGTTCCAAGTGTCTATAGCTTATAAACGCATCATACTTATATTCTGACATTCATTTTCCCCCGCATTATTCAAAATTCATCGGCATTGTCGGAGTAGGAATCGGCTCTTTGGGTGATTCCGGAACAAATACTACAGTCTGCTCAGGAAGCGGAACTCCGTTTGGCTCTGTCGGCTCATAATAATTATAATTCGGTTCTGCCTCTTTGGACTGTTCTTCCTGCGGTGCCGGGTCGCCCGTACTGTAATCAACATTTGATTCAGGCGTAACGTTTGCGCCGGTAGTATTCACCGTGGGATTCATTCCATTAATAGAAGCACTCGCCTGTGACATGGCATTTCCCTGAAGAATACCGTTTGCGCCGGCCAGCGCAGCATTGGCGGCCGTCTGCTTCTTCTTATTCCGGGTATTCGTCCCCGACGAACTCTTGGCGTCCTTATCCTTCTTGGCGATCTTGCCGTCGGAAGTATTCTTGTTTCCCGAAGCGCTCTTTCCGCCGGAAGTATTCTTGCCTCCGGAAATGCCTTCCTCTTCGAAAGCATCGTCCATCAAAGATTCCAAATCCGTAATCCCATCATCAAGAATTGTCAAAAGATCCCCGCGTTTCTGGATACTGATCGCAGGAGAGTTCAACGCATCTATCGTTTGTGCCACTGCCTTGGGCTGTAGAAATGCATTCCCGGAACCTGTCGCATTGATCGCATTTCCTGAATCCGCTGCATTGATCGCGTTCTGCGAATCCGCCACAAGTGCCTGCGCCTGCTGCTTGCTCATATCGCATCCGCAGAAAGTCAGCACCCCTGTTATCAACATAAAAATAATACAAAATTTCCTCATTATCTCACCCATTCACCCATTCATAAGTTGCTGTCCGTATAATTACCCCAGTTTCGTTTCATTATATCATAGAATCCCGCATGGAATCCAAGGAATTCGCTTGTTTCAAACATTTTTTATAAAAAAACACGCCCGGCTTATGTATCTTCATCAATACAAGCCCAGGGCGCGTTTGTTTTTATTGATCAATAAATAAAGCGGAATTCCAAATACATAGCAGGATATGACTTCTCCTGCAAATACGGTTAAAAAGCACAACCACAGCGGTCTGAAACCATACACATAATAAAGTACAAGCGGAATGATAAGAGAGTTGGAGATAACTGTCGGCAGCAGCGCAAGATACATGGATCTGTGTCCGGCAGCCTTTGTTCCGACAATTCTTGTTCCGACTGCTCCGATTCCTGCAGCCTTTGTTCCGACAATTCTTGTTCCTACTGCTCCGATCAGAGTCGCGAGCGTTCCGAAAATTACATCCGGCAGCAAGCATCCCGTAAAGATATTGGAAAGCAGGCATCCAATTGTAATTCCATATACTCCGGCAGGTGTAAACACGCACATGACTGCCAATGCTTCGGAAATGCGGACCTGAACAAGTCCGGACGCAAGCCCCAACGCATTGGAGAGAAACGTTAATATAACATAAAGAGCCGCTATTATGGCAGCTCTTGTAATCGATAACACTTTTTGATTCATTTTACTTAATCATCCCACTCGATTTCTGCTGCTACATTTACGCAATCATATCCAACCAGCTTAATTCTGCATCTTCCCAATTCAACATTTACCGGTACCTGAACCGATTCTATTATCGGAGTCTCGGGAGTGATCTCAACCAAAGTTGTTACCGAATCATAGTTGTCGACATATACGAGCTTTGCGGCTCCGCTATCCAAAGAAAGCGAGCAGGTAATATTCATTATACCTTCCTTTAAAATAGCTGATTCGTATATTTCAACATTACCGTCAAATTTCTTGGCTTTGTAAGTAGCACTATGCGTATATTTTGATTGGTGTTTTGCCATCGCATTATAATGATCTGCTCGAGAAGCAATTTTGGCATCCATGTAATATTCCTCTTTGGCATATTCGGTATCGCAACCGACTAATGCCAAACACAATGATGCAATACAAATGATACGAAATAATTTTTTCATAATAATCTCCGTTTTGCTCCGACAATACGCGGAGGTGACTTTAGCTTGCCTGATTACGTAGCATTTCAATATTATTACTTTCTGTTTATATTGTCTATTTTTTTATATTTCTTGTATAATACAATTATTATATTTTCAGTGAGGGATTCAATCATGAAGCGAATAGAATATCTTGATTATGCAAAAGCCTTTTCCATTTTTGCTGTACTTTTAGTACATTGTGCGATTAGTTTTCGTGGAATAACCTGTTTTGGCATGACTGTTTTCTTTATAGCCGCAGGCTTTACCTACAATTCCGACAAAGAAAATTTTAAGAATTTCTTTGTTAAAAAGCTGAAGAGACTAATGATTCCGTTTTGGCTTCTTATGATCGTAAGTGCTCTTCTGGAGCTAATCAGGGCCCCGTTTATCGGGTACGGAGATGCGCGGGAAGTGATTCCCATTATCGCAAACCTGTTTTATGGAAGCGGTCTTTTCCCCAATTGCGGCAAATTAGGGCAGTTGCTTATTACCAGCACTCCTTTTACATTTAATTCGGAATACATGATAGATATTATTATGCCAACAAATTGCCATCTATGGACACTTCCGGCAATGTTCACCGGCTATCTGATTTTCTATTCATATCGAAAAGTCATAAAAAACAAAAATCTTCTATCGGATATTTTGGCAATCATCGTTTTTCTTCTTTTTACATCAATTGAAACAATTCCCGGCATTTTTCAATTACCGTTCGGAATCGGAAGAGGTTTTTTCTGTGCGGCTTGCATGATCGTCGGCTATTGGTTTAAGGAACATCAAACCTTTGAGGATACAAATATAGCCAGAATCATTGTGATCATAATAGCTGCTGTCGCAATTACAGTTATTTCTGTACTGCTTGGAAGCGATGGTGCAAATATGGTCATTTCAGATTACGGCCCGCACGGAATTCTAAGCGTAGCCCTGACTTTCCTTGAGGGTGTCAGTTCTTCATATGTAGTAATTATGATATGCCGATTTATACATTCACTTTCAATTAAACCTTTAAACAAATTTCTTGCCATAGTCGGCAGAAATACAATGGATATATATATTTGGCATTTCGCAGTATTTTTTGTTTTTGATGCAATATTCATTTTGACCTGCAATCCTGTATTAAGTCCTTCTATTTTCATGGATGAATTATTCAGTGAGGGATATCTTTTCTACAGAATTATAAGAATAATTCTTACCTTGATCGCTTTGTGTCTGATCGGTGAGCTGAGAGCTAAGAAAAATCACAAATCAACGAAGTAGGTATAAAGGAAAACTTACATTAACTTAATTATACAAAAGAAAACAAACCTGAAGCAAAAATGCATCTGTGAAAGGAAAGCAAAAATGAAAAAGATTCAATACACTTCTCCGTATGATATGGATGGATTCATTCCGTTAAAGCAGGCCATTCCACTGGGACTTCAGCATGTTCTCGCCATGTTCGTCGGCAATTTATCCCCACTGTTGGTGCTTCTTAGCGTATGCGAGATAACTGTCGAAAGCGGAATGGGAGATCTACGCATCTCTCTTTTGCAAAACTCAATGCTCGTTGCCGGAATTGTAACATTGCTTCAATTATATCCGATCGGTCCGATCGGTGGAAGGCTTCCTATTGTCATGGGTACATCCTCGGGATTTATCGGTATCGACAAATCAATTGCAGTCAGTTTGATGGCAGGTATCGCTGCCGGAACAATCACTTCAAACGTAGAAGCAGGAATCTATGCCTACGGTGCAATTATGGGAGCATCATTAATCGGTGGTTTTTTCGAAATGGGACTTGGCTTTTTGATCAAGTTGCTCAGGAAATTCTTACCGTCGGTGGTTACCGGTTCGGTTGTTCTCAGTATCGGTCTTAGCCTGATTCCTGTCGGCATCAGTTTCTTCGGAGGCGGAAGTTCCAATGCAGACTATGGTTCGATGTGGAATCTCTTACTTGGATTGATCACTCTGGCAGCAATTCTTGTGTTCAAATTCTGTTTTAAAGGATTTATATCTGTTTCATCCATTCTGTTTGGAATAATAGTAGGCTATATTGCGTCATTCATTATGGGAATATGCCTGCCCCATACAGTAGTTATTAATGATATCGAAGTCACAGCGAGTTATATTACTGATTGGTCTCAAGTGGCCGAAGCTTCATGGTTTGCCATTCCCAAACTGATCCCCGTACCTATTCAGTTCAATAAAAGCGCTATTATTCCAATGATTATTATGTTTGCAGTTACCGCTGTTGAAACATTAGGTGATACAGCCGGAGTAGTGCATGGTGGTCTTGGACGAGAAGCAACCGACAAAGAATTATCCGGTTCAATGGTGTGCGATGGTTTTGGTTCTGCTCTTGCAACCTTGTTTGGTGTTTTACCCAACACATCCTTCAGTCAAAACGTCGGTCTTGTCGGAATGACCAAAATCGTTAATCGTTTCGCTATTGCAATAGGTGCAGTTATCCTCATCATTGCAGGCTTATTTCCCAAGATCGGAGCAATCATTTCCGTTATGCCGCAGCCTGTACTGGGTGGTGCAGCAGTTATGATGTTTGCATCTATCGTAGTATCCGGAATCAATTTATTAACCTCCAAACCGTTGACTTCCCGTAACTCAACAATCGTAAGTGTTGCATTGGGTCTGGGGTATGGATTAGGTTCTACTGCCGATGTTCAGACATTTATGCCGGCATGGTTAAGCGTTATTCTTGGTCAATCATGTATCGTTCCGACTGCAATTATTGCAATTATACTAAATATCATTTTGCCCCAAGACAAAGAAGAGCAAGGCAACAAAAGGTAATCATATGAAGATTTCATCTCAAATAAAATTAACAAAAGACGGATATGCAGGTTTCTATTCATGCGGAATGACAATGATTGATAATGCCGGTATGAGCAAATTTACTGCAATTGATGAAAACGATCAATTTACTCTGTACAAATCTTCGGATGGAATAGAGATGAAAGTCAATCATAGAGCTGTAGGCGAAACAGACTATACATCAGCCGAAACAGCCGTTGCAGCAGCTGGAACAGCCGATACTATTGGCAAGATACCCGATGTAGTAGAGATACAAACAGAAATTGTCAACAACTCCCCAAAAGACATCGTATTGGAGATGGCGGACTCCTTTGTTGTGTCCGAAATTCCCGGTGATAAGATTCATAGATTCTTATCGTTCTGGTCTATGGAAGGCCGACATCGAGTTGATAATGTTGCAGATATGAATCTGGAATGTTCGTGGACACACATGGCTTACAGAATTGAGAGATTCGGAAACGTTGGCTCCATGCCCGTGCGTAAGTATTTTCCGTTCGTTGCCGTCGAAGATTCCAAGACAGGAATGTTCACCGGATTCCAATTGTATTCCCCGTCCTCATGGCAGATGGAACTTATTGTTCGACAGGATGATACGCTAACTGTCACAGGCGGTATTGCGGACAGAGATTTCGGTCATTTCTTAAAAAGATTGAAACCCGGAGAGAAACTTATCACGCCCAAAGCCGTTATGGCCACAGGCAATTCGTTATATGACGTATGCGATAAGCTGGTGAAGGCGCAGCACCCGGATAGCAGCCCGATCGATGACCATATGGGCATTACTTTTAATGAATATTGCACTACATGGGGTGACCCAACCGACGCAAATATGCGAAAGATTTGCGACAAACTGGAGGGCGAAGGCATCCAGTATCTGGTAATGGATTCCGGCTGGTTTATCGATGGTGAAGGATATTGGTGGGATTATACCGGAGATTGGGATTACAGTCCGAAGAGATTCCCGAACGGTCTCAAGGCCATGGCGGACTATGTCAGATCCAAAGGCATGACTCCGGGAATATGGTATGAATTTGAAAATGTTTGCCCCAAGACTGCGTTTTACAACGATACCGAGCACCTCGTAATGAAGGATGGCGTCCCTCTGACTGTCGGTGACAGACGATTTCTTGATATGGAGGATCCGTGGGTTCGGAAGCATCTGCGCGAGAAGGTGATCGACAACTTGAAAAAGGCGGGCTTTGAGTATATCAAAGTTGATTATAACGATACCATGGGCATGGGATGTGACGGCCCGGACGGTATGGGTGAGAATCTCCGACGAAAAGTCATGGCCACCCAGGATTTCTTCCGGGAAATGAAGCGCGAAATCCCCAACCTGGTTATCGAAAATTGTTCCAGCGGAGGTCACAGACTGGAGCCTTCCATGATGGAGCTTTCCAGCATGGCTAGCTTTTCGGATGCACACGAAATCGCATCGTTACCTATAATTGCAGCCTCGCTGCAACTGCTTGTAAAGCCTGAACAGAGTCAAATCTGGTCAGTACTCAGAGCTGCGGATACTGACAGCAGAATATACTATTCCATGTGTGCCACCCTGTTCGGAAGAATGGGATTATCCGGAGATATATATGATCTGTCTGATCATCAATGGCAATTATTGCGTGACGGAATTGCCTTTTATAAGAGTGCGGCAGATATTATCAAATCCGGCAAAACAGTACTTATCCGTCACAGTTCCGACAACTATAACGAACCGACGGATTACCGAATTGCAGCGCGCATATATAACGAACCGACGGGCTGCCAGATTGCAGTACGCGTATACAACGGCAGCGCATTGGTAGTATTTCACAGATTTGCCGATTCCGTCGATCTGCAGGAATTTGTCGGCGAAACCATCGAAATAGAGAATAAGCCGCTTTCGCTAAATGATGCTTATTCCTCGTATGGCGATGCATCGTGTGACTTTAGCGCAGCGGCTTATCTGATTCGGTTATCTTAATAAATTGTATACTTAAATTAGCATTAATTACTGCATTATTATTGCATACTCAAATTGGCATTAATTATTGCATTTTTATTGCATGTATTAATTATTTCACATCAAATGTGATACCATAGCGGTCTGTGAAATCATCATAGACTGCCATAACGGGACTCTCAGTATTGTAGAGAATATAGGTCAGTGAATAGTGAATGGTTGCGCCATCTGCGACGGGAGCCGTAATACTGGTATCAATGTCTGTAGCATATTCGGAAGTGGGTACTCCGAGCTGAAGTTCAACACCGTCCTAAAGTATATCGAAGTATCCTCCCAAGCTTGTATCCTGTCCTGAATTGTTGGTTGCTTCATAAGTAATGTCTGCTCATTAACAAGCCATTTTCACTCGGCTTGTAAGAATTAAATTTTTAGGCATATTTTTACGCCTTTTGTACCTTGAAAATATCAATATCGTCAAAAGTGTAAATGAAAGAGACAGTATTCTGTCTACATTCATTGCGATAACAGATAAGGCTATGGAACTTCTGGTGGTTTCATCCCGTTTGGTCATTATCAATCCAAGTCCATAACTGTGCTTTGCTAATGCAAATGCCCGTTCAACTTCAACGCGGTCTGCATTATCTTTATATTCGATTTTCCTGTCTACGGAAGTATCTTTCTTTGGTCTTCCCAATGATGGACCTGAAAGCCGTATTTCTCGTTCTTTGCAATACTGAAGATTCTCTCGGTTTCGATATATCTTATCTGCAAGTACTCTTTCCGGATAATGACCGTTTCGTTCTCGGTATCTTTCAATTGCACTGACAAGTACGTCACATTCGTTATAGGCATCAAATGACATTTTCTCGATTCGGGCCATTCCTTTTTCATCAAGACTCAAATCAAGTTTTGCTCCGAACTCTACCGGCGCCTTTGCTTTGCCTCTGACGATTGGTCTGATGTATGGTTGACTGATGCTTACGATTCTGTCTGAAACGGTATGTACATTGTTTTCATACATGTACTTTTGTTGTTCATAGACCTTATCAATTACCGACAATCGTTCTTGCTGTTTCGGAGTAAGTTTACATTCACCGGTTGCAAGTAAGTCATCGATGTAACCTCTGTCTCTACGAATGTACTGAAGCTGTTGTTTAATGGCTTTTCGAATTCTTTTTGATGTACGCTTTTTACATCTTGCAAGATTCAGATAATCTCTTCGGGCGTTATTGCGATACATCCTTGGTGTTTTATACCAGAACACTGAACACATGTAGTCAATCATATCTTCAAGGTTTTCACGTGCTTCGTTTAAGAGATTTACATCCTGCGGATATGAAATATTCTGTGGAGCACACGTAGCATCAAGTATCAGCGTCCCTTCGTTCGTAGCAGTGTCTGAATTCTTATCATCACCGCTTCCACCTCCGGGTGTCGGATCATCCGGCATGTTGAAATCAATAATCATTTCATTGATTTCTTCAAGCACTTCTTCTGTAAGTCGCTTACGGAATTCAACCAGCAGGGATGGAACAAACGGTGCGTCTGTTTGAAAACCATGCAATCCGATGAAGTACTGAAGATATGGATTCTCCGTTATTTCTTCAACAAGTTCTCGGTCAGAACAATCGAGCTTTTTCTGTATCAGTAATGAACCAAGGGCCATTCTGAGAGGTTTCGCCGGCATTCCTGTATTACTTGGAAACAATTCGGCATATTTGTCTTCAATTGCATCCCACGGGATTGTAGCTGCCTTTTTTATCCATCTATTTTCAGGATTCATTTTCAATCCAAGCGGCTGGTTAAAATCTGTAAGTCCCAGTTGGCGATATTGTTCTTTTTTGTACATGTGGTACTCCTTGGTGCAAGGTTTTTTAGCATTTTGAATGATTTTTCATGCACTTATAGTATACCACAAAATGGCTACAAATTCAGTATTTTCAAGGGCTTGAGGCACTTTTTATTGTTATTGAGCAGTCATTATTTAAAAAAACTTAAGAAACAATCATACTGAATATAAACTCAGATAAGTTACATCTGCATTAACTATCTTCTCTGCCGGAGTTGCAGTAGGAAGATATATCGCTTCACGTAAAAACGACCGCCGTTAGTTTGGACGCTAGGGCGATCGTTCTACGATTTAACTAATTCTAGGCTAGCCGTCTTCCGGTGTGCCTTTGTGTTTTTATTATATGCTCCATGGGGCATATTGTCAAATTTCATTACCACTTTGTAATCACTGTATCAAACAATGTTGGCATCTTAAGCGGGCCGTACCAGTCACAGTCAAGTGC
>JAZLJS010000073.1:0-5151 GCA_045617945.1 Lachnospiraceae bacterium
CGTGAAGAAGGACGTGAAGAAGGCCTAAGAAAGGGTCGTAAGTCTACAATTCTTTATGCATATCATAACGGTCACTCAGTTGAGGAGATTCATGAGTTTATTGGTTACGATATATCCGAAATCGAAGCAGCAATTGCAGAAGCGGGCAATAATCAGTAGCATAGACATTAAATCGGATATCCAAAAACTACCCAAACAATTGTGCCATCGTAAGCGGGCCGTACCAGTCCAAATTCAGCGGAATAACCGCATTCGGGCCAATCGTCACTTCAAAATTTGCACCATTAAATGTGTATTTGAAAATATATGTCACCGTAGGTTTAGATGCGATTCGAGCAAGTAAATCCCTCGGAATTGAACACCAAATTCCACAATCTATCACAACCGTGTCTCCGGGCTGTGCATTATCGATCAATAAATTTGCCTTATCTTCTATAGGTGTCTTCACACGTACGTTTTTATATTCGTGACATTTGGAACAAACATAACCGATTGTCCCATTAGATGTAGATGTAGCCGGGTAAATAGTCTGCCATACATAATCATGACAACATACCTCCTTCACCTGTTCCGCATTCGATGTTGGTGTAGGTGCCGGAGGCGGTGTAGGCTCTGCGTAAAAGTCATTTCGCTCAATCGTATAGTCACCACATATAACATCAATATACACATACAGCGGATCGTCCGTTGATAATTGAGGAAGGACCGTATTTGAATAACCCAAGACAAATTCAACACTTGTACATCCCGTCGTCCCTTCTGTATATGAATATGGATTAGGTTCCCCTGCCCGTACTATTGCAATCTTTTTATTCTCCCAATCTGCATATGCACGTCCACCGACAGCTTCCGATGTTCTTATCGTTAGGTTTATTCCATCATTTCCAATATTATTCCCATAATGATATGTCGTTCCGGGTCTCACATCTTCGGCATCACAATAGAAAAAAACAGCACGGACCGGCTGCGTCAAACAAAACATTATTAATAAAGAAAAGATCGGTGCCAATAAAAATTTGTACTTCTTTTTCATTTCTTTCGAACGCTCCTTCTACACAAAATAATTTTACTTCCGGTCCGCGCAAAAATGACCCCCTAACCCCGTCCCCAAGGGATCATTTGCGGAATAACCGCCGTATATACAGACCCCTTTCCGGGGTTGCTATCAATATGAAGCTTACCATGCATGCCCTCAATCAACTTTTTGGCAATGCGAATCTTAAAATTACCATCTGCAAAAACTTCACGGTTTCTACGTTTGGCACGCGTATTAAACTGCAACAGTTTTCGTACCGTCTCTCTGTCAAATCCGGCACCCGTATCTTCCACGGATATAATCAGGTTAATAGAATCATGCGAAGTTTTACGCACGCCGACAGAAAGCAGAATTCTACCATCATATGTGTATTGCGTTGCATTGCACAGCAAGTTAATCATAACTTGTTTTATATGACTTTCGCATCCGATCAGTACATCGGGAACAGAATCATTAATATCGATATCAAACGTATTGGCGGTATCCTCAACAAGAGGAATCATCCGCTTTTGCACCCTGCTGACAATGTCTCTGATGTTGTATTCCTGAGGCTGCATCTCCCCATGAATCTCTCCGATAGTGCCAAATTCATTGATATCAAACAGAACCGTTCTCGTCAGTCTGCCGTACCCTTCGACATATTCACACAGTTCTCTTTGCGAATCACCCATTGACTTACGATCAAGCGATTCTGTCTTCACAATCACACGATCCACATAATCACCAATCTCATCCGACATTTCCGTAATAAATGCCTTATGAAATGAATCAAGCATTTCGACTTCGTCACGAACCGTTTCCAATATTTCCGTTGTTTTCATGAGTTTCTTGTAATCCGGAGTCTCCAAAGACATCATCATAATTAACAACGAAATCGCGAATCCAAACGGCATCATTATTGTAGCCGGCACGTATATCTGAACCACAAGGGAAACGATTGTCAAAACAATAAAGGACACTACGGAAATCACCTGTTTAAAAGTCACACTCTGCCGACATCGAATCAAATAAATGATTGTAAGTGCATAGTAATAGAAGGGATAAACATAGATTACCGCCATTAATGAACCGTAAGAAAAATTCCCATAACTTCCACCCGAAAACATAACATTTGCAAAGCAGTTTGCAATCAAACACTCCACTGCAAACACAAACGGAAAATAGGTCATAACATAATAACTGACGGTTCGCTCGTTCTTCTCTCCCAAATATGCAACTATATATCGGTAAAAAACAAGAAATACAAGGGCAACCAACAAATAGTATACCGAGCAGACAAGCTTAAGCACCCAGCCCGGAATATCATTGACATATTGGGTCAGCATCAAAGAACTGGCCATGTCGGAAATCGTCAGAATAAGTGATGAATACGTCAGCAAAGTAAACAGACGATTGCTGTATTTATCATGCGAATATTGAATTTGAAGATAGACGATTTCGATTATCATGAGAACAAGTGCCACTATATCGAAATCCAAATTATACATTGCAACCATTCAAATACCCCGAAGTTAACTGTTTCTCGATCTTCTCTCGTGTCGCTTATCTTTGTAATATTCTTCTTTGTCGCTATACATAGCCTTGTCGGCCTTCTCAAACAATTCGTCAACCGACAGATTCAAATAATCTTCACCTCTTGCAACACCGATTGCAACCGATAAAGCTTCGGAAAATTGAAGCTTACACTTACTGATTCTCGTGCGAATCTGTTTTACACACTCTTCCACATCATCAAGCGGCTCCATAATAATTACAGCAAATTCATCACCGCCGATACGGTATGCCTTACCGTGATCACCATACAATTCAAAGAGCGATGCAGCTGTATTCTTAATCAGTTCATCACCGGCCATATGCCCCTTTTCATCGTTCACCTGCTTCAAGCCGTTTACATCCACAATGGCAATCGAAACCTCTCGTACAGAATCATTCTTACGGATTTCATCCATAGTTTCCGTAAATGCACGCCGGTTATACAATCCTGTCATGGAATCTGTTTCGGAATCGGCCTTAAACAACTTCGTCTCATTCTCCTGGTACTTCATGGCGACACTGATAAACAGTACCATCAACACAAGGGAAGCCAATGCAGCCAGCAGATTCTTCAAAACAATATTCTGCATCTCATCTTTCTTCTCAGGTCTCTCAACACACAGAAACCAGTCGTACTCGGGAATATATTTTACAATGACATATCCACCTGTACCTACCAAATCACTTTTATATTCAGCAGAAAAGTCATAATGATCTATGTATGCCTGAAACAACGTCGAAACCTGTGTGCCGGAAAGTGAATCATCCCCGGCCAAACGAATAACACCTGATTTATCTGCAAGTACAATTGACAGCCCATACCTGGATTCCAGCTGATCGATTGCACTGTTCAAATTCTCCAGAGTATGACCAACGCCACACACACCGATAAACTGATTATTCTCATCATACATACGAATATTGTTATACACGGTTATACGATTATCATTGGCCTGGTCGTTATCGACATTAAGTTCCATTTCCGCATCTTTGCTCTTAAAGTCAGAATACCAACGGTCATCTTCTCCCTTCAAATCCAGCACTTTCATTCTGCCGTATTCGGTAAAATATTCGGTTGTGCAATCAATTACAAGGAAGGCAGTATCATAGCCGAATTGACTTTTAATCCCATCAAGATATTTACCGACATAATCTGATGCTTCAGCATCGGAATATGCGTCACGATTTGCAATAAATTCACGGATAAACGTATTGTTTATCGTCTTAGATATGCTGACAGAATCGGAAAAGGATTCCGTAATGTCTCGTTCAACCTCACCTAAGAAAAGCGCAGCTTCCTTCTCACTGCTGCTCTCAATAATCGTGCTGAGTGAAACAATCGAACTGAATGTGGAAACACCAAATGCAATAAATATAATTGCTGTAACAACAAGTACTACCGAACGAGTCTTCATAACAATCACCATTTCGTGCGTTACGCACAAAATCTCCATATCATCTCATAAGTTTACAAAAGCAGGGCGCACCCTCAGCACACCCCGCTTAATTATATCAATTATTAATTGTCTTGAAAAGAGAATGCTACGCTAGTCCATATAGAAACCGCAAACATCCGTCGTATATGATTTGACTTTGTTTCCGAACATATCCATCAATTCATACTCTACTTCGCCGTTTCGTACCCGCCTCCAGGCGTTTCTAACCTTCTCGGCATAGTCACTTGCTACAACATATTCATCATGAGAAGCGTATATAAAGTCATACTCTCCCTGTAATGCTATCAGCTTATCAAGCGACTGTTCATATGATTCCGGCTCACGCTTGTCTCCAAACATATATATGCCCTTTTTGAACAGAATCACCGGCATAAAGCACACGATTATTCACATCCAAAATTGCAATACTGCCTTTTGTATGTCCGGGAATATGTACGATTCGAAGGGGTCTGTTCCCTAATTCAATCAAATCGCCGTCGTGAACCTCAACAAGTGACGTATGAGGATATCGGATATTAACCTCACAGCATACGTAATCCAACGCATGCATATGAATTTCGGCAAATCCATCGGTTCCCGATGTATGGTCACCGTCGCCATGCGTATTAAGTAATTACTTTTTCACACATAATTCTATTTGTATCCGATTTTTTTTAATTCTTCAAACCAATTACTAATAACTTCATATGTCTTTTTTATTCTGTCTATCCTGACCACTACATGAACGTCATATCTTCCTTCTGCTTCCCAGCCAGTGATTATTTCTGCATTTGTAATAACATACCTTGGAATTAATAATTTCGCACCTATACTTTCACCATATTCTATCAATTCAGAAATACTATGTTTATAAATCTTATCGTTTCTTAACTGAATTCCGCAATTATATAACTGTATTTTAATAAGCTTCTCAGCTGCCTGTTGTAAATGATAACCGGCTTGAGCTTTTAAATACTTTTTGTTATCACAATCACTTTCTATTTCTTCAATTATTGTAGCCACTACCATCAAGTCAGCAAGAGGCTGGCTCATAACCAGTCTGTCACTCATTGGCATATATCAGCGTCCCTCTACTTATATCATTCATTATGAAATCATTATTAGTCTTTCCATCCTGAAAATATA
>JAZLJS010000074.1:0-3483 GCA_045617945.1 Lachnospiraceae bacterium
GAAGAGTTCTCACGAGAGAATTCATCAAATACATGCTCCATGAATTCAGGGCTCATTCCTATACCGGTATCTCTGACAGTAAATACATAGCATCCATACCCAGGTGTACTGCATTCTTTTTCTTCAATACAGTAATCAACACTACCACCTTCGGGCGTATATTTTAATGCATTTCCAATGATATTGGTGGTGATCTGTTTCATTCTGTCAGCATCTGTGATTACTCTGCTATGCTGAATATTCTTCGTTGAAACAGTAAATTTCAGTCCATTAGCTTCTGCCTGCTCACTATAAATTGTGCGGGCAATTGCAGCTCTTTCCAAAACATCCGCCTTCTGATCTGTCAGAATAATCTTTCCTGATTCAATGCGGGACATTTCCAGAACCTGATTAATCAAAGCAAGCAGCTGAGTTCCTGCTGTTTCAATCTTATCCAGATAATCTTCTATTCTATCTTTATCACCCAGATGCTTCTTAGCCATTGTGGTAAATCCTGTAATGGCATTCATAGGTGTTCTGATGTCGTGTGACATATTGAAAAGGAACGAAGATTTTGCACGGCTGGCTATCTCCGCCTTGTCAAGTGCTTCCAACTCACGCTTAGTTGTTTCATCGACATTATGGAAGCCTGCTATTACATGATCTTCAGAATTTTCATCTTTAACAAATTTTGCTTGATAATATGTTACCTCCCCATCAATAAGCGTTCGGAAATTAATGTAATAAACACCGTCTTTGTTGATATTCTTCCGAATCACATCAGGCTGAGTCGCTTGTAAAAATACCTCACGGTCATCCGGGTGCATGATGGTATTAATCAATTTGTCCAATCGTTCTCTAAAATTGTTTATCTTTGACCAATTGGGAATATGTTTCTCAAACAATGGGTCAAATCGATAGTGAATCTCACTTCCGTCAGCAAATCCGGCATAAACAACACAACCAAAGTCATCAGACAAGCCTGAAATAACCGCACGGTCACGGGCATCTGATTCCTTTCTTTCAATTTCCGCCCGAATCTCCTTATCTCTATTGGCAAATCCAAGTGCAACAGCTTCCGGATTTTCTTCATCGCCAACTTTAACGAATTTCATTTCGGAATAAGCTCCCTCATTATCCATATACTGGGTAATAAAAGTCTTTTTATCTCCGAGCTCCTTCAGAATATTGTAGATAGAACCTGCTTCCAGCATTCTTTCTTTATAATCCGGATGTACCAGCGTATCAACGTACATCTCGTAGGCATCACTGTATTTGATACCGCTTCGGAAGATTCTACCGAATTTGGTTTCGGTGGTCTCATTCATGGTATATGGATCAAGTTCATCAGTAGTAAGATCTATATAGTAAACGGATGTATATTCTGATGCCAGAATCTCAATGATATCGATGTTTCGCTGAAGAATCTTTGATTCTTCTTCTTTAGCACGAAGTTCCTCGTCCTTATCTGCAAAACCAAGAGCCACAGCCTTCGGTACACCATCCTCATTACCAACCTTTACGAACTTCATTTCCGAATATTGACCTTCCGAGTTACGGTAGGTGGTAAGGAAGGTTTTCTTATTCCTAAGTTCCTTCATGATGTTGCCTACAGAACCGGCTTTTAACATCATCGCTTTGTCTTCGCTGTATATCAAGGTATCCACGTACAATCTGTATGCATCACTATATTTGATACCGCTTCGGAAAATCTTACCGAATTCGGTCTCAGTTTTCTCATTCATCGTATAGGGATTCAATTCATCCGTAGTAAGGTCAATGTAATAAACAGAAGAATACTCTGATGCCAGAATTTCTATAATGTCAGTATTTCTCTGGCGTTCCTCTTCGATTTCCTGCTCACGTCGAATTTCCTCATCTTTTTCCGCAAAACCAAGTGCTACAGCAGTAGGTTCAACATTATCGCCACCAACTTTAACAAATTTCATTTCGGAATACTTATTGTCAGAAGAACGATATAGTGTAAGAAATGTCTTCTTATTGGTTAGTTCACGCCTGATATTTTCAATTGAGCCGGCTTTCAGCATCATTGGTTTGTCGGCTTCATAAATAAGCTTGTCCACGTATAACTGATATGCCTCGGAATAGGTGATCCCGTTTCTGAATACGGAACCGAAGGTGGTCTCTGTCTCCTCGTTCATCGTATATGGTGTCAAGCCATCTGTTGTCAGATCAATATAATAAACAGAAGAATACTCTGATGCCAGAATTTCAATAATCACCCTCTCTCTTCTTGCAACATTTTCGGCATGCTCCCTTTCATCAAAATGAAGTATCTCTGTTACATTTTGATGTGTTCCTTCGATACGTATACCTTCTTTATATTCGAAATTTCTGACACCGCCGCAACGTACAATCCAGGTTTCCCCATTCGGATGATGCCAGGGATACTGTACCTCCGCATGCTCGCCTGCCATCATTTTTTCCACAGCATCCGAAACAATATCATAGGCATTATTATCGATGTAATCGTACCAAGCATGATAGGTTTCTTCAGGTGAAACTTCCTGGTCAAGACCTATAAGCTCACGCATTGCTTCGTCAGCATACATTCTTGGTTCTGAGCCTTCATCGAGTTCGAATGCCCACAGTCCTATGTTGGATTTAGTCAAAATGTCAGATGATAATTCAATTGTTCCCAGCTTACTCATTGCTTTTCCCCTCAAAAGTAACTTTTACTTATCCCTATTTTAAATATCTTGCCAAAACTGATTTAAGTACTTTTATGTCTATCGGTTTTGCAATATGTTCATTCATACCTGCTTCTATGGCAGCTATCCTATCCTCTTCAAAAGCATTGGCTGTCATCGCAATGATGATAATATTTGAAAGCTGCATATCATCTATCGCTCTTATCTGTCTTGTAGCTTCGTAACCATCCATAATGGGCATCTGAACATCCATCAAAACAAGATCATAATCACCGGGCTTTGAATTCTTGACCTTTTCAACCGCAATCGTTCCGTCTTCTGCCGTATCGATAACAAAACCGACTTCTTCCAAAATATCCGTAGCGATTTCTCTGTTCATTTCATTATCTTCTACCAACAAAATCTTCTTACCGGTAAAATCATATTTTTCTTCTTCCGTATGACCGCCGCTTTCTTCAATTTCGCAAGCGTCAAGCAAAGCCTTCCGAAGATCCGAAGGGAACATCGGTTTTGATACAAATCCAGTAACTCCGGCCTCTTTTGCTTCTTCTTCGATATCAGACCAGTCATACGCCGTCAGAATAATAATCGGTGATTCTTTTCCTACAACCCGTCTGATTCTTCTTGCGGTTTCAACACCATTCATATCAGGCATAAGCCAGTCAATTATATAAACTTTATACTGATTTCCGGTCTTATAAGCTTCTTCACTCCTAAACAGCGCCTCTTTGCCCGATACACACCATTCGCATTGAAGTCCTGCGTCGATAAGCATCTTGGAAATATTGTTACATGCCAGCATATCATCATCAACAACCAGGCTCTTTGCTCC
>JAZLJS010000075.1:0-1674 GCA_045617945.1 Lachnospiraceae bacterium
TAACACAACTGTAATGACCTATTTGCGAATTAATTAGCCGTCCTTTATTCTATGCTCTCTATATATAAACCGATTTCCTGTAACATCAAAAATGATTTTATCATGTAAGCATATGCCAATGGATTGATGTTGCGGATGCTGTTGATTGGCTTTATTCCTTTGATTGGAAGCTTTACACCACGATACATATCCGGCTCGGTAATTCGCTCATATTCCTTCTGCCCGGTCAGTAAGCATGTTGCAAGGTACATGATTTCACTTGCATATACGCACACGTTTTCGCCGTTTATACCGCCATCAAAAACGTGGCCTTGAATTGCTTTTATACCAACGGAAAAGTTTGTGTATTCATCAGACATCACAGCGCCTCTTCCCATAAGGCAGATGCAGCTTGCTATTGTATCCTTTAAGCAATCTGCCGGTGTCAGGTTCAGACCACGATAGCCGGATTCAATCCCGGATATTGTATTGTAGACGGAAGCAACCGTTCCGTAATCATCCATTTCCTGAAGCAGCGTCCAGCAGTCAAACATTTGCTTTATGATTTCAAGTTCCTTATCGACACCGAAAGGGATACCTGTTGTATGAGGTGCAAAGGCAGTAAGTTTATCGCCGAGAATACAGTTCTTGTCGGGGAGCGTCACTGTTAAGTCTGTGCCCTCGCTCAAAAGGAGGCTGCTTCGAATTGGGTTCTCCGTCACTTTAAGATATGGATTGGGTTCAAACACTACATCCAGAAGGATGTTTATTTCTTTTCCCGTTCTCGGTGGTACAAAGTGAAATCTGAAATGTCGTTTTTCAATATCGTTTGTACCTTTTCTCTTATGTTCCTCAACGGAAGAAAAAGGGAAAATCTCCCCTGCACGGTTAATGTAATCATCAATATCCGTTCCGGGTTCGACAATAATGTCGATATCCGTACTTAACCGTTTGGGGCTTTTGAGCATAATGAGAAGAGAAGTGCCGCCCTTGAAAATGAAAGGCAGTCCGACACTCCTGATGGCTTCAAGCAATCCGAAAGCGTAAACAGTTCGCTCAAGAATCGACGGGTCCGCGCCTGTCTTTTTCTGTAACGTTGATATATATTCTGACGTGTAGTTTTCTTTTGAAAGCATTTACTGTTCCCCCATATATTTCTTCACTTCATCCTGCCGGTTACGTCTTCTTGCATACCTGAACATTCTAACTTTATCAAGGTTATATCTGCTCACGGCCTGTTCAAAAACATCGGGAAGCTCTGCCTTGCTGAATGTTGTTGCAATCAGTTTATCGGCGAGCATATCAACCAGTATTTTTTCCAGCAGTATTTCCCCTGGATTGTCTGTACGAATCGGGGATTCAGATATCAGATCGGTCACAATTATTGAGCCTTTGGCCCAATACAAATCAAAATTGGACACATCCGGTTTATATAATACATTTTGATATCCGGCTTCCTGGAGGTATCGGAAAATGAAAATGCTGCTTTCTTTTTCCACTTGGATAAATATTGTATTGTTCGCTATCAGATGATTTAAAAACTCATTCATAAGCACAGTTTCAAAAACCGTAAACCGGACGTAAGGATATTTGTTCCGGATATCATTCATTACCTCCAGAGCATCCTTGGAGTAATCGGGCCGGTAATCCATCTTCGAAATGCCATCTGACAGGCTATAGGTATCATATCCCTGA
>JAZLJS010000076.1:0-1055 GCA_045617945.1 Lachnospiraceae bacterium
AATATTAACTATGACCGGTGGTACCATTGCTGAAAATTACTGCAGCACCTATGGTGGAGGGATATATGATAAAAGGGGAAGTATTACTCTAGGGGGAAGTGCAAAGATTACCGACAATACAAAGGGCTCAGGACAAGATGCCGTAGACCAGAATGTATATCTGCCAAGCGGAATGCAAATTGCAATAGCAAGTGGTACTGATACTCCCTCTGATGGTATGTCTGTCGGAGTAACGATGGCAGTAACTACGGGTACATTTACGACGAATACTGCGTCGGCAAACGATGCCAAGTATTTCTTCTCTGACAATGGTGCGTACGTTGTAGCGCATAATACTGACCACTTGGAATTGACGAAAGGGTGGACTGCACTGAAATATGCACTGTCGGCTGTAACTCCATCAACTTCTGCAGGGGGATTTGATGTCGAACAAACAGCGGATGGTTATAAGATAACACTCTTGTCAGACTTTACAGCTACGTCAGGTGACGGTACATTAAGCGTTTCGGGCAAAAAGACACTTGATTTGAACGGACACATTATCAATGCAAACGGTAATAGTATGAGAGTTATTGCCATTCCGTCCAGTGCTGAATTGACTTTGGAAGACGCTGATACGTCAGTAAGTCATGAGGGATATGTTGACGGAGATGGTATTTGGCATTTGGGTACCGGGACAGGTACATCTCAAACTATTACAGGTGGAATAATAACAGGTGGAAAAGCGGCCGGTGATAATAGTGGAGGCATTTCCGATGGTGGAGGTATTTTAGTTAAAGGTACATTAAAAATGTACGGTGGCGCCATTACAGGAAATACAATAAGTTACACTAATTATGGCTGCGGCGGTGGCGGAATTGCCGTTACGGATAATGGTATATTCGAAATGCATGGCGGACATATTACATATAACAAAGCCGGCAACGGTGGAGGTGTATGGACTTGGAACGGCACCTTCAATATGTATGACGATGCTGTTATCAGCAATTGCAAAGCAGCAGCTTCCGGCGGAGGTGTTTTCGTTGAGAAAGCGCCGTTTAATATGTATGGTGGAG
>JAZLJS010000077.1:0-1061 GCA_045617945.1 Lachnospiraceae bacterium
GTTCAATGTGGTGGCTATACCAGAAAGAACAACGATTTTGGCGCTGGCCGAATTGATGCCTTGGCTATCATTTCTTCGATGCTTGCCTCTTGTAATCCCCCTACTGACTTGTCCGCAACCGTTGATGACCGAGATGTCACACTGACATGGACAGGCGCAGAAGGTGCAGCCTCGTACAATGTCTATCGTGACAATATTTTTGTCGGCAATACTTCATCGACAACCTATCTTGATGAAAGAGTTGGATACGGAGTCCATCAATATGTGGTTAAAAGCAAGGATGTTAACGGAAATCTTTCCGTTCCATCATCTGCAGTTTCAGTAAATGTCGTATATCTTGGTCCAATTCCGAAAAACTTGACTGGCACGGCTTCTGGAACGAATGTGTCATTGTCGTGGGAAGCTCCGGAAAGTTTGACCGCCGTTCTTAAATATGGTGATCAGATTTCGCATTCTTCAATTGGAGCCGGCGGGGAATTGTATTGGGGACAAAGATTCCCAACGGACACTTTGCAGAATCATGTCAATATGGCTATAGATTCCGTATCAATTTTTACTTCGTATACGGATTCGGAAACAACCATGTCCATTTACAAAATTATCGGCGAATCATACGAATTGATGACGTCAGTTGATTTCATCCCAACAAAAGCTAACGATTGGAATGTTGTCCGTCTGCCCCAATCTGTTCTGATTGATTTCTATCATGATCTTGCCGTGACATTCCATAACTCAGGAATTAGTTATCCTGCCGCTTATTGCGATTATATTAATGGGAATGGATATGAAGGCTTGGTGTCATTCAATGGCCAAAACTGGGAATATATTCGGGATTACGGATATAATGTAAGTTGGCTGATAAAAACGCATCTATCAACAGCTTCATATACCTATAATTTGTATCGCGACGAGGTAAAGGTCAATGAAGAATGCATTGCCACGACATCCTATATTGATGAAAATCTTGCCCCTAATGCCGCATACCACTATCAAGTGAAAACAATTTATAATGGAACAGAATCGAATCCATCAAATATGGTTGACTTTGTGTTTGGAAATGC
>JAZLJS010000078.1:0-184651 GCA_045617945.1 Lachnospiraceae bacterium
ACTTCATGAAACCGCTTACCTGAACCCAGAACTGTCCATTATTTTCAAGAATGACCGTTTTAACGAAGCAGAAGAAGTAATCTTCTCCGAGCCTAAGGGTATTGTGCCTTACGTAGAAGAATTAAATACCGGAAAGGAAGCAGTAGCTCCTGTGGTTTATTTCAAAGGCAAAGAAGAGGGAATCGAAGTAGAGGCGGCGCTTCAGTTCACCAATGATTTCCAGGAGAACATTTTAGGCTTCTGTAACAATATTTATACCCAGGAGGGCGGAACCCATATTACCGGTTTTAAAGCCCGTTTTACCCAGCTGATCAACAACTATGCCCGTGATCTGGGAATCCTGAAAGAAAAGGATGAAAACTTTACCGGAACGGATGCCAGAAATGGTATGACTGCGATTATTGCAGTAAAACATCCGGACCCAAGATTCGAAGGCCAGACAAAAACCAAATTAGATAATCCGGACGCACAGAAGGTTACCAGTGATGTTACGGGAACGGAACTGGAAAGATATTACGATAAGAACCTGGAAAATCTGAAGGCTACCATTGCCTGCGCAGAAAAGAGCGCAAAGATTCGTAAGGCGGAAGAAAAGTCGAAAACCAACATGCTTTCCAAGTCCAAATTCGTTATGGAAGGCAATGGAAAACTGGCCAACTGTGAGAGCAGGAATCCAGAAGAATGTGAGGTCTTTATTGTCGAAGGTGATTCGGCCGGCGGCAGCGCCAAAACTGCGCGAAACAGGATGTATCAGGCAATCCTTCCGATTCGAGGAAAGATTCTGAATGTCGAAAAAGCCAGCATTGATAAAGTTTTGGCAAATGCAGAGATCAAAACAATGATTAACGCGTTCGGATGCGGATTTTCGGAAGGCTACGGTAATGATTTTGATATTACCAAATTGAGATATGACAAAATCGTAATTATGGCAGATGCCGATGTGGACGGTGCGCATATTGCAACCTTGTTGCTTACTTTGTTTTATCGATTTATGCCTGAACTCATTTACGAGGGACATGTATATATTGCAATGCCGCCTCTGTACAAAGCAATGCCGCAAAAAGGCAAAGAAGAATATCTGTATGATGATGCAGCTCTTGCCGATTATCGTAAGAAGCATACGAACTTTACATTGCAGAGATACAAAGGTCTTGGTGAAATGGATGCCGAACAATTATGGGATACGACATTAAATCCTGCCACCAGAATATTAAAACTTGTCGAAATCGAAGATGCACGCCTGGCATCTGAGACAACCGAATTACTGATGGGAACCGATGTTGCACCAAGACGTGATTTTATCTATAAACATGCGCAGGAAGCCGAACTGGATTTTTAGAGGTGAAATATGCCGAAACAGACACAGGAAATAATAGAAGAAAATATTATCAAAACCGAATTTTCGGATGTCATGCAGAAATCATTCATAGACTATGCCATGAGTGTTATTATCGCACGTGCATTGCCGGATGTCAGGGATGGCCTAAAGCCTGTACAGCGAAGAACACTTTATGATATGTCCGAGTTGCATCTTCGATATGACGGCCCTTATCGTAAATCAGCCAGAATCGTCGGTGATACAATGGGTAAATATCATCCGCACGGTGACAGCTCCATATATGAATCCCTGGTTGTTATGTCTCAGGATTTTAAGAAGGGATTACCGCTTGTAGACGGACATGGTAATTTCGGTTCCATCGAAGGGGATGGAGCAGCTGCCATGCGTTATACGGAAGCCCGTCTTCAGAAAGTCACTCAGGAAGCTCTTTTGGCCGACCTTGATAAAGATGTGGTTGATTTTATTCCGAACTTTGATGAAACGGAAAAAGAACCTGAAGTACTTCCCGCACGTATTCCCAACCTACTTATTAACGGCAGTGACGGTATTGCCGTTGGTATGGTAACGAGCATTCCTCCTCATAATGTCGGTGAAGTTATTGACGGTGTAAAAGCCTACATGCGTAATCCGGAAATTACTACCGCAGAACTTATGGAATATATTCCGGGTCCTGATTTTCCGACAGGCGGAATTGTAACCAACAAGGACGAATTGTTGGAAATATATGAAACCGGTGTCGGAAAGATTAAAGTTCGCGGTAAAACAGAAGTCGAAGATGGTAAAAACGGCAAAACGAGATTTGTGATCACCGAGATTCCGTATACAATGATCGGCGCAAATATCAGCAAATTCCTGACGGATATAGTTGCATTGATCGATTCCCGTAAAACACAGGATATTATTGATATTTCAAACCAATCTTCCAAGGAAGGTATTCGCATCGTTATTGAATTAAAAAAGGATACGGATATTGATAATTTCAAGAATATGCTTCTTAAGAAGACAAAGCTGGAGGATACTTTTGGCGTAAATATGCTTGCTGTTTCCGATGGTCGTCCGGAAACGCTCGGATTAAAAGCAATCATAGCAGCTCATGTACGTTTTCAGCGTGAACTCTGTACGCGTAAATACAAAACACTTCTTACCAAAGAATTGGATAAGAAGGAAATTCAGGAAGGTCTTATTAAAGCATGCGATGTAATCGAACTGATCATTGAGATTATCCGCGGCTCCAAAGATGCCAAGATGGTTAAAGCATGCTTAACACAAGGAATTACAGAAGGAATTAATTTCAAATCACGTATATCCAAAAAGATGGCTGAGAATCTCAGATTTACAGAAAAGCAGGCAACAGCCATACTGGATATGCGACTTGTGAAATTGATCGGTTTGGAAATCGATGCGCTTGTTTCCGAGCATGAAGAAACGCTGCGCAAAATAGCCGAATACAAAGATATTCTTACCAATCCGAAAACGATGGACAAAGTCATTATTCGAGATTTGGATCAATTCAAAAAGGATTTTTCCAGACCGAGAAGAACACGTATCGAAAATGCCGAAGAAATCGTTTTTGAAGAGAAGAAGATGGAAGAGGCCGAGGTTATGTTCTTAATGGATCGCTTCGGTTACGCCAAGCTTGTTGACATGGCTAATTTCGAACGAAATAAAGAAACAGCCGAATCAGAATATAAAGTGATTTTCCCTGTGATGAATACAGGAAGAATTTGTATTTTCACGGATAAAGGCCAAATGCATTCCATCAAGGCCACGGATTTACCTATGGGCAAAATAAAAGATAAAGGAACGCCTATCGATAATGTAAGTAATTATTCATCAGCAGAAGAACGCATTATTTATACATGTCCTTTATCTTCGGTTATTATGCAGAAACTTGTATTTACTACCAAATTGGGCATGATGAAACAGGTATACGGTACCGAATTTGATGTAACCAAAAGAACGGTTGCCGCAACAGGCCTTCTGGATGGCGACAGTCTTGTGTCGATTTATCCTATCGGATTCGAAAATCATGTAGTCCTTCATACATGTGATGGTATGGTTTTGAAATTTACAATAGATGAGGTCCCTGTCAAGAAAAAAGGTGCCGTAGGTGTCAGAGGTATGAAACTATCTGCCGATGATTATGTAGACATGGTTCATTTCGTAAAGAGCGGGGAGGAAACAATTGCGGATTACAACGGAAGGATTGTTGAACTGAACAGATTAAAACTTGCCAAACGTGACGGAAAAGGAACCAAGATCAGAGGCTGATAAATAACGGAGATGAGCTATTATGAGAGTTATCGCAGGAAGTGCACGCAGAATGCAACTAATATCCCCTGTCGGATATGAAACAAGGCCTACATCGGACAAAACTAAAGAAACCTTATTCAATGTACTGATGCCTTATTTGGGCGGAATCCGTTTTTTGGATTTGTTTGCCGGAAGCGGTGCCATCGGAATAGAAAGTTTAAGCCGCGGTGCGGAATATGCGGTATTTGTTGAAAAAAGCAAAAATGCATTGGATGTAATTAAAAAGAACATTCATATTACACATTTTGATGACAAGTCATCCGTCATGGCGATGGATGTTATGTCTGCTCTTCACATGCTTGAAAAGAAAGGGACTTTTGATATTATTTTTATGGATCCTCCTTACGGACAGGGAATTCATGAAGAAGTTTTATATTATTTATCTTCATCATCAATCTGTAACGAAGATACAATTATTGTAGTTGAATGTGATAATAATACGGAATTTGATTATCTGTCGGATTTGTCGATGGAAATATTCAAAGAAAAAGTTTACAAGAATAATAAACATGTATTTATATCTTTCACACAAAATAAAGAAAGTCGGTGATTTGCATGAAAATCGGTTTATATCCCGGTAGTTTTGATCCGGTTACTTTAGGGCATCTTGATATTATTAAACGTGCATCCGTAATATTTGACGAAGTTGTAGTTGCAGTGCTGATTAACAGTTCCAAAACTCCGTTGTTTTCCATAGATGAACGTGTTAAAATATTGCAGGAAGCAGTTATGGATATGCCAAATGTAAAGGTCGTCAAATTTGAGGGCCTTCTTGTTGATTTTGCAAGAGAAATTCATGCTTCAGCTATTGTAAGAGGACTTCGTGCCGTATCGGATTTTGAATACGAATTGCAAATGTTCTTTACAAATAACAAGCTGGAAGAATCGATTGACACAATCTTTTTACCGACTGCTTTGGAATATGCTTACCTTTCATCATCCACGGTAAAAGAAGTTGCAAGTTTCGGAGGAGATATCAGCGAATTTGTTACGCCTGAAGTGGAACGTGCAGTTTATGCCAAATATAACAAGAATTGATTAGGAGACAGATAAATATGGGCAGTAAAATTGAACAGGTTATTACCGAAATACAAGAATATATTGCGGAATGTAAATATCAGACATTTTCAAGTACCAATATTATTGTTGACAAAGAAAGAATGGATGAGCTTCTTCGTGATCTTCGAACAAGAACACCTGACGAAATTAAGCGTTACCAGAAGATTATTTCCAATAAGGAAGCTATTTTGAATGACGCTCAGGAAAAGGCAAATGCGATGATTGCATACGCGCAGGCCGAAACAGACCGCATGGTTGACGAAAATGAAATTATGCAACAGGCATATGCGCAAGCCGGTGAAGTAGTTAGGGATGCTGCCAAAAGAGCTCAGCAAATTTTGGATGAAGCTGCTACCGAAGCAAATAATTATAAACAGGCAACACTTGAATATGTTTTTAATCAATTCGGAATTCTTCAGGATATTATCAGTCATGCAATAGGTACTGCAGAAGCCAAATACGGATCTTTGGTTGAACAGTTAAAAGCTTGCGAAGATATTATCTCGCAAAACAGATCGCAATTATATCCTACAGTAGCTCTGGATAATGAAGTTGCAGCATTATCGGAAGAGGAAGCAGGAATGCAACAGGCTGTCGATGGTATCGATATGCAGGGCGGAACAAATTAAGATATCTTTTTCTTATAAATGTAAACGGAACCGCACGAGTTATGCGGTTCTTTTTATAGGATATATCAACCGATAAAACGAAATTGGATTCGAGACTTCACTAGTGAAACGGAGATTCGTATGAGCGAAATCAGCAAGTTAGACGAAAAGCGGGTTTTTTATTATTTTGAACAGATCAGTAATATTCCTCGTGCTACAGGTAATACACTCAAAATAACCGAGTATTTATGTGAATTTGCAAAACAGTTTTCCTATTATTGTTATTCCGACACCGCCGGAAATGTTTTGATTCGTAAGCCGGCAGCTATTGGATACGAAGATCATGAGCCGGTAATCTTACAAGGCCATATCGATATGGTATGCGAAAAGAACTATGAAGTTGCTGCCAAACATGATTTTTCCAAGGATCCGCTTAATCTTGCCGTAATGGATGATTACATTTTTGCTCGCGGAACGAGCCTTGGAGCAGATGACGGAATAGCTGTAGCTTATATTCTGGCCATATTGGAAGATCCGTTCTTTTATGCTCCGGAAATAGAAGCATTGTTTACCGTAGACGAAGAAAACGGTATGCAAGGTGCGTTATTGTTTGATAAATCCAAGTTAAAAGGTAGACGATTGATTAATATCGATCATGAAGTCGAGGGTGAAATTCTAACATGCAGTGCAGGCGGAAGAAGAGTATGCAGCACCGTTCGTGTACGTTATACAGAAAAGCGCGGAATTAAATCAGTTTTGACAGTATGCGGCTTATGCGGTGGACACTCCGGCACGGAAATTGATAAACAACGTGCAAATGCCAATCTGTTAATGGGACGCATGTTACATTGGATTTCCAAAAGATTACCTTTTTCCGTTATGTATTTGAACGGTGGTTTGGTTGATACTGCCATTCCACGTGAAGCACGTGCAGAAATAGTAGTTGACGAACAGAATCTGTCTGCGTTGGAACAAGCGGTTTATGACTTTGAAGCAATTATCCGACGTGAATATGAAGGAATCGAAGATAACTGTATGATATATTCCGAATCAATGGATTCCGGTTTATATAAAGTTCTTACGGATAAAACACAGGAACGTATTATTTTTCTTTTGAATACTGTCCCCGATGGAATTATTAAAATGAACCGTGAATCGGATCGTTTGGTACAAACGTCTCTGAATAACGGAATTATGCGTCTTACGGATGACAACTTTGAATTATATACAAATATTCGCTCACTTGCTGCATCCGAAAAAGAAAGCATTTCCGATAAAGTACAATATCTGACGGAAACAATCGGTGGTGAATTCTCGATAGAAACCGACTATCCTGCATGGGAATATAAACGTGATTCAGACTTGCGTGAACTTGCATTTGATATATATCAGCAAACTTTCGGACGCAATCCCAGACTGACCGGATTTCATGCAGGACTGGAATGCGGTATATTTTATGATGCAATTCCGTCTATGGATATTATCTCATTTGGTCCGGATATCAGCGATATTCATACTTGCAAAGAGAAAATGTCCATCCTTTCGGCAAACCGTGTTTTTGAATATTTATGCAATATTCTTCATAACTGTTAGGGGGCAGCATGAATTTACCGGACAGCTATTGTGAAAATATGAAAAACCTTTTGTCAAAGGAATATGATGATTATATCGAATCTTTTTCCAAAGAATATATTCCTTCTTTTCGTGTAAATAATCTTCGGATCACCACAAAAGATTTTTTGAATATTTTTCATGAAGCAACAGAACCCATTCCCTATATTGAGAACGGGTTTTATTATGATAAGAATTGCAAATTATCGCTTCATCCGTATTATTTTGCAGGACTGTATTATCTGCAGGAAAGTTCTGCAATGCTTCCGGCGAATCGTTTGCCAATTGATGCAAATGATTGTGTATGTGATTTGTGTGCTTCTCCGGGTGGCAAATCAACAGAGATTGCCGCCAAAAGACCACGTTTTCTGCTATCAAATGATATCAGTTATTCCCGTTGCCTGGCATTATCCAAAAATCTTGAACTGGCAGGAGTTCCGAATGTATGTGTAAGCGCAGAAAATCCCGAAAAATTGGCAGAAAGTTATTGCGGCTTTTTCGATAAGATTCTGGTAGATGCTCCTTGCAGCGGTGAAGGAATGTTTCACAAAGACGATTCCCTTATAAAAGATTGGCAGGAAAGAGGACCCAAGTATTATGCCCCGATTCAAAAAGATATATTGGAATCCGCTTATAAAATGCTCAAGCCCGGCGGAATGATTATGTACAGCACCTGTACTTTTTCCATAGAAGAAGATGAACAAAATATTGATGACTTTTTATGTAATCACTCCGATTTATCATTGATTGATATGAAAGGATATTCCGGATTATGTTCAGGGATTAATTATCCCGGACATCGGCATGATTTATCGTTATGCAAAAGAGTATTTCCCCATAAAATGAATGGAGAAGGCCATTTTATGGCATTAATGCAAAAGTCATTATCCGAAAATATGCAACCATCTGTTTCCGAAACGCGTCAATTGAAGCAGAAATTTGGAAATATAAAACGAGATGATAAAAGTCCGGATAATGAAATGATAAATCCGATTTATGAAGCAGTATTACATGCCCTTCATCTGTCAAAAGGATATTGTTATCGCATAAATGATTCACTCATGTTTTTCCCTGAACAATTGGAATTGTTTATTAGAAACGGAATCAGATATGTGAAAACCGGATTATGCTTAGGAACTTTTAATGCCCATGGTAAATTTACACCTGATGTCGCTGTTGCACATATTCTTACTGCAAATGACTTTTCGAACACGCTTTCATTAACTTCTTCGGATGAAAGAATCTTTCGATATTTAAAAGGTGAAACTATATTTCCGGATAACGATGACCATCCGACTCCCAAAGGGGATGTGCTAATATGTGTTGATGGTTTCGGTCTTGGTTTTGCCCGTTTTGACGGAACGAAATATAAAAATTTATTCAGAAACGGATGGAGATTAAATACATGAATTCAAAATACGCAGACATGTTTACCGGAATAAAAGCGGTTTTATTTGATTTGGACGGTACTTTGGTATCCTCTATGCATATATGGAAAGACATCGATATAGAATTTCTGGGACGATTCGGATATACCATTCCCGAAGATTTACAAAGTTGCATTGAAGGAATGAGCTTTTATGAAACAGCTGCATATTTCAAAAATCGATTTCAATTACCGATTGAAATTGATGAGATCATGGATGCTTGGAATCAAATGGCATTTGATAAATACAGTAATGAAGTCGAATTGAAAACAGGAGTTTATGAATTCCTGAATTACTTACAGAAGCAAGGATATGTAATGGGAATTGCCACAAGTAATTCCAGACTGTTGGCAACAGAAGCACTAAAGCGGAAAGGTGTATTATCATTTTTCTCGGTAATACTTACAGGAACCGATTGCGGTGCCGGAAAGCCGGCCCCCGACGTATATTTAAATACGGCCGCTCAATTACATGTCAATCCTGAAGAATGTATTGTGTTTGAAGATTTACCGGCAGGACTTTTAGCGGGAAAAAGGGCCGGTATGAAAACTGTTGCCGTAGACGATACATATTCTGCTTATTTGGAACAGGAAAAACGTAATTTGAGTGATTATTATATTATGAATTATACAGAATTGCTGGAGGATATACTAAATGAAAAGAAATAAAGGCGAATACGGTTATATTAAGTATGCAACAATACGTTCGCTCATTTTTACCGTCATTTTATTTGCAATGGCACTTGGTCTGTTCTTTATAGGATATTTGACTTTACATACCAAAAAGAGCTTGTGGTCGGTATTTGCCGTTCTGGGAATTCTTCCTGCCAGTAAATCGCTGGTTGGCACCATTATGTACTGTCGCTTTGGCTCATTGACATCAGATCAGTATTCACGCTATAAATCCGCAATAGGTAATGTGCAGACAATTTTTGAAAATGTATTAACTACAAACAGCAGATCATTTTATTTGCCGGCAATTTCTTATTGCGAACGAAATATTATTGGATTTTATAACGGAACGCAAGGAGATTGCGAAGAAATAAAAGAACATATAACACATGTATTTCAAAACGAAGGGTTTAAGGATTTTACAATAAAGATATTTTCAAAAGAAGAGGATTATCTTAATCGCGTTTCGGAGCTTAATAAAATGTGTGATGAAAACACATCAAACGAACCAATGGCGCAGTTTTTACATATAATAACAACGGTTTCTTTATAAACCGGGGGATTTTATGGAGAATATTATTATCACACAAAATATGCAGGGGCAACGTCTCGATAAAATGTTGCTCAGATATTTGCCAAATGCCGGTTTATCATTTATATGTAAAATGCTTCGAAAGAAGAATATTACTTTGAATGATAAAAAGGCAGACGGATCTATTATTTTAAAAGAGAATGACAGTGTTAAAATATATTTTTCGGATGAGACATTAAAAGCATTTAAAGGCTCATCGCTTAATAATACGCGATATGTACCCGCAAATGCTTTTCAACCCGATAAATTTTCAAAACATATTTTATTTGAAAATGAAGATTTGATTGTTTGCAACAAACCATTCGGTCTGTTAACTCAAAAAGCAAAACCTTCCGATATATCCCTGAATGAAATGTGTCTTCAATACATGCAGGATTCAGGACAACTAATAAACAGAGAACTGTTTGTTCCGTCCGTGATGAACAGATTGGATCGAAATACCGGCGGCATCGTTCTGTTTGCCAAGACACTTCCGTGTGCCAAAGCAATATCAGAATGTCTGACAAACCATTCCGTGTGTAAATATTATTATGCAATAGTTTTGGGAAAACTCACCAAGCCTTTGGAATTAAAACAATATTTATATAAAGATACGAAAACAAATAAAGTACATATTTATGATGAAAAAAGGGATCATTCCGTATTTATTCATACAATTGTTACTCCGATTTCGCATAATAACGAGTGTTCTTTAATAAAAGTACAGTTACTTACAGGCAAATCTCATCAAATACGTGCAGCTCTTTCCCATATAGGCCATCCTTTATTGGGGGATGCGAAATATGGAAATCGTGAGATAAATCGTACTTTATGTAAAAATGCAGGTATCCCGGAACAGTTTTTGTTTGCTTATCAGGTTAAATTACCGCAAACGGAATTATCATCGATTTCAGGACTTCAAATTACCGCAGAATTACCTTCCGAGTTCAAGGAGATTATGAATCATGGCAACATGGAACAGTAGAGGCCTTCGAGGATCAACATTGGAAGATTTGATCAATCGCACCAATGAGAAATACTTAGAGAATAATTTGTGCCTTATTCAAAAGATACCAACCCCGATTACTCCGATTACAATAGACCAATCATCACACCATATTACTCTGGCATATTTCGATCAGAAAAGTACGGTTGATTACATTGGCGCTGTGCAGGGCTATCCTGTATGCTTTGATGCAAAAGAATGTGCAAAAGATACATTTGCACTTGCCAATATTCATGAACATCAGGTGACTTTTATGGAAAACTTTGAAAAGCAGGGAGGTATTTCATTTTTCCTACTTTATTATACGGAATATGATCAATTCTATTATTTGCGATTTGCCAAATTAAAAGAGTTTTGGGATAGAATGCAAGCCGGTGGTCGCAAAAGTTTTCGATATGATGAAATTGAAAAAGAATTTATCCTGAATCCCAAACAGGGTATACTTGTTCCGTATTTGGACGGAATTGAAAAAGATCTGCTTCAAAGAAATCATTGACAGTATTAATTTGTATTAGTATAATAATTTTCATCTGCTACCAAGGTAGCATGATAACAGATTATCAGTTTAACGTGTTAAAGCGAATGGAGATTAATTATGATGAACAGTTTTATTCATACACCCGAAGGTGTACGAGATGAATTCGGAGAGGAATTACTTTCAAAAATGCATTTATCAAATGAGTTACTTTCGGTATTGCATTCACATTCCTACTTGGATATACAGACACCTACATTTGAATATTTTGATGTATTTTCGGGAAATACCGGATTAACACCGATTAATGAGTTATATAAATTTTTTGATAAAGCAGGAAATACGCTATGCCTTCGCCCCGATTTAACCCCGTCCGTTGCCAGAGCGGCTGCCAAAATTTTTCATAATACAAACGATGCGATTCGTTTATGTTACAGTGGAAATACATTTGTCAACAATTCCGATTTACAGGGAAGATTAAAGGAATCGTTGCAGATTGGTGCGGAGCTGTATAATGATGACTCGGCAGATGCGGATGCTGAAATGATTTCATTAATGATTGACTGCTTAAAGAAAGCAGGTGTATCCGAATTTATTATTAGCATCGGAAACGTTGAATTTTTCCGCGGATTATGTTCTCAATACGGAATTGACTCCGAAGTGGAAATGCAACTTCGTGAGTTAATATCCAACAAGAATTTTATTAAAGCGGAAGAGATTCTTGCTACACTCAATATAGAAGAACATGCCAAGAATATGTTCTTGCATCTTTCCGACAATTTCTGCAAATATGAGGATTTGCAAACAGCAAAAGAGACAATTAATAACAGCAAATCACAGGATGCGTTGGTAAGACTTATTGAAGTATACAAATGTTTACAGAAAAAGAATCTGGAAAATTATGTGACTTTCGATCTGGGAATGTTAAATAACTATCATTATTATACCGGTATATTATTCAGAGCATATACGTACGGAAATGGTGATGCCGTTATTAAAGGCGGAAGATATGATAAGTTGATGGAAAGATTCGGCAAAGATTCACCGGCCGTGGGATTCGGTATTCAGGTGGATGATTTATGTTCTGCAATATTCCGTCAAAAACTTCATGAAAAGGATTCCGACCGTTATTTAACTTTTGCATTAACAAAAGGCCGTCTTGCCAACAAAACCATGGAACTTTTAGAGAAAATCGGTATTTCATGTGTGGAAATGCAGGATGAAAAGACTCGTAAATTAATTTTTGTGAATGAAGAATTAAAATTGAAATTCTTTTTGGCCAAAGGACCCGATGTGCCTACTTATGTAGAATACGGTGCGGCAGATATCGGTGTTGTCGGTGAAGATACCATTATGGAAGAAAACAGAAAAGTATTTGAGGTATTGGATCTTGGCTTTGGAAAATGCAGAATGTGTGTATGCGGTCCGGAAAGCGCAAGGAATTTGCTGGAAAGTCACGAAATGATTCGTGTTGCTACCAAATATCCCGAAATTGCAAAAGATTATTTCTATACACATAAACAGCAGGCTGTTGATATCATCAAATTGAATGGTTCAATTGAATTGGCACCTATAGTCGGCTTGTCGGAAGTAATTGTAGATATTGTCGAAACCGGATCAACGCTTCGTGAAAACGGGCTTACGGTTTTGGAAGAAGTATGTCCGCTCTCCGCACGAATGATTGTTAATCCCGTAAGTATGAGGATGGAAGCGGATCGTGTAAATGAATTAATCAAAAAAATAAAGGAGCTTGTTTAAAATGAGGATTATTGAATTAAATCAGGATACAAAACAAAATATATTGACCGATCTTCTTAAGCGTAATCCCGGTCAGTATACGGAATACGAAGCAACTGTAAACGAAATAATACAACAAGTCCGCACAAGAAGAGATGAAGCTGTATTTGAGTACACAAAAAGATTTGACAAATGGGATATCAGTGCACAATCAATACGAGTGACTGAGGAAGAAATCGAAGAAGCTTGGAATAACTACGATCCAAAGCTTATTGAGATTATGAAGGCATCCGCTCAAAATATTATACAGTATCACGAGAAGCAAAAGCAAAACAGTTGGATTGATACTTCAGAAAACGGTTGTATTCTTGGGCAAAAAATCACACCTGTTTCTTGTGCCGGTGTATATGTACCCGGTGGCAAGGCAGCATATCCTTCATCAACGCTTATGTGTGTTCTTCCCGCCAAAGTTGCAGGGGTTAAACGGATTATTATGATGACTCCCGCTAATGCAGAAGGTAAGGTGCAGCCGTGTACTTTGGTTGCCGCCAAAATAACCGGTGTAACGGAAATATATAAAGTCGGTGGAGCTCAGGCTATTGCCGCCATGGCATTCGGAACGGAATCAATTCCCAAGGTTGATAAGATTGTTGGACCCGGAAATATTTTCGTAGCCCTTGCCAAAAAAGCTGTTTTTGGTTTTGTAAGTATAGACTCCATTGCCGGACCGAGTGAAATTATGGTTCTTGCCGATGAGACCAGTAATCCCCGCTATGTTGCGGCCGATTTGCTGTCTCAGGCCGAGCATGATGAGCTTGCAAGTGCAATACTGATCACAACAAGCAAGGAACTTGCCTTAAAAGTAAATGAAGAAATCGAAGGATTCACAAAAGAATTAAGCAGAAGTGAAATTATCAAAAAATCACTTGAAAATTATGGCTATATCCTTTTGGCCGATTCACTTGATTCTGCAATCGATGCTGCAAACGATATTGCATCGGAACACTTGGAAATCCTTACAAAGAATCCATTTGAAGTTATGACCAAAATTAATAATGCCGGAGCAATATTTATCGGTGAATATTCATCGGAGCCGCTTGGAGATTATTTTGCCGGTCCCAATCACGTTCTTCCGACAAATGGTACCGCTAAATTTTTCTCTCCGCTGGGTGTAGATGCATTTATCAAAAAGAGCAGTATTATTTCATATTCAAAAGATGCTTTATTACCTGTTGCCGAAGACATTGCACTGTTTGCCGAATCTGAAGGTTTTACGGCACATGCCAATTCTATTCGTGTCAGAATGGAATAATCATAGAAGGAGAGCATTACACTATGGCTAGAACTGCGCAAATCAAACGTGATACAAAAGAAACACAAATCGAACTGGAACTTAATTTGGATGGCGACGGTACATCACAAATCGATACCGGTATAGGATTTTTTGACCATATGCTGGAAGGATTTTCCAAACATGGATTTTTTGATTTGAATCTGTCTGTTTCGGGAGATTTACATGTAGACGGTCATCACACGGTTGAAGATACCGGAATTGTTTTGGGAAATGCCATAAAGGAAGCTGTTGGGGAGAAAAAAGGAATTAATCGATATGGTTCATTTATTCTTCCGATGGACGATTCTCTCGTGTTATGTGCTGTTGATCTGTGTTCAAGACCGTATCTGGTATATGATGTTTCATTCCCTACCGAACAAATAGGTTACCTGGATACCGAACTGGTTCGTGAATTTTTCTATGCTGTAAGTTACAGTGCCGGAATGAATATTCATATAAAGCTTATTCACGGAATGAATTCGCATCATATCTGCGAAGCCATGTTTAAAGCATTTGCCAAAGCATTATCAAGTGCTGTTTCGTTAAACGGCAGATCGGATGATATTTTATCAACAAAAGGAGCATTATAAGAAAGGAACCATACCATGAAAGGAAAAAATTTTATTCCCTGTCTGTTTTTAAAAGATAAAAAATGTGTAAGATCATTTAAAGATGATACTGTTGTCAGCGATGACCCGGTATCATATGCACAGGAGCTCGCTTTTTACGGTGCGGATGCCCTTCTCGTTTTTGATTTATCGTCTGATGATAATTCACACGAAGAAGCATTGCTTATTCTCAGACACATTTGTCAAAAGACTGATTTTCCCGTTATAGGTGCAGGAAATGTCAAGAGACTGGAAGATATTAAGAAGATTTTATATACAGGCTGCAAATATGCCGTATTAAATATGGCGAAATCGACCAATGTTGCGCTTGTAGAAGAAGCCTCCAAGCGATTTGGCAAAAACAAGATTATGGTATGCGTAGATTCCACACGTCAGGCTGTAATGTATAAACAAATAATCGCGGATTATACAGCATGCATTATTTCACTTGATGATATATCCCGTGAAAGTCTTGAAAAGAGTTCATTTATTTCATTCGTAAAGGACACGGATTCTTCAAAGATTACATCTGTATTGTCCGAAGACAAAACCGTCGGTGTATCAGGACCGATGATAAACGACAATGCTTCCGATATATTGGCTATAAAGAATAAATGCAAGGAATCCGGCATGGAAGATATATTCATGTTTTCTTCCGATTACTCCTTTAGCGATTTCAAATTGAACAGTGACGGTCATCTTCCGGTTGTTGTTCAGGATGCCAAAACGGATGCGGTTCTTATGGTTGCATACATGAATGAAGAAGCCTTCAATTTGACCTTAAAGAGTGGGGTAATGACTTTCTATTCGAGGAGCCGTAAGGAAATATGGGTAAAAGGAAAAACAAGCGGGAATTACCAGTTTGTCAGATCATTAAGCGCAGATTGCGATATGGATACATTACTTGCAAAAGTCACACCGATTGGGCCTGCATGTCATACAGGTGCCGTATCATGTTTCTTTAACGAAATATGTTCCAAACCTTCGGATGATACAAACCCGTATCATGTTTTTGAAAAAGAAATGAATACCATCATGGATCGAAAACTGCATCCGAAGGAAGGCAGTTATACAAATTATCTGTTTGATAAAGGTATTGACAAGATTCTTAAGAAGGTGGGCGAAGAAGCAACGGAAATTGTTATTGCCGCAAAGAATCCGGAAAAAGAAGAAGTGAAATATGAAATCGCCGATTTCTTATATCATGTTATGGTATTAATGGTCGAATGCGGATTAACCTGGGAAGACGTAACGGAAGAATTAAATAATCGATAATTTGCGAAAATAACTGGATTTTTTGTAAAATTGATTGTATAATTTATATTATGTAAACGAATGTATTTCTCTAAGGGGTGAAAACATGAAAAAAGTATTGAAATTATTCTCTGCAATTTTACTTGTTTTAACATGTGTTGCTGTTTTCGGAACAACAGATACATATGCCAAGACAAAACATACCGTTACATTTATGTGGGGAGCCAATGTTTCCGTTCAAACGGTTACTGATGGCGGAAATGCCAAGATTCCTACAAATGTCGAAGCTCCGGGCTTTACGTTTTTGGGCTGGACAGACAGTGCAGTGAATGTTAGAACCGATAAGATTATTATCGGTATGTATGCTGCTAACACACCGTATGCACAGGGGACAAACGCCGTATCAAATGTTAAGAAAGTTAACAATAATACATCTGCAGCATTTATGCCCTGGTGGACAGAAGAAAAGGGTGTACCCGGCAAGACATGTGTCGTTCGCTGGTATAACGGCTGGAACAAAGGCCTCTATAAAACCGAAGTAGTTCCGTTCGGTACAACACTTCCGGATCCGGTTGATCCTCAGGAAGAAGGATTAATGTTCGTCGGTTGGGAAGGAAGCTGGCAGAACATTACCGAGGACAGAGCAATTGCTGCATATTTCTATCGCGTTCATAAAGTTAGTTTTTATGACAGCTTAACCGGTGCTAAGTATGATTTGCAATATCTGTTGGATGGAGATGACGCATATTCCTGCCTGAATCCGGTTCATGAAGGTTATGAATTCGATCATTATGAAGGAAAACGTGAAGATATCCACGAGGATACAGATCTTTACGCAATTTACAGAGAGAAATAATTTATAAATTATTATTGCTCATATAGTAGGTATCGTAATAAAATGGTCATGGGTTATCCGTGACCATTTTATTCATTAATGGACACTGCGGATTTCACCGACGAAATGGAGATTTTTATGAATTACGAATTAGCATTATCGGACGAAATTTTACGTTCAGTAGAGAAACCGGCCAGATATATCGGCAAAGAATTAAATGCAGTTTATAAAGAAACGGACGAAGTCAGTGTCCGTTTTGTTATGTGTTTTCCGGATGTATACGAAGTAGGTATGTCACATTTAGGAATACAGATTCTGTATGACATGTTCAACTCCTGGAAAGATGTGTGGTGCGAACGTGTTTATTCACCTTGGGTTGATTTGAGCAAAATATTAAAAGAGCAGCAGATTCCTCTTTTCGCCCTGGAATCACAGCAACCTGTTAAAAATTTTGATTTTCTTGGAATTACCCTGCAATATGAAATGTGTTATACAAATGTTTTGCAAGTATTGGATTTAGCACAGATTCCTCTGTTTGCCAAAGATCGATGCGATAACGATCCGATTGTTATCGGTGGTGGACCTTGTTCTTATAATCCCGAACCGCTTGCCGATTTCTTTGATATGTTCTATATCGGTGAAGGAGAAACTTCATATCGTCAACTTATTGATACATATAAATCCCACAAAGAAAACGGTTACAGCAGAGCGGCGTTTCTTCATGAGGCAGCTAAAATACCCGGAATATATGTTCCGGCATTATATTCGGTTGAATATAACGAAGATGAAACAATCAGAAGTTTTACCCCTGTATTTGATGATATACCTGCCCGAATTCGCAAACAGGTAGTTGAAGATTTGGATAATACTTATTATCCCACCAAACCAATTGTTCCGTATATTCGTGCTATTCAGGATCGTGTTGTCCTGGAGGTAATGCGCGGCTGCATACGCGGATGCCGTTTTTGTCAGGCCGGAATGATTTACAGACCTTTGCGTGAACGTTCCAAAGAAGTTCTTACGCAAATTGCACAGGAAGCACTGCAAAACACAGGGCATGAGGAATTATCATTAAGTTCTTTATCCACAAGTGATTATTCTAAGCTTCCCGAATTGATGAATGCGCTTTTACCGCTTACATGTGATCAAAAAGTCAATGTTTCATTACCTTCATTGCGTATTGATGCTTTTTCTTTGGATGTAATGAATAAAGTTCAGGATATTCGTAAGAGTTCTTTGACATTCGCTCCGGAAGCCGGCAGTCAGAGAATGCGTAACGTCATCAATAAGGGTCTGACCGAAGAAGATATCCTTAACGGTTGTAAATTAGCATTTTTAGGCGGCTGGACACGTGTTAAACTGTATTTTATGCTTGGACTTCCCAGTGAAACACAAGAAGATATAGAGGGTATTGCCGAAATATCCAATGAAATAGCCAAATTATATTATGATCTGATTCCCAAACAGGAAAGGCAGGGACGGGTTCAGATTGTTGCAAGTACATCATTCTTTGTTCCTAAACCATTTACTCCGTTCCAATGGGCCGGGATGAACACAATGGAAGAGTTTCGTCAAAAAGCCAAGACCGTACAAAACAAAATGCACGAAATGCTCAATTTCAAAAGCATTACATATAATTGGCATGAAGAAGATGTCAGTGTACTGGAAGGTATTTTTGCACGTGGCGATCGACGCCTTTCAAAAGTCTTGCTCGCAGCATATCAAAACGGCTGTATATTTGATTCATGGACAGAACAATTTCACTACGACGGATGGGAAAAAGCCCTTTTGCAAAGTGATGTTGATTGTGCTTTTTACGTGCATCGTGAAAGGGCGATAGATGAAATATTGCCTTGGGATTTTATCGATATCGGTGTAACCAAGCAGTTTTTGATTTCAGAATGGAACAAATCAAAAAATGCGGAAGTAACACCAAATTGCAGGGAAAAATGTTCCGGTTGCGGAGCTTTTTGTTACGCAGGAGGTATTTGCCATGAAAATAAGGGTTAAATTTACCAAAACCGGGGCGCTAAAATATATTGGTCATTTAGATATTATGCGCTTTTTTCAAAAATTGAATCGTCGTGCAGATATTCCTATAGCGTATTCCGAAGGATTTTCACCTCATCAGATTCTTTCGTTTTCACCTCCGCTTTCACTTGGTATGGAAAGCATTGCCGAATATGCCGACATTACTGTTACCGAGAAAATTTCATCCGCGGAAGCAATAAAGAGAATGAATGCTGCGTCTGTTCCCGATATTTCGATATTGTCATTCAAAGAACTTCCGGATAAAGCATTAAATGCGATGGCAGGAATCTGTGCCGCAGACTACGATATATATTTTGATGATTCGACATCATTTGAATGTATTAGCCAAAATGTGGATAACCTTCTAAAAAAGGATGAAATCATAATTACGAAAGAATCTAAAAAAGGGCAAAAAGAAGTAAATATTAAACCATTAATATATAAAGTACAAACAGATAATGAGAATTGTGTTTTGTCGCTTTGTCTTGCTGCCGGCAGTAATGATAATCTTAAGCCGCAGCTGGTAACACAATATTTATATCAGGAACTCAACCTTAACTATAATCCTTTACAGTTAAGATTTGTCAGAACAGAACAATATACACTGCTTTCCGATCGATTCGTTTCATTGGATGATATCGGAACAAATATTGAATAATTTTTATGAAGCAAATTATAGTATTGCAGGAAAATGAAATAGTGACTTTATGTGTCATTGAAGACAACACTACGAAGTCAATTCGTATGTGGCGAAATGATACATCTGTTTGCATTGGTACCGTATATGTTGCTTCTGTCATTAAGAATCTTAAGAATATTGATTCTTCATTTGTAAAATTATCCGATAAACAAAAAGGGTTTTTACAAAACAGTCGGCATAATGAAGGAACGAATGTTCTTGTTCAGATAGCCAAAGATGCAACAGAAGATAAAGAATGTATCGTTACAGAGAATATATCCATTCCCGGCAGATACGTTGTGATATATAAAGAGAAAAGTAATCTTTCGTTTTCGGGGAAACTGTCTGTAATACAAAAGAAAAAACTAAAGGAAAGCCTTTTGGATTTTTATGCCGATTATCCGTATGGCTTACTTCTTAGATCGGAAGCAGCCAATGTATCGATTAATGATATTATATCGGAAGCTTCCGAATTGAGTCGAAAGCTTTCCGAAATGTGTCGGCTTTCATGCAACAGATGTGCCGGCTCGATAATGTATTCACCCGAAAAGCCATGGATTGCGTATACCCTGGAATCCGTTACAAGTGATGCAGATGAAGTAATAACGGATCAGAAAGACTTATATATCGAACTTAGAGATTTCGTCAATAATGGCAAAGATTCTCGATGTAAACTCTCACTTTATTCCGACCATTTGGTATCGTTAAAGACACTTTTTTGCATTAACAAGCGACTGAATGATTCTTTAAATGAAAAGGTATATCTTCCTTCAGATGCATACATCTATATAGAACCGACACATGCATTTACAGCTGTTGACGTTAATTCAGGAAAAACACAGAAAAAGGGAGCAAAAGAAGATACTATTTTTGCTGTTAATAAAGAGGCGGCGTTGGAAATATGCCACCAGCTTAATCTTCGAAATATCGGCGGAATGATTTTGATAGATTTTATCAATATGAAGGATAACATCCACAAAGAAGAATTATTATGTGTTTTACGAAATGAATTTAAAAAAGATTCCTGTAAATGTAAGGTATACGGATATACTGAATCAGGAATCGTAGAAATATCCAGAGAGAAAAAGTACAAATCGTTATACGAACAAAAGAGGGATTGTTATGGCTGATGAATTATCACCCATGATGCAAAAATATATGGAAACCAAAGAAGAATACAAAGATTGTATTCTGTTTTATCGTCTCGGTGATTTTTACGAAATGTTCTTTGACGATGCAATATTGGCTTCCAAAGAATTGGAACTTACATTAACCGGCAAAAATTGCGGTACAGCAGAACGTGCACCCATGTGCGGCGTTCCTTTTCATGCTGCTGATGTTTATATCAACAAGCTTGTCGAAAAAGGTCATAAAGTAGCCATTTGCGAGCAACTTGAGGATCCCAAGACCGCAAAAGGATTGGTAAAACGTGATGTAATTCGTATTGTTACTCCGGGTACTACCATTGATATGCAATCATTGGATGAAACACGTAATAATTACATTATGTCAGTTGCATTTATATCGGATACATTCGGAATTGCAATATCCGATATTACAACCGGTGAATTTCGTTGTACCGAAGTTGGCGATTCCAAAAAACTTTTGGATGAAATATATAAATTTGCTCCGACCGAGTTGATTTGCAATGATTCATTCTTTATGTGCGATGTAAACACAGAAGAGTTATCAATGCATTTAAATGTATCCATCAACGCACTCGACAGTTCCTATTGTGATGAAAAGAAAACCGAAGAAGCATTAATACTTCATTTCGGAGCATCATGGAATCCTGAGAAAATATTACATGATTTTCCCGTAGGCAAAATAGCATCGGGAATGCTTATGCAATATTTATATGAAACACAGAAAAATAATTTGGCTCAAATTCGTTCTCTGTCTGTATTTCATGCGTCGGATTATATGGTATTGGACGCCTCAACAAGAAGAAATCTGGAATTGTGCGAAACGATACTCGGTAAAGAAAAGCGCGGATCGCTTCTATGGGTCCTTGATAAAACAAAGACTGCCATGGGTGCAAGATGTTTACGCAATTTTCTTGAACAGCCTTTATGTGACAAATCACAAATCAATAAACGTTTGGATGTAATCGAAATGTTTATGGATGATATGGTTATGCGTGAAGAAATGCGCGAATACCTGCAACCGGTATATGATTTGGAACGCCTAATGGGAAAGATTAATTATCATTCCGCGAATCCGAGAGATTTGCTTGCTTTTTCCACATCGTTGCAATTTTTGCCGGCAATAAAGAATTTACTGAAAGACAAAAAAGGTAAACTTATTACCAAATTATATGATCAGTTGGATCCGCTTACGGATTTGTACGAATTAATTGTCGCTTCCATATCGGAAGATGCTCCGTTGTCTCTTCGGGAAGGTGGCATAATTAAGACCGGCTTTAATGAAACGGTTGATTCCTTACGAAATGCCAAGACAGACGGCAAAAAATGGTTGTCTCAATTGGAAGCGGAGGACAAAGAACGTACGGGAATCAAGAATCTGAGGATTAAATACAACCGGGTATTCGGTTACTATTTTGAAGTTACCAATTCTTTCAAAGAGCTTGTGCCGCCTGATTATATTCGTAAACAGACCCTTACCGGAGCCGAACGATATACTAATGAGAAACTGAAAAGTTTGGAAGATACGATTCTGAATGCAGAAGATAAATTATTTTCATTAGAATATAATCTGTTCTGCGAAATCAGAAGTGCTTTGGAAAGTCAGGTTGACCGAATTCTTCTCACCGCCAAAACTATTGCGATGCTTGATGCATTTGCATCACTAGCCTATGTTGCCGAAAAGTATCATTATGTCAGACCGACTTTGAATGAAAAAGGTATTATTGAAATAAAGGGCGGTCGTCATCCGGTTGTTGAGCAAATGATTCCTGCCGATTCATTTGTGGACAATGACAGCTATTTGGATAATGGTGAAAATCGAATTGCAATTATTACAGGCCCCAATATGGCCGGTAAGTCAACTTATATGCGACAAACCGCCATTATAGTATTAATGGCCCAAATCGGAAGTTTTGTCCCTGCCAAAAGTGCAAATATAGGTATTGTTGACCGCATTTTTACACGTGTAGGTGCATCGGATGATCTATCAAGCGGACGCAGTACTTTTATGGTGGAAATGTCGGAGGTCGCCAACATATTAGACAATGCGACTTCTAAAAGTTTGATTTTACTGGACGAAATCGGCCGCGGCACATCCACTTTTGATGGTTTATCCATTGCCTGGGCAGTTACGGAGCATATTTCCAATCCGAAACTGTTAGGTGCCAAAACAATGTTTGCGACACATTATCATGAGCTTACAGAATTGGAAGGCAAATTATCCGGTGTCAAAAACTATTGTGTTGCGGTAAAAGAAAAGGGCGATACCATTGCCTTCCTTCGCAAAATTGTACGAGGCGGTGCAGATAAAAGTTATGGTATAGCGGTTGCCAAGATTGCCGGTCTTCCTGAAATTGTAATAAAACGTGCAAATGAAATCGTCTCCCAATTATCTGACAATGATATTACACAAGGTGTACGTTCGATTAATGTTCCGTCTGTATCATTAAGATCAAATGTTCACAAAAATCTTGATGAGGTTGATTTGGCACAGATTTCATTATTTGATACAGTAAGTGACAACGATGTACTCGAAGAATTGAAGGAACTGGATCTTAATAATCTGACTCCGATGGATGCACTTTCAACACTTTGCATGCTTCAGAACAAATTGAAAAATCGGTGGTAAAAATGAACATAATACATATTTTGGATGATGCCACAATTAATCAGATCGCAGCCGGAGAGGTTGTAGAACGTCCTGCCTCCGTTGTTAAAGAATTGGCGGAAAATGCAATTGATGCCGGAGCAACATCTATTACCGTAGAAATAAAAAACGGTGGTGTTGACCTCATTCGTGTAACAGATAACGGTTCCGGTATCGAAGAATCGCAAATTCGTAATGCATTTTTACGTCATGCCACAAGCAAAATCGAAAATGCAGAACAATTAACCGGTGTATTAAGCCTTGGTTTTCGCGGTGAAGCGCTCGCATCCGTTGCAAGTGTCGCCAAAGTTGAATTATTGACCAAAACACCTGACTCTTTTTATGGTATTCGCTATGTTATTTCCGGTGGCAGAGAAGAAATATTTGAACATGTCGGTGCTCCGAACGGAACAACATTTTTCGTAAGAGATTTATTTTACAATACACCGGTAAGACGCAAATTCTTAAAAAGTACACAAGCCGAAGTCAACCTGATTTCGGATCGTATGCAACAAATGATTTTGTCTCATACCAATATATCATTTACATATATTGTAAACGGCAATGTTAAGCTGCAAAGCAATGGGAAAGGTGATATAAAGGCAGCTATTTATTCCGTTTACGGTTCGGCATTCTTAAAAGAAATGGTACCGTTATGCAATACTCAAAATGATGAATATAAGGTAAGCGGCTTTATCGGAAAACCATCATTGTGTAAATCAGGCAGAAACTTCCAATCGTTTTTCGTAAACGGCAGATTTATTAAAAGCGATATACTGACTTCTGCATTGGAAGACGCATATAAACCGTATTTAATGTTACATCAGCATCCTGTTTCCATACTGCTGTGTGACTTTCCGCCCATGCATTTGGATGTTAATGTTCATCCGGCAAAATTGGAAATTAAATTTGAAGATGAAGAATTGGTAAGAAAGCTGATTTATGATGCCATATCCAAAACTTTGTCCGAAATATCATTGATTCCTTCCGCAACCGACATTTATAATGCTGTACAGACTACCAAAGGATCCACGCCTTCTGCCATAACAGAGGTAAAACAGCCTGAGCCGTTTGAAGTACATCGAAAAGAAGTATTTCAAAATACAAATAACGATGTATCTAATGAAGATTATTCGGAACTGCTTTCCATGGCACATGCTGCGATAACTCAAAATAGAGCATTGCAAAATGATTCGATAAATGGTTCTGTAAATGAAAACAACGTCCAAAACAATGAATTGGCAGATGTGCCGATACAACTGGAATTATCACAACCGGAGTTTTTATCGGCTGAGGCCAAGAGCAAGCATCGATATATCGGACAATTATTTTCAACATATATTTTAATGGAATATAACGAAACATTGTATATAGTTGATCAGCATGCCGCACATGAAAAAGTTCTATATGAGAAATTCATGAAGCAGTTTCGCAACAACGAAATTACATCTCAGCAGGTATGTCCGCCTACGGTAGTATCACTTTCTTTGGCAGAAGAAGACATCTTACGTGAAAACAGTGTTTATTTCAAAAATTTCGGATTCGAAATCGAACATTTCGGAGGACATGATTATGCAATAAGCGCAGTGCCTTCCTATCTGTTCAAAATGACCGAAACAGAATATTTCAATTCCATTTTGGAAGCATTACAAAAAGGAAATAGTCATAATGACATTGATACAATCAATGATCGAATCGCTACGATGGCATGTAAAGCTGCGGTAAAAGGTAATATGAACCTTACCGAACAGGAAGCAATTGTTTTGCTTGATGATTTGATGTTACTTGAAAATCCCTTCAATTGTCCGCACGGTCGGCCTACGATAATATCATTTACACAAAACGAAATAGAAAAACTGTTCAAACGCATTGTATAAATCTATGAAACCATTAATTATTATTGCCGGACCAACAGCTTCCGGTAAATCAAAACTTGCCGTATCATTGGCACACCGAATAAACGGGGCGGTCATTTCGGCCGATTCCATGCAGGTGTATAAACAAATGAATATCGGGACCGCCAAAATCACACCTTCCGAGATGGAAGGAATAAAGCATTATTTGATTGATATTTTGGAACCTTCCGAGAAATTTGATATTACTTTATTCTGTCAGTATGCCAAACAGGCAATTGATGAGATTTACCAAAACGGACAGATCCCCATCATATGCGGCGGAACCGGTTTCTATATTCAAGCACTTTTATATGATATTGAATTCGATGAGAAAGAGGTAAATATTACGATACGCAATCGTCTTGAGCATGAATTATCCGAATTGGGGAATGAAGTAATGTATAAAAGGCTTGTTTCAATCGATCCCGAATATGCACAGGTTATCCATGCCAATAATACGAAACGCGTTCTTCGAGCTCTGGAATATTATGAACAATGCAACGAAAAGTTTTCCGAACATAACAAAAAGCAACAAAATCAAACGTCAAACTATGACTTTTGCTATTTTGTGCTTACAGATGAGCGAAGCATTTTATATGATCGAATTGATCAAAGAATCGATCAAATGATAGAAATGGGGCTTGTTGAAGAGGTTCGCCGGTTAAAAGAACTCGGCTATAATAAAAGCTTTGTTTCCATGCAGGGACTCGGTTACAAAGAGATTCTTGATTATTTGGACGGAGAGTGCAGTTTGGAAGAAAGCATCCGTATATTAAAAAGGGATACCCGGCATTTTGCCAAACGGCAGCTTACATGGTTTCGTCGTGAGCGTGATATCATCTGGCTTGACAAGCGTCAACTAAAGAGCGAAGAAGAGCTCCTGTTTACAATACAAAATGAAATGAAGGATAAAGGAATATATGCATAATCTGGAACATTATTATGAACAAATGGGGTTATCGAAAGAAGTAATTGCTTTTGGTGACAATATATTGCAAGAATTATCTCCTCGGTTTCTTGAGTTTGATAAAACTGCAGAATGTAATCAAATGAAAATACTTGCGGCCATGCAGAAGTGTCATGTAAGTGAAGCATGTTTCCAGGCAACAAGCGGATACGGATACAATGATTTGGGACGTGATACTTTGGAAAATGTGTATGCAGAGGTTTTTGGGGCCGAAGATGCACTTGTTCGCCCACAGATTACATGCGGAACGCATGCTTTGCACCTGGCATTGGCATCGCAACTTTTGCCCGGCGATGAATTGCTCTCTCCGGTAGGCGCACCATATGATACTTTACAGGAAGTGATCGGTATTCGTAAATCACCCTGTAGCCTTGCAGAATACGGAATAACGTATAAACAGGTTGATTTGCAAAGAGATGGTGCTTTTGATTATGACGGAATTAAAAATGCCATTAATGAACGTACCAAAATGGTAACCATCCAACGTTCCAAAGGTTATACGACACGTCCTACATTATCAGTCAAGAGAATCGGTGAACTCATTTCTTTTATAAAGAGTATCAAGAGCGGCATTATCTGTATGGTCGATAACTGTTACGGTGAATTTATCGATGAAGCAGAGCCAACGGAAGCAGGTGCGGATTTATGTGTCGGATCACTGATTAAAAATCCCGGTGGCGGATTGGCCCCGATTGGCGGATATATCGTCGGCAAAAAAGAATATGTCGAACGGGCGGCATATCGTCTGACATCCCCCGGTTTGGGAAAAGAAGTCGGAGCCTCCCTCGGTATTTTACAAAGTTTTTATCAAGGCCTGTTTTTGGCGCCGACAGTTTCGGCAAGTGCCTTAAAATCTGCCGTATTTGCCTCCAATATCTATGAAAAACTCGGATTTGAGGCATTTCCGAAGGCTTCGGATGAAAGACATGATATCATTCAATCCGTTACATTTCATAATCCCGATGCCGTTATTGCATTTTGCCAAGGCATTCAGTCTGCTGCACCGGTTGATTCATTCCTTACAACTGAACCTTGGGATATGCCAGGATATGACAGCAAAGTCATTATGGCGGCGGGTGCATTTGTATCCGGAAGTTCCATCGAATTGTCGGCAGATGCACCTATGAAAGAGCCGTACACAGTATATTTTCAGGGCGGACTGACCTGGCCTCACGGCAAATTCGGAATATTAAAATCACTGCAGGAACTTGTAAATGCGGGATTTGTGAATTTATAGAAAAATCTATACACATATTATTGAATATGATAAAATTATATGTTAAGAATTTGTTTATTTTTATTATTTTCGGAGGGATTCTATGGCCATCGCTGCATTCGGTATTGACCTTGGTACATATAACATAAAGATTTACAACGGTTTTACGGATCATATATCCAGTTATAAGAATATGATTGCTATTCAGAATCGCAAAAACTTATTTGCATACGGCGATCAGGCATTTGAGATGTATGAAAAGTCACCTGCGAGCATTGCTGTAACATTTCCGCTTACATGCGGTGTTATTGCTGATATTAATCATATGCAGATTCTTTTACGCAATTTTATTACCGACGAAATGGAAGGAAATATCAGAAGCGCCGATTATTATATTTCTGTACCCACTGATATTACGGAAGTAGAAAAGAGAGCATTCTTTGATCTTGTAAAAGAATCCAATATCCGAGCACGAAATATATATATTGTTGAAAAAGCAATCGCCGACGGAATCGGTATGGATGTTGACATGCGTAATTCCCAAGGTCTTCTTGTTGTAAATATCGGTTATGAAACAACAGAAATTTCCATTCTTTCTTTAGGCGGCATAGTATTATCCAAATTATTAAAAACCGGCGGAAAGAAATTTGATGAAAGTATTCGTAATATGATTCGAAAAGAATACAATTTGCTAATTGGAAACAAATCTGCCGAAAGAATCAAAATCGAGCTTCCGACTTTGGAAGAAAATGAGCAGGACGCTATTGTATACGGCAGAGATATTGTTACAGGTCTTCCCGTAGAACGTGCCATTCCCACAATGCTTATCGAAAAGGCAATGCGTGAAAATTTCGAAAATATCATCGACAATGTACGTTTGATATTGGAACGTACTCCTCCCGAACTTGGAGCTGATATTTATAAACGCGGTATTTTCCTTACCGGTGGAAGTGCGGGAATAGGTGATTTGCATTTACTCATCGCCCAAAGCACCGGACTGAAAGTTCAATTTTCAGCGAATTTGGAAGGAAGCGTAGCCTACGGCTTATCACAGATCATAAATAATGAGAACCTTCACAATGTTTGTTATTCCATGGAAGATTTCTCATCATAGGAGCATTAAATGGCAAGGAATAAAAGAGGATCCGGATTGGTGATTCAGGACAAATATATATTGCTTATTCTGTCTATCGTGTGTGTGATCATGATGGTTCTTTCGTATACGACAAATATTTTATCCGGTCCCTTTGAGGCAATAGCGGGGTATACAATAATTCCTTTTCAAAAAGGAATATCGTATGCCGGCAACTGGCTGTCGGATCGTTCGGATAATGTCAAAAAGATGAGCGAATTGATGAATGAAAACGATGAACTTCGAAAAAAAGTTGACGAACTTACCATTGAAGTAAATTCATTATCCCAGGATAAATATGAGCTTGCCGAATTAAGACAAATGTTGGAATTATCCGAAAGATACAGTCAGTATAACAAGGTGGGTGCACGAGTAATCGGAAAAGACTCCGGAAACTGGTATTCTACATTTTTAATCGATAAAGGATCTCGCGACGGTTTGTCTGTAGACATGAATGTTATGGCAGGTTCCGGATTGGTCGGCATCATAACCGAAGTAGGTCCGAATTGGTCAAGTGTTAAGTCCATTATCAATGATTCCTCCAATGTCAGTGCCATGGTATTGGCCACATCCGATACTATGATTGTATCCGGTGACTTGGAGAAGTTTTCCGAAGGATACATTTCCTTTTCACAACTTGCCGATAAAGAAAATAAAGTTGTACAAGGAGATCAGATCGTCACGAGTCACATTAGTGACAAATATCTTCCCGGCATTTCCATCGGATATATTACCGAAATTGTAGACGATTCAAATAACCTCACGAAATCGGGGCATATTACACCGGTAGTCGACTTTGAACATTTGGATACCGTACTTGTCATTACCGAGCTTAAAGCCGGAAAAGATACGGAATAAAGGGTTTGTTATGTTACGTAAAGTCATTGTTTTTTTTATGATTATTGTCGGATATTTACTGCAAAGTACCATTCTGCAAAAGTTCTCATTTGGTGGTATTTCTCCGAATATATTGATCATTCTTACTTCTGCATTCGGTTTCATGCGCGGAAAAAGAGAAGGTTTATTGATCGGTTTCTTTTCCGGTCTGATTCTTGACGTATTGTTTGGTGATTTTCTGGGGTTCTATGCATTAACTTATATGGTTATCGGATATCTGAACGGTTTTTTCAAAAGCATTTTTTATCCGGAAGATATCAAGCTTCCTATGGTGCTGATTTCCGCAAGTGAATTGGTTTATTGTTTTATTTGTTATTTCTTCCTGTTTGCACTTCGCGGCAAGATGCACTTCGGATATTATTTTATACATTTCATTTTACCTGAAATTGTATATACAATATTGATTACTCTTATTGTGTATAAAGCGATTCTTTTTGTAAATGAGTGGCTGGAATCCAAAGAGATTGCCTCCCGAAGGAGTGTTTAAGTTTGTTTGAAGATATAAAAGAATGGCTTCATGAAAATATACTGAACCGAAGTAATTTAATGATCTTGATATTTATAGCGTTGTTTGCAATTATCATACAACGTCTTTTTGTTATGCAGATTATTAACGGTGAAGATTACCTTGACAACTTTACACTGACAATCAAAAAAGAAACTACCTTAAACAGTACACGCGGCAACATATATGATAAAAACGGCAAATTATTGGCATATAACGAACTTGCTTATGCAGTGACTTTGGAAGATACCTATTCATCCGGAAGCGGCAAGAATGCAGCCATTAACGATACAATTTATCGAACAATACAACTCATTGAAAAGAACGGTGATAAAGTAAACTGTGACTTTAATATATTTGTTAATGATGACGACGAATATGAATACAGTATTTCCGGCACCAAATTACTGCGTTTTATCGCTGATGTATATGGCAAAAAGAAAACGGACGAATTGGATACACAACAGAAAAATGCTACTCCGGAAGATATTATTCTGTTTTTGGCAGATTCGGGAAAATACGGTGTGGGCGATTATGTTGAGAATTCCGACGGTGAGAAAGCATTTGTTGCCGGTCTCGGATATGACAAGGATATGCTTCTCAAAATCATATCCATTCGCTATGCATTAAGTGCAAACTCTTATCAAAAATATCTTTCAACAATTATTTCAAACGAAATTTCCGATGAAACCGTTGCGGCTATTATGGAGAACAAAGATACTCTGCAGGGAGTTGATGTAGAAGAAACTACCCTCAGAAGATATAACGATTCCAAATATTTCGGACATATCATCGGATATACAGGCTATGCCTCTACCGAGGATTTGCAGGAATTGGCCGATTCTGAGCGTGATTACAATAACAAAGACATGGTCGGCAAATCCGGCATTGAGAAATCAATGGAAGAGTATTTGCAGGGAACGAAAGGTACCGAAGTAATCTATGTGGATAATGTAGGTAAAGTCATTCAAAACGTTTCACGAACCGAACCGATTGCAGGAGACGACGTTTATCTGTCCATTGATTCTGATCTCCAGAAAGCCGTATATAATATGCTGGAGCAGAAGCTGGCCGGAATTCTCGTGTCCAAAATCATCAATTACAAAGAAGTAGATAACTCTGTTGTAAAGAGTTCCAATATGATGATTCCGATTGATGATGTTTATTATGCTCTGTTTAACAATAATATTATCAATATGGATCATTTTGAGTCCGAGAATGCCAAACAATATGAGCAGGAAGTACTTGCTGCATTCCATGACAAGCAGAATCGAACATTTTCTTATTTGCGTGATGAATTAATGCAGAATAAAACTCCATACAAAGATCTGCCACAGGAATATCAGGTTTATCAAAGTTACATCGTTTCACGATTAATGTCGTCAACTACCGGTGTATTATTATCCGGGGAAATAGATAAAAACGATAAAACCTATATTGCATGGACCAAAGAAGAGAACATCAGTTTAAATGAATATCTGCATTATTGCCTTTCCAAAAACTGGGTAGATATTTCCAAGTTTCATTTGGCAACACAATATTCATCATCCGAAGAAGTATATAATCAGCTGGTGGACTATATTATTGAAGATTTGTCCGAAAATAACGGTTTTTCCAAGAAACTGTATAAATATATGATTCATGACAACGATATATCCGGTAAACAGATATGTATGTTACTTTATGAACAGAAAGTCATATACGGTACTTCATCGGAAAAAGCCGAACTGGAATCGGGAGCCAAAACTCCCTATAATTTCATTATCAACAAAGTCAGCAACCTCGAACTTACTCCAGCCATGCTGGCGTTAGATCCTTGTTCCGGTTCCTGTGTTGTAATGAGCACAAACGGTGAATTATTGGCTCTTGTAACATATCCCGGATATGATAATAATAAACTTGCCAATTCAATTGATCCGAACTATTATGCTTCACTGTTATCCGATTTATCATCACCCTTATACAATTATGCAACACAGCAGCTGACTGCACCCGGTTCCACTTTCAAAATGGTTTCTGCGACGGCTGCCTTGGAGGAAGGTGTGGTAAACCTCGGCGAGACAATTAAATGCGAAGCTGTTTATCATTATTTGGACGAAGAAAAAACATGTTGGACATATCCGAACGGTGCGCATGGACCAATTGATGTTTCCGCAGCAATAGGTAATTCATGTAACTGTTTCTTCTATGAAGTCGGATATCGACTGGCTACCGATTTCATGACAATACCGTATTCGGAAGAAGAAGGCTTAACACGTCTTCGCAAATATGCGGATATGTACGGGTTGGCTGATAAAACCGGAATTGAGATGGAAGAAGCACAATCTGAATTTTCCGATAAATTGCCTGTTGATTCGGCAATCGGACAAGGAAGTCACAACTATTCCACCATCAGTTTGGCTCGATATTTGACAACCGTTGCCAACAAAGGAACATGCTATAATCTGACACTTTTAAACAAAGTAGTCAGCAATCGTGACGGTACGGTTACCACATACGGACCTTCCATCCGAAATCATGTTAAGATTCAGGACACCACCTGGAATATGATTCATTCGGGTATGCGTATGGTTGCCGAGAAATCCGCTGTTTTGAACAGCCTTCCAATTCATGTGGCCGGCAAAACCGGAACAGCACAGACAAGTAAAGCCAGAACAAATCACGCATTGTTTTTGGGTTTTGCACCGTACGAAAATCCGCAGGTTACCGTTGCTGTACGTATTGCCTACGGATACACATCATCAAATGCCGCTTCACTTGCAGCTGATGTATTTAAATATTACTTCCAATTGGAAGATGTTAACAGTTTGATCAACGGTATTGCCGATACTGCAACAACCGAAATAATCGGTGACTAAAAGGAGATTAATTATGAACGATTCCATTACAATAAAAAGTTTTCCCAACGGTATTCTTGTTCATTTGAATTCCGAAGTGAGTTTTGAACGGTTATATGCCGACTGTGTACAAAAATTCAGAGATTCGGCAAAATTTTTCGGAAATGCAAAACGTGTTATTTCTTTTGAAGGCAGGGAATTAACAAATGAAGAAGAGTCAATTCTTCTTTCGGCCATTATCGAAAATACTCAGTTGAATATTATATGTATAATGGAAAAAGACGATGAACAAAACCAAATATATCTTCGGGCAGCCAATTCTTTTTCATCCGGTAAGGAAAGCGAAGGCGGGCAAATATATAAAGGTACGTTGCATGCCGGACAAAACATTGAATCAAATGAAAGCATTATCATATTGGGCGATGTAAATCCGGGTGCACGAGTAGCATCAGCCGGTTGCATTATTGTATTGGGAACAGTTTACGGTGAATTATTTGCAGGCGCAAACGGAGATGAAAGTTCTTTTGTTGCGGCGTTGGATTTCAAAACAACAACAGTACATATTGCCGAAAAGGAAGCTAAAGTTTTACCTAAGTCTGCCGGTTTCTTAAGAACCAAACCCGGTGCACGTATTGTTTTCATCAAAGACGGAAACGCGCAAATAGAAGAAATTACAAAAGAGTTTTTAGTGAACATTCCATTCTAAGGAGAATATATATTGTTTTCGGGAATTAATCTGAGGAAATACAATATCATACTTGTTTTGCTGTGCATATCCATATCCATTTTAGGAATAATGTTTATCGGATCTGCAAATTCATCTTATATTGAACGTCAGCAGCAGGGATTGTTAATGGGAATAGGTTGTATGCTTTTGTTCTCATTTATCAATTACAGTTTTATTCTGAAGTTTTACTGGTTAATATACGCATTCAGTATCGGCATACTTGCTTTGGTTCGATTATTCGGTGATTCGGGCGGCGGCGCACAACGTTGGTTTGAATTCGGCGGCATTCGTTTTCAGCCTTCCGAGCTGGTCAAAATTTTATTGATTTTATTTTTTGCACAGTTTATTATGAAACATAAGGAAAATCTCAACACTTTTCGTGTTATTTTAGCTTGTGTTGTATTGATTATTCCACCGTTTTTATTGATATATTCTCAACCGGATTTATCAACAAGTATTATTGTTTTAGCCGTTTTTTGTGTACTGATGTACTTAGGCGGTGTATATTGGCGGGTAATCATTGCAGTTATTGCGGTTGCCGTTCCTTCCATTGTTATTGCTTTACGTTATTTAATGCAGGACGGAGTGGACATTTTAGGTGATTACCAAAAAGGACGTATACTTGCATGGCTTTATCCCGATGAATATGCAACCACACTCGCTTACCAGACATTAAATGCAATTACTGCAATCGGAAGCGGACAGTTAAACGGCAAAGGTTTAAACAATAACGTTATTTCATCCGTTAAAAACGGTAATTTTATTTCCAAAGCACATACAGATTTTATTTTTGCAATTGTCGGTGAAGAAACCGGATTTATCGGTTGTTGTACGGTAATCGGTTTGTTACTGGCTATTACGATTTGCTGTATATTGGCGGGACGTCGTTCCAAAGATTTGGCCGGAACATTAATTGCGGGGGGCATGGCCGGACTTATCGGAATACAGTCCTTTATCAATATTGGGGTAGTTATAGGTTTATTACCCAATACCGGATTGACACTTCCTTTTGTAAGTTATGGGCTTACATCGTTGGTCAGTCTGTTTATCGGTATAGGAATTGTAATAAACGTACGTATGCAAATGCAGGATTACTAAATGTAACAAAATGGGAGAAGGTTTATGAATATCGGACTTATTGCTCACGATTCCAAAAAGAAACTTATGCAGAACTTTTGTATTGCATATCGTGGAATACTTAGCAAAAATCAACTGTACGCAACAGGTACAACCGGAAGATTAATAGAAGAAGTTACGAATTTGTCGGTTCATAAATATTTGGCCGGACATTTGGGCGGAGAACAGCAGATTGGTGCGCAGATCGAGCACAATGAAATAGACTTAATGATTTTTTTACGTGATCCTCTGGCACCCGAATCGCACAAACCGGACATAAGTTACATTGTTCGTTTATGTGATATGCATAATATTCCTTTAGCAACAAACCTTGCTACAGCTGAACTTCTTATTAAATCATTGGATCGAGGAGATATGGAGTGGCGTGAGATGTACAAATAGAATTACAGCCTTCCTGATGATTATCGGATTGTTAATATTATGCGGATGCGAAAGCCAAAATGTTCCGATTCCGTATGACCCCGATACTGCGGTAGGTGCATATACATTTGATTCCGTAAAACAAGAGGTAAGAGCCGAAAGCTTTGCCTCTTGTTTGTGTGTATCGGAAAACGATGTTTCCAATCCTTCGCTTTTCTTTTCACCCGAAGTAAGTGGCGGATTGTTTGCGGTAGACAGAGTCGATACAATTTTTGCACAAAATGCACACCGTAGAATGAATCCGGCTTCACTAACCAAAGTAATGACTGCACTTTTGGCACTTGAATACGGTAATTTAAATGATATGCTTACCGCATCCTCAAATGTCAAGATTACTGAGTCGGGAGCACAGTTAATCGGATTCAAAGAAGGCGATCGGATTACACTTGACGGTGCTCTTCATGCATTACTGATGTACTCCGGAAATGACGCAGGTGTAATGATTGCTGAATATGTTGCAGGTTCTGTTGAAAACTTTGCGGAATTAATGAACAAAAAAGCTTTTGAAATAGGTGCTACAAATACACATTTTGTCAATCCTCACGGATTAACGAACGAAGATCATTACACCACGGCTTATGATTTATATTTGATTTTTAACGAAGCGATTAAAAATGAAACATTTTTGAAAATTATTAATGAACGTGAATACATAACCAACTATGTTACGCGCGATGGAGAAACCAAGGAACTTACATTAAAAACAACTAATGCATATTTAACCGATTCAGCCATATCGCCGGAAGGGATTACGGTAATCGGAGGCAAAACCGGAACAACCGATGCGGCAGGTTCCTGTTTGATTATTTTATCAACCAACCAAAATCAGGAAAAGTTCATTTCCGTACTGTTAAATACAGAAGATCGAACGGCTCTGTTTTCGGGCATGACACAAGTTCTGGGGGCAATAAATTAGGCAATAGCTTCGGGTTGTGTTTTATATTAAAAACGGCTATAATAACTATATGATTTAACTATTTCCAAAAGGAGGAGATTGCTATGATTCAGCTGATAGTGGGTGCCAAAGGAAAGGGCAAGACCAAACATTTATTGGAAAAGGTGAATAACGCAGTCAAAACAGTAGATGGTAATATCGTATATCTTGATAAGAATGCGAAACATATGTATGAACTTAAGAATGCGATTCGTCTGATTAATACAGCAGAGTTTCCGTTTACTTCAACGGATGAATTTATTGGATTCATATGTGGTATTGTATCTCAGGATCATGATCTTCAGGAAGTTTATCTTGACAGTTTTCTTGACATTGCATTTATTTCAGATGCAACCAAAGTTGAACCGGTTCTTAACAAATTAGACAAAATCGGTGAACAGTTCCATGTAAACTTTATTGTAAGTATGTCGGTTGATGTATCGGAATTATCCGATGAATTTAAGGAAAAGGTTATTGTAGCCTTATAATATTTGTACAAAGGTGCCTCGTGCATATGTACGAGGCTCCTTTTTTGTGATTTTATGGCAAATCGTAATAACAGAAGACGCAAAAGACAGAATAGAGAAGCGGAAAGTAAAGTTATTAAACCGCTGAACATTAATCTCGGATACATTGTATTCGGGATAATTTTGGTGTATCTGATTTTCCTGATTATCAGTTACATTAAACAGGAGCACATCACTCCTTACGAAGTTAAAAACGGTTCTATTGCCGTTAATAATATTTACACCGGCGTTGCCTTCAGAGAAGAACACCTGATTACTACGCCATATTCCGGATATATCAATTACTACTCGCGTGAAAACGAAAAAATATCTGACGGAGCCATGGTTTATACGGTTGATTCTACCGGCAAACTGGCAGAAATGGTTAATGAAAATTCCGAAGAAGGAAGTACACTCGGCAATGAAGACTTATCCGAATTGAAGACTGAAATTTCTTCGTTTTCAACTGCCTTTTCTCCCGATAATTACAAAACAACATATGATTTTAAATATAATATAGAAGGAACCGTCATGAAATTGGCCAATTCCAAAGTGCTCGCAAATATCGATGCACTGCGCGAATTGAATTATACAGATACAATTGACTTCGATTATGCTCCCATATCAGGTGTTATTGTATATTCCAGTGATGGGTACGAAGATTATCTTCCTGAAAACATTCCCGATGAAATGATGCATCCTGAAGAATATACAAAAGATCAATTTCATTCCAATGAGTTAATTGCAGAAGGCGAAAATGCATATAAACTGATTACAAGCGAAATTTGGTCCATTCTTATTGAAATAGATGACCAAAAGGAGGCAGCACTTGCCGATGATCAGTATGTCGAAGTCCGATTCCTTAAAAACAATTACACCTCATGGGCAGAAGTTAATATATTGCATCAAAACGGCAAAATTTATGCCAAGCTGACTTTTAATAATTCAATGATTACTTTTGCTAACGAGAGATTCATTGAGATAGAATTACTGGATTCCGCAAGAGAAGGCCTCAAAATTCCCAAGTCTTCCATCGTGGATTTGTCTTTTTATCTTATTCCCGAAGAGTATCTGACCCAGGGAGCCAATTCCGATTCTTCCGGGTTTATGCGTGAAACATATTTGGAAGACGGAACCATATCCACAGAATTTGTTTCCGCCACATTATATGATTTAAAAGACGGGAATTATTATGTAGACGAAAATACATTTTCTGTTGGAGATTATATCATCAAAAGCGAAACCGGCGAAAAATATGCAATTCGAATGCAGGATACATTAACCGGTGTATACAATATCAATAAAGGATATGCCGATTTCAGAGTAATCAATGTTCTGGAAGAAAATGATGAATATGCGATTGTCGAACCCAACTCCACCTATGGTTTGTCCGTATACGATCACATCGTTTTAAAGGGTGAAACGGTTCAGGAAAATGATTTTATATTTGAATAGGAAAATAATATGATTGCAGAGAATTATAAACGGATATTACAAATAAAAGATGAATGTGCTGCCAAATGTAACCGAAACAGTGACGACATTTGTCTGATTGCCGTTTCCAAAACAAAGCCCGTTTCCGCATTATGGGAAGCATACAATGCCGGTGCTCGTGATTTTGGCGAGAACAAAGTACAGGAACTTATAGCCAAATATGATGAACTTCCCAAAGATATCCGCTGGCATATGATTGGGCACCTGCAAACAAACAAAGTAAAATATATTATTGATAAAGTATATATGATTCACAGCGTCGATTCACTGAAACTGGCAACGGAAATCAGTCGTCAGGCGCAAAAGTCAAACATTGTATCCAAAATACTTGTTGAAGTAAATGTTGCCGGAGAGGAATCCAAATTCGGATGTGATTATGAAGGTACAAAAATGCTGATTAATCAAATATCCGCATTGCCGAATATTCAGGTATGCGGATTGATGACGGTGGCTCCGTATGTAACCGATGCAGAAGAAAATCGCTCTATTTTCGCTAAACTTAAGGAATTATCTGTTGACATAGCCGCTGAAAACGCAGATAATGTCTCTATGGAGTGCCTATCTATGGGGATGAGCGGCGATTATAAGGTTGCCATAGAAGAGGGGGCAACATATATTCGAGTAGGCACATCTATTTTCGGTGAGAGGGATTATACGGTAAAGGAGTAATATAATGGGTTTTTTTGACAAAGTTTTAAATAGTATCAAAATGGGCGACGAAGACGAAGATTATCTCGACGATGATGAATACATGGATGACGATGAGGAGTATGATGCTCCTTCGTTCCGCAAATCAAAGAGCATTCGTACAGCAACAATGGATGATAACGATGATTATTCCGGGAAACCGACAATAGGTACACGACCGACATCCGGCACATCAGCTCCTGTCAAAAACGGCAAGAACAGATTAATGGCAAACGGAATGGAAGTTTGTGTTATTAAGCCTACTTCAGCTGATGACGCCAAAGAGATTGCAGATACATTAATGGATAAGAGAACGGTTATCCTCAATCTGGAAGGTGTTGACTTTGATGTATCACAGCGTGTTATTGATTTCGCATATGGTTCTGCATATACAATCGGCGGTAATTTCCTAAGTATTTCAAATCATATTTTTGTTATTACTCCGCATAACGTAGATGTATCCGGCGATTATCATGAAATATTGTCGGGAGCTTTGGATGTTCCGTCTCTTAACAACAGATTTTAGTTCATTGCAGAACAGATTATAATCATAAACAAATGCTTCCCGAATCTTTGGGGAGCATTTATTTTTACAATGCCACCGACAATTTTATAAGTGAAACGGAGACCAAATTAATATGAACAATCCATCGGTTATCAGTTACAAATCAACCGGATCGTACGAAATCTATACAGAAAACGGTTTTGAAGCATTAGGAGAATTATTTGCGCAAAGATATGATGCAGCTATCAGAGCATTTATTATCACGGACAGCAATGTCGCCAAATTATATCTGGATGAAATCAACTCAATTTGTTCCGATTATTTTGCCGATATTTTTTCCTATACATTCGAAGCCGGGGAAGCAAGCAAGAATTTGTGTGTTGCACAAAACATATATGAAGAAATGATCATGCATAACTTACGCCGAAACGATTTGGTTATTGCTTTGGGCGGAGGAGTTGTCGGAGATATTACAGGATTTGTATCCGCAACTTACATGCGAGGACTGCATTTTATCAATATACCGACAACGCTTTTGTCTATGGCAGACAGCAGCATCGGCGGAAAATGCGGCGTAGATTATATGCAATACAAAAATATGGTCGGCGCCTTTCATATGCCTGATCTTATCTATGCAAATATTCAATGTCTTCGCACACTTCCCGGAAGAGAATTTGCAAGCGGCATGGGCGAAATACTTAAAGCAGGACTAATCAAAAACGGAGCCTTTTACGAATGGTTAATTAATCATTTTAATGAAATCCTGGATTTGTGCGATGAACAGCTTCTTCACATGATATCTGAAGCAACAGCCATTAAAGCTTCTGTTGTTGAAAAGGATCCCTATGAAACCGGTGAAAGAGCTTTATTAAACTTCGGACACACCGCCGGACATGCACTCGAAAAATATTTTAATTTCGAATACTCCCACGGTGAATGTGTAGCACTCGGATGCATCGTTGCCGGCTTCATTTCATGGAAGAGAGAAATGATATCCATGGAAGATTACTATGAACTGCGAGATATGTTCGTTCCGTTCGAACTGGGTATTTCGTTAGATTCATTCGACACCGAAAAAGTGTATGAATTAATGAAGAATGATAAGAAAAACAATTCGGATGCCATTCGCATGATTCTTCTTAATAAGATTGGAAAAGCAGTTATTGTTGATGATATTCCAAAAGATGAAATCATAAATGCTTTAAACGAATTAATTGTGGAGTGGGATTAATATGAACAACAAATACAAAAAATTAATCGTTAAGATTATCGCTATCCTTGTTATGATTCTTTTGGATCAATGGACAAAATATCTGGCCGTTATCTACTTAAAAGATCAGCCGCTCGGTTCACATTTTCTTATTCCAAATGTATTACAGCTTTATTATCTTACAAACGGTAATACGGGTGCAGCATTTGGAATGCTTAAAGGCCATACATTACTGTTTATATTTGTCGCGATTATTATCGTTACGTTAATCGGATATATTTTAATTCATATGCCTGAAGGAAAGAAATATAACTTTCTCTCTGTTTTGTTAACCTGTATAGCAGCCGGAGGTCTTGGAAACTTAATCGATCGTATACGCTTAAACTATGTCATTGACTTTATCTATTTCTCATTGATTGACTTTCCGATATTTAACGTAGCAGACATGTATGTTTCCGTATCCACTGTTATTCTGGCATTTATGCTTATTTTTCGTATTTCCAATGACGAATATACCGAACTTGAAAATGCCATGAAAGCACCGTTTACAAAGAAAAAGAGCCATGAATAATGTTAATATAATTGTAGAAGAAGAGTACGACAGGGTGCGAATCGACAAAGTGATTGCCGAATGTCTGTGTGATATTTCCCGTAGTCGTATACAGAAGTTAATCGAATCAAACGATATCTGTGTAAACGGCAATACGATAAAAGCCTCTTATAAAGTAAGTACTAATGATTCTATAAGCGTAAATATGCCCGATGCCGTCATTCCGGATATTGTTCCGGAAAATATTCCTCTTTCGATTATTTACGAAGATGATGATTTAATTATCGTAAATAAACCCAAGGGAATGGTTGTGCATCCTGCACCGGGGCATTACAGCGGAACACTTGTAAATGCTTTGATGTATCATTGCAACGATAATCTGTCCGGTATAAACGGAGTGTTACGGCCGGGAATCGTTCACAGAATCGATCGTGATACTACCGGTTCCGTAATTGCATGCAAGAATGACTTTTCTCACAATTCCATAGCCAAACAGCTTGCCGAACACAGTATTGTTCGCGAATATCGAGGAATAATTTGCGGACACCTGAACGAAAGAACCGGTTGTGTAAATGCTCCGATCGGTCGAAGTCCCAAAGATCGCAAGAAAATGTGTGTTTGTACAGCGGGTGGTAAATCTGCAATAACACATTACGAAGTATTGGAAGAATACAAAGGATACAGTTTATGCAAGTTCCGTCTGGAAACGGGACGTACGCATCAGATTCGAGTACATATGGCTTATTTAGGACATCCGTTAGCCGGCGACGATGTATACGGTGGGGGCAAATGTCCCGTAAATACAACAGGACAGGCCTTACATGCATACATTCTGGGTTTTGTGCATCCCCGTACATCCGAATACATTGAAACCACTGCAGAATTTCCATCATATTTTATGGAGTTTTTAAACCATTTAAAAATGCATTCTTAATTGAATTTTTTACTACAATGTGATAAAGTAATTTCGTGTATATGTCATAGGAGATTAAGCGTGAAATTTATATCGTTATGTGATAAACAATCGATAAAGAACGATTTGGACAATGATTTTAAATCGGCCGACAAATACGGTAAAGTACGACTTTCCGCTTCCTGTCTGTATATATCCAAACTTTTTAGTAACTATTTCATTTCTTTTTCGGATATCGCATATTGTTTTAGAAGAGTAATGATTATTCCGGCAAAGAAAAGACAATTACAAGTCGAAAACGTTGTCATTGTTGACAAAGACATGAAAGAACTTGCTGTTGTTCAATTACCGGGACGCAAAATAACGCAAGATTTCTTTAATAATTTTAAAGCAAAAGATACTGCAATCAGTTTTTGTTGTCCGGATGAATTAAAAAGCAAATATTCGGATGCGGCAGATGCATAATCAACTACATCGAATATGAGGTTTACTATATGACAAAAGAAGAATATCTGGAAAGCTTTATCAAAGCTTATCAAAGATATTATGACATTCATACGGATGCAGTTCCCGATCCGTTTGCTGCCATGGCTGTATTTATTTCGCATAACGAACAATATTTTCTTGTCAAGTCGGCAAAGGTTGCCGATATCGACAGCGAGGAATATGTTTATTTTATCTTATGCGATGAATTGACTTCCGACATGTTACAAACTTACGATCAAACGACATGGGAAGACGGGTTGTCCAAAGTCACACCAAACTACGGACATCGGAACACGGATATTACACTGTATATTATTTGTAATCATATGAGCGATGATGCATTTTCGCTGACTCGCAAGCTTCATCATTACAAGAGTTATAAGCATGGATTCTTCGGATGGAGTAATTACAGATTGGTTACTATCGAGACTTCTTCGGAACGTACGTCATATAACCGCCAAGGACGCACACTGAAAAAGCTCGTGAGCAACATCATAAAACAAAACCATATAAAGGAGTGAGAAAATGACAGCTTTATTAATTATACTGGCTGCAATCGTGCTGCTGGTACTCGGTTACATTTTCTACGGTTCATGGCTGGCAAAAGAGTGGGGCGTTGATGAAAGCAGAAAGACACCCGCTATCGAAATGGAAGATGGAGTTGACTATGTTGCTGCTAAGCCTGCAGTACTTATGGGACATCATTTCTCATCTATTGCCGGTGCCGGACCTATCAACGGACCTATTCAGGCCGCTGTATTCGGTTGGGTTCCTGTATTCCTTTGGTGTATCATCGGTGGTATTTTCTTTGGCGGTCTTCAGGACTTCGGTTCCCTTTTTGCATCCGTTCGTCATGAAGGAAAATCTGTCGGTGAAATCATTAAGGATACAATGGGCGACAAAGCAAAGAAGCTCTTTATTATCTTTGCACTTTTAGTTCTGATTCTGGTTATCGCATCTTTCGTTAACGTTGTAGCAGGTACATTCTTTACTGCTGAAGGCGGTTTCGGATTTACAGGTAATCCTACAGGTAATCAGACAACTGCAATGATTTCTTTGCTGTTTATCGTATTGGCTATTATCTATGGTTTGCTTACAAACCGTGCTGGACTTAAGACTCTTCCCGCAACAATCATCGGATTGATCGGTATTGTTCTTGCAGTTGTTCTTGGTCTTAATTGTGGTTTTGTAATGGGCCGTACAGCTTGGATTGTATTCATCGGTGCTTACATCGCAATTGCATCCCTCGTTCCCGTTTGGATTCTTTTGCAGCCTCGTGATTACCTTTCCAGTTTCTTACTTTACGGTATGATTGCTCTTGCTATTATCGGTATCATCATGTGTGCATTCACAGGCAATGCTACATTTGAGATTCCTGCATTTACAGGTTGGAGCACAAAGGTTGGTACATTGTTCCCTGCATTGTTTATCACAGTTGCATGTGGTGCATGTTCCGGTTTCCACAGCTTGATTTCAACAGGTACATCCAGTAAACAGCTTGATAACGAGAAGAATGCCAAGGTTATCGGTTACGGCTCAATGCTTATCGAATCCGCTCTTGGTATTATTTCCCTTATCGCTGTTGGTATGGTATTTACTAAATATCAGAACGGCGACTTCGGTTCACCCGCAGTTGCATTTGCAGCAGGTATCGGTACAATGTTCGGTGTAGAAGGTTCTGCAGTTTACAACACAATCTATGCACTTTTGACATTGGCTGTTTCTGTATTTGCACTTACATCTCTTGATACAGGTACACGTCTTTCCAGATTCATGTTTTCAGAGCTCTTCTTAAAGAAGGACGAAGAAACATGGAAAGATGCAAAGGGTGTTCGTAAGGTTCTTGCTCATCCTTTGTTCGGTACATGTCTCATGGTTGTTATCGGTTGCGTACTTGGCGGACTTTCACTTTCTCAGATTTGGGGTCTGTTCGGTGCTGCTAACCAGCTTCTTGCAGGACTTGCTCTTATGGCAGTTGCTGCTTGGCTTGGTAACGTTGGAAAGAACAACAAAATGTTCTATATTCCTATGTGCTTCATGCTTATCGCAACACTTACAAGCTTGATCATCACAATCAAGGGTAAGATTGCTGCAATGGCTGCTAAGGCTGAAGGCGCAATGGCTTGGGGTAACTGGTTCCAGCTTATTTTCGCACTTGCTATGGCTGTTCTTGCTATCATTCTTGTTGTTGAAGGTATTAAGACATTCTCCAAACAAAAAAAGGCAGAATAAGTATATGCAACCTACATAAAAGAAATGTATGAGACATTCATACTTTTCCAAATATGTTTATAAGACACGCTCGCAATGCGGGCGTGTCTTTTTAATATAACCGGAAAGCAAAAAGGGAATCTTTTTTGTTGCCCAGCAAGGGATATATTATAGTATTTACAATGAATATATGCTAAAATGACTAAAGTGGTGTTTATTAACATTGTTAATAATTTATTGGAGGTTTACATATGAGCGAAGTTGAAAAGACACAGGAAGTTCAAAATGCCGAATCTACCGTTACATCCGACAATAATGTAAATGCTGCGCAGGCTGATTTTGCCGCACAGGCAGGTGTATCACAGGAAGCATTGAATTCCGCATTGCAAAAAGCGCAAAAAGAAGAAGAAAAAGCATTAAAAAAAGCAGAAAAGAAAGCGAGCAAAAAAATGACTAAAAAAGAAATCGAAGCCAGAAACGAAGCCATTCTTTCATCCATGCAGAGCGAAGATATGAAAGCCATTGCTACTCTTCTTATGGATATCAAATCCGATAATGCACGTCAGATGAAATATATCAAAAGACAGATGCATTTGTCTTTGTTTTCTTCCATATTATGTCTTTTGATTGTAGTAGCTTTGTTCATCGGAGTAATCCGTATGGCTCCCACTGTTAAAAATATAGCAGATAATGTTCAAACCCTTCTCGTTGATACAGATACAATCATTAAAGAAACAAATACCGTTGTCGTTAGTGCACAGGCTATTATGCAGAATCTTTCCACTGTATCCGAGGAAGTCGCATCCGCTGATCTTACAGGAATGATTGAAAACATCAATCAGCTCGTTATTACCAGTGAAGAAAGTATGGGTGCTGCACTTGAGACCGTTCAATCAATCGACATCCAGTCTCTTAATAATGCTATTGGGGATTTACGTTCGGTTGTTGAACCTTTAGCAAAGCTTTTCGGTAAAAAATAACAAAAAGGATTTATAGATATGATAGGTTCTGATGCAGTTGTAAAATGTTTGGAAGCAGAAGGAGTAACCACATTGTTTGGTTATCCCGGCGTTGCCATTTGCCCATTTTTTAATAGTATTTTATCCACAAATATTGAAGCGATTTTGGTTCGAAGCGAACAAAATGCAGCACACGCTGCAAGTGGATATGCACGAGTCACTAACAAAGTAGGCGTCTGCGTAGCTACAAGCGGACCGGGCGCTACCAACCTGCTAACCGGTATTGCCACGGCATATGCAGACAGTATTCCACTTGTTTGTATTACAGGACAGGTAGATTCATCGCTATTGGGCTCTGATGTATTTCAGGAAGCAGATATTACCGGTGCATGTGAAAGTTTCGTCAAATACAGTTATTTGGTTAAATCGGTCGAAGATATTCCGCGAATTTTCAAAGAGGCATTTTACATTGCATCTACCGGTCGAAAAGGCCCGGTATTAATTGATTTACCAATTGATATTCAAAACAAAACCATCAATAAGTTTCAATATCCGGAAAATGTTAATCTGAGGACATATAAACCAACAATAAAAGGGCATTCTGTACAGATTAAAAAGGTAATTTCCGAATTATCCAAAGCAAAACGACCTATTATTTGTGCCGGCGGCGGAGTGATTTTAAGTCAGGCCTCCAAGCTTTTAAAAGAATTTTCATCGAAATGGAATATTCCCGTTGTCAGCACAATGATGGGGATTTCCGCCATGCCTACGGATGATCCGCTCTACTTTGGAATGGTCGGAAATAACGGTAAGAGTTATGCAAACAAAGCAATGAATGAATCCGATTTGTTAATAATGATCGGTGCCCGTGTTGCGGACCGTGCTGTATCACAGCCTGACCTCATTACCGAAAACAAGATACTTATTCATATTGATGTTGACCCTGCCGAAATCGGTAAAAATGTTGGTCCCTCCATTCCATTGGTCGGAGATGTCAGCGCTATATTTGAAGATTTGCTTACAGAAGAGTATATTCCAACGGATTACTCCGCATGGATTGATATTTTAAATCAATATAAAAAGGAAGCGCCAAAACGCAAGGGACCTCGTGACGGATATGTGGATCCCGCATTATTTGTCAAAACATTATCCGAAGAACTTAACGATGATGCCGTATATGTAGCCGATGTCGGTCAGAACCAGATGTGGTCCTGCGGTAATATTATTGTCAAGAACGGACGTTTCTTAACATCAGGCGGTATGGGCACTATGGGATATTCCATTCCTGCAGCAATCGGCGCCAAGAAAGCTCAACCGCAAAAGCAGGTAGTTGCTGTCTGCGGAGACGGTTCTTTCCAAATGGCAATGTGTGAGCTCGCTACTATGCAGCAGCATAATATTCCCATCAAAATTGTAGTATTCCATAACGGATATTTGGGATTGGTTCGCGAATATCAGCACAATACATATAAAGGGAATTACAGTGTTGTTGACTTATCAGGCAGCCCTGATCTGGCCAAATTATCATCTGCCTACAATATCGATTTTGTTCGTATGTATGACAATAATAATATGCGCCAAATCATATGCGATTTCTTAAAAAATGATCAGGCAATGATTATGGAATGTATGCTGGATCCTTTGGATGTTGTGAAATAGAGATTGAGGCTTATATATTATGAAACGATTATATTCTGTATTGGTTGAGAATCGCTCCGGTGTATTAATGAAAGTAGCCGGATTATTCTCCAGAAGATGTTTTAATATTGATTCACTTGCCGTGGGCGAAACTTTTGACAAGAATGTGTCCTGTATTACAATTGTTTCATCCGGTGATGAACGCACATTGGAACAGATTGAAAAACAACTGAATAAAAAGATTGACGTTATCAAAATCAAAACCTTCAAAGAAGAGGATAGTGTCAGTCGTGAATTGTGTTTAATCAAGGTCAAATATAATAAAAGCAACCGTCGGGAAATCATGGAAATATGCGAAATATTGCATGCGCAGATTGTTGATATGAGCAAATCTCTCATGACCATCCAAATGTGCGATACACCTCAAAAAACAGAGCTATTAATGCAAATGTTATCAGGTATCAGTATTGTAGAAGTTGCCCGCACGGGAACTTTGGCATTAACAAAATGCGGTTTGGGTGAATAAATGCTTTTTGTTTTTACATAAACTGTGATATAATGCGAAAAGTATGTTATAAATATTAATTTCGAGGGATTATATGCAAAGAAAAGTATTTCAAATCTTAGTTGATAACACATCAGGTGTTTTAAGCCGTATTTCCGGTTTGTTCTCGCGCAGAGGATACAATATTGAAAGTATTACGGCCGGCGTTACCGCCGATCCCAAATATACCCGTATTACGATTGTTACAAACGGTGATGAGGATATATTAGATCAGATTGAGAAGCAGGTTGCCAAATTAATTGATGTACGTTCCATCAAAGAATTGAAACCTGATGATTCTGTCTATCGCGAATTGGTAATGGTCAAAGTTCGTGTTAACCCTTTACAAAGACAAGGTGTTATATCTCTTACGGATGTATTCCGTGCAAAGGTTGTTGATATTGCAACGGATTCCATGATTATTGAGTTAACCGGTAACCAAAGCAAGATTGAAGCATTCTTAAATCTGTTAAGTGATTATGAAATCCTTGAATTAGCAAGAACAGGAATTGCCGGACTTCAACGCGGAACCGAAGGAGTTATTTATTTACAATAAATTACGGTGCATACAGAAATATGCGGATGAGAATATTTTGCATATTTCTGAAATATATATTATATAGGAGGATTATGAAATGGCACGTATTTTTTATCAGGAAGATTGTAACCTTTCCCTTTTGGAAGGCAAGACAATCGCAGTTATCGGTTATGGCAGCCAGGGACATGCACATGCTCTGAATGCAAAGGAATCAGGATGCAATGTCATTATTGGTCTATATGAAGGCTCCAAAAGCTGGGCAAAGGCTGAGGCACAGGGCTTTAAAGTATATACAGCTGCAGAAGCTGCGAAAAAAGCTGATATTATTATGATTTTGATTAATGATGAATTGCAGGCAGATATGTACAAGAAAGATATCGAGCCGAATTTGGAAGCCGGAAACATGCTTATGTTTGCTCATGGTTTCAATATTCATTTTGGATGCATTAAGCCTCCCGCAGATGTTGATGTTACGATGATTGCTCCGAAGGGACCCGGTCATACGGTTCGTAGCGAATATCAGTCAGGTAAGGGTGTTCCTTGTTTGGTAGCTGTTGAACAGGATGCAACAGGCAAAGCTCTTGATATGGCACTTGCATATGCACTTGCAATCGGCGGAGCAAGAGCCGGTGTATTGGAAACAACATTCCGTACAGAGACAGAAACTGACTTGTTTGGTGAGCAGGCTGTTCTTTGCGGTGGTGTATGTGCACTTATGCAGGCAGGCTTCGAAACATTGGTTGAAGCTGGTTACGATGAGAGAAATGCATATTTTGAATGTATCCACGAAATGAAATTGATTGTTGACTTGATTTATCAGTCAGGTTTCGCCGGAATGCGTTATTCCATTTCCAATACAGCCGAGTATGGTGATTATATTACCGGACCTAAGATTATTACAGAGGATACCAAGAAAGCAATGAAGAAGATTCTTTCCGATATTCAGGATGGTTCATTTGCAAAAGAATTCCTTTTGGATATGTCCGGCGCCGGACGTAAGGTTCATTTCAATGCAATGCGTAAGCTTGCTTCCGAGCATCCTTCAGAGAGAGTTGGTGCAGAGATTCGTAAGCTTTACAGCTGGAACAATGAAAGCGAAAAGTTGATCAACAACTAATGTTTGCTACATCAGTCGGCAGATATCTGCCGACTGATTTTATTTAGTTGAATAAAAGCATTTATTCAACTAAATTTAAAGAATAAATTGACATAACAAGAAACCCATGTTATATTTATACGGTATGCCGCATAACGAGGTTATAAGTGCGTCTATCAATGCCACCACAGTTAGCGAGTAAGATTTAAGGAGGTGCAATATGTACGCTATTATTGCAACAGGCGGAAAACAGTATAAGGTTTCCGAAGGCGATGTAATCAGAGTTGAAAAACTTGGTGTAGAAGCCGGAGAATCTGTTACGTTTGATGATGTTCTTGCAGTAAGTGATGACAAGCTTTTGGTTGGTAATGATGTTGCCAATGCATCCGTATCCGGTACAGTTGTTGAGAACGGTCGCGGTAAGAAAGTTGTTGTATATCACTATAAGAGAAAGAGCGGATATCATAAGAAAAACGGTCACAGACAAGCATACACTGCAGTAAAGATCGACAAGATTAACGCATAATTATGATTATTGCTTCTATCCTTTATAATTCAAATCAATCCGTTGTCGGATATCAAATTCAGGGCCACGCCGGATACAAACATAAAGGCAAAGATATTATTTGCTCGGCTGTATCGATGTTAACCATTAACACAGCGATGGCTATAGAACAATTAACCGATACCGGGATTGATGCACATGAAGAAGATGGCATTTTGGATGTACGGTTTACAACAGAACCCGATGATAAATGTATGTTACTTATGGATGCCATGATTATAGGATTGAAGAATATTCAGACAAGCTATGGTAAGAGATATTTAGATTTAGAGAATAAGGAGGTATAATCCATGTTGAAACTGGACCTTCAGTTATTTGCTCATAAAAAGGGTGTCGGTTCCACGAAGAACGGTCGTGATTCCGAATCTAAGAGATTAGGTGCCAAGAGAGCAGACGGACAGTTTGTTAAAGCAGGCAATATCCTTTTCCGTCAAAGAGGTACAAAAATCCATCCCGGATTGAATGTAGGTCGTGGCGGTGACGATACATTGTTTGCAACAGCAGACGGTATCTTACGTTTTGAAAGACTGGGAAGAGATCGTAAACAGGCTTCTGTTTACCCGGTTGAAGAGAACTAAGGTTACTAAGGGTTTTAGGCTATGGCTTAAAACCCTTTTTTTGAGGATAGAATTATGTTTGCAGATCGTGCAAAAATATATATTAGAAGTGGAAAAGGCGGCGACGGACATGTTTCGTTTCGTCGTGAAAAATATGTTGCCAATGGGGGACCGGATGGCGGAGACGGTGGATGCGGTGGCGATGTTATCGTTGAAGTAGACGAAGGAATGAACACGCTTGTCGACTACAGACATATACGTAAATATTGTGCCGGTGACGGAGAGCAGGGCGGCAAACGGAATTGTCGCGGCAAAGACGGTAAAGATATAATACTGAAAGTTCCTGCAGGTACCGTATTCAAAGATGCGGAAACCGGCAAAGTCATTATAGATATGTCGGGAGACAATAAGCGTGTGATTTTGGCCAAAGGCGGACGCGGCGGATTGGGTAATCAGCATTTTGCAACAGCCAAAATGCAGGCACCACAATATGCTCAGCCGGGTCAAAGCGCAATTGAATTGAATGTATGTCTGGAATTGAAAGTAATAGCAGATGTCGGACTCGTAGGATTTCCTAATGTCGGCAAATCCAGTCTGCTTTCGCGTGTCAGCAACGCCAGACCCGAAATCGCAAATTATCATTTTACTACGCTTTCTCCGCATTTAGGAGTTGTAGATTTGCAAGATGCTGCAGGATTCGTTATGGCTGATATTCCGGGCCTTATTGAAGGTGCATCTGAAGGTGTCGGATTAGGACACGATTTTTTGCGTCATATTGAACGTACCAAATTGATACTGCATGTTTGTGATGTGGCAGGATGTGAAGGACGTGATCCTATAGAGGATATTTATACCATTAACAATGAATTGTCCTCTTATAGCGCTGATTTGGCTTCCAAACCTCAGATTATTGCTGCAAACAAAGTTGATGTAATGGAGAATCAGGATAACCTTATTCGACTCAAAAACGAGTTCGAGCCGAAAGGTTATAAGATTTACCCGATATCCGCCGTTACCGGCGAAGGGATAAAAGAAATGTTATATGACATTTCTGCAATTCTTTCCGATGCCAAACAGCCGGATATAATATTTGAACCCGAATTTACCGTATCAAGAGAGACTTTATTGACAGGCGGACATACTGTATTCTATGATTCCGATGATAATGTTTACTGCATTGAAGGTCCCGGAATCGAAAAGATGCTTGGCTATACCAACCTGGATACCGAAAAAGGTTTTTCGTTCTTCCAAAATTATATGAAAGATACAGATATTTTGGATGAATTACGTGCATTAGGAATTAAAGAAAAAGATACCGTTCGAATATTCGGATGGGAATTCGAATTTTACGAAGAATAAGGAATATCGTTATGAACAGCAAAGAACGAGCATATTTAAAAAGTATTTCCGGTACATATGAATCTATTTTTCAAGTAGGAAAATCATCCATTACACCACAGGTATGTGAAGCAATCAGCGAAGCATTGGAAAAAAGAGAATTAATCAAAATCAGTGTTCTTAAAAATTGTATTGATGATCCCAATGAGATTGCCATGATTATTTCCGAACGAACACAATCTCAAATTGTGCATGTTATCGGTCGCAAGATTGTCCTATATAAAAAAAATAAGGATCCGAAAAAGCAAAAAATCAAATTGCCCATAGCATAATCAAAGATTGGAACACTATGCAGAAAATTGGTATTTTAGGCGGAACTTTTAATCCAATACATAATGGACATATTCAACTCGGAAAGAATGCACAGATTTCGCATAATCTTGATAAAATATTGTTCATTCCGAGTAATATTTCATACATGAAAGTCAATCATGGAGTATTACCTGCCAATTTGCGGGCAGACATGGTTCAACTGGCAATTGAAAGTGAACCGACGTTTGAATATTGTGATATTGAATTGGTCCGTGGCGGTAATTCGTATACATACGAAACCATATTGGAATTAGCGAAGCAATACGATAATGCTGCATTCTATTATATTATAGGAGCTGATACTTTATTCAATATAGAACGCTGGAGAAATATATCCGTTATTTTTGATAATTGCATTATTCTATGTGCACACAGAGACCAACTGAGTTTACCTGCACTTAAAACGCAGAAGAATAAATTGAAAAAGATGTATAATGCGCAAATAGAATTTTTACAGAATGAAGAAATTACGATTTCATCCAGTGAAATTCGGGACAGAATCATTCATGGTAAATCCGTAAGTGACTTGCTTCCGGAAAATGTTTTTCGCTATATAACGCAGAATCAACTATATGTGAAGTAATTCAGGCAAATATGAAAAAATATAACTGTATATCCGAGTATTGCAAAAAATTACAAAAAAAATTACCTCAGGACCGATATGAACACAGTCTGGGCGTTGCGTATACCGCAGCCGCTTTGGCCATGCGGTACGATCCAACACTTATGAATAAAGCATTAATTGCAGGGATTCTGCATGATAATGCCAAGTATTTATCCGGTTCCGAAATTGTCCAAAAATGTCTGAATGAGGATATACCGATTGCCTCTTCGCATATAAATGTTCCTTCTCTAGCACATGCGGATTTAGGCACATATTTAGCCAAAGAAAAATATGATATTCATGATACGGAAATTCTTGATGCAATTCTTTACCATGTAAACGGTAGGGCCGAGATGACTTTGTTGGATAAAATCATTTTTGTAGCCGATTATATTGAACCGGGTCGAGATAAAGCACCAAATCTGGATAATTTGCGTTTGCAGGCATTTCAAAATATTGATACTACCGTACTTGCTATTATGAAGCAAGTATTATCCTTTTTGCAGGGAGAAAATCATCTTATTGACCCTACAATAATCGAAACCATAACAGCATATGAAAACAATTTGGAACAGGAGAATACATGAATCAGTTCGAAGATACCCGTACAATAGAAATTGTAAAGAAAGCAGTTGCTTCATTATCCGAGAAAATAGCAAAAGATATTACGATAATTGACATCTCAAAGATTTCAATTGTATCTGATTATCTGATCATCGCAACAGGTAAGAATCCTAACCATATTCATGCATTAGCGGATGATGTCAGCGGAAAATTGCATACTATCGGAGTAAACAAAGCTTCCATTGAAGGATATCAGCATGCAAATTGGATATTAATGGATTATGAAGATGTAATTATTCATATATTCGATGAAGAAAGCAGATCATTTTATGATTTGGAAAGATTATATCGCGACGGAAGAATAATTAACGAAAACGACTTATAAATCATAGAATTGTTTGAGCATTAATAATACGCCGCCGGGCGCCGATAGGCAATAAATAAAGCCACTGCAAAACTGCAGTGGCTTTAAAAATACAAATCATACAAAATACGCATATATCAGTTCATCAGTCGAAATACACCGAAAACTTTACCAAGAATATCAACCTGATCCACAATAATGGGATCCATTGTATCATTTTCCGGTTGTAATCTATAATGACCATTCTCGCGATAAAATGTCTTAACAGTAGCCGAATCATCCAACAAAGCAACTACAATATCGCCGTTTCTGGCCGAATTACATTTCTCAACAAAAATGCGATCCCCATCAAAGATTCCGGCATTAATCATACTTTCGCCCTTCACCTTCAAAATAAAACTCTCGGCATTCGGAGCAAACTCAACCGGAAGAGGGAAGTAGTCTTCAATATTCTCTTGCGCAAGGATTGGCTGACCTGCAGCAACCGTACCAATCATTGGAATCTGAGCCATCTCACGACGAGTAACATTGAATGAATCATCAACAATCTCAATACATCTCGGTTTCGCCGGATCTCGACGAATAAATCCATTCTTCTCAAGTTTCTCAAGATGTGCATGCACTGAAGAAGTAGATTTCAAATCAACTGCCGTACAAATCTCACGAACCGAAGGGGGATATCCCTTCTTTAATATCTCTTCCTTCATATATTCAAGAATTTCTCTCTGCTTACTCGTAATATTTCCGCTTGGCATGTAAAATTCCCTCCTTATCAATATAACAATTTTGTTTCCATATATATAATAACACATACGTTCGGGAAAAACAAACATATTTTCCGAAAAAACGTTCGATTAATTTGAATTTTATATTGACATGCGAATATTTGTTCGATATAATACAAACATAACGAACATATGTTTCGAATTTTTGTTCGACGAAAGGAACTAAACTATTATGAACAGTTACGAAAACAGAATCAGAAGAGAAGAGTTTGAGTCAAGACAACGCTATATCAAGGCAGCTCGCGTTAAACAGGTACGTATGCAGAAATCTGTTCTGTTTCTTATTTCCTTTCTGTTCATTTTATTTTTTACATTGTTTCTTATTTCTAAGATGACATATGCAAATGAAAATGAATCGGTAACGAAGCAATATAAGAGCATTACCATTTATTGCGGGGATTCGGTTGCATCCATATCTGAAGATTTCGCAACACACGGATATACATCATATGATAAATATGCCAAGGAGATTTGTTCAATCAATCATATTTCAAGAGAAACAACATTGATCCCCGGCAACCATATTATTATTCCGTATTATGAATATGAATAACTCACGCAGTATATATGTCTATATATATCATACAGCAAAAGGCAATTATTCTCTTAGTTTTACAACGTTCGCTGCACTGCGACGTCTGTCATCCTCCATTGCCGCATAATGCTTTTTCGTTGTATTAACATCTGAATGGCCCAATACATCCGCAACAAGGTAGATATCCCCTGTTTCACGGTATAATGATGTGCCATATGTACTACGTAATTTATGAGGCGTTATCTTCTTGATTGATGTAACAGCAGAAGAGTATTTTTTAACTAATTTTTCGACAGCACGAACGGATATACGCTTATTCTGGAGAGAGAGGAACAGTGCATCCTCATGCCCCGATTCCGGAATAATCATATTCCGCTCCTTTATATATTCCTTCAAGGCGGTTTCTACTTCTTCCCCGAAGTATACAACCGCCTCATATCCGCCTTTTCGACGAATAAGTATACCGTTATTTTTAAAATCCACGTCCTTAATATCCAAACCTACACATTCGGATACACGAATTCCTGTTCCTAACAAAAGCGTAACCAATGCCAAATCACGTACTTTCGTTTTTTCATGAAATGCAGCTTCCTGTTTTGATAGATTTTCGCCCTGTTCAACATGTTCTAACAGCATTGCGACCTCGTCCGGATCCAATCGAATAATTTCCTTTTTATGCAATTTCGGCATCTGCACAAGAACAGCGGGATTCTTTTCAATCATTTCCATGCGGAAATAGTAATTATAAAAACTACGAAGAGAAGCAAGTTTTCGTTGTTTACCGCGTTCATCATTCGTTATGGATTCATTTCCTTTTTCATAATAAGACAGATAATCCATGTATTCAGTAATATCAATTGGTTTAATATCTTCCAATACAGATATCGGGAAATCACATATATCCATTTTACCAAGAGTCGGATTATTCTCATGTAAGAATTCAAAAAAGATTCGCAAATCATACGCATAAGCCAACCTGGTACGTGTGCTTGTTGTATCCTTTATTCCAAGAAAATAATCTTTGCAAAAAGAGGGAAGAGTTTTTAACAATTCCCTGAGTTTAAGCGTATTTTCGTTGTTTTTCTGATCATGATAATTCTTGTTTGCATTTCCGGCCATTATTTTGTCCACCCTTTTATATTGCTATCACATATTGCCGTAAAAATACGTTCTTTAACTCCAGGAGCGTCCTCTGTTATCTGTCGCAAAAGATCTTTTACATATTCACGCTTGGAATAACCGTCCTGCGGGCATTTTGATTTCACAACGGGTAAATCATATTTATTTCGAAATCCGATAATATCCATTTCAGGAACGTAAATCAAAGGTCGAATAACATACAACTCGGTTCGATCCAAATATGTAACCGGAGAAAAGGTATGAAATCTACCTTCATAAATAAGCGATAACAGAAGCGTTTCTACTACATCATCTTTATGATGTGCATATGCAACTTTATTACAACCACGTTCCTTTATAGCATCATTTAATGCACCTTTACGTAATTTAGAACAAAGAGAACAGGGATTTGTTTCCCGGCGAATATCAAAAACAATATTATATATATCTGTCTTTTTAACAGTATATGGAACATCCAGTTGTTCACACAATTTTGCAACTTCATCTGTATGAAAATCCGGGAATCCCAAATCTACCGTAATTGCCTCCAAATCAAACTTATGGGGATAAAAACGTTTTAATCCGGATAACGCATACAACAAAGTTAAGCTGTCTTTTCCACCGGAAATTCCTACAGCAATTCTGTCCCCATCATTTATCATATGATAATCGTCAATCGCTTTACGTGAATAACTTAATAATTTCTGCAATTCCATGAAATGAGAGTACCTTTCCTTAATATACAACTATTCGCGAAAGACAACTTTAACGAATAGTTATATAGTAATAATAGCATATAAACAGGCTGGAATCAAGTATTCATATATTACGAAAACAATTCATCAGAATCCAGCATAACTGTAAATGGACCATCATTTAATATATGTACCTTCATATCAGCACCAAATGAACCTGTTTCAATATGGCACACGTTCATTTGTCTTTCTTTTTGTATAATATACTTATATATTTCATTAGCATGATCATATGAACCGCTTCGAACGAAGGATGGACGGTTTCCGCTACGGCAATCGGCATACAGCGTAAATTGTGAAATAAGAAGCATTTCTCCATGTACATCGGTAATGGACAGATTTGTTTTGCCCTGATCATCCATATTGATCCGTAATGCATTCAATTTGCGTATCATTTTATCGGCAATTTCAAATGTATCATTCTCCTGAATACCGATAAATACAACATAACCCCTGTCTATTTTACCGATTGTTTCTTCATCAACATCAACATGAGCATTCTGAACTACCTGTATTAAAAATCTCATATCCGCATATCTCCTCTTGATAATTTTTTAACAATTATATATAAAGAAAAAAGTCCTTATACAGGACTTTCTTCCTTAGATTCCTTTGAATCTTTTGATTCTTGAGTATCTTTTGTATCCTTATCATCAATTTCTTTAGTTTCCGCTATTCCTTGCAATTCATCGCTTTCTTCTTGCTCCGGAATAACATGTTCAAAAGCATTTCTTCCAAACTTTATCTCTGTACCCATATTCGTGGCAATGCTACTACCGCCACGTTCCAAATCATATTGCTTATAATAACTCGTTAATGTAGGCAAATTCTTCTTTTGGAGTCTCGTATTAACCATTGTACGAATGGCTGCATAGATAATGGCAAATATCGGAACCCCGAGAAACATACCGAGCATACCAAACATACTTCCAAAAATAGTAATTGAGAATAATACCCAAAAACTGGACAATCCCGTTGAATCACCAAGAATCTTAGGGCCCAAGACATTTCCGTCAAACTGTTGAAGAACTAAAACAAAAATAAGAAATGTAAGACATTTGATCGGACTAACCATCAATAAAATAAACGCTGACGGAAGTGCACCAATAAACGGACCCACATATGGAATAACATTTGTTACACCAACAAATACACTAATCAAAACGGCATATGGCATGCCCATAATCATCATTCCGATATAACACAGAATACCAATGATAATGGAATCTATGATTTTGCCGGAAATAAATCCGCCAAAAATTTTATTGGAATAACGAATATTATTAATTAAATTATTCGCCTTTTCTTCTTTCATAAAGGCATAAAATACTTTTTTGGCCTGTGCTAAAAATGTTTCCTTACTGCTTAACAAATAGATTGAAATAATCAATCCGATAATAAAATTCAATACACCCTTAAATACAACAATAACACTTCCGACAATTCCTGTAGAAAAACTGGATATGGAGTCCTGAATCATAGGAACAAATGAAGAAGAAAACCAGTCCTGAACATTGATCCAATATTGATCAATCAAATCCTTTACCATGGGATTATCAGTTAATACACCGGAAAACCATTTATTTACGTAACGGATATATTGAGGAACACGATAGATCAAGCTTTCAATACTGGAAATAACCTGAGGAACAATCAGCCGAAACAGTCCATACAGCATCAATAAAAACAACCCGGTGGTTAATATTACGGAAACACCACGTGCAATTCGCTTCTCGTTTTTATGTTCCTTTTCAGGTTTTTTAAATTTATTCCAAAGCTTAAAGAAAACTTTATTCTCAATAAAATTCATTACGGGATTAAGAATATATGCAATTGCAATCCCAAGCAAAATCGGGTGAAAAACTTGAAAAATGTTCTTCACAACACTTCTGAAAGACTTGCCGTAAAATAACAAATATACAAGTAAAATACAACTTCCCAGGGATAAAAATATCGTTAATCCAATATGAAAATATCGATTGGGTGACTTTTTCTTCATGAATCTACTTATCTTCTGCCTTTCGATTATTCTCAAAATCTTCTACGAACTGCATAATTAATTCTACAGTACCTTCAATACCCAAAACAGAACTGTCAATACACAAATTATACGTTTCTGCTTTACCCCATTTCTTCGTAGAATAGTAATTATAATAATTTGCTCTTTGCTTATCCTTTTTAACAATCATTTCTTTCGCTTCATCTTTTGAAATATTGTATTTCTCGGAAACACGATCGACTCTCTTATCCAAATCCGCATAAATGAAAATATGAAGACAGTTCTTCATCTCGGAAAGAGCATAATCCGCACAACGACCGACAATAACGCAAGGTCCTTCCTGCGCGATCTTCTTAATGGCTTCAAACTGTGCCAAGAAAACCTTATGACTAATCGGCATATTCACATAAGATGATGACGAATAACCACCAAATGAATATGTATCCATAACTAAATTATACAAAAAACTGCTCGTCGGACGTTCGTCGTGATGCTCAAAAATCTCAGGACACATTCCCGAATCTTCGGCAGCCCTTTTCAATAATTCCTTATCATAACATTTTATTCCTAAACGCTGTGCCAATAATTCTCCGATTTCTCTTCCTGCACTACCAAATTGACGACCAATAGTAATAATTGTATTCATAAGATTACTCCTTTCAAAGTAAATTTATACCTTATAATACCATATTTTTGTACAACTGAAAAGAAGCCATACTCAAGAGTATGGCTCCAAATCATTTAAAATATATACAATACTAGAACTTACCTGCCTTAGCTGCTTCTTCGATTGAAACAGCAACTGCAACTGTCATACCAACCATCGGGTTATTACCTGCACCAATAAGTCCCATCATCTCAACGTGTGCGGGAACAGATGAAGAACCGGCAAACTGAGCATCTGAATGCATACGTCCCATTGTATCTGTCATACCATAGGATGCAGGACCTGCAGCCATGTTATCGGGATGAAGTGTACGACCTGTACCACCGCCGGATGCAACAGAGAAGTATTTCTTACCCTGTTCGATACATTCTTTCTTATATGTACCTGCAACGGGATGCTGGAAACGTGTAGGATTGGTTGAGTTACCTGTAATAGAAACATCAACACCTTCCTTATGCATGATTGCAACACCTTCGCATACATCATTTGCACCATAGCAATTAACTTTGGAACGAAGACCATCTGAATATGCGATTCTGTTAACTTCTTTAACAGTATTTGTATAAGGATCATACTGTGTTTCTACAAATGTAAATCCGTTAATACGTGAAATAACCTGTGCTGCATCTTTACCAAGACCATTCAAAATAACACGAAGCGGTTTCTGACGAACTTTGTTTGCCTTCTCAGCGATACCGATAGCACCTTCTGCTGCAGCAAAGCTCTCATGTCCTGCAAGGAAGCAGAAGCACTCTGTCTCTTCTTCCAGAAGCATCTTACCAAGATTACCATGGCCAAGACCAACCTTACGTGTATCAGCTACCGAACCGGGGATACAGAAAGCCTAAAGACCTTCACCGATAGCTGCAGCTGCATCTGCTGCTCTCTTGCAACCTTTCTTGATTGCAATTGCAGCGCCTACTGTATATGCCCAGCAAGCATTTTCAAAACAAATGGGCTGAATACCTTTTACCTGATTATAAACATCAAGACCGGCATCCTTTGTGATTTTCTCTGCTTCTTCAAGAGAAGCGATTCCATAACTGTTCAGTACTGCATTAATCTGAGCAATTCTTCTTTCATATGATTCAAATAAAGCCATTATGATATCCTCCTCTTAAATTATTTGATTTCCTTATCTGTTCTGGGATCGATAATCTTAACTGCATCAGCAACACGACCATACTGTCCGCATGCCTTCTCCCATGCTGTATTAGGGTCATCACCCTTCTTAATAAAGTCAGTCATCTTGCCAAGAGAAACGAATTTGTAACCGATAATCTGATCATCTTTGTCAAGTGCGATACCTGTAACATAACCTTCAGCCATTTCCAAATATCTGGGGCCTTTCTTAAGTGTACCGTACATTGTACCTACCTGTGAACGAAGTCCCTTACCAAGGTCTTCAAGTCCTGCACCTACAGCAAGACCATCCTCTGAGAATGCTGACTGGCTACGGCCGTAAGCAATCTGTAAGAACAATTCACGCATAGCTGTATTAATGGCATCACATACAAGGTCTGTATTCAACGCTTCAAGTACAGTTCTGCCGGGAAGAATTTCTGCAGCCATAGCTGCGGAATGTGTCATACCTGAGCAACCGATCGTCTCAACAAGTGCTTCCTGAATAACACCATCCTTAACGTTTAATGACAATTTGCAGGCACCCTGCTGAGGAGCACACCAACCGATACCATGTGTGAAACCGGAAATATCTTTTACTTCCTTAACATTCACCCATTTAGCTTCTTCGGGAATAGGTGCACAACCATGGTTAACGCCCTGCTTAACTGTACACATTTCTTCAACTTCTTTTGTGTAAATCATGAAAATAACTCCTTTCAGAAAGTATATTTTATTTATTGCAAACATGCTTTTCTCAATATATTACGCAAAAAAGTCCGGCAATATTTGCACCAATAAATATTTTCGCACAAAACAATATAAAAATCTATAGTAATTTTGTTGATTTATAAGGTAAAGACGCCTGATTTTACAACATATTAGTCATTTGTCTTCTCTGCAATTTCACCCTTTTTCTTATATATGGAATGTGCGGGAATACAACCCCTTACCATAGAACAAGGATAAACATTCGAAAACGGACCGATAACAGTACCGGGATTTAGAACGGAATTACACCCTACTTCCACGCCGTCTCCGAGCATTGCACCAAACTTCTTCAAACCGGTTGCAACGTTTTCACCATTATTATGAACAACAACATTCTTTTTATCGGATTTAACATTGGAGGTAATAGAGCCGGCTCCCATATGCGCTTTATATCCCAAAATTGAATCACCAACGTAATTATAATGAGGAACCTGAACATTATTAAAGAGAATAACATTCTTCAATTCCGTAGAATTGCCGACAACAGCATTCGCTCCTACAAGAGCCTTTCCACGAATAAATGCACAATGCCGTACTTCAGCATTTTCTCCTATAATACAAGGAGCATTAATATAAGCCGTCGGGGCAACTTTTGCACTCTTCGCAATCCAGACATGCTCAGATACCTCATCATACATTTCTTTCGGAAGTTTTTCGCCCAACGAAATTATCAAATCACCGATTCCGGCAAGTGCTTCCCATGGATATGTAAATTGTTTCAGGTATTCTTCAGCCATGGTCTGTTTTAAATCATACATATTTAAAATTTTAAATTCTTCCATACTATTTCCTTTCCTGATTATTCGAAAAATCAAAAACAACATTACAGTTTTCATCCAATTGTAAAACGGCATCAAATAACTTACCGCTTTTCCCTGTAAACCCTGTTATTTTATCACTCTTTCTTTCACGAATCAATTTACGAACCTGTTCTTCTGTTAACGTAACACCCGCTATCTTACCGATAAAGAATTTACATCCATTTTCATCACGTGAATATTTTTCACAAAAATATCCCCTATGTCCGTTTATCATACCGGCATTACATTTCGGACAGTTACAATCATCCATCAATTTATCTTCATCGTCAAATACAAGTCGTATACCGGAAAACTTTCCCTGTTCATCTATTGCAGGAGCAAGTTTTGCTTCGAATTTTGTTCCGGATTTTGACTTAAAGCCGGAAATCCACGATGTAATTCCATTTTGAAGCAATTCTTTTAATATAGCTTCCGTTATTTTAACTCCGCAAACAGTACTGACAGAAAATGTGCAACTTTCATCTTTATGATCCCGATCGTATCTGCTGCATCCGAACCCAAACGGAGTCTTTACAATATCATTGCCACAAATCGGACATTTCACACCTTTAACAACCTTTGCTTCGACATTATCAAAGTCAAATGCGACTTCGGTTTTACCGGATTCATTCTTCTTAAGAACAAGACACGCATCAAATTTCTTGCCGTTTTTTGATTTAAACCCACGTATTGTTTTGGTTCTTCCTTCCGAAAGTAATTCCTCAACAGCCGATTTGGGCAGATCCTTATTCGCAATCTTTCCAATGTAGAATCTGCAGGTGTCCGGATTATCAAAGTCAAAATGCTCACAACTTACTCCGGAACCTCTTTGCACAAGCTTTCCACCACAATCCGGGCAAAAGAAGCCTTCCAATACAGTCGGCGGTACATTTTCAAACGAAAAAGATATACCCATCTGCCCCTGATCATTTTTACGCAACTCAAGAATCGCAGAAAATGAAGACTTGGATTTACTGACAAAACCTGAAAGCGGTCCGACTTTTCCTGTTTGGATCAATTCTCTGAATTCGTCTTCGGACAAATCTCTTCCCGCAATAGTTCCAACACTGAATTTGCATTTTATTTCATCGTTCGAAAAATTGGAACATCCATAACCAAACGATGTCGTCGTTAACTCTCCGCCACAAATAGGACACGGAATACCCAACGGCTTTCTGGTGGCCATTCCGCGGGATTCTTTTCCGGTAAAAGGATTGATTTTGGCAGACAAATCCTTACGCAAATCCTGTTGAACTATCTTATTTGTTTCTTTACGTATATAATCTTCCAGTTTTTCTCTGTAATCAGTATCAATAATTGTCCCGTTAATAATACCTTCCAGTCCCTTTTCCCAGGAAGCCGTCATTTCCGGATTAAGCAATGTAGGAATCGTCAGATTAACAACTTCATATATCATTTCACCCAAATTTTCAGGAGTAATAATCTGTGTTTTGGGATTCTGATTCAGATACTTTATTCGAACAAGTTTATCCAGAATATCACCACGTGTGGCTGAAGTACCAATTCCTGTGTTCTTTATCTGCTGTCGAAGTTCTTCATCTTCAATCAAATTACCGGCATTCTCCATGGCCAGAATCAAATTTCCGGAAGTATACCGTTTCGGAGGAGCTGTCTTACCTGTTTTAATTGACAGATCATTACAAACAATCCGATCACCCTTATGCAACGTATCTGCCAAAGAAAGTATATCTTCCTTGGAAAATGATGTTTCTTCCTCTGCATCATCATTATCCTTTTCTTTGGGAATGCCCGTCACTTTCAAATAACCGGGAGAAGCCAATACTTTAGCGGATGTAAAGAAAGATTCTGTGCCGATTCTGCATACCATTTTTACTGTGGAGTACTCAGCCGGAGGATAAAAAATGGACAAAAAGCGTTTTGCAATAAGCTCATATACAGCCACATGAAGATGATCCATGCTTTCAATACCGCTAACCTGTCCCGTAGGAATAATTGCATAGTGATCCGTAACTTTCGAATCATCCGTGTACATTGATTTATCAAGACCGATATATTTTTTATTATCCAATACATACCGGACATATTCCGAAAGAGGATTATACTTATGTAAACCATATAAGTTTTTGGTAATCTCTTTTGCTATTGCCGTGGTTAATACTCTGGCATCTGTTCTCGGATAAGTAGTATATTTTCTTTCATATAAATCCTGAGCAATTTGCAGAGTCTGTGCAGGTGATATTTTAAATATTTTGGAGCATTCTGATTGAAGTTCTGCCAAATTGAATAAAAGCGGCGCTCTCTTCTTTGAAATACTCTTTTCCACAGAGTCAATTTCTGCGTCTTTTCCGGTTAATGAATCAATAAGCTTTTGTGCATCCTCTTCCTTCTTAAATCCATTCTCTTTATATAAAAAAGGGGATTGAAAATACTGAGAAGTATCAATGGCTCTCCATTCACCGGGAAAACGAATATCAGAGAACAATCCTACAACTTTATAGAAATACGTTTCCGTAAAATTACGTATTTCCCGTTCACGATTAACAACCATGCCTAATACGCAGGTCATAACACGTCCAACCGCAATCGCTGTATAACTCTTGGTGGCAGCAGCCTGATTAATCAAATTACCGTACTTAACAGACAATGCCCTGGAAAAATTAATACCCAGACAATAATCCTCAATAGTACGCATAATCCCCGAACGTCCCAATAATGCATAATCCGACATCGGTTTTGCTTCATTTATTCCACGCATGATCTCATCATCAGTCTGCGAGTCAATCCAAACTCGCAGTTCATTCATGCCTTCTCTTACGCCGCCATAATTACGTATATTTTCTTCAATAGTCTGTCCTTCTTTTCCTGAGTCCCCCGCCCATAATACTGTATCAATATCCTCACGATAAAGAAGCGTATGTACTGTATCATACTGATTTTTGGCACTTTCTATAACGCCATACTTATACTCTTTGGGAAGAAACGGCAAATCTTCAAGCTTCCATGATTTATATTTTATATCATAACTTTCGGGGTAGACCATCTCAACCAAATGCCCAAAACACCAGGAAATAACATATTCATCATTTTCGATATAACCGTCATGATTACCGCGAACTCCAAGCACTCGGGCAAAATCTCTTGCAACGGATGGTTTCTCCGTAATAATTAATTTCTTACTCAAAAATTAGTATCCTTTCATAAACAAATGAGGCGGCGAATCGCCGCCTCAAAAACATCAAATCATTTTTTCAAGGAACGCCTTCAAACGTTCATTCTGCGGATTTTCAAAGAAATCCGTCGGATTATTCTCCTCCAAAATCTGACCATCAGACATAAACAAAATTCTGGTAGCAACTTCTCTTGCAAATGCCATTTCATGCGTCACAACAATCATTGTCATTTTTTCATGCGCCAATTCACGCATAACCGACAAAACCTCGCCAACCATTTCGGGATCCAATGCCGATGTTGGTTCATCAAACAAAATAACATCCGGTTGCATACATAACGAACGCACTATAGCGATACGCTGTTTCTGACCACCCGATAACTGGTTAGGATACGCATCTGCGCGATTTTCCAAACCGACACGCTTTAAGTAAGTAAATGCTCGCTCAGAAGCTTCCGATTCGGATATTCCCTGCAATTTCATAGGACCGATTGTCAAATTCTTAAGAACTGTCAAATGCGGGAACAAATTAAATTGCTGAAATACCATTCCCATTTTTTGACGATGAGCGTCCAAATTCACATGCGGATCCATGATATTTGTTCCCTCAAAATAAATCTCACCTTTCGTCGGCATTTCCAATAAATTCAGGCATCGTAAGAATGTACTCTTACCCGAGCCGGAAGGTCCGACAATAAATGCAACATCACCCTTATAAAAGTCAATATCAATACCATTTAACGCATGAACTTCACTGTTAAACGACTTGTATAAGCCTTTGACACTAATAAGCGGCTGATTATCTTTAGTGATCACTGTTTCTCAGCCTCCTCTCCAAACGTTTTACCATATTATCGAATATGACAACAAAGAACAAGTATACTGCAGCTGCCATAATAAGCGGCATGAATGCGGAATAAGTTTGACTACGAATAATGTCGGCACCTTTTGTCAAATCCTGTAACGCAATATATCCCGCAACCGAAGTTTCTTTCAGCAAAACAACCATTTCATTTCCGAGTGCAGGCAAAACATTTTTGAGAGCCTGAGGAAGAATAAAATAAATCATTGTTTGCAGATAACTGAATCCCAAACTTCTTCCGGCATCAAACTGGCCCTTATCAATCGACATGATTCCGCTTCGAATGATCTCAGCAACATAGGCCCCCGAATTAACACCAAACGCAATAAATGCAACCAGTAATTTCGGAATATTTACGGAAGAAAAGATAACAAAATAAGTAATCAATAATTGTAAAACAACCGGGGTACCGCGAATTACCGTAATGTATATCTGGGCAAAAACATTCAATATCTTACATTTTCCGGTCAAATCATGTGTTGACCTGATAAATGCGAGAATAAATCCCAAAAAAATACCAAGCACAACAGCTACTACGGTAATAAGCAATGTATTACCCAATCCGACAAGCAAATACTCATATCGGTTATCTTTTATAAAATTCAAATAAAAACTATCTGCAATCGACATATATACTATCCTTATTCAGCCTTGATATATTTAGCAACGATTTCATCCAACTTACCTGAAGATTTCAATTTTGCCAATGAGGTGTTAATCTTTTCCAACAATTCAGTATTCTCTTTGCCGACAGCAATTGCATACTGCTCTACAGTGAACTCCTCATCAAGCAAAACAAGACCGGGATTCTCTGATACGAAAACTTTTGCAGGTTCACGGTCAACAATTACAGCATCAATCTTATTCTGTAAAAGGGCACTGATTGCTTCAAAAGCCTTCTCATATCTCTCAATGCTGGCACCTTCAATATCACCTGCATAAATATCACCTGTTGTTCCAATCTGAACACCAATTTTGAGATTAACGAGATCATCGGGACCTGCAATTGTACTTCCCTCATTAACAATAATAACCTGTGCAGCCTCTGTATAAGGATCGGAGAAATTGATACTCTGCAAGCGGTCTTCTGTCATTGTAAGTCCTGCAACACCGATATCTGCCTTACCGGACTGTACAGCTGCAATAATGGATTCAAAAGCCATATCTTCAATCTGAAGTTCCATTCCCAAATCATCGGCAATTGCCTGTGCAATTTCAGCATCAATACCAACAACCGTTGTTCCGTCACGGAATTCATACGGCGGGAAATCGGCATTTGTTGCCATAATAAGTTTACCGGATTCCTGCGATCCGCAAGCGCAAAGTGAGCATAAACATAAAACACCAACAAGTAACGAAATAATCTTTTTCATATTAAACCTCCAAAATATTAAAAAATATATGATGAAATTAGCATTTTTGCATGACTCTGTCAACAAAAATACTATATTCCTTCTATCAATAAAAGTTCATCATGAACATGCGCGTACATCTGAAGTTTCTGATCAAATCCTTTCAATGATAACAAAACAATATAATCGGGATTCAAACCGGCCGACTTCAATGATGCATATAACTCTTCCAAACGCATGTATGACATATACGGCATACGACTATAACAGGAAAATACAATCGTTTTCGTTTCACTTATTCCGACAAAATCTATTCTCTCGCTCTTATCAGCATAAAACGAAATCTCATCACATCGAACAGGAAGAAGTCCTTTCTCATTTTGATCTACTATTCTTTCATAACATATAAATCTAAATGACTGTTCGAAAATAGTATCCAAATCCGGTTCAATACACTTCTTGAAAAACTTATCTCCCGATACGGAATACAATAATCCGTTATTCGGGAAAATATATCGATAATACAAATACATACAGGGATCAATAAAATAATAGTACCCCTTCTTTACTGCATTTACATTTCCGATATCGGCCGAGTTGCATTTCATAATAATATGATATTCCATCAGTTTTTTCAGATATACACTTATTTTGGCGCGATTCAGATTAGTTGATTTATACAAATCATTCAGCTTTGTATTTCCAAATGCCATTTGCATCAAAATAGTGTTATAAACCGCATGTTCTCTCAAGTCGGCAGGTAATATGGCCGAAAAAGCATATCGCAGCGGAGAATCAAACGCCAAAAGAAAGTATAATATATTATCTTTGACAGATTTACCAAAATCCCAATATTCCCACAAATCACTTCTATGATTGAAAAAGGAATACATAGAAAATAAATCTTCCTTTGGAACGTTTTTATAACGTTGACACAAATCGGAAAAATCAGGTGCGGAAACATTTATCGTCGCAGTTATTTCATATGCTTTCTTTCCCAAAACAGACAGAAATTTATTCTCAATGAAATGGACATCCGAAGTGGTCAGCAAGACAAATATATTTCTATTCTGAAGTTTATCCCTTAAATCATTCATCATGAATGTGTATAAATCCGCATTTTCACGACAAACAAATTGAAACTCTTCAATAACCAGAATATATTTGGTATCCGAACGGACTTTTAAAAGGTTAATAAACGAATTTAACTCTTTTTGCATCATCTGTTGCTGTACATCAACCGTACAACACACCGAATGATAAACGTATGTTTCCTTATCTTTTGTAAAATCTCTTACAATATCAGGCAATCCGTCAAAACTGTTTCCGTATAAAACCACAACACAGTTTTCATTTTGTGCATAGCACTTATTCAATTCATTAAGTTCTCTTACATGTTCCATATTACGGCATTTGTCTGATTAATAATTTTTCAAAATCATTTCGTGATAAAGGTTTAGCCAATAAATATCCCTGAATAATATCACAATTGATTTTTTTCAAAAATTCCAACTGTTCCTTTGTTTCAACACCTTCGGCAACTGTTTCAAATCCTAACTTTCGAGCCATTTCAACAACCGTTCCCGTAATAACAGCGGTCGACGTATCCGAAATGGACGTATCAATAAATGATTTATCAATCTTTAATGTATCGATTGGCAACTGCTTTAAATAGGACAATGATGAATAGCCCGTGCCAAAGTCATCAAGCGATATTCTGATTCCCATACCGCGAAGTGTATTAATCTTATCAATAACATCATCAAAATCATTGATGAAAATACTTTCGGTTATTTCAATCTCGACATCTTCGGGATTAATGTCATTTACCTGAATGCTCCTAAGCAAATCATCGACAAAATTCTCTCTTTCGATCTGAATAGCCGAAATATTCACCGATAAGATAAACGGCACATGATATTTTGATTTGAATTCGGAAAGAGCCTTCATGGATTCACGAATAACCCATGCACCTATCGGAAGGATGGCACCGTTCTTCTCGGCAACAGGAATAAATTCAGCCGGTCCGACAATAAATCCGCCATTGGGATCGGGCCATCTTAGAAGAATTTCAGCACCTCTGAGTTTACCTGACTCCATATAAAACTGCGGCTGATAATACAATACAAAATCCTCATTATCAATAGCATCTTTTAAGCGCTTTTCAATAGAAACATTTTTCATAAACCTGTTCAATATTTCAATTTCAAAATATTGAATAGTATTCTTGCCTTTTTCTTTTGCCTTGTACAATACAATTTCCGCATTTTTGACAAGATCCAACGCAGTCTCGCCGGCATCGGGGAATTCGGCAACCCCGGCCGATACCGTAAATGAAACAGTAGCTTTATTTGTTAATACAAACGGATTTCTGAGTCTCTCACATATTTTACGATAAATAACATCCGCACTCTTTTGTCCGACAGGATTATATATGGAAATAATAAATACATCACTGCCAAAACGCCCGACATTAATGTCATCCGATTGAAAATCTGCCAAGTACCGTCCGAATTCCTGAACCAGTTCATCGCCAAACAATAAACCGATACTGTCATTGATCTTCTTAAAGTCATCTATATCTACAAAGAGAATTTCAATATTAACTTTATCTGAAGTAGCCTTTTCACATAAATCACGCAAATTACGAACAAAGTAATTTCTGTTCATAAGGCCTGTTAAACCATCGTTAAATGCCAGAAATTCAAGTTCTTCATTCACTGCATGCTGTTTTGTTACATCCGAAACCGTAACCAGCTTATCAACGGCATGCCCGGATTCATATCGAACCCTGCCTTCGATACGAATCCAACGCCTACGATTTTTGGAACGAACTTCGATTGCTCTATTTTCACAACCGGAATTCTGCATTTGAAGAATGTCTAAATGTACCTTTTCCTGATCATCTTCAAAAATCATATGAAGCATATAATTTTCATCATAAGGATGGTTGGCAATATGTTCGCCGACAAGCTCATCCCACGGTCCAAGAAGGTCAACTTTTTCACCGTTCTTATAATCGTAATACAAGTAAACGCACCCGGAACAATCCGCAATATGTCTGTAAATGCGCTCACTTTTCATTATTCTCTCATTTAAGGCGGTTAATAAATCAACCTGGTACTTCAAATCATCCATTATTTCAATCTTTCTTTACGATATATCCTTTTGCTTTTAAAAGTTCCGCACACAATACCGCACCACCGGCAGCACCACGAACAGTATTATGAGAAAGTCCTACAAACTTATAATCATAAATGGTATCTTCACGCAAACGGCCTATAGAAATACCCATACCGTTTTCATAATCAACATCCAAATTTACCTGTGGACGGTTATCTTCTTCCATATAACGAATAAACTGTTTCGGTGCACTGGGCAATTCCAATTCCTGAGGCTCACCCATAAAGTTAACCATACGATCAATCAGCTCTTCCTTTGTAGGATTCTTGCGGAATTTTACAAATACTGCGGCCGTATGACCGTTTAATACGGGAACACGAATGCATTGACAGGAAATCTTAGGCTCCTGCGCCTTTACAATCTGACCGTTCTCAACTTTTCCGAGAATACGAAGAGGTTCCTGCTCACTCTTTTCTTCTTCTCCGCCGATATACGGAATAATGTTCTCAACCATTTCAGGCCAATCCTTGAAAGTCTTTCCGGCACCTGAAATAGCCTGATATGTTGTAGCAATAACTTCATACGGCTCGAATTCTTTCCATGCAGCCAAAAGCGGAGCATAACTCTGAATAGAGCAATTCGGTTTAACGGCAACAAAGCCGCGCTTTGTGCCAAGGCGTTCTTTCTGATACTTAATTACTTCCAAATGCTCGGGATTAATTTCGGGAATAATCATCGGAACATCCGGAGTCCATCTGTGTGCACTGTTATTGGAAACAACAGGAGTCTCTGTTTTGGCATATGCGTCTTCAATCGCACGAATCTCATCTTTCGTCATATCAACAGCAGAGAAGCAAAAGTCAACAAGCGCTGATACTTTCTCGACTTCATTGACGTTCATTACAACCATCTTTTTAACAGCTTCAGGCATCGGAGTAAACATCTTCCATCTGTTTCCGACAGCCTCTTCATATGTTCGTCCGGCACTTCTCTCACTTGCCGCAATTACTGCAACTTCAAACCAGGGATGATTTTCCAACAACGAAATAAATCTCTGACCAACCATACCGGTACCGCCAAGAATAGCAACTTTCAATTTTTCACTCATCTTTTTTCTCCTCTTCTATATAAATTTAATAACTCACAAATGAAAAACTGTATCAAACATGCTCCTGATCCAAAAATTGTTTACATTCCGTGATATACTGCTTCATCATCTCGGGAGAAGGACCACCGTATGTCAATCTTGCATCAACACATGTTTTCAAACTGATAGCTTCATATACATCATTATCAAACAATTCCGAATATTCTTTCAATTGTTCGATTGATAATTCATCAATACTGATATTACACTCAAGACAATGTAATACAATTCGACCGATTACGGAATGTGCATCACGAAACGGCATTCCTTTCTTCACAAGATAATCAGCTGCATCGGTTGCATTTGTGAATCCTTTCACCGCAGACTGCTTCATAATTTCTTTACGGAAAGTAATTGCATTTAAAAGTCCATCAAACAAAGTTATGCAAGCATAAACAGTTTCCATCGCATCAAAAGCGACTTCTTTATCTTCCTGCATATCTTTATTATATGCAAGCGGTAATGATTTCATTGTTGTCAATAAAGAAGTCAGCGCCCCGTATACTCTTCCGCATTTTCCGCGAATCAATTCTGCGATATCCGGATTCTTTTTCTGCGGCATAATGGAACTGCCTGTCGAAAAAGCATCGCTAATTTCAACAAATCCGTATTCATTACTGTTCCACAGAATGATTTCCTCGCAAAACCGCGAAAGATGCATCATAATAACGGACAAATCCGACATATATTCTATCAGATAATCCCTATCGGAAACACAATCAAGGCTGTTTCTCATGGGATCCGCAAAATCTAACAAATGCGCAGTCAAATGACGATCCAACGGATAAGTGGTACCTGCCAAAGCTCCGCCGCCGAGCGGACAATAGTTCATACGCTCTTTCGTATCTTTCAAGCGATCAAAATCGCGTCGAAACATCTCAAAATATGCACCTAAATGATGCGACAAGGTAATGGGTTGTGCCTTTTGTAAATGCGTAAAACCGGGCATATAGGTGTCCGTGTTCTCCGAAATAAGGCGATACAGCGTATTCTCAAGACGGATTAGCGCTTCCTGCATCTGTGTGACAGAATGCCTGGTATACAAACGCATCGCCGTTGCCACCTGATCATTACGACTGCGACCCGTATGCACCTTCTTACCTGTGTCACCCAATCGCTTAATCAGATTTGCTTCCAAAAAACTGTGAATATCTTCATATTCATCGGTAATCTCTAAAAGGCCCTCATGTACCTCTCTACAGATTGCCTTCAATTCTTTTTGAATGGATTCGGATTCTTCTTCGGATATTATTCCTACCTTCCCAAGCATCTGTGCATGCGCACAACTTGCTTCCACATCAAAATCCAATAATTTCTTATCAAAACGAATAGATGCATTAAACGAATACACCGAATCGTCTGTATGATCGGCAAACCTTCCGCCCCACAATTGAGCCAAAGCTGTATCCTCCTAATAATAAGTTTTAAAAAAACAAAAGGCTGCATAGATATATACTATGCAACCCTCAAGCTCCCGGCCGGATTCGAACCGGCGACCTACGCATTACGAATGCGTCGCTCTACCGACTGAGCCACGGAAGCAATTCATAACTGCCACTTTGGTATTATAGTAAATTCCTTTTCATTTTGCAACAATATTCAATTTAAGATTCAAATCAAGCAAAATCAAAATCATCGTCATCTGCAACTTCTATATCGAAGTCCCAATCATCCGAACCCTGCAATGCAAAGTCAATATGCTGATGAGTCGGTGCTTTCGGTTCAGGCAACGGATTCTTGATAGGAACAAATTCTTGTGAATCTGACACAGGCTCTTCCACCACAGTTGCAACCGTATCTTCCGGCATACCCGCAGCCATATCTTCCGGTGCCGAAGCAATTGCTTCCTCTTGTACATCGATTGCCGCAACGATATCTTCCGATACAGCATATGGTTCAACAACTGTCGAACTTTCTTCAGCTTTGATTTTTTGATACAAGGCATCGTCTTGTCCGATAAATATAAGGGCTTTTGCTCTCTTCTTCTTCATTTCCAATTCCTCCGCACTTACGGCAAGGGCTTCATCCGCATCACCGCTTTCAAGAACATCTGCATACTCCGCAAATGCATTATCCGGATGATGATTCAAAAAGATAAAATGAATACCGATACTTCCGGCTGCAATTATCATTGATACAAAAGTAAATCCGCTGTTCTCACGATTCACCTGGAAAAACAGCACAAAAATCATGCACAACAGCATAATATCCACTAAAATCGCATGGATATATCCGTTTCGCATCATATAAAAGACAAATACAATGCATAACAAAAGCATAAACATATAAATGAGCTGATCGGATAAGGATAACCACGAAGCCGAAATCGCTGTAATTGTCTTCCCGTTAGCTCCTGTTAAGAAATAGTAATTCTCCTCAACAGCATTATCCGTTGATGAAACCGTATTCTCAAGATTCTCAAATGTTTCACCGATATCATTGGTTCTGCCGGTTTGCATATTCTCCAGAACATTGAAATTAGATGCATATCCACTTAGCAATTCCGACGGTTCCATCGACAGGTGTGTCAGTTTGATAACCGAAAGTAATATGAATACAACAACTATTCCCAATAATAACTTAATGGCATTCCGAAACAGTTCCTTCTTATAACACAACGTTCCGATTAGCAATAGTACATACATAATCAAAAACGCCGGCTCGGCAAGAAGCAGTAACCCACCGCAAATAACAGCAGAAATAGAGCAGACAACAGCCCAAGACTTTTTGAAAAATGTGTGCACGTACATGTACAGAACAAGGTTCATCTCTGCAAAAAACAAAACAGACAAGAGAAGTTGAGCACCGAATGAATACACAATATATGCCTGGCCGGGCATAAACAGAACAAGTGCAAATGCAATCATGCCACAGCGATGTCCGGCTGCTGTCACAACAAAACGACGTATCAATAACGCCATAACAAAATACAAACCTATGTTTATCGCAAATGCCAGTTCTGTACTTTCTCCCCATATACTCATAAAGGGCAGATAGAATAATGCCATGACATATTGTGCCGGATTATTTGTAAGAGGACGATGCAAATCGGCGCTAACATCCAAATAGCCTGCAATAATAGATTTGGCAGTTTTGAAGTATACCGCCTCCGACGCACTCAATGAAGTCTTATAACCTAAACGCATATAGAGAAACATGCCAAGGAAAATAGCAACCAGAACATATTCCACCACGCGTAGCGATACACCTTCATCACGATCCGGCGAAATTACAATCAGCTTAATAATCAAGGATAGCAAAATGAATACCAAAATCAGGATTCCCCCACATATAACTATGTAGAAGAATCCGTCATTTTGTGTAATAATCTGCCCGTAGACGGTTGAAAACAATGTATAACCGGCCATAAGCAAAGTCAATACACCCAATATTACAAAGAATGCATTTTGCTTTTTTTGCATATTGAATTATCCCAGTGCCTGCTCCAAATCGGCAATAATATCTTCAACATTCTCGATTCCGACAGAGAACCGAATCAAATCAGGATTAACTCCTGCTTCCAAAAGCTGCTCATCCGTCATTTGTCTATGTGTATGTGAAGCCGGATGTAATACACAAGTACGTGCATCCGCAACATGTGTAACAATAGCAACCAATTTCAATTTATCCATAAATTCAATGGATGCTGCACGTCCGCCCTTTATTCCGAAGCACAACACACCGCATGTACCGTTCGGCATATATTTCTGGGCCAATGCATGATACGGATCATCGGGAAGACCTGCATAACTAACCCATGCAACCTTCGGATGGTTCTTTAAGTACTCCGCAACCTTCAACGCATTTTCGCAATGACGGGGAACTCTTAAATGAAGAGTTTCCAATCCGATGTTCAAAAGAAATGCATTCATCGGAGCCTGAATCGATCCCAAATCTCTCATAAGCTGGCTGGTTGCTTTCGTAATATATGCAAGTTTGCCAAACTTCTGTGTATAGATAATGCCATGGTATGACTCATCCGGTGTTGTAAGTCCGGGGAATTTCTCTTTGTGAGCTTCCCAATCAAAATTACCGGAATCGACAATACAACCGCCAACTGTCATGGCATGTCCATCCATATATTTTGTTGTTGAATGTGTTACAATGTCGACGCCATATTCAAAAGGTCTGCAATTAATCGGTGTAGGGAATGTATTGTCTACAATAAGCGGTACACCATGTGCATGCGCAGCCTTCACAAATTTATCAAAATCCAGAATAACACCACCGGGATTGGAAATGGATTCCCCGACAACGCATCGCGTATTGTCTTTAAATGCGGCATTCAATTCCTCTTCGGAACAATCCGGATCGATTACAGTACATTCAATTCCCATTTTCTCACAGGTAACGGTTAACAAATTGAATGTTCCGCCATATACCTTTGAGGACATGATAACATGTGAACCGGTCTCGCAAATATTAAAAACTGCGAAGAAGTTCGCTGCCTGTCCGGAAGATGTAAGCATTGCAGCCACACCACCTTCTAATTGGCAGATCTTCTCAGCAACAGCATCATTTGTCGGATTCTGCAGTCTCGTATAAAAATACCCGTTATCCTCCAAATCAAACAACCGTCCCATCTGGTCGGATGTATCATATTTAAATGTCGTGCTCTGGCAGATTGGAAGAATACGCTGTTCACCGTTCTTCGGATCCCAGCCTGCCTGTATACAAATGGTTTCCGGTTTGGAATATTTTTTCATTTTATGCCTCCCGATGTATTATTCATCCCAGTTATGATATACTGCCTGAACGTCATCATCCTCATCCAAAAGATCCAACGTCTTCTGCAAATACTTAATTGCATCTTCATCCGTAAGAGTGACATATGTCTGCGGAATCATCGTAATCTCAGCGCTTACCATTGGAATATCGGCTGCCTGTATTGCCTCCAAAACAGACGAAAAGTCATCAGGGGAAGTAAGAATTTCGTAGCTGTCTTCCTCATCGGAAAAGTCATCAGCGCCGGCATCCAAAGCAATCATCATAAGATCATCGCTCTCCATCTCACACTCTTCTTTATCAATAATGATCTGACCCTTTTTATCAAACATAAAGCTTACACAGCCCTGCGTTCCGACATTACCGTTACCTTTAGTAAATGCCGAACGAACATTGGCTGCAGTACGATTCTTATTATCAGTAAGTGCATCAACAATAATAGCTACACCGTTCGGGCCATAGCCTTCATAAGAAACATATTCATAATTCACACTGTTTGCATCGCCGGCAGCTTTCTTTATGCCGCGTTCGATTGTATCGTTCGGCATATTATTTGCCTTCGCCTTGGCAATAACATCACGCAGACGGGAATTATTCTCGGGAACAGGACCGCCTTCTTTTACCGCAACGGCAATTTCACGACCGATAATGGTAAAGATTTTGCCTTTTGCTGCATCATTTTTCTCTTTTTTGTGTTTAATGTTTGCGAATTTGGAATGTCCTGACATATACATACTCCTTTACAATTGAATAAAATAATCACATAATTATATCATTTTGCAATACATTCATCAAGATTTTCCCTTAATCCCGATAAATTTAAGAATCCAGTTCATAGACACGTTCAACTCTGGGCGAAAAGTCACACACTAATTCATAATTGAAACGGCCGGAAAGATTACCCAATTCTTCCGCAGAAATCTCCGCATCCTGTGACTTTCCGAGTAAAACAACCTCATCATATTCATTCACATCCGAAATATCGGTTATATCAACCATCATCTGATCCATACATACACGTCCTACAATCGGAGCTTTTTGACCATTAATCAAGACATAACCTTTGTTGGACAAAGAACGGGGATATCCATCGGCATATCCGACCGGAACCGTTGCTATACGCATCTTTCTGTCAGCGATAAAAGTTCCTCCATAGCTGACGGACACTCCCTTCTCTATTTCACGTATATAAATTATATGACTCACAACAGACATAACCGGTAACAAATCTATATTCTGATGATTCACATATTCAGACGGCCATAAACCATACAAAACAATACCGGCACGTGTCAAATTCATATAATACTTTGGCAAATCCAAAATTGTTGCACTGTTTGCGCAATGGCTAATCGGAAATTCCATACCGTTTTCTCTCAAAAGATCAATAAAATCCGTGAATCTCTGATACTGTGTATCGGTATAGGATTTGTCTGTCTCATCTGCCTTGGCAAAGTGCGTAAAAACACCCTCAAATATGACATTTTCATATGAAAACATTGCCTGTGCAGTCAAAAGCCCACTCTCATCGGGCATGATTCCGATACGGGTCATTCCGGTATCAACCTTTAAATGAACATATGCTTTTTTACGAATGCGAGAAGCCAATTCAGATAATTCGGCAACCGTTTCTTCCTTAAAGACAGAAAAACGAATTTCATTTTCAATCAGTTCATGATAATCCTCCGGAAATACATATCCCAAAATCAAAATCGGTTTCCTGATTCCGTTTCGACGAAGTTTCATCGCCTCTTCCGCTGTAGCCGTGGCAAACCCGTAAATAAATGGAAGACTATACAGGGTCTCGGCAACTTTCAATGCGCCATGACCGTATCCGTCCGCCTTAATAACAGCCATTATAGCTGTTTTATTCGGCATGTATTGGTACAATGTCTCTGCATTATGTTTCAAATTTGCCAAATTAATTTTGGCCGATATTCTCTTATTACTCATTGCTTTATTTCTCCGAAAATATATTTGACATACAAAACACAAACGCACCCACTTTATGAGGATGCGTTATTTGCATTGGAATCCGAAGACATTTTCTTTTGTACGTCTTCGGCAGATACAGCTTTTAATTCCTGCATTTTGGCAAGTGACGGAATATATTTCATATCAAACATTTCCATAACCTGTGGTCCGAAAATGTCATGCATATATGCATACAACTGTGCATTATATAATTCCATATCCTGCTTTTTAACAATATTTTTCTTAAGAGTTACCCGTATTTCTTTTATCCACTCGGATATTTCCTCAATCTCTTCGGTATTGCTGTTCAATCGTTCATAGCAAACAGCCATGGTTTCCAGCATAAGAGACTTGTTCACTTTATCAATCATTCGCGGAAGCTCAATACATTCGTCCTCGTATTCTTCCATCTTTTCATTTACTTCATTAATCAACCGTTTATTATCAGCAAGTTTTTTGTCTACGGCACTTCCGGAATCGACCCCTTCCATTCCATCCATATTCTCAACAATTTCCTGCATCAAATTACTCTTGATCTTCTTAAGATCCTTCATCTCGGAGTTAATCTTGCCCTGACGTTTAAGGAGTTCCGACAACTGTCGCTCCAACTCCTTAATTTCATCCGTCGGATCCATTTTACCGAACAAGCGATGCCACTTATTATCCAAAATCAAAACCGGTATTTTCGCCGACATGATTGCTTCGTTAAATTTGTCTTTGGAAGCTGCCATAAATGATTCCCCCTAGATATCCGAATTCTTCTTTCGGTTAAAGTTATATGACAATCTCATTAAACTATCTGACAAATGAACATTTTCTACCGTGACTTCTTTGGGTACTTCCAAATCCACATGAGCGAAATTCCAAATCGCACAAATACCATGGGAAACGAGAAGAGATGCGACTTTAGGAGCACCTGCTTTGGGAATCGCGATCACACCGATATCAATATCATTATCTTTCAAAAACGATCCCAATTCATCCATCGGACGCACATAAATATCGCGAATACACGTTCCGATAATCTCCGGATTATTATCAAAGATACCGCAAATAATAAATCCTCTCTTTTCAAAATTCATATAATTGGCAAGAGCACGTCCCAAATTGCCCGCACCAATCAAAACAAGATGATGGATTCTGTTTAACCCCAAAATATTACCGATTTCATTATACAGATATTCAACATTATAACCATATCCCTGCTGTCCAAATCCGCCAAAATGATTAAAATCCTGTCGAATTTGTGATGCCGTCACATGCATAATTTCACTCAATTCCTGAGATGAAATGCGTTCCACACCTTCATCCATCAAATCTTTGAGATATCGATAATATCTTGGCAATCTTCCGATAACCGCTTGCGAAATCTTAAAGTCCGTCACACGCCTACCTCTTTATACATCCAAATCCCACAAAAGTTCTTCTAAATTTTTGCGAATTGCTTTAATAAAATCAAGACTGTTCAACGTTACCGTGTCTGTAAGTGATGTAATCATAGCAAGGTCCTTTGTCATCTTACCTTCTTCGATTGTTGATAAAGTTGCTCGCTCCAATTTCTCGGCAAATCTGATAAGTTCGGGCAAACTATCCAATTCACCCCTCTTCTTTAATGCACCACTCCATGCAAAAATGGTAGCTACAGGATTCGTAGACGTTTCCTCACCATTTAAGTATTTATAATAATGACGTTGAACGGTTCCGTGCGCAGCTTCATATTCAAAGACACCCGAAGGACTGACTAAAACAGATGTCATCATCGGCATGGCACCGAATGCGGAGGCAATCATATCAGACATTACATCGCCGTCATAGTTCTTGCATGCCCAAATGATTCCACCGTTACATTTCATAACTCTGGCAACAATATCATCTATCAAAGAATAGAAATATTCAATTCCGGCTTCAACAAACTTATCTTTATATTCCTTTTCATAAATCTCCGCAAAGATATCCTTAAAATGATGGTCGTATTGTTTTGAAATGGTATCCTTTGCACCGAACCATACATCCTGCTTTTGATCGAGTGCATACTCAAAACAGCTTCGTGCGAAGCTCTCAATAGAATCCGTACAATTATGAATTCCCTGAACGACACCTCCCTGTTCATTAAATTCATGAATCATTATTGTTTCGGAATTACCGGATGCATCCGTAACAACAAGCTTTGCCGATCCGGCACCGTCAAAATGATATTCATTATTCAAATACAAATCACCGTATGCATGTCTTGCAATAGTAATCGGCTTTTTCCAGTTTTTAACACAAGGTTCAATGCCCTTAACAATAATAGGCGTACGAAATACGGTACCGTTAAGAATGCTTCGGATAGTACCATTCGGGCTCTTCCACATTTTCTTCAGATTGTATTCCGTTACTCTGGCAGCATTCGGAGTGATTGTTGCACATTTTACGGCAACACCGTATTTCTGTGTTGCAAGAGCACTTTCACGAGTTACTTCATCATCTGTCTCATTTCTATGCACAAGGCCAAGATCATAATATTCCGTATTTAACTCAACAAACGGAGTTAACAATTCGTCCTTTACCATCTTCCATAATACTCGTGTCATTTCATCCCCATCCATTTCCACAAGAGGGGTGGTCATTTGAATCTTGCTCATAGTTTTAGCCTTTCTGTATTATTTTGTTTTTACTTTATTTTTGGATTTATACAATACAAGGATAGCTGCCATCGATAACATAATAACAATAACAAACCACTTGGCTTTAATGCCACCAACATCCTTGTGCAGCGTATTAACGATACCCGTTTGTGAAAGATTTGTCAAATTCTCGGGCTGCTGATTTACAAGAACTTCAAGTGTCTGAGTCTCAACATCTTCAGATACATTTAACGCATCGGATTGTGTACCGCCAAATAATGCAAATACGCCGGAATGCCCCGCCACAAAAGTAAGCATATTATTAGCAGAATCAACTGTCACGGCCACATCTTCCCAGTCTCCGTCCTCATTAAGCGCGCCACCGTATACGGAAGGAGCATCCTTTAGTGCTTGCGGAATAGAAATTGACATTTCCATTTTACCGGAGCCGAATTTATTAATAGGTACAGCTGACGGATATTGAGTACAAGTCAAAGAAAGCGGTACCAGTCGCCCGTCCATTGATTTACCTTTAGCCGACCGGTAACTGTCCTTTATCAGCTTTTCCAAATTATGATCTTCAAAGACATCGCATTCCAAACGTCCATGTTCACCCGGCAGCTTTGCTATTCCATGAGAATCTTCCGCAAAGTCAGTACCTGAAAGGTGAACAATAATGCCATCATCCGTTGATTCTAAAGTCTCCGGGAGATTTTGTGAAACATTGGAAAGAAGTGCATTCAAAGATTCCGATGCATTTCCGTCAACCGACACTGATGTTGGTTTACGAGCACACCACTCCGGCCATGTAAGATAGCTGTCAAAAGCATGCTCACGCGCGCCACCCATTAAATAAGAATCATCCCCCAATTGAATGGTTGCTGAAATATTGACATTTCCGTTTACATCCGGCTCTTGTGTTGCTTGAATAAGTTCCAAAAGCGGTTTACCTTCAAACGAATCACCGGAAATACAATACACCTGACCCCTAAATCCGTAATATGACGGATCGGCAATTGTACCCGAATGGATATCTGCATCTTTTCCTACAATTAAATTATCAATATTCTCGAATACCTTAGTACGCAGATTATCGGAAGAAAGTCTGGTCGCAGTCGGCTTATATGCACAGTTCGGCATATTATTCCCTTGCAAAATCACTGTGTTTAAGTGATTTCCGGTTCCCGTCAGATCAAAAGCACCCAGACCGATTGTTTCCACGCTGTCAGGGATCTGTAAAAACGAAAGATTTGTATCCTTAAATGCACGGTCTTCGATATTCTTAAGGCCTTCGGACAATGTCAGTTCACGAAGTTTTATGCATCCGTTAAAGGCATCTTCACCGATCGTTCTGACGCTTGAAGGAACTTTTACACCCGAAATGGATGTGTTCCCGGCAAAGCACCCGGGTCCTATGGTTTTGACACCTTCCGGAATACTGATATTTCCGCCCTCACCCTTATAGGCAAGCAAAATACCGTCACCAACAGTCAGAAAAGACTTGCCATCTTGCGCCTGTTTCCAGTTCATCAGCCATGGAGTATTATCAAATGCCCCCAATTCAATGCTTTGAACAGAATCGGCTATATGAACGTCAGACAGATTCGGGCAGCAGTAAAAAGCGCCATAGCCTATGGATGATACGGAATCGGGAATCAAAATGCTCTTTACGGATGATCTCGCATACGCAAAATCACCCACACTCTTAACAGAAGTCGAAACCGATTCATTTTCCAAAGAATTATCTTGATAAAACGTACGATTCTTCAGTTTGCCTTCCGGGGTAATTTGAACATCTGAAGATGATGAATTACCCATTCCGACAGAATCTTCCAATTCCGCATCTTCAATCTGATATCCTCTTACAGGCATATCCGGACTCATAATCATCACAGCATTTCCACCGATTACCATGGAAGAACCCAGTTCATTATCAAATGTATTATCCGAAAAATCCCGACTCAACAAATTACGATTCCATGCTTCGTTACCACTGTAAGAAGTAGGATCGGATATATTTACATTATCTGTCGAATCCGTATCGTTTGCAGAATCAAAACCGTCGGAAGCCATAGCAGTTTCAGAAGAATTCGTATCCACAGATTCCGTTGGATCAGGCGCCACTGCACCGCTGACCACTTCCGAAGGAGAAGAAACACCATCCGCCCCTGATGCCACCGCTTCTGCGCTTACCGCAGCCAGCTGATCCGGATTAATAACCGATGTCGTATTACCCGCATCATCCACAAAGCAAATCTTTGTTCCGTTGCTCTGATAAAATGCACGGTCATCAATATATCCAACCGATTCCGGAATAGCTATACTGCGAAGAGACGGACAATCTGCAAAAGAAAACGCCATCAAAGACTCAACAGATGTCGGCATAACTACATTCGTCAATCCGCTGCAATTGGAAAACGCATATTCGGGTATTTCTTCAACATTAGGTGATATTATTACATCCGTAAGATTATATGCTCCCCAAAATGCATACTCTCCAATCTCGTGTACCTGCGACGGCATTGAATATCCGACACGTGCACGCCCCGGTAAATACTGAACCAATGTGTACCCATCACGCGAATACAATACACCGTCGTTGCACACAAAATACAAATTATCAGGATGAACATCTACAGAAGCCAGATTGTTGCACCCGGCAAAAACACCTGAACCAATCGAATCACATCGTTCGGGAATATTCACACTATGTAAAAGAGTACAACCCGAAAAAGCGCTGGAACCTATAGTTCTAACGCCTTGTCCGATAACTGCTTTCTGAAGATTAATACAATTTTCAAAAGCAGAGAAATCAATTGTACGCACAGAATCCGGAATAACAACCTTCGTAAGGTTCTTGTTACCCGCAAATGCATCTTTTCCGACAGATGTTATTGTATTAGGAAGCGTAACTTCCGAATCATCTCCTTTATAGGAAACAACCGTAGATCCGTCTAATACATAATCTCCACGTTCGCTGTAAGCCTGCGCGGAAGGTGCCGGCAATGCAGCAAGAATAATTGCGGAAATAACCAATAAAGCTGCTATACTTCTGCGAATAATTGGACCCATAAGCATCTCCTTATGCAGTCTTCAAATACTCTTCTGGATCTTTCTTAAGGAACATAAGCACAGCCACAGCCGCGAGTCCGATACACAAAAACCACTTCGGATGAATTGGATCTGCCGTTTTCGGAGTTGCATCGGCAATACCTGTCGCTGTCAAATTCGCCGTATCCACATAAACAACATACGGAGATAAATGCGTTACGGTATATGTCATACAAGGTACGGAATTAATAACGGTAAATCTGGGTTGGATCTTCTCAAGCTTACCGTCAATTGTGCTGGCAACCTTCGCATTACCGCCATAAATTGCCAAGTCATCCGGAATTGGCATCGTAATACTGATAGAAACACCATCCGGGATCGGACTAATCTTATTAGTACCGGTCGAATCATACAAACTGATATCGATCGGTAAATATCGAAGCGGTTCTATATCCCCAAAAGCAGACGTTAATGCAGCATATGCACAATCATTTGCTTCCTGTGTCTGAGTAATCTTAACAACATAATTATCAGAAGAACCGTTAACCGTTGCACTCATCTTACCCACATCCGTAATACCGTCTGCTGTAGAAACTACAGATGTCTTACCGCCTGCCGGTTTGGACGGAGTCGATACTGAAGCGCCGGACGAAGCCGGACGAGCTGCCGACGGATTGGCTGCCGCTATAGGCGCGGCATTCTGTCCACTGATGATAATCGGTCTCGCTATACTTGAAGAACTTCCCGATAAAGATGAAGAACTTGACGAAGATGAGCTCGACTTCGAAGTACCTGATGATGATCCTTTACTGGATGACCCTGACGATGACGAAGAACTCGATGAGGATGAAGTCTGCTGTTTAAACTGCGCAACACACGTAGTATTAGCATAAATATCGTTATAATCAGGATTCCAACCGGTAAAATCATACCCCGGTTTAACCGGATCTGCCGGCGGAATTGCATCTTCACCCGCCACAACAGTCTGTTCATCCAATACAGAACCGTCATGATTAACAAACTTAACGGTATAAACATTATCAAGTGTTTTGAATGCAAAATTAGCACCCTTTTTATTCATTCGGTTTACATAACGTTCCGCCGCACTGTCTTCATAACTAAAAATCGTAGGCGCAATAGGTGATTCTTTAGGACTATTAAATGCCGTATCGGAAATATCTACTTCTACATCAGGAATACGTACCGCAATGTAATCAAATGAATTCTTAAATGCATCATCTTCGATTTCGTTTACATTCTTCGGCAAACTGACTTCCTGCAAATTATCACATTCCGCAAAACAAAATTCAGGAATTGCACGCAGACCGTCAGCAGACGACAAATCAACCTCACGAATGTTATCACAATTATAAAAAGCATGATCCTCAATTGAATTCACTGCTGCTGTTTCTTCACCGGTAACGTACTGGCTACCGACAGGTGCATCGCCCACAATCGCACCTCTGCTCGGCAAACATTCCACAATTGACGTATTGGTACCGTCATAACTATATATGATGCCATCCTGATACCAATAATACGGATTTTCAGGAGATGCCGAAGTGTAGTCTCCTTCTCCGAAGAATCCAACCGTACTTACTCGACAAAGATTATTATCTACCGTTGTATCGTCATTCGGAACAATTAAGAACGGAACATCACCTATATCAGTCACATCATTATAGAAGTATACTGCCTGCAAATCCGATTGTGTTGCATCCGGTGTATTTACCGCAAAAGCACCATCCGGAAGCTTTGTCGGTCCGTAAAGTGATACTGTCATCAATCCCGGGACATTATGGAATGCATCATATACAAGGCCACTGGATGTCGCAATATCCACATACTCAATACCGTCCGGAATAACCACGTTTGCGGTTGCATCTACGATGCCTGCCATATTGTATGTAAACGGATCATGTGTAGCCAAATCACAAACTCTTGCATTATCTGTTGTATCTACAATCGTATTCTGATCAGGATATTCCAATAAATAAACACCGGCCGGATAATTAATGCCTCCCTGCGTAAATGCATCTTTATACTGGCAGGAAATATTCTGAGGATTACCGCTCTTATATACAATATGAGATCCATATGTATCGCTGACGGTATTTTTGCCATCAAGTGCAAATTCATAAGGAGCATATCCACGTTCCATCTTACCCTTTATGGTTAATTCTTTTCCGCCGGTATAGAAACAATCCGTACCAATAGAGCCAATGTTGATATAGTTGTAGGATTTACCGTTATAGTTATCATCAATCAAGTCGATTTCTTTTAATTCGGGGCAATTCTGGAAGCAGGAATCTCCCAATGTAGTTGCGCCGCTTCCTTCAACCTGATTGAAGTTTACATTTGTCAAAAACGGGTTATTGGCAAATGCTTCGCGCCCCATTACCACACCCATCGTATTAATATTTACGGTGTCAATCTTGCCGCATCTGGAGAATGCTGCGTTTCCGATCTTGGTCACCGTAGGCGGAATATTAATCTCGGTAGGATAATTGCCGGTATTATCTTTCAGGTTCGCAAATGCATTATCTCCGATCTCGGTCATGATCAAATCGCCTACCACATCCGGTACATCTATTACTCCCTCAGCATCTTTGGTAGGTTCACAACCCGTTATACGGCCCGTATTATCAAAAATGAATCTCCAACCGCCTTGCACAAGAAGATAAACCATTGTACCGTCATCTTCCATGTACATATATGTATTACTGTTTCGAATAGCATAATCGTACGCCGACGGTTCCTGTGCGGGTTTGGGACCCCATATAGAAAATGAGTTCTTCACATTCGGCTCATATCCGGGATGGTATGACTTGTTATTCTTGGTAACAAATTCATGATCTGATGCGTCCGCATTATTCGTAAAGAATCTTACCCATAACAATTCAGGACAATCATAAAAGAAACCTGCTGAAAGTGTTCTTTGTCCGCTGCTGTTCTTACCAAATGCAGACGGGATTTCAACATGCTGTAATGAAGCACAGCCTGCATACAAGCCGACACCGCTGTTTGTTCCGTTTCCCTTTCCCAAAGTTACGCAGCCGGGCGGTAATTTACTGTTTACCATGGATGTACAGTTTGCAAACAGATAATCACCCAATATCGGGGTAAATGCGTCGGTAAACTGACTGAAAATCCCGGCAGATAACTCATTTCCGGATAAATATGCGTCCTGAAGCGCAGAACACGAATAAAATGCACCGGAGCCGATTTCTTCAACGGAACTCGGAAGGACAATGCTCTCCAATCCCGATCCTGCAAAAGCACCGTCACCGATTATTTTAAGATTATTCGGATGTTTAAATTCAACGCTCTTAAGAGACGAACAACCCGCAAAACATTTATCACCGATTTGTTCGATATCACTCTTGATCATTAAATTTTCAAGTGACTTACATCCCTCAAATACGGAATCTCCGATAAATTTACTGCCGGAAGGAATATTGATCGTACGGAAATTAGACTTACCCGCAAATGCTCCGTCGGCAATATAATAAACTTCCTGGCAATTATCACGGGATTCGCTTGTACGGAATGTATAAAAAGTCTGTCTTGTATTGGAAACAATATCGTATGCCCATTTGTCACGTTCAAATTCACTGACTTTCTGATTCAAATCATCAATATGATCGCCGTCAGCATCAAAACGGTATGCAATCTCATCTCGATCCAACTGCAAAACCTGATATCCCGTTGTCACAATATCATTGTACAGATTTAATGCGGTTTCCATATAACGATAGGTCTTGCCGTCTCTGTCGACAAAATATGGTGCATCTGCAGTGACCGTGGCTTCACTGTTATAAATAATACGGTCACCGAGCTTAATCTCATCATTCGCCGGAGAATAACCGGAGCCGGACTCACCTACAAAGCTGGTCAGGCAGTTGTACTCAACACCGGATCCATACTTTTTAAGTTCATAAATAGGAACCGGTTTCGATTTATTCAACATACCGGACATATCAATTTCCAGGTATTTATGATGGTTATGCGCAGGCGTCACATCTTCGATATCGGAAAGCTCCGCATTTTCAACAAACGGAAAACCGTATCGACTGTCGGAAGATGCCGCCGGCTGAACGGATGTATTAACTGTCGGATGAAAATATACCGATGTATCATTAACAATATCATCCAACGACGGAATACCACTCACGCCGTCAGCCGCAACCGCCTGTGTATTCTGCACCGGTATAGCCGCAACGATTAATGCCGACACCAATAAGAGCGCGCCGATTGTTCTTCGCACACTCTTTTTCAGGAGCACTTTCTTTCCTTTCGATTGTTTTTGAGATTTAAGTTTTTGTTGTGTTTCTGACATATTTGTCTCCTTAACAAAACCTATTGAATTCGTTTGGCCACGACCGCGAAACGCTCCGAGCCTGCGGAATAGTCACATGTGGATAAAGTAATCAATTGATCCCCGTATTGCGAAGTTACACCTGTATCATACAACGACTTTTCTGCCATCTGCGCCATATTGGAATCCCACTCTTCGGCTGAATTGGCATTAATAAACTGATAATACTTAAATGTCACTTCTGTCTCATCATGCACAACTTCCGAAAAAACATACATTACCTGATACAGTCCTTTTTCGTAAAGCGTGTCAAAACTGATAAACGGATGTTTCTCGTAATAGGATTGACTCTTGTATTTAGCCAGTGTTCCGAACATTTTGCCGGATTTCATATTGTGTCCGTATAAAATAAGATTCTGACTTCTGGGCCAAATGCAACAGTCCTTATCGATAAAAATCGATCCGTTATTGTCTTTCTCCTGCGAAAAGTTATGTGTAAGGTAATAATCCTGGTTCGAAGATTGCATTACAGGGTAATCAATTAATGTATCGTCAATTTTAACCCATCCGATTAGACTTTTATTCTTAGAATATAAAATTTGATACTCTTCCAAAATATCCGGAATCTCAATATCATCCACCGTAACATGAGCAGGATTGAATAAATGTATTTCCGAATCGGTATCCTTTTCTTTCAAGAGAGCCAAATCCTCGTAATTATTCTGGGTATTGGACGCCTGCAGACAATAATATCCAAAATAGCCGAGACACCCTATTGCAACAACATATATACATCCCATGATAATCTTCCGAACACGTATCGATTTCGGAAGATCCTTAAACTTGATTTTCTTTTTACTCATTTTCAATCACATTTACAATCTATATATTCCGATTACAGATCATTCGGTACTGAATAACGCCGTCTTTACTTCCATACAAGAACTTATCCGAAAAATTCTTGCCAAGTGATTCCATGATTGTACACATATATCCGAATATTTTCTGATTCTCGGATGCAACTCTTACATCATAAATCAAGTCGGCCCTGTATTCGGTTTCTTTTATTGATACATTTACACGGCTACGGAAATGCTGCGCAAGAAGATGAAATGTCTCGACACATAAATACAGCAAAAACGCAAAGTCACACGACGAATCTGTCCCATAATCGGCGGGGATAATATCACCGGTTGTTTCAAGATGATAATATTTCATCTCTTCCGCATCAAACGACTGGTTATTTAAATAATCCATAATATCCGAAAGGGTAACCGTACCTACCAAAAACAATTGAACATATTCATTCAACACATTTGTCAAATGATCCATCAAAATATCCAGTGCCGGATCATCCGGCACATCAAACAGTAATCGAAAACTCATCAAAAACTGACGAATAACGGCAGAATATCCTTCATTCCTATCATTAAGAAGTCCTGACATATCCATAAGTTTCTTCTTATACTGCGACTCTTTTTGGAAGAATTTCTCTTCCTGCGCAAGAAGAGCGCTCTCTGCCGAATAATCCTGCTCCGCTTCCCATATCAACGCTGACAGTTCCATCGGCTTAAACAAATCATATGAAATAATCTTACAATTCTCATATGCATTAAAAAACGAAACGGCATACTCCGTATCCTGTTCGGAATACAACAGAATTAACTGAGTCCGTGAATTCTGCTGCATACAGAATTCGGCAAGTTCTCCGCCATCCATAACAGAAAAAGACAAGGACAGAATAGCTATCGCAATATCATTATTCTGAATGATATCTGCGGCCTCTTCCGCTTCCGAAGAAAAAAACGCATCAACATGATCGGCCGACAAAATCGACCGAATTCTGGCAAGCAGATTCTCATCTTCCACAGCAATAAGTGTTGACAGCATATTATCCCCATTCCGCATACTGCACGCAAATATACATAATATATTTTACTCCGATTCATTGAAAATTCAAGTTATTTTGTAGATATCCCGGAAACGAACCACACAATATAGTAGATTTGAAATAATAGATATGCAAAAAATCGGTCGCCCCAAAAGGCGACCGACCAAACTCTTTTATTTACATACAATATTAATGATTTTACCGGGAACATATATTTCCTTTACAATGGTTTTACCGGAAATAAAATTCGCAACCTGTGATACTTCTTTGGCTTTGGCCAGTGCCGAGTCCTTATCTTCATCCTTTTCCAAAAGAACGCTGCCACGGACCTTTCCGTTTACCTGAACGCCTATTTCGATAGTTGTTTCAATCAATGCCTTTTCATCACAATCCGGCCACTTTTCATAAGCTATCGTATCGGAATGTCCCAAAATGCTCCACAGTTCTTCTCCCATATGCGGACAAATGCAGGAGAACATCTTAATAAATCCTTCCGCACATTCGCGAGTAACCATTCCTTCCTTCTGCGCCGCATTCATGAATATCATCATCTGCGAAATCGCAGTATTAAATGCAAGCTTTTCAAAGTCATCCGTAACCTTACGTACCGTCTTATGATATGTTCTGTACAACTCATCCGACATAGAATCCGTCAGACAATCGGGATTGGTGAAGAAAGTATATACTCTTCCGATAAACTTTCTGGCTCCGTCAACGCCCTGAGGGCTCCAAGGTTTGGATACCTCCAACGGTCCCATAAACATTTCATACAAACGTAATGTATCTGCACCGTAATCTCTGACAATATCACTCGGATTAACAACAAATTCAGGGAAACGTTTACCCATCTTGATTCCGTTTTCTCCAAGAATCATACCCTGATGAACCAATTTCTTAAACGGCTCTTTAACGGGTGACAATCCTTTGTTATACAAAAAGCGATTCCAGATTCTCGAATACATTAAATGACCGACAGCATGCTCCGGACCACCGATATACAAGTCAACAGGCATCCAATGTTTCAGCAGTTCCTGATTCGCAAATTCTTTATCATTATGCGGATCTATATAACGGAAATAATACCACGAAGATCCGGCAGAACCGGGCATCGTAGATGTTTCACGAACTCCTGTAAAACCGTCTTTATTATACTTCTTCCATTCCGTAGCATTCTCCAACGGTGCCTTTCCGTTCTTGCCCTTGTAATCTTCAAGTTCAGGCAAAATAAGCGGAAGTTCTTCATCGGAAAGGACATGAATCGAACCGTCATCCCCGTGAACAACCGGTACCGGTTCACCCCAATAACGCTGACGTGCAAAAATCCATTCTCTGAAATGATAGTTTACACAACGTTTTGCAACTCCCATCTTCTCGAGTTTCACGGTAATGGCTTCTTTTGCTTCCTCAACGGTCAGGCCGGTAAATTCCTCTGAATTAATCAATTTACATCCCTTTCCGAGATAGTCTCCTTTTTCAAAGGCACACTCAGATACATCGCGGCCGTCAATAACCTGAATCATGGGAATATTATGCGCAATCGCATACTCAAAGTCACGCTGATCATGTGACGGAACCGCCATGACAGCACCCGTTCCATATGATGCAAGAACAAAGTCACCGATAAACAAAGGTACTTCTTTACCGTTTACGGGATTAATACAGGTAATACCGGAAAGAATGCAGCCGGATTTTGTTTTATTAAGTTCGGTACGATCCATATCATTCTTTTTCAATGTTTCGTCAATATATGCCTGAACTTCTTCCTTATTCTGCACTCTGGGCATTAACTGTTTTACAATGTCTCCGTCGGGAGCCAGAACCATAAACGTAATACCGTAAATTGTTTCGATACACGTTGTGAAAATAGAGAATTTACCTCCGCCGACAATATTGAATTCGACCTCAACACCGGTAGACTTACCGATCCAATTCTTTTGTATTTCCTTTGTGGACTGCGGCCAGTCAATTTCCTCAAGGCCTTCCAAAAGTTCTTCCGCAAATGCCGGCTGGTCAATAACCCATTGCTTCATATTCTTACGAATAACAGGGAAACCGCCGCGTTCCGACTTGCCGTCGATTACCTCATCATTAGAAAGAACCGTACCCAATTCTTCACACCAGTTAACAGGCATATCTATATATTTGGCATAACCTGCTTCATAAAGCATTTTGAATATCCACTGCGTCCACTTATAGAATTCGGGATCCGAAGTAGCAAGCATTTTGGACCAGTCATAGTCAAAACCGAGTTCCTTAAGCTGCTTGGAAAAAGTTTTAATATTCTCCTGCGTAAATCCATTCGGATGATTACCGGTATTAACGGCATATTGCTCAGCCGGAAGTCCAAAGGAATCGTATCCCATAGGATGCAGTACATTATATCCCTGCATTCTCTTCATACGGGAAACAATATCTGTCGCAGTATATCCTTCCGGATGACCGGCATGAAGGCCTACGCCCGAAGGATACGGAAACATATCCAATGCGTAAAACTTCGGTTTTGAAAAATCCCACACATCCGTTTTAAAGGTTTCATTCTCTTCCCAATATTTCTGCCACTTTTCTTCAATCTCTCTGTGATTATAGGCCTTTGCCATAATAATTCTCCTTCCGCGAAAAAATATATCTTTCTTCGTATACTGTTTTATTCTACGTTTTTATTTGTTTTCGTCAAGTAAATTCCCCAAATAATAAAATCCCATGCACTGTGTTAGTTTTACATTAACGATTTTACCAATCAGAGAGGAATCTCCCGGAAAATGCACAACCAGATTGTTTGATAGTCGTCCTGTCACAAGCGTATCATCCTGCCTGTTAATCTCCTCAACCAGAACGTCCATGACTTTTCCCTGTAATCGTTGTGCCCTTTCCTGCGAAACTTCATTTACAACACTCAAAACGCGGTCAAATTGCTTCTTGGCCTCTTCATAAGGAACCTGATTGGGCATATCTGCAGCTTTCGTTCCGCTTCGTTTGGAATATATAAATGTAAAGGCACCCTCAAACTGAGCTTTACGAATTACATCTATTGTTTCATCAACATCCTCTTGTTTCTCACCCGGGAATCCGATTATAATATCCGTTGTAATGGAAATATCAGGGATTTCTTTACGTATACGATCCACCAAATCAAGATATGATTCTTTGGTGTAACGTCGATTCATCTCACGTAATATCCGGGTACTTCCGCTCTGCAGCGGCAAATGCAGGTGTCTGCATATTTTGGTTGAATTCTTCATCACTTCTATCAATTCATCCGACAAGTCCTTCGGATGACTGGTCATAAAGCGAATTCTTTCAATACCTTCTATCTTTTCCACTTCACTAAGAAGTTGCGGGAAACTCATCTCATCTGCAAGGGAATTGCCATAGGAATTCACATTTTGTCCCAATAGCATAACCTCTTTAATACCGCAAGCGGCAAGGTTGCGAACTTCCGCCAAAATTTCCGCAGAATTACGACTTCGCTCCCGACCTCGCACAAAAGGTACGATACAATATGTACAGAAATTATTACATCCGTACATGATATTTACCCCGGATTTAAACGCATAATTACGCTTAATCGGAAGTTCCTCCACCGTACATTTGGCATCTTCTTCAATTTCGCAAATCGTCTTGAGATTCCTGCCTTCCGAACACTCATCACGCATATACAAACGGCATAGCAGTTCCGCAAATTTATATACATTATGCGTACCGAAAATCAAATCAACCTTACGGTACTTGCTAAGCAACAGATTTCTGGCAGTGACTTCCTGCGACATACATCCGCATATGGCCACACGCATACCGGGGCGCTTTTTCTTTTCGGCCAGTAAACTTCCCAGGCGCCCCAAAAGACGCTGGTTGGCATTATCACGCACCGTACAGGTATTATAAACCACAAAATCGGCTGATTTTTCATCTTCGGTTTCCACATAACCCACGCGCTCAAGTATTCCCGAAATCTTTTCGGAGTCTCTTGCATTCATTTGACACCCGAACGTTGAAACACAAAATGTAAGCTTATTCGTCTCCATACGTTCGCTCATATAACGGCATGCGGCATCTATAAAATAATATTGCCTCTCCTTTTCATCCGAAGGGGCATTTTCAAAAATGCTCTTAAAATCCATTATGACTTCCTTTTTCATATATATGTTCTTCGGTAATAACCATATCCGGCGCACAATCACCGGCGTCCGTCGGAACCAAATCACAAATCTGTTTTTCAAATCCCAACCCGATACTCTTTTTCGGCGGATACTTTTTTAGGAATGAATCATAAAAGCCCTTTCCGTAACCCAGCCGGTGACAGTCCCTGTCAAAGGAAAGTCCGGGAACAATAATCAAATCCGCATTTCGTTTTACCTGTTGAAGTTTATACGTGTTAACATCCGGTTCCATCACCGAATAATTGCCCTTCTTAAGCTTTTGTAAATCATCAACATAGTAAAAACGCATAATCGGAAGGTCATTTTCAATCGTACTTACCGGAAAAGCAACCTGTTTACCGTCGGCAATTGCTTTCTTAAATATCGGAATACAATCAACTTCCGACCTAATGGGCGAATACATTAAAATAACATCCGCCGACGTATATGCATCTATTGCAGTCAGCTGTTCGCAAATGCAATCCGATGCGTCTTTTCTCTCCTTATCGAACATCGAATCCCGAATTACAGACATTTTTTTGCGGAGTTCTTCTTTCTTTTTATGCACTCCCAAATTAACAATGCTGCCGTCTTTTTCCTTGATATCAATATTTTCCAATTGAGATTTCAAGTTTCCGCGGACATTAGCTATATATTCCTTGCGAAGCTTCTGCTGTTCATCAAGTTCTTCCGGAGTAAGTCCTTCACTTTTCGATTTGTGATACAACTCATTTATTCGATTGATCAATTCTTCTATATTCATTGCTATACTCTTTCCACATAATCAGCAATATCAAACGCATCATCCTTCTTGGCGGCAAGAAGTGTACCGTAATTTCTGCCTTCCATAATCTTATGAATAACCGATACGTCCTTGCCGTTCGCTATAACCATATGTGCACCCGAAGATACCGCGACCTTGGCAGCATGAAGTTTCGCGCCCATTCCGCCGGTACCTATATTGGATCCGGTAGTATTCTTTCCCATGGACATGACATCGGATAACTCATCAACAAAATGAATCAGCCTAACATCATTGTTTGCTCTCGGATCATCTGTATACAATCCGTCAACATCAGAAAGCAAGATCAGCAGATCCGCTCCTGTAAGTACCGTTACTATACTTGCAAGAAAGTCATTATCACCGATCGTATCCTCAACCTCATGAATGGCAACCGTATCATTCTCGTTAACAACAGGAATGACTCCAAGTTCCAAAAGCTGTGTAAAAGTGTTATGTGCATTCCTGCGGTTTACATCATCGACAATCGTATGTTTCGTCATCAAAATCTGCGCGGTAACATGATTGTAATCCGAAAACAGTCTTTCATAAATCATCATGAGCCTTGCCTGACCAATTGCCGCACAAGCTTGCTTCAACGGAATTTGATCCTTTGTTGGTTGTACATTCAATACTTTCCTTCCGACTGCAATCGCACCGGAAGAAACAAGAATAACATCTTTTCCCTGATTTTTCAGTTCGCACAGTTCCCGAACAAGACGTTCCATCTTGGTCAGATTCAATTCTCCCGTTTCCATATGATGCAGACTGGAGGAACCGATCTTCACAACAACACGGTGACAATCTTTCAGTGCTGCTCGAACTTCGCTTTCATATTGCGACATTTTATCGCCCATGACTTTCTCCTTTTGACCTATTAGTCAATACCATTTATTTTATTTATAATTGCTTCCGCAACTTTCATTCCGTCAACTGCGGCACTTGTAATACCGCCGGCATATCCCGCACCTTCACCGCACGGATACAATCCCGATATACTGCTTTCAAAATATTCGTTTCGTAAAATGCGAAGCGGCGAAGATGTTCTGGCTTCAACACCGGCCAAATATACATCTTCGGAACAAAAACCGTCAATCTTTTTACCGAACGAATCCATTGCTTCATTAATCGCATCCGTTAATTCTTCAGGCAGCAGTTTACGCAAATCTGCCGAAACATATTGTCCCTTCAATGCACCGGACAAATCGGGCAAATCACTAAATTCACAATTTGTATCTTTAGAACAAAAGTCAACATACCGCTGTACCGGAATAGTACCGTTACCGATCGTAAATGCTGAACGTTCTATTTGACGCTGGAACTGCACACCGTTTAACGGATTATGTATATCGGATGCCTCGATATGCGACGTATAATCGGAAACATCTATCGCTACAACAAGTGCACTGTTACTAAACCTCGAGTTCCGACCGCTATAACTCATCCCGTTTATGCACAGACCGCCTTCTTCGGAAGAAGCATTAACAACATATCCTCCGGGGCAATTGCAGAACGAATATACACGATGTCCGTCCTCGGTCGTAGCTGTAACTTTGTAATCGGCTGCACCGATTCCCAGCTCATAAATATCATCCGTACCGTATTGGGACTTATTGATTACGGACTGATTATGAATCACTCGCAGACCGACAGCAAAAGGTTTCGGTTCCATCGGAATGTTCATTTCTTTACACACCGCAAATGTATCACGCGCTGAATGACCGATGGCAAGTATGCAATAATCCGCCGGAATATTTATCTCGGAATTGTTTCGAATCGCATTGACCGAAATGATTCTTCCGTTTTGTATGACCAGAGAAATCATTTTGGTTTCAAACATAAATTGACCGCCAAGGTCGCATATTCTTTTGCGCAGAGACGATACTACCCGTTTCAAAACGTCCGTACCTACATGAGGCTTGGCATCAAAAAGAACCGATTCGTCCGCACCGCACAAAGCAAAGGTTTTGCGAACATAATCCATCCGTCCGGATGAATCCTTTATTTGCGTATTCAGTTTACCATCGGAAAATGTTCCTGCTCCACCCTCACCAAACTGTACATTGGAATCGGCAAGAAGTACTCCGGTATTCCAAAAAGCATCTACATCCTTTTGACGTTCGTCTACAGGTTTTCCGCGTTCCAAAACAATCGGCTTAATTCCCGCTTGTGCCAGAATATATGCCGCAAACAAACCGGCCGGACCGGCACCGACAATAACAACTTGGGCATCATTTTGTAAAGCTCTATTTACGGAATAGACCTTATCGTTTTCGACAAATTCAGCCGTAATACGATGATTTCGTTTAAGTATCGCCTGTAAACGTTTGATAAGTTGATTCTCATAATCGGAATCTGACGACAAAATAACAGTATATATATAATACAAATCCGGTTTATATCGCGCATCGAGCGAACGTTTGCGAATACTGATCTTCACACGCGGATCGGGCTTCTGCCGCAATATATCCCAAACAGTATTTTGTAATTCTTCCTGCGTATGCGGGATTTTCATTTTAATCGATGACAAAACAATCATTCTCTCAATTCTCCCGCTAAAATACCGGAGCAAAAAGCCCATGTCAGATTATATCCGCCGCAGTCTCCGTTTACATCAAGTATTTCACCTGCAAAATATAGACCCGGCATATGAATCGACTCCAAATTCCCATTTACAGACGCAAAGTCAATTCCTCCGCAACAAATCTGTGCAGATTCAAATCCCCGGTTTCCCGTCACATGAAAATCAAATGATTTTATAATCGAAGCAATTCTGCGAATATCGGAGGCTGATAACTTCTCAAACAACAAATCCGGTTTTATATTTGCAGATTTCAATATGGCAAAACATATATTTTTCGGAAGGATACCCAAAAGTGTTTCCAAACAGGATTTATCGAAACATACCTTTTTCAAAAACGAACAGATTTCTTCAATGCCCGAAAATGCCGGTAGCCAGTCCATCTGCACCGTTACCTTACTGCCCAGAGAAAGAGCTCGGGACGCCATATAGCTTAATTGGAAAACCGGGATTCCGGAAATTCCGTAATCCGTTAACTGTATTTCTCCCTCTTCACTCTTTTCGTAATTCCCGTCAATATACAGAGATACCTTTCCGTGAATACGAATACCTGCAAGATTTTTGCAATATTTATCGGAACAAACAAGTTGTACCAATGCCGGTTCAACCGGATTCAGCTTATGACCGAGCCGTTCTATTACAGGAAGCAGGTTCCCATCACTGCCGGTTTTGGGACAGGCCTTCAAACCGGTAGCAACAATTAATTTATCAAATGAATATTTATTCGTTGCAATAACGACAAATCCATCTTTAGTACGAATAATATCCGTAACCTTTTCATCGGTATGACAGCAAACCTTCAAAGAACGGAGCGCACACAGAAAAACATCAAGTACAGTGGTGGCCTGTTCGGTATTGGGGTAAATATATCCGTTTCTGTTTCTGCATACAAGCCCCAAAGATTCCAAAAACATAAGCGGCTTATCCGGTGAAACACATGTTAAAACATGAGAAATCATCTCGGGAGCATCCCCGTGAAAATGCATAATATCCATATCCGAATTGGACAAATTACACTTTCCGCTTCCTGTAAGCAGTAATTTCTTCCCTATTCTCGGCATTGCTTCAAGAATAGTAACCTCATGTCCGTTTTTTGCTGCTGTAACGGCAGCCATCATCCCGGCTGCGCCGCCACCGATAATACCCACTCTCATATTCACACCAAATGAAATACTTTCGCGATTTTAACGATAAATCTGCCGCCGGGGAATCCCAAAATCTCGTTCTCACGAACCCCCTTCAGCAAAAGCAATACCACAAAGTATACAAACGCACCTACCGCAACAGATGCAAACATTGCAATAACGTCGGATAATTTCTTAGCAAGTAAGAAATATGTCAGCCAAACAAATACGCCCATAATAAGCGAACTGATCAGGGGAATAATAAATGTTCGGGCAATCTCCTGACGGTAATGCAGGTATTTACGGATACTCAGCCAGTTAAGGATACACATGATCAGTGCAAAACTGATGCAGGAAATCACGACACCGTACAGTTTCCAATCAAACACCTGTACACAAAGGAACAAAATCCCCAAATGAAGAACCAACGAAATCGCTGCATTTCTGACAGGAATTCGCATTTTATCTATACCCTGCAAAACACCGTTTCCCATCGTGGACAAGGCATAAAAAATAACGGAAACAGAACCGAATCTGAGCATATTGGCCGGCATATCCACTTCACCGGAAAAGAAGCATGCAATAATCGGTTTACCCAAGACAGCCAAACCAACCGCACAGGGAATAGAAAGAATCATATTAAAACGAATACATGATGCGACTTTGCGACGCGCCTGCTTAAATTCTCTTCGCTCAATACTGGCAGTAAGCGATGGCATCATGGACGAACACAACGCATTGGCCAATGCAATCGGAACATTTGTCAGAACTCGGTATTTCGTGGAGTACATTCCCCAATATTCCGCTTTAATTGCGGAAAGTCCTTTGCTGTCCATTGCAAAATTGAAAATGATCTGGTCAAGTGTATCCGAAATATTATATATGGTTGTACTCAAAATAACAGGGAGGACCGTAACAATAATCACACGAAATACTTTTCCGTATGAATCCGTCACCTGACTGATATCTTTTCGTAAATTACGTTTTACCGTCTTGCGACGAACGAGCATCAGAATCATCAAGACCAGAAGCCCGGCAATCGCTCCCGCGCCCGTTCCGATTGTTCCGCCGGCGGCACCCCATGCAGGTTTATATTCCGCATCACGTAAAAGCGCAGCGACTTTTTCTCCGTAATTAGTCAAATATACGGCAACACTGACGGATACAACCGCGTTCACGATCTGCTCGACAAGCTGCGAAGCTGCTGTAGGCATCATGGTACCAAGCCCCTGGAAGTAGCCGCGCATAACACCCATCACAGCAACAACCAAAAGTGTAGGTGCCAGCATACGAAGTGCTATGGCGCATTTACCGAGATGCATTATATTCACGGAAAGCATATCCGCACAGAAAAAAGTCACGAGACAGACTGCTCCACCCGTAATAAAAGCAAAGCACAAAGCGCCTTTATACACTCTTCTTGCATTTCTGTACTGACCTTTGGAAACTCTGGCAGATACAAGCTTGGAAACAGCAACCGGCAAACTGTAGGAAGAAATGATCAGCATCAACGAATAAATCTGAAACGCAGCGGAATAATAACCCATTCCCGCATCTCCGATTGTTTTTTGCAGCGGCATGCGGTATAAAAGTCCGATAATCCTCGAAATAATGCCCGCTACAGCCAAAATACTTCCCTGAAATATAAAATTGGACTGATGATCTTTACGTTCAGCCATTTGTAATCCTTTATCTCTTGATATTCAAATAATCCATAATGTCGCGCTGATGACTTTCCATTACAACTCGCTCATCATCTTCCATATGGTCATATCCCATAAGATGCAGCATCGAATGCGCAACCAAAAAAGCAAATTCACGCAAAAGCGAATGTCCGTATTCAACAGCCTGCGCATTTACATGATCTGCTGATATTACAATGTCGCCCAAATACAATTCCCCTGTTTCGGGATTAAAAATATCATCGGATTCCGACAGGGAATCAAAGTCGGCAGGCGTTTCCCATGAAATCATCGGGAAAGACAAAACGTCTGTTGCGCGATCCACCTTTCGCATTTCGCGATTAATCTCATGAATACTGTCATCATCCGTTACAAGTAACGAAACCTCGCATTCATATGGGCACTTCTCGATATCCAAGGCAGCATCAACAACCTGCCTGAAAATCTCTTGTATATCAAATGGATAATCCACTTCTACTTCCGAATCATAGTTATATGTCATTTTTTCTTTACCGCCGCCGTTTTCTTACGCTTTTCTTTTTGCAACTGTGCATTTTCATAATTCTCATATGCTTTTACGATCTGCATAACAAGAGGATGACGTACAACATCTTTGCTTGTAAGATTCACAAAACCGATATCTTCGATTCCGGACAAAACTCTGATGGCAACATCCAAACCCGAAACGGCATTCTCTGCCAAATCTTTTTGTGTTCTGTCACCGGTAATAACCACTTTGGACCCGAAACCGATTCTTGTTAAAAACATTTTCATTTGAGCCGGTGTCGTATTCTGAGCCTCATCCAGAATAATATATGCATTATCGAGGGTTCTTCCGCGCATATACGCCAGAGGAGCAACTTCAATAAGTCCCTTTTCCATATTTTTGAGGAAGGATTCCGCCCCCATAATCTGGTAAAGAGCATCATACAAAGGACGCAAATAAGGATCCACTTTACTTTGCAAATCGCCGGGCAAAAAACCAAGTTTTTCGCCGGCTTCAATGGCCGGCCGGGTTAAAATGATCCGCCCCACTTCTTCTTTCTTAAATGCGGAAATAGCCATTGCCATCGCAAGATATGTCTTTCCTGTTCCGGCCGGGCCTAAACCGAATACGATCATCTTCTGCCGCATCTCATCGACGTATTTCTTCTGTCCGAGAGTTTTAGGCTTAACAGGTTTACCCGCAAGTGTATGACAGATAATGTCCCGATCAACCGTAAGCAATGCACCCTGTACATTCTCCATCTGTTCGGCAATGGCATAATCCACCATCTGCTCGGTAATATCATTGCCGCGAAGTGACAGATCCAGCAATTCATTTAATACATTAACCGCAGCGTCAACAGAATTCTTTGCACCCATGACTTTAATATTGCTGTCCCTGTTAATAACCGTCACGGAAAACGTCTTCTCTATTTTCTTCAAATACGCATCAAATGCACCGAAAACATTTGCAGCATGTTCCGGTGCAATAGAAAGGATTTCTTCATATAATTGATCTGACACACAAACCTCCTGTATCATTTATGGTACGGTTCTTTATTCATTATTCTGTATGCTCTGTATATTTGTTCCAGAAGGATCACACGCATCAATTGATGCGGAAAAGTCATATCGGAAAAAGACAACAATAAATTCCCACGTTTTTTTACACTGTCACTAAGGCCAAGCGAACCGCCAATTACAAACGTCACATCAGACTTACCGGATATTCCCCAATTTTCAATTTCATTGGCAAATTGAACAGAATCCAGTTTCTTCCCTTCCACAGCAAGAACACAAACAAACGCTGTCGGCTTAATGGCTTTGAGAATCCGTTCGCCTTCAAGTTCCTTAATTCTCTCATCAAGAATAGCGCTTTGTCCGTCCGGAGTTTTCTCATCCTTAACCTCTGTTATCTTAACCTTTGCATAAGCAGAAAGTCGTTTAACATACTCGGCAATTGCATCCCGATAGAAGTTCTCTTTGATCTTACCTACACAGACAATATCTATATTCATAAGAAAAGCCCTTTCGCGCAATCATAAAAAAGTCAGGCGCCTTCAAACATTCGGGAATAAATAAGTTCTACCATTTCGTCAAGATAAGATTCTGTCTGTTCTCCAAATTGTTCCGTAATCATCTCTCGAAGTACTGTCGATCTGGCAAAAAATAACATTTCGTTCGTATTATCCTTCTCTTCATCGGAAAGTCTGCTATCTACATCTTCACAACGCACGCTGTTCTTAAAATATGACAAAATGCTCTCCGTAAGTTGATCTTCGTCCTTGGCGGCATCGTCAAAACCTTTGGATGCCGCAAAAGAACGAATTCCCAAAAAGACAAAGCCTCCGAAAATAACTGCCATGCATATTACCATAATAATATTGTTCGTAACATTGATCGGAAGCACTTTTAGATAACACAGTACCAGAAATACAATGCCCAAAATACCGACAAATAAAAGAGCATATGCCGATGAACGGTAATTCTCCGCTTTCTCGGATGCCTTCTCAAAATGCTCATAGTCAAGCATTTCTTTCTTCACGTTGGATAAATGTTCTGCCAATTCAGCTGATTCACGTAATTGCTGCAATTTGGCCATAGCTTCTTCCTGCGTGATATTCTCCATATCCACATTATCAAAAACGGGCTGAATATCTTCATCGGATTCCGCCGGAAGTTCCTCTACAAGAAGCTCACCGCAATCTGCACAGACTGTATAACCTTCTTTGTATTCATTTCTGCATTTTGGACACCACATGTGTTCTCCTTTACTTATTAGACAGGTATTCATCAATACCTTGTGCTGCACTCTTACCTGCACCCATTGCCAAAATTACCGTTGCTGCGCCTGTTACGGCATCGCCGCCGGCAAATACACCGGGTTTGGATGTTGCACCTTTTTCTTCATCGGCAACAATACCCATACGCTTATTCACATCAAGACCTTTCGTTGTCGAAGAAATCAACGGATTCGGGCTTGTTCCGAGAGACATAATAACCGTATCCACTTCAAGCACGAATTCAGAGCCTTCAACTTCATGCGGGCGACGTCTTCCGGACTCATCCGGCTCACCAAGTTCCATACGAATACATTTCATACCGTTAACCCAACCGTTTTCATCGGTGAGAATTTCAATAGGATTGGTAAGCAAATTGAACTGTATTCCTTCTTCTTTTGCATGATGAACTTCTTCCACTCTTGCAGGAAGTTCTTCTTCGGAACGTCTGTACACAATATATACTTCAGCACCCAAACGAAGAGCTGTACGTGCAGCATCCATGGCAACATTTCCGCCGCCGACAACAGCAACCTTTTTACCGGGACGAATCGGTGTATCGTAATTTTCATCAAATGCCTTCATCAAATTGCTTCTTGTAAGATATTCGTTTGCGGAAAATACACCGTTAGCCGTTTCACCGGGGATACCCATAAATTTAGGAAGACCTGCACCGGAACCGATAAATACGGCTTCAAAACCTTCTTCCTCCATTAACTCATCAATAGTAATGGATTTACCGATAATAACGTTTGTTTCAATTTTAACGCCAAGTGCCTTAACATTCTCAATTTCAGGTGCAACAACACCCTTCTTGGGAAGACGGAATTCGGGAATACCATATACAAGAACACCGCCGGGCTCATGAAGGGCTTCGAAAATAGTAACATCATAACCCTTTTTCGCAAGATCACCCGCACAGGTAAGTCCTGCAGGGCCGGAACCGATTACTGCAACTTTCTTTCCGCATTTTTCTACGTTACATTCAGGCCGTATTCCGTTTTCACGGGAATAATCCGCAACAAAACGTTCCAATTTACCAATGGATACGCTTTCACCCTTAATTCCGCGAATACATTTTCCCTCACATTGACTTTCCTGCGGGCACACACGTCCACATACGGCAGGCAATGAAGAAGACTCACCGATAATGCGTGAAGCTTCCGCGAAATTACCTTCTTTTACTTCATGAATAAATGCGGGGATATTAATAGAAACAGGACATCCCGATACACATTGCGCATTTTTGCAATTTAAGCAACGGCTTGCCTCAGCCACTGCTTCCTCTTCATTGTATCCCAAACATACTTCGTTAAAGTTTTTAGCTCTTTTATAAGGATCCTGTTCTCTTACAGGTACTTTCTTCATAACATCCATTATTTGTCACCTCCGCAATTTCCACATCCGCCATGATGTGTGTCACCTTCCGTAAGCTTCAGATATGCTCTTCCTTCTTCCGTCTTGTATAACTGTGAACGCTTCATAGCCTGATCAAAATCAACCAAATGTCCGTCAAATTCAGGGCCGTCAACACATGCAAACTTAACTTCATCGCCAACGATAATTCTGCATGCGCCACACATTCCCGTACCGTCAACCATAATGGGATTCATGGATACAATCGTCGGAATGTTTAATTTCTTTGTAAGAAGACAAACAAATTTCATCATGATCATCGGACCGATGGCTATACATGCATCATAAACATTTCCTTGTGCTACCAGTTCCTCAATTACGGAAGTAACCATACCTTTATGCTTATATGATCCGTCATCCGTCGTAATATACAGATTACCGGCTACCGCTTCCATTTCTTTTTCAAGGATCAACAAATCTTTTGTCTTGGAGCCAACAATAACATCGGCCATAACGCCATGCTCACGCAACCACTTCACCTGCGGATATACAGGTGCACTTCCTACACCGCCGGCAACAAACAAAAGCTTCTTGCCTGAGAGTTCTTCCAAAGCCATTGTTGTGAATTCCGACGGTTTACCGAGCGGTCCCACAAAGTCACGGAACGCATCACCGGCTTTGAGCGTAGACATTCTCTTTGTCGAAGCGCCAACCGTTTGAAATACAATGGTAATTGTTCCTTTTTCGCGATCATAATCACAAATAGTCAAAGGAATTCTTTCGCCGATCTCATCCATTTTGACAATGACAAACTGTCCGGGCAAACAGGATCTTGCCACCATCTTAGCTTCAACATCCATACAATAGATGTTTTCTGCCAACATTTCTGCTCGTAAGATTTTATACATAATTTCTCCTCCTAATAAGTATTCTGTGAATTATATGATTTTTTCAAAAGAATAACTCTCATTCTCAACGTCAGGATGAACACGATATTGCGATCCCGTAACAATATCCACGCCAAACATACGCTCGGTACGTTCTGCACCCTGAAACTCATCAACAATATAAAATGTTCCGACATCATTTTTATACGCACCGGTTACTTTATATGTATTCATTAATACATTTTCACCCAAAGTAGACAAAGTAATCGGAATAGCCATCTCTGCAATCTGCGTTGTAACAACTCCGGAAAGCGTAAGATTATAGGAAACATTTACAACAGCAGAACTCATTCCGTCATCCGCTATAGTAACAAAAGAAAGTCTGCTGTTTCCGACAGGCATAAATACAGGCATTGTATAAACCGGCGAATTTTCCGTCGGTGCCGAGCCGTCTTTCGTATAATGCACCACTCCTTTTTCGGGAACAATGACTTTCACCAACGCAGGTTCCGAATAACTTCCACCGTCCGTCAACAACACAGGTGCATCCGGAAGCTTAATCTTAACTTCGTAATCCTGAGAAACTATTTCACTGTGTATTCCTTTTGCATTCACAAACACAGCACGAATAGTTGTCTGCCCTTCGGGCAAAATCACAGGCTCCGAATAAACAAATGATTCTTCTGTAGGTTCCGAACCGTCTGTAGAATAATACAGCGTCCCTTCGCCGGAAACAAATATGGAGACGGCATCCGGCTCGGTATAAGTACCGGAAGGCAAAGAAAAATACGGGGCAACAGATACATATTCCGAATATTTCGTAACAAATGATTCATTATTCGAAGACAAAATCAAATTATTAATCGCTTTGCTGTCACCAACCGTTTCATAACACTTTACAATTTTATCGAAAACAGCTGCATCATTAGGGTTTTGAGAAAGCAGTTCCACAAGTGTCGCAACGGCAGCATCATAATTAGCCATCGCATAATAATCGTCTGCGACAAGCAATAGAACATCTTTTGTTTTATCAAGTCCCACCGCATGTTTCGCTGTTTGCAAAGAAGTATTGTAATCACATACATTAAATTCCTTCATTGCCTTCTCATATTGATAATCATACGAAAAGTAATGCGCAACATTAATAATACCGATTGTCAGAAGAACGATAACAACACATAAAGCAAGTCCGAGAAATATCCACTTCAAACGCTTTGAAAAAGTTGCGGGAGCGGGCGGATTCTCAGTTTTTTCGGGAAGCGGAGTAGTCGGTGAAGATAAAATACCCATATCCTGTGTTTTCTCATTCACGGAATCGGCCACTTCCATCATGGTCATATCTATTCGATCTAACAGCTCCGGTTCATAATCGGGAACTATACATATTTCTTCACCGCATTTCGGGCAATACAAATACCCCTCAGGAATCGGTGTATCACATTTTGGACAGTTCATACATCACCAACATTTAGCTGCTTCAACACAATTATTCATTAGCATGGCAATTGTCATGGGACCAACACCACCGGGAACAGGCGTAATCGCGCTGCAATGCGCTTCTACATCATCGAAATCAACATCACCGCACAGTTTGCCGTTCTCCATCCGATGGATACCGACATCAATTACAACCGCACCTTCTTTAATATATTCCGCCGTAATCATTTTGGGCTTACCGATTGCTACAATCAGAATATCAGCGCGTTTACATACTTCTTTCAAATCCTTTGTTCTGGAATGGCAAATTGTAACGGTTGCATTCTCCCGAAGCATTAACACTGCCATAGGTTTACCTACTATATTACTGCGACCGATTACCACACATTCCTTGCCTTCGATTTCAATACCGGACCGTTTAAGCAATTGGATAATTCCTGCAGGAGTACAACTTACAAACCCTTTCTCACCTAACAGCAAACGACCGACAGATATCGGATGGAAACCATCAACATCTTTATCCGGATCAATTCTTTTAATCACTTCGTCTTCATTAATATGCTTAGGCAAAGGCAACTGAACAAGAATACCGTTTATGGAAGGATCTGCATTCAATGTATCTATCAGATTCAATAACTCTTCCTGCGTTGTGTCTTCCGGAAGTTCAAAAGATTTGGAACCTATTCCTATATATGCACAAGCCTTTTTCTTATTATTCACATAAACCGAACTGGCCGGATCCGAACCAACCAAAATAACCGCAAGCGAAGGAACCTGACTTCCTTCCGGAAGATTTGCAATCTTCTCCTTCAATTCATCCTTTATCTGCGTGGAAATCTGTTTTCCGTCAATAATAGTCGCCATATCTTTCCTTCCTTTTAAAACAAACCAACAATATTACCGTCGTCATCCAAATCAATATCCATTGCAGCAGGATGCTTCGGCAAACCGGGCATTGTCATAATCGTTCCTGTTAATGCAACAATAAAGCCTGCACCTGCGGAAACATACATATCACGTATCGTAAGGGTAAATCCATCACATCTTCCGAGTTTTGTTGCATCATCGGAAAGTGAATACTGTGTTTTCGCCATGCAAATAGGTAACTTATCATATGAAAGATTGGTAAGGTTCTTCATCTCACGAAGCGCTTTGTCTGAAAATACCACATCTTTGGCGCCATAGATTTCCTTCGCAATAATATTAATTTTGGCTTCAATGGACAAATCCGTATCATAAAGCGGACGGTATTGTGACTTTTCTTCCTTCATAGCCATAAGAACCTGCTCAGCAAGTTCTATTCCGCCTTCGCCGCCCTTTTCCCACACTCTTGATAAAGCAAAACGACATCCGTTCGATTTGCAAAAGTCACGAACATAGGAAAGTTCCGCTTCCGTATCGGTACTGAATGCATTTAATGTAACAACAACCGGTATACCATACTTCTTTAAGTTCTCAATATGTTTCTCGAGATTGACAATTCCCTTCTTTAATGCATCCAGATTCTCCGTGGCAAGTTCAGCCTTCGGAACAAGACCGTTATACTTTAATGCTCTGACAGTCGCAACCAGAACAACCGCATCCGGTGATAAATTCGCACTGCGGCATTTAATATCCAAGAATTTCTCGGCACCCAAATCCGCACCGAAGCCGGCTTCAGTAACTACATAATCGGAAAGTTTCAACGCAACCTTTGTTGCTCTTACACTATTACAACCATGTGCGATATTGGCAAAAGGACCGCCATGAATAAATGCCGGGGTATGCTCCAATGTTTGAATCAGATTCGGCTTAATCGCATCCTTCAATAAGGCTGTCATGGCACCGACAGCACCCAAATCGGAAGCTGTAACCGGCTGTCCCGACAAATTATATGCAACAACCATTCTGGACAGTCTTGCCTTCAGATCCTTAATATCTTCTGATAAGCAAAGAACCGCCATAATCTCGGATGCAACAGTTATTACAAAATGATCCTCACGGACAAAACCATCAGCTTTTTCGCCCATTCCGACAACTATATTACGAAGGACACGATCATTCATATCTTCGCATCGTTTCCAAATAATTCTTCGTGTATCAATACCAAGTTCATTTCCCTGCTGAATATGATTATCAAGCATTGCAGCCAGCAAATTATTTGCCGAAGTAATAGCATGAAAATCGCCGGTAAAATGAAGATTCAGTTCATCCATCGGAACGACCTGCGAATATCCGCCACCGGCAGCACCACCTTTTACGCCAAAACAAGGGCCAAGAGAAGGCTCTCGAAGAGCAAGTGCCGAATTATAACCCATCTTATTCAGGGCTTGCGACAAACCGATAGATGTTGTAGTCTTGCCTTCTCCGGCAGGTGTCGGATTAATCGCTGTTACCAAAATCAATTTTCCGTCTTTGTTATCGGAAATTCCGGATAAAAATTTTTCGGATAACTTACATTTATACTTACCGTACAATTCCAATTCATCTTCCGGAATGTTCAATTTCTTTGCAATATTCGAAATTGGCTCCAATGTAGCTTCTCTTGCGATTTCAATATCCGATTTCAATGCTCTTTCCTCCCAAAAATAATATTTATTCGTTTACACCCGATCGAAGCGATGACATATACGCTTCGAATTCATCCATTGTCATCAGAATCGTACGAGCTTTGGTTCCTTCTTCGCCGGATACAACACCCGCATCTGCAAGCTGATCCATGATACGAGCCGCACGATTAAATCCTATTTTATGTATTCGTTGCAATAATCCGATTGAAGCTTTATCCTTCTCAATCACCGTATGACCGGCTTCGTAGAATAACGGATCAAGTCCCGAATCCGGCGTTACAACACCGCCTCCGGCAGCAGCCTGCGTAGTATCTGTTGCTTCAACCTTGGAAAGAACACTTTCGTCAAAACAACTTCCGCCGTTATTATTCTTAATGAACGATACAACCTTTGATACTTCATCATCGGAAACAAATGCGCCTTGGACTCTGGCAGGTTTCGTATAACCTTGCGGATAGAACAACATATCGCCTTTACCCAACAGTTTTTCGGCACCTGTCATATCCAAAATAGTTCGTGAATCAACACCGGAAGAAACGCTGAAAGCAACACGGCTCGGCATATTTGCCTTTATCAAACCGGTAATGACATCAACCGAAGGTCGCTGTGTCGCCAAAACAAGATGAATACCCGCAGCACGTGCCAATTGAGCCAAACGACAAATATGTTCTTCAACTTCTTTGGCCGCTACCATCATCAAATCCGCAAGTTCATCAACAATAATAACAATCTGCGGCATCTTCGTATGAATCGATAAATCGACATTTTCCGGATTGGTTTCAAGTTTCTTGTTATATCCAAAGATATCTCTTACGCCCATTTCGGCAAAGCGTTGATATCGTACGGTCATCTCCTGTACACCCCAATTCAACGCAGCCGCTGCCTTCTTCGGATCTGTCACAACAGGAATAAGCAAGTGTGGAATATCATTATAAACCGACAATTCAACCACTTTGGGATCGACCATAATAAGCTTCACCTCATCAGGTGTTGCTTTATACAGAATACTCATAATCAGCGTATTAATACATACGGACTTACCGGAACCTGTTGCCCCAGCAATAAGTACATGCGGCATTTTGGCTATATCGGATACAACTACCTGTCCTGCCAGATCTTTACCGACAGCAAACGAAATCTTGGATTTGGCATCGGTAAACGTTTTGCTCTCCAAAAGTTCTCTGAATTGAACCATTGTATTTTCTGCATTTGGTACTTCAATTCCTATGGCGGACTTTCCGGGAATCGGAGCCTCCATTCGAATATCCGCTGCCGCCAAAGCAAGTTTCAAATCATCGGTAAGCGAAACAATACGTGACACTTTTACACCGGTTTCGGGCTGTAATTCATATCTGGTAACTGCAGGTCCTCTGGATGCCCCGATAACGGTTGCTTTCACACCGAAATCAGCCAATGTCTTTTGCAATTTTTCCGATGTTGCCCGCAGTTCTTCCGTCGCATCCGAAGAAGTATTTCGACGAACCGGATCAAGACATGTAATCGGAGGGAATTGATACTTTTTACTCTTCTTTTTCTTTTCCTCGACAACCACAGGTTTCTTAGTTTCTGCAGAAATCTCATTTGTCTTGGCATCCACATCATCGTATTCCGTTTGTTTATCATCAAATACGATTGCAGGAATCGGTTCCGCAATCTTTCCGGCTTCCGTTTGATGCACTTTAGCTTCGTGAATCTGAGAAACATCCATGTAATGTTCGGAAAAGTTCGATGTATCGTCAACGTAAATATCACGTTCATATGCTTCCTGCATAATCTCCTCGGGCGGGGCAACATTAATTTTATGCTCCGTATGTATTCCCAAGGATTCCAGATCAAAATCACCCGAGAACTGTGATGTTATCTCATGCACATCCGTTGTGTATCCGCGTTTTGAAAGATTGGTACTGTCCATAAATGCGGATTTGGGACTATCCGCCTGTAAAGGTTCGGGCGTATTTCGTTTTGTTGAGAAAAACTGAAATGTACGTTCGGGCTCCTCCTGCGGTGCTGCCGTCTCATCTGCTTCGCAAGTCTTGGCATCCACATCATCATATTCATGATTTACAGATTCTGAATACGCCTGAACGTATTCCTTACCTTTTTCACTGTCAGCAATAACATTTTCAGAAGCATCGGCTTCTTCGGTATAGGTTATTTCAGGAATATCTTCTACCCGTACACGTACAAGTGCAGCATTGCTTAAGCTGACACCTACCTGTGCCTCCTTTAAGCGTTTAAGTTCTTCCTCTCTCTTCAGACGAGCCTCTTCAACACGCTTTTTTCTTGCCTCCATATCTGCAACAATTTTCTCTTCGGCTCGTGCTTTTTTCTCGTCATGACGTTCCTGAAGCTGCTGTTTACGGAAACGGTTCTCCTCCATGCGTTCTTCTCGTTCCATCTGACGCATCTGCGCATTCATTTCTCTGTATTGACGTCTGCTGGCGGAATCATCCTTTACGTTATGAATAAATACTTCGGAACCGTTTTTAACGCCCTGAATAAATGACTTTTCGGTAAGGATTACTCCCGCAACAATAACAAGCGCAATCGAAATAATGATCGTTCCCGCCATTCCGATACTGCTTCCCAGTACACGTACAAAAATGCCGCCAAGAAATCCACCGTTTTTGTGGTCATTGGCGTTCACCGTATAATAATAAGAAATCGGATAAGTGGTATTATTATCACCAAAGATTGCCTGCGCAAATACGCAAAGCATCCACAAAATTACAAAACCGCAGAATCCCTTGATTGCCGAAACATTCGTTCCGCGTTTGGAATAACAATATAAAGAAAGTGCTAAAAATACAAACGGAACAATATATCCCACCATGCCAAATAAACCAAACATACCATTTCCGATAATTTGGCCGAAGGAACCCATAATCTTAAATTCGCTTAACAATAATATGGCAAAAACAACAATAATCAGGACAACTATGATCTCATCCCGAATCATATTCTGTTGTTTGCTGCGTGCCGAAGATTTGACCGGTTGCTTTCTTTTGGAAGATGCACCCGTACTCCTTGTATTACGTTTCGTATTTTTCCCCTTTGAAGACCCCGTTGCCATGTAAAACTTACTCCTTTTCCCCTTACATCTTAATCAAGAATGCAATAACTGCAACTGCTCCCATTACAGCCGAGTATATAGCAAAATATTTAAAGAATCGTCCCTTTACCAGTTTATTTGTAATTATGAGTGCAAAATAACCGACAACAGCGGCAAACAGCATTCCCAAAAGGCATCCGCCCACAGGAACGGAAGCACCTTCACCCAAATCGGGAATTTCCATGATTACGGCGCCAAGTACAGCCGGAAGAGACATAATAAATGAATATTTCACAGCGAATCTACGGTCAAATCCGCACAACAGCGCTGCCGTAATAGTGCTTCCAGAACGGGAAAGACCCGGAAGTGTAGCAACACCCTGTGCGCAACCGATGCAAAAAGCATCCCCCCAATTGGATTCTTTTTGTCGCTTATCGCCCGAAGAAATATAATCGGAAATAAATAATATGACACCGTTTATCAGCAAACAAATGCCCGGAACCAATAAAGAAGTAGATGCATAATCAACAAATTTCTTAAGAAGAATCGCAAGGACTCCCGTCGGAATAGTCGAAATAATAATCATAATAACAAATCGACGATACGGAGTTGTCGCCAGTTGGCGGTAGCTTTTCTTATGAGCAGCGCCCAAATTACCGAAAAAGTATGTAATATTGGCAAAAACATCGAAACATATTCCAATAAATTCCACAATCAGTTTCAAAATATCTTTGTAAAATACAACGCAAATGGAAATAAACGTACCCAGATGCATAAGCACATCAAACAGCACGCTCTCTCCGACATCTATTCCGAACAAATTTCGAAAAATCACCAAATGTCCGGATGAACTGACCGGCAAAAACTCAGTCAGTCCCTGAATTATTCCCATAATAACGGCTTGAAAAGTCGACATATACTACTCCTTAGTTCAAAAAAACAACATCTATATATTTTATCATATTCTAGTATGAAATCTACCTATTTCTTATGAATCTCACGCTTTTTCGTCCGAGGCTTACGTGAAGTTTCCAATTCATTTTGCGCAATTTCTTCGCAACTGAATACAGATACGGATAACGGAGCAACCGTAACGCGAATGGAATACGGACGCTGATCGCATTCATCCAATTTGGACACTTTCACACGGCTGTTTACCAATCCGCCACCACCGTATTTCTCGGCATCGGAGTTAAATATTTCCTTATACTTACCCGAAAAAGGAACACCGATCTTATAATGTGTCCTGCCGACATTTGCAAAATTACACAAAACAAGCAACATCTTTCCGGCTGAATCCTTACGCAGGAATACAAGAATAGTTTCATTAGCGGAAATATTATTTATCCATTCAAATCCATCCGGTGTATGATCCAATTCATAAAGCGGACTTTGATTATGATAAAGCTTAATCAAATCCCTGACATATTCATTGAAGCGCTCATGCTCTTCATACTGCAGCAAATCCCAGCGAACACAACGTTTCTCGTTCCATTCCTCATATTCGGCCAGATCCTGCCCCATAAACAACAATTTCTTGCCGGGATGCGCAAACATATATGCATAAGCAAGGCGCAAATTAGCGAACTGATCATAACGGTCCCCGGGCATCTTGGCAATCATGGAACCTTTTCCGTGAACAGCCTCATCATGTGAAAACGACAAAATAAATCTCTCGCTGTATGCATAAATCATACTGAAAGTAAGTTCACCAAAATGGTCACCGCGATACAACGGATCCATTCGCATAAAGCGAATAAAGTCATTCATCCAGCCCATGTTCCACTTATAATCAAATCCGAGTCCGTCTTCATCAAGACTGCCGGATACCTTGGGCCAAGCCGTAGATTCTTCGGCAATCATTAATGCACCGGTATTCATCTTCTGATTAATGGAATTTAGGTGCTTAATAAGCTCCACAGCTTCAAGGTTCTCGTTTCCGCCGTAAATATTCGGCAGCCACTGACCTTCAGACTTACCGTAATCCCAATACAGCATGGACGCAACCGCATCCATGCGGATTCCGTCCACATGATATTTCATAATCCAGAACAATGCATTGGCAATCAAATAATTGGATACTTCGGGGCGTCCGTAATTAAAAATCAGTGTACCCCAATGAGGATGAAATCCTCTTCGGGGATCCTGATGCTCATATAAAGCAGTTCCGTCAAAGTTTGACAAGCCATGTATATCTCTCGGGAAGTGCGCCGGTACCCAGTCAAAAATCACGGCAATTCCCGCTTCATGCAATTTATCTATCAAGTACATCAAATCCTGCGGTGTACCATATCTTGATGTCGGAGAATAATAACCGATTACCTGATAACCCCACGACGAATCAAGCGGATGCTCCATAAGCGGCATCATTTCCACATGGGTATAACCCATTTTTTGAATATATCCGATTAACGGTTCTGCCAGCTCTCGGTAATTTGCATATTCCTTTCCGTCTTCCGGACATACAAAAGAACCGGCGTACATCTCATAAATCACCATCGGACGGTCGGATGCATTATATTCACTGCGGCTTGAAACAAAACCCGCATCATTCCATTGATAATCATCAACAGACCATACAATGGAAGCCGTATCCGGTCGACATTGCGACATAAAAGCATAGGGGTCTGACTTTAACGAGATATTACCACCCTTTAGTTTTAACTCATATTTGTATATAGCGCCTTGAGAAACACCCGGAATAAAAATTTCAAATATTCCGGTATCTTCAAGACGTCTCATTTGATGGATTCGACCGTCCCAATTATTAAAATCGCCGACAACAGACACACGAACGGCATTTGGTGCCCACACTGCAAATGATGTACCGCATACTCCGTCAATTGTCTTAATATGTGCTCCCAGAACATCATATATGTTGTAACATATTCCTGCATTAAATCTGGCAGCATCTTTAAGGTTTACCGTACAGGGGAAAGCATATGGATCAATAATATTGGCTACTCTTCCATCAGGAAAATCAACTGCAAAAGAATACGTATATCCCGTCTTCTTAACTGACTTAATGTATGTAGCAAAAAAGCCTTCTTCATCCACTTGTTCCATTAAATATTTCTTATCGGCGCCACCCATATGAAACAACAGTTCAACCGTTTTGGCTCCCGGAAAAAATGCCTGCGCCAATAAACCACCGGAAACAGAATGAATTCCCAAAAAATCATGCGGGTGATCCTCTTCCGAATAAACTATACCCTCAATTCGACGCCAATTCATCAAACTGTATAACTTCTTATCCATTATCAATCCCTTTCTTAACGGAGAAATTGTCCTGATTTCACAAACGAAATATAGATAAATACACTCTATATTTCACAAGAATAATGAAGATTACTATGTATAGCGCTATTTCAAAGAGATATCATGAATAAATAACCCGCTTCGAAGTTTTGGCTCAAACCATGTCGACTTGGGCGGCATCAATCTGTGGGCATCCGCTACGGCAAAGAGTTCCGAAATATCGGTCGGATACATGGCAAAAGCGACTTTACAATCCGATTTGCATCGTCTTTGTAATTCATCAAGGCCACGGATTCCTCCGACAAAATCAATTCGTTTATCTGTTTTGGGATCGTCGATTCCAAGCATTGGTCCTAAAACATTATTCTGAAGAATCGAAACATCCAGGCCTTCCACCGGATCGTCCGAAAGAAGTGATTGGGAAAACGAAAGCAAATACCAATTGTCTCCGTCAAATACGGTCACCTCTCCCTTCTTTGTCGGATGAGCTGCTTCTTTACCGAGAAGCGTCAAATCGCCAACTTCCTTAAGTCTGTTCATAAATTCGGGAATACTCATTCCGGCCAAGTCCTTAATCACACGGTTATAATCCATGATCATTAACTCATCATCGGAAAACAATACCGAAAGGAAATAATTATATTCTTCCGAACCGTTATGATTGGGATTGGCCGCCCTGCGTTGCATTCCAACACGCACGGCCGATGCACATCTATGATGTCCGTCTGCGATATATATTCCGTCTGTCATCGAAAAAATACGGGAAATCTCATTGATACTTTCGGAATCATCTATTACAAAGCAACGATGGCGAATTCCATCATCGGAAACGAAATCACAAAGAGGTGTCTGTGACTTATGTTCATCCACAATTTGCTTCAACGCATCATTATGACGATAAGCCAAAAAGATTGGACCGGTTTGCGCACTTAACGCATCCACATGACGAATTCTGTCAGCTTCCTTATCTGCACGGGTATTCTCATGCTTCTTAATTATATTATTCTCGTAATCATCAATAGAAGCACATCCGACAATACCGGTCTGCACTCTCCCATTCATAGTAAGCTCATATATATAAAAACAAGGGGCGTCGTCCCGAATAAATACTTTATTGCGAATTCTCTCTTCAAAAAGTTCTTTGGCTTTCGCATACACTGCTTCATCGTAAGTGTCGACCGTATCCGGTAATAAAGATTCCGCACGGTCAATACTTAAAAAAGACATCGGGTGTTTTTGAACATAATCTTTTGCTTCTGCTCTGTTATATACATCGTAAGGAAGTGCTGCCACGGAATCCGCCAGATTTTCGGCCGGGCGAATCGCACAAAAAGGAATGATTTTAGCCATTTCAAGCCTCCACTTTATACATAATTATACATAGTAGATAATATCAAAAAAGCCGATGTTTCACAAGTAAGTAAAACAACGGCTTTTTGACAGATTAATGGTCTGATGTTAATATATTTGCATAAATTGTTATTTGGAGGTAATAAAATGACAAAAGAAGATACTGATTTTTTGAATCGGATAAACAAATATGCCGAGGACATTCTTAAGGATATCGATCCTCAAAAAACTCATGTTTCAGAACAATTATCAAAACTTCGTCCGATCATGGAGCAAATTGCTTCCGAAACCGGTGAACCAATAGAAAATATCTTTATTCGTTACATGGATCTGGCCAGTGAACAGAAAGCTAAAGAGGAAGCTGATTACAAACGAAATCTCGGCGAGAATTATGACTTTACAATGTAACTTGTATCCATAGAATATACAGCAGCAACGCTCGTCTCCGGGTACAACTAAAAATGGCACGTTCCTTTCGGAGCATGCCATTTTTGTTGTTCAATATTTTCTTACTTTACGACACGAACACGAATTACGCCATCAATTTGAGAAAGTTTCTTAACAAATGAGTCCGTAATAATCGTTTCAACATCCATCATCGTATAAGCATATTCACCTTTGGACTTGTTCACCATATCCGAAATATTAATTCCTTCATCGGCAAACACACCCGAAAACTGAGAAATCATCTTCGCAATATTCTTATGAAGGATTGCTACACGGCCGGGAGCATTACATACACCCATATCACATGCCGGATAGTTAACCGAATTGCGAATATTACCGTTTTCCAGATAATCCATCAGTTCCTTTACCGCCATCTTCGCACAATTATCTTCCGATTCTTCCGTAGATGCGCCAAGATGAGGAATTACAATACAGTTCTCTTTTCCGGCTGTCGTCGGATTAGGGAAATCCGAAACATACTTGGCAATCTTACCTGATGCTATTCCTGCAAGAACCGCTTCTTCATCACACAAAAGATCACGCGCAAAGTTAAGAATAATGACACCGTCTTTCATTCTCTCAATAGCTTCTTCATTAATCGTATTTTTGGTAGAGTCCATAAGCGGAACATGAATCGTAATAATATCACATTCGGAATAAATCTCTTCTACATTCAAAACATGCTTGATGTCTCTGGAAAGGTTCCATGCCGCATCAACGGAAATATACGGATCGTAACCGTATACTGTCATTCCCAAATGCTTAGCTGCGTTTGCAACACGTACGCCGATTGCACCGAGTCCGATAATACCGAGTTTCTTGTCCTGAATCTCAACACCGGCAAATTTCTTCTTTTCTTTTTCGGCAGCTTTGGCAATATCAGGATTATCACTGTTCTCTTTAACCCAGTTAATACCTCCGACAATATCTCTGCTGGCAAGAAGCATTCCGGCAAAAACAAGTTCCTTAACACCGTTTGCATTTGCACCGGGTGTATTAAATACAACAATACCCTTTTCGGCGCATTTATCCAAAGGAATATTATTAACACCGGCTCCGGCTCTGGCAACGGCCAGCAACGACTCGGGAAGTTCTGTCTCATGCATGGATGCACTTCTTACAAGAGCTCCCTGTGCATCTTTCAAGTCGTACACTTTTTCATACTGAGCTGTAAACTTATTCAGTCCTACTTCAGCAATAGGATTTAAGCAGGTATATTTAAACATTATGCGTTCTCCTCTTCAAATTTCTTCATAAATGCAACCAATTTCTCAACACCTTCAATCGGCATGGCATTATAAATGCTTGCTCTCATACCGCCGACAGATCTGTGTCCCTTTAAGTTAACAAAACCGGCTTCGGTTGCTTCCTTTACAAACTTCGCATCCAATTCATCACTGCCCGTTACAAAAGGAACATTCATCAAAGAACGATCCTTTTGAACAACCGTACCTTTAAATAATTTGCTTGAATCAAGAAAATCATACAAAAGCTTTGCTTTCTTCTCGTTTCTTTCTTTCATGGCACTAAGTCCACCCATTTTCTTAATCCATTTAAATACTTTTCCGCAAATATAAATAGTATAACAAGGAGGTGTATTGTAAAGAGAATCATTATCCGCCTGAGTCTTCCACTTCATCATTGTCGGAGTCTGCGGTAAAACATCATCGGAAATAAGATCTTCTCTGATAATTGCAATTACGCAGCCTGCAGGTCCGACATTCTTCTGTACACCACCATAGATTACACCGTATTTTGATACGTCAACCGGCTCGGAAAGGAAGCATGATGAAACATCAGATACCAAAATCTTTCCTTTTGTATTGGGAAGGGTTTTGTATTTTGTTCCATAAATTGTATTATTTTCACAAATGTACACATAATCCATATCATCCGTAATAGGAAGATCGGAAACATCCGGAATATATGAAAAAGTCTTATCGGCAGATGAAGCAAGTTCAACAGCTTCTCCGTAAATCTTTGCTTCCTGATATGCTTTCTTAGCCCACTGACCGGTAACTATATAGCCTGCCTTTTTATTCTTCATAAGATTCATGGGAACCTGCGCAAAGAACAAAGAAGCTCCGCCCTGCAAGAAAAGGACCTTGTAATTATCGGGAATATTCATGATTTCACGAAGATCCGCCTCAGCATCTTTAATAATCTTGTCATATACCTTAGATCGGTGAGACATCTCCATAACGGACTGGCCGCTACCCTGATAATCCAGCATCTCTTCTGCAGCTTCTTTGAGGACTTCCTCCGGTAAAACTGCGGGACCTGCCGAGAAGTTATACACTCTCATAATTTTCTCCTCCTTTGGCATACGCCTAATATATTAATAATATAGTATAACCGGTGTACCAACGGCAGCCATATCATACAATTCGGCCACCTTATCTTTGGGCATATTCACACATCCGTGTGAACCATTCGTTTTATATATCTCTTCTCCGAACTTTCTTCTCCACGTTGCATCATGAAGACCGATATTTCCGGATACAGCCATCCAATAATATACAAAAGTTTCGTAATTCTCACCGCGAAGCGTTTTGTTTAATCCCTTGGAATAAATATCACAGATTTTCGCTGGGGTTCCGTTTCCGCGGTTAATGTTTCCCGTAACGACATCGCAGGAAAGCTTTTCTTTGCCATTCACATAATAATACAATTTCTGATTGCCCATATCAACTTCAATATAGGTATCCCCAACAGCATCTTTTCCATGGCCCTTGCCTTCGGTAAGATATACGGGCTTAATTGTTTTGCTGACACCGGCATACAAATCATCCAATATCTCGTTTCTCATCGCCGTTTTGTCAATTTGATAACCGTCCAGACAATATGGCAGCATTACTTCCGTACCGTCCTGTCTTGTCCAAGCCAAGTCTTTCCCGAAAGTATCAAACGCATCGGATATTTCATCAATTGTTTGATTAACGGCAGTCATATCGATACACACATTTCCGTCTTCATCAAGCGTCGGCGTACCATTCTCATCCAGGACAAACCACTTGCTCGTTTTCGTTAAATTCACGGAATACGTTATACCGTCATCCTCAATATCAATCTGCGTATTCTGAAAGTCATTGATTTTGCGGTACAAATCCAAAACACGTTTTTGAATATTGGTATATTCCTGCTTCGAATACAACGATGAAACATCCGCCATGGGAGCTCTTTGACAAACACAATCAAATATATAGTCCGTCACCGCTTCTTTATCCAGAATCGGATTGGTCGAATCCACCAATGCATAGCGAATATATTCCTGCTCAATATGTACATCCGCGTTCACATTTGTATCGGACAGGAAAAACAGACCGTTTTGAACCAATTGGCGATACAGCTTCTCTTTATTACAGTTATATTTAGGCATAACCGTATAGTCCGTAGGTTCCGTATGATAATACTCGCAATTGAACATTGCAACCGGCCATGTCAGCTGATTCTGCTCATCAATAATATCCTGCATCCCATCGGCATAACTTGCGTTAAAGTCAATCGTTTTACCGTCTACGTTACACAATACACCTTTCAAATCGGAACATACATCAAAAGAGTACTCCAGCGGTGTTCGAGAAAGCAATGCATCGGCCGAAGAAATGCTTAAACTGCTTACATCCGTCCGGTTTACCGATGTTCCCGGCAAAAATCTGGTGCTGTAATAATAACTGATAGAAAAATATACTATGGCACAACCCATAATAATGCAGGAAAATACAATTGCTATTATTCCGAGAACCTTCTTTAGCATAAATTATCTTTCAGCCTCTTTCAAATCATCCGCATCGAATGCTTCTTCAATAGCAGCACCGGCAGGAACCATCGGAAATACTTTATCGTCACTGTCAATAACAACTTCAATCATACAAGGTGCCTTGGAAGCAATCGCCTCCGTAAGAACCGACTCCACTTCATCCGTTTTGGTAACTCGATATGCCTTACAGCCAAGTCCTTCTGCAACTTTACAGAAATCCACCTTATCTGTAAGAACTGTATTACTGTATCTGCCACCGTAAAACAATGTCTGCCATTGACGAACCATTCCCAGAACGGAATTATTGATAACAATCTGAATGATCGGAATGTCATATCTCGATGCCGTTGCAAGTTCATTCATATTCATTCTGAAACATCCGTCACCGGCAATATTTACAACGCATTTTTCGGGACGACCGACTTTGGCTCCGATACAAGCGCCAAGACCATAACCCATCGTACCCAACCCGCCTGATGACAGGAATGTTCTGGGTTCAGTATATTTGTAGAACTGTGCCGCCCACATCTGATGCTGTCCGACATCCGTAGTAACAATTGCTTTTCCTTTTGTCACTTCATATAACTTTTCTATAACAAAAGGACATGTAAGCGTATTCTCATCATATTTTAACGGGTATTGCTCTTTATACGCATTAATCTGAGCAATCCATTCCGGATGACTTTGTTTTGTAAGTTTCTCATTCAAAATAGAGAGGATCTCTTTTACATCACCGATTACTGCTGCATCGGTTTTAATATTTTTATTAATTTCGGCCGGATCGATATCTATATGCAGAACCTTTGCACCGGCGGCAAACTTGGAAGCATTTCCGACAACACGGTCGGAAAAACGTGCGCCAACGGCAATCAGAAGATCACATTTGCTGACACCAAAGTTTGATGTCTTGGTTCCGTGCATACCGATCATTCCCGTATACAACGGATCGGTTCCGTCAAATCCGCCTTTTCCCATAAGGGTATCGCATACAGGTGCATCGATCAATTTGGCAAATGTATGCAATTCTTTGCTGGCACCCGAAATAACCGTGCCTCCGCCGGTATAAATATACGGTCTCTCGGATGATTCGATAAGTTCAATTGCCTTCTTGATATCTTCATCGTCAAAGCGAACAGGGATCTCCAGTTCATAAGGTTCGGCCGGCACAAATTCTGTTTTGGCTGCGGTCACATCCTTTGTAATATCAACAAGAACAGGACCCGGACGTCCGGAACGTGCAATTGCAAATGCCTTACGCAATGTAGGAGCAAGATCAGCTACGTTCTTTACAATATATCCGTGTTTTGTGATCGGCATCGTAACACCAGCAATATCCACTTCCTGGAATGTATCTTTTCCCAAAAGAGGAAGCACAACGTTTGCGGTAATTGCAACCATCGGAACAGAATCCATATATGCTGTGGCAATTCCGGTAACAAGATTCGTAGCTCCCGGACCGGATGTTGCCATAACAACGCCGACTTTTCCTGTAGCACGTGCATACCCATCCGCCGCATGAGCAGCACCCTGCTCATGAGATGTTAAGTAATGCTTTATCTTGTCACTGTATTTATAGAGCTCATCATAAATATTCAATATTGTACCGCCGGGATATCCGAATACAGTATCAACGCCCTGCTCCAAAAGGCATTCCATTACAATTTGTGAACCGGTCAATTCCATAACTAATCTCCTCGTAACTTATTCATCAATCAATCTTTAAAATAGCACCCTGATCTCCGCTCGTAACCATCTTTGCATAACGGGCAAGATAACCGGATGTAACCTTCGGCTCTCTCGGTGTCCAGGCTTCTTTTCTGCGCTGCATCTCTTCGTCACTGATTTTGACATTCAGGCTGGTGTTAGGAATATCAATGGAAATGATATCTCCTTCTTCTATTAATGCAATCGGACCGCCAACCGCAGCTTCAGGTGAAACATGTCCGATAGAAGCTCCACGGCTTGCGCCGGAGAAACGTCCGTCCGTAATAAGTGCAACACATGAACCCAGTCCCATACCTGCAATAGCTGATGTAGGATTGAGCATTTCGCGCATGCCGGGACCCCCTTTCGGGCCTTCATAACGAATTACGACTACATCACCAGAAACGATTTTACCGCCCTTAATTGCCTCAATAGCATCTTCTTCACAATCAAATACACGTGCAGGGCCTTCATGTACAAGCATTTCACTTGCAACCGCAGAGCGCTTAACCACACTTCCGCGCGGAGCAAGATTACCTGTAAGAACCGCAAGTCCGCCTGTTTTGGAATAAGGATTGTCAACGGTTCTGATTACCTCGGGGTTCTTGTTTACGCAACCCGAAATATTCTCACCGATTGTTTTGCCTGTAACAGTCATACAATCCGTATTCAACAAACCAATATCCATTAATTCCTTCATAACAGCATATACACCGCCTGCCATATTCAAATCTTCCATATAAGTCGGTCCTGCCGGAGCTAGATGGCAAAGATTCGGTGTTCTCTCACTGATTTCGTTTGCAAATGTAATATCAAAGTCAAATCCGATTTCATGTGCAATTGCAGGCAGATGAAGCATGGAGTTTGTGGAACAACCGAGTGCCATATCTACCGTAAGGGCATTGATAAGGGATTCTTTTGTCATAATATCGCGAGGACGAATATTCTTCTTATACAAATCCATAACGGCCATGCCGGCATGTTTTGCCAGACGAATACGGTCGGAATATACAGCAGGAATTGTGCCGTTTCCGCTAAGTCCCATTCCCAAGGCTTCTGTCAGGCAGTTCATGGAATTGGCCGTATACATACCTGAACAGGAACCGCATGTAGGACAAACATGTTCCTCAAAATATCTGAGTTCTTCATCGGAAATGGTACCTGCAGCATTTGCTCCGACTGCTTCAAACATTGATGAAAGGCTTCTCTTCTGTCCATGCACATTTCCTGCAAGCATAGGACCGCCAGAAACAAATACCGTCGGAACATTAATACGTGCCGCAGCCATCAATAGACCCGGAACGTTTTTATCACAATTCGGGACCATTACAAGAGCATCAAACTGATGTGCCAATGCCATACATTCCGTTGAATCTGCAATCAAATCTCTTGTAACAAGAGAATATTTCATTCCGATATGACCCATGGCAATTCCGTCACACACTGCAATTGCCGGGAAAACAACCGGTACGCCGCCGGCAAGAGCAACTCCCTGCTTTACGGCATCAACAATTTTATCAAGGTTCATATGCCCGGGAACAATCTCATTATAAGAACTGACTATTCCGACAAGAGGTTTCTCCATCTCTTCCTGTGTGAATCCAAGTGCATTGAATAAAGATCTGTGCGGAGCCTGTGCAGCACCCTTTTTAACAGAATCACTTCTCATTATCTTTCTCCTTCCAAAATCATTTCATATTAAGCACAGCCTGTGCAATTAAGTCGCCCATCTGTGTTGTAGATACCTTCGTACAACCCTCCGAATAAATATCCGATGTTCGATATCCTTCTTTCAGAATTAAGGAAACAGCATCCGCTACAGCATCCGCTTCGGCCGTAAGATTAAGTGAATATCGCAACAACATTCCTGCGGACAAAATTGTCGCAATCGGATTGGCAATATTCTGACCCGCAATGTCCGGAGCACTGCCATGACTGGGTTCATACAGGCCAAATGATGTATCATTCAGCGATGCGGAAGCAAGCATACCGATAGAACCCGTAACCATGCTGGCTTCATCGGATAAAATATCGCCGAACATATTTTCCGTAAGAATAACATCAAACTGCTTCGGATCCCTCACAAGCTGCATTGCACAATTATCCACCAGCATATGAGAAAGCGTAACATCGGGATAATCTTTGGCAACTTCTTCAACGACCTTTCTCCATAATCGGGACGAATCCAAAACATTTGCCTTATCAACGCTTGTAACATGAAAACGACGCTTTCTTGCCACTTCAAATGCTTTGATGGCTATTCTGCGAATCTCTTCTTCACTGTATGTAAGTGTGTCGGTTGCAACAAGCATTCCGTCTTTTGTAACAGTACTTCTCTCACCAAAATACAAACCGCCGGTAAGTTCACGCATAATCAGCATGTCAAAACCACCCTCGGTCAACTCACTCTTTAAAGGACATGCCTTCGCTAATTCGGGATATAAAACTGCCGGGCGCAAATTTGCAAACAACCCAAGTGCCTTTCTAATTCCCAACAGTCCGGCCTCCGGGCGAAGATTAGCGGGCAATTTATACCATGGTGATGTATTGGCATCACCGCCGATAGATCCCATCAAAACCGCATCCATCTTCTTCGCACATTCAATTGTTTCATCCGTAAGAGGCTTGCCGTATGCATCAATTGATGCGCCTCCTAACAGCAGTTCATGAAAATGAAATGTATGACCGAATTTATCAGCTACCGCGTTCATGACTTTCTGTGCTTCGCTTACAATTTCAGGACCGATTCCGTCACCTTTGATACTTCCGATTTGAAACTCCATGTAGATTTACTCCTATAAAAATATATAATGATTTATATGACAAGAAACCTACCGGATAATCCAGACAGGTTTCTTATAGTAAACGATATATCATTGCGTAGAAAAAATGCTATTCTCCGCTACCCGGTTTCTCAATCTGTGTGATTGCTTCCTTCTGCATGGGAATACGACAATTCTTATTGTTTCCAAACTCCACAATGACAGTATCGTCAGTCACATCAATACAGACACCGTAAAAACCGCTTGTAGTCAAAACGCTGTCCCCCGGTTCCAATGTGGAACGAAGGGCATCCATTCTCTTCTGCTCTTTTCTCTGCGGTCTGATAAATGCAAAATAAATAAGTCCGCCAAATACAAGTACATAAACTACAGCTGTCAAAATACCCAGCCATCCGCTACCTGCAGGAACTCCCTGTGTTAATAATGCTACCATAAAATACCTCCTACAATAATACGCTTTAACGCACTAATTCATCATACACGTTATATTTTGAATCTTCAAGTGGAAAATCACAAACAAAAGCTCTGTCATTTTGGCATATTTCACAAATCCGAACTTAATCTGCTCATGTCGGAAAGCTTCTTATGTTTGTATTCGGGGAAACGATCTTCATCCAGTGCCAAACGGATTTCCGCCATCATCGTATTGTAAAAATACAAATTATGCAGCACGCAAAGCCGCATTCCCAGCATTTCCTTTGCCTTTAAAAGATGTCTGATATATCCGCGACTGTATCGTCTGCAGGTCGGGCATCCGCACCCTTCTTCAATCGGCGAATCATCCTTTTCATATTTGGCATTAAAAAGATTCAGTTTTCCCATATTCGTATATACATGACCATGACGACCGTTACGTGAGGGATAAACGCAATCAAAGAAGTCAACGCCCCTCTCGACCGCTTCCAGAATATTGGCCGGAGTACCGACTCCCATCAAATAAGTCGGCTTGGTCTGCGGCAAATACGGAACAGTTTCTTCCAATATATGATACATCTCCTCATGCGATTCTCCGACAGCCAATCCGCCGATTGCGTAACCATCCAAATCCATGTCTGTTATTATTTTGGCATGTTCTATTCTGATATCCGGTAAGATAGCGCCCTGATTAATTCCGAACAGCAATTGATTGGGATTTACCGTATCGGGAAGAGCATTCAGTCGTCTCATCTCTTCCTTGCATCGTCTAAGCCAACGGGTTGTGCGTTCTACAGACGGTCTTACATAATCGCGATCGGCCAAAGCCGGCGGGCATTCATCAAATGCCATCGCAATCGTGCTTCCCAAATTGGATTGTATCTGCATGGATTCTTCCGGACCCATAAATATCTTTCTTCCGTCAATAATGGATCTGAAGTATACACCTTCTTCTTTTATTTTACGAAGCGCACCGAGAGAATATACCTGAAAACCGCCGGAATCCGTCAGGATCGGACGATTCCATGACATAAACTTATGTAAACCTCCGAATTCCTTAATTATCTGATCACCCGGGCGTAAATGTAGATGATACGTATTCGATAATTCTATTTGGCACCCGATGTTCTCCAAATCTTCCGTAGAAACGGCACCTTTTATGGCAGCAACAGTTCCGACATTCATAAACACCGGGGTTTGTACCGTTCCGTGAACTGTTTCGAACTGTGCGCGTTTCGCTCTGTTACACGTTTTTAAAACAGTATATTTCATCTCTATTCTCCCAATAAATATTCTTCAAGCGTAAGATTGGCATCAGTCATTTCCCTTGCATACTTCTTTCCGACATACCTAAAATGCCAAGGTTCAAAAATAATACCCGTTATTTCTTCTTTTCCTTTCGGATACCGTAAAATGAATCCATACTCAGGCGCATGCTCATATAACCATTTGCCGGCAGCAGTATCGGCAAACCCTGCATTCAATGTAGAATACCCCGGAGTAATAATATCAAACGCAAGCCCCAGTTCATGTTCACTCGTTCCCGGAAAAGTCACTGACTTTGCGGCTTTGGAATATGCATCCATATACGACAGGCCCGAGGCAGTCATTTTATTTATTTTGCGATGAAACAATTCCGTCTGTTTCTCATGTGTGCGGTATGCCGAACAAATCTGCAAAACAACACCGTCATCCGTAGCCGCTTTCATCATATCCGTAAGGGCTTTCACACATCTTCTGTCTGCCTTACGTCCTCCATGAATCGATACAAGATCACACTCATAGTCTTCCGGAATAGGATATTGCTTGTTAACCAATATTAACGACCAAACATCGCGATACTCCGCGCCAAGTGCCGCCCGGTGATCTTCGATTACCGTCTGCGGAATGTTCTCCGAATCTGATTGATTAACCGATTCAGCCTGAGAAATATCATTCGATTCATCCTCTTCGATCAATGCAGCTTCATCGGACTGTTCTTCGGAATCATCGCCGATTATCGACTGTGCAGAAAGATATTCATGCAAATCGGCATATTCTGTATATGACTCTTCTTCAAGTAAATCAGAAACATTAAGTTCTTCTGCCGCCATAGCAGATTCATTCTTCCTGACATTCGCTATGTATATAGAAGTTAAAAGGCCTGCAACTAATAAAAGCAGGCCGTAAAATGCTAACATTTTCTTTGTATTTTTCTTTGTTTGTTCCATAATTACAACTTCTTCATAATAATACAATTACCCTTGGACACCTTAATCTCGGGTCCATTCATTACAATAATTTTCTTCTCCGTATCCAGATTAAAGAAAGTCATCGTATCCGATTCATGATTCAGGCTGATGATGTGCTTACCGTCCGGGAAAATCGCAATATCCTTCGGATAATCGCCGCTTGTAGGCAAAACAAACAATTTGGTTAATGAACCATCTTCTTCGTCAATCTTGAATACTCCGACACTGTTATCCCCGGCGTTGGAACACAACAGCAACTTATGATCTGCGGAAAACTTCATGGAACATGCCACACAACCGCTTGTATGATAATCATTCAACGTTGAAATCGACTGAATCTTCTCAAATTGAGGATTATTGTTAATCTGTTCGTATGTGTATACATCAATCGTATTGGATAACTCATGAATAATATAGGCATAATATCCGTTTTTATGAAATTTGATATATCGGGGTGCACTGTCCTGATCACAATGAATAATGTCTGCCAACGTCAGCTTCCCGGTCTCGTGATTCAATGAATATACTTTTACATGATCCATTCCCAAATCGGCCGCACACAAAAATGCGTTATCGCGGGTCATCTTCACGCAGCTTACGTGGGGTTGATAATTACGTTCAACAACAGAACCCAGACCTTTATGATATACTTCATCACAAATCTGTCCTACCGCTCCGTCTTCACCAACCTTAAGGACCGTGATTTTGGCATCATGATAACCTGCAACAAACAAAAACTTATCATCATAATCTGTGGAAAGATAGCATCCGCGCATTCCGTTGATTGATGCATTATTTATCAGTTCAAGCATTCCGTCGGACAATATCTTATAGGAAGCAACTCCGGTATCCGTAATTGCATATAAATATTTACGATTATGCGATATTGTCAAATAGGAAGAATTGGTAATCTTCACCTGGCCTTTTTCAGACAAACGACCGTTTATTTCATCCACGTCATAAATATGAATTCCCACATCATTATCCATCGTATAGGTAGATACATATGCAACATATTTTGCCATCAAGCCACCCCGTTTCCTCCGAATTATTAACATATCGGATATGCAAAATAACTTCCTTTGCTATTGTCGGCAAAAAGCCTTCTGTTGTCAAGGTATTTCCGGTGCAAAAAGATAGAAATAAAATCAAAAAATACGTTGACATTGATATCATTTTCTGTATAATCATAATCGTGTGGTTTAGAAATAGTAAACTATTTGTTTAGTAATACAGGAACATCTTATCATGGAAATTGGAAACAAAATCAAAGCGCTGCGATTACAGAATCGATTAACGCAAGGCGAACTCGCGGACAGAACCGAACTCTCCAAAGGCTTTATATCACAAGTAGAGAATGATCTTACATCGCCCTCCATTGCAACTCTTGTTGATATTTTACAAGCACTGGGAACAGACCTGGAATCCTTTTTCTCCGAAGAAAAAGACGATCAGATTGTATTCGGTAAAAACGATTATTTTATTAAAGAAGATACTGAACTTCATAATAAGATTGAATGGATTATCCCGAACGCACAGAAAAACAGTATGGAACCTATTCGATTAACCCTTTCGGGCGGCGGAAGTACCTATCCGGATATGCCGCACGAAGGCGAAGAATTCGGCTACGTACTGAGCGGTTCGATAAAAATACATCTCGGAAGTAAATCTTTCATCGCCAAAAAAGGTGAATCTTTTTACTTTCTTCCCAATGAGAAACATTACATAGAAGCCGGACCTAAGTCCGATGCTTCCATCATATGGGTCAGCAACCCGCCAAGTTTCTAATAAAGAAATAATAAGGAGCCTATCCATGAGCAAAAAACTGATTGAACTCTGCAATATTTCCAAATCTTTTGACAACAATCTCGTTTTAGACGAAATGAATCTGTACATTCGCGAAAATGAGTTCGTTACACTCTTAGGCCCTTCAGGCTGCGGCAAAACTACAACACTTCGTATAATCGGCGGATTCGAAAAACCCGATACCGGTTGTGTAATGTTTGACGGTCATGACATTACAAACGTACCTCCCAACAAGAGACAGCTGAATACGGTATTCCAAAAATACGCTTTATTTTCGCATATGACAATCGCGGAAAATATTGCCTTTGGATTAAATATCAAGAAAAAGAGCAAATCATATATTGATGACAAGATCAAATATGCTCTGAATTTGGTAAATCTGAACGGATATGAGAATCGTACACCCGACTCCCTCTCCGGTGGACAACAGCAGCGTATTGCCATTGCACGTGCCATCGTAAACGAGCCTAAAGTACTCCTTTTGGATGAGCCTTTGGGTGCTCTGGATTTGAAACTGCGCCAGGATATGCAATACGAATTGATTCGATTAAAGAATGAATTGGGTATTACATTTATATATGTTACACACGATCAGGAAGAAGCCTTAACGATGTCCGATACAATTGTCGTTATGAACCAAGGCTATATCCAGCAGATCGGAACACCCGAAGATATTTACAATGAGCCGCAGAACGCTTTTGTAGCAGACTTCATCGGTGATTCCAATATCATCTCCTCCACCATGATTAAGGACGAACTGGTAGAGATTCTCGGAGCACGTTTTGCCTGTGTAGATAAAGGCTTTGGAAACAACAAGCCCGTCGACGTGGTTATTCGTCCCGAAGATGTTGATCTTGTTAAGCCCGAAGAAGGAACAATAAGCGGCGAAGTAACACATATCATTTTCAAGGGTGTTCACTATGAGATGGAAGTAATGGCAAACGGCTTCGAATGGCTCGTGCATTCCACAGATATGTTCCCCGTCGGAACAAAAGTCGGTATCAAAGTAGATCCGTTTGACATTCAGATTATGAACAAACCGGAATCCGAAGATGAGGAGGCAGCCCGCATTGAAGAATAAGAAATTCTTAAGCGCGCCGTATTTATTCTGGTCAATCGGGTTTATCATTATCCCGCTTCTGATTGTAGGGTATTACGGCCTTACCGATAAAAAGGGACATTTTACAATTGCCAATGTTACGGCAATATCCTCTCCCGAGAATTTGAAAGCGTTATATTTGGCTCTTTTATTGTCCCTTGTAAGTACAATTATTTGTCTGATATTGGCTTATCCGCTTGCGATGATCCTCAAAGAACGCAAAACCGGTAAAGCCGGATTTGTCATTTTCATATTTATTCTCCCGATGTGGATGAATTTTCTTCTCAGAACAATGGCTTGGCAAACACTTTTGGAAAAGAACGGTGTGATTAACATGATTCTTTCCCTTCTGCATCTCCCGAATCAACATATTATCAATACGGGATATGCAATCATTCTCGGAATGGTTTACAATTTCCTGCCTTTTATGGTTTTACCGATATACAATGTCCTCATCAAAATCGATGACAATGTTATTAATGCCGCAAGAGATCTCGGAGCAAACGGATTTCAGACATTTATAAAGATAATTCTTCCGCTCAGTGTTCCCGGTATTATTTCCGGTATTACCATGGTATTTGTTCCATCACTTACAACCTTTGTTATCTCCGATTTGTTGGGCGGCAGCAAAATTCTCCTTATCGGTAACGTCATCGAGCAGGAATTCAAACAAACCGGAAACTGGCACGCCGGCAGTGGTCTGTCCCTCGTTCTGATGTTGTTTATTTTAATCAGTATGGCGATAACTTCCGTTTATGATAAGGAGGGCACGAACGTACTATGATAAAAAACGCCTGTAAAAAAATATATGTTGCCCTTATTTTCATTCTTCTGTACGCTCCGATCGCCACACTAATGATCCTTTCTTTCAACTCTTCGAAGTCACGATCAAAATGGGGTGGATTTACAACCAAATGGTATGCTTCCCTGTTTCGAAACGATGCCATTATGGCTGCACTTAAGAACACTCTGGTTATCGCACTCCTGTCTTCTCTGATTGCGACAATAATCGGTGTGGCAGCTGCAATAGCCATTAACGGAATGAAAAAGAAAAGTCGCATATTCTTTATGACGGTGACCAATATTCCTATGTTGAATGCCGATATCGTTACGGGTTTGTCTCTGATGCTTTTGTTCCTTGTTTTACAAATCAACTTCGGATTCACCTCGGTATTGTTGGCACATATTACTTTCAACATACCTTATGTAATATTAAGCGTTCTTCCGAAACTGTCACAGTTAAATCCGAATCTTTACGAAGCAGCGTTGGATCTTGGTGCCGACCCGGTTTATGCATTTTTCAAAGTCATTCTCCCGGACATTTTGCCCGGAGTATTATCCGGATTCATGCTTGCCTTTACAATGTCACTTGATGACTTTATCATCACACATTTTACGAAAGGGCCCGGATTGGACACACTGTCCACCAAGATATATACGGAAGTAAAAAAGGGAATCAAACCTGAGATGTATGCATTATCAACCATTCTTTTTGTGACGGTTCTTCTGCTTCTGATTTTGATAAACTATACTCCGAATTCAAAAAGCAAACAAAAATAACAAATATACAAGGAGAAAATTATGAAAAAAGTAATCGGTATTTTATTAGGCGCATTTCTTGTTGCCGTATTGTGCACCGGATGCGGTCAAAAAGCTGCTGCATCCGGCGAAGTAGTTGTCTATAACTGGGGTGAATATATTGATCCCGAAGTATTGACAATGTTTGAAGAAGAAACCGGAATCAAAGTCATCTACGATGAATTTGAAACCAACGAAATCATGTATCCCAAGGTAGAAAGTGGTGCATCCGTATATGATGTTATCTGTCCTTCGGACTATATGATTGCCAAAATGATTCAAAACGATCTGCTTACCGAAATTAATTTTGACAATGTTCCCAACTACTCAAATATCGATCCTGCATATATCGAACAGTCCAAAGAATTCGATCCGCAGAACAAGTACTCCGTACCCTATACATGGGGAACAGTCGGAATATTATATAACAAAAACATGGTCACCGAACCTGTTGATTCCTGGAACATCCTTTGGGATGAGAAATATGCCGGAAACATCCTGATGCAGGACTCCGTTCGTGATGCATTCATGGTAGCGGAGAAGCTTCTCGGATATTCATTGAATACAACAGATCCCGCCGAATTGGAAGCGGCAAAGAAGTTGCTTGTCGAGCAGAAACCACTTGTACAGGCATATGTAGTCGATCAGGCCCGTGACAAAATGATTGGTGAAGAAGCCGCATTGGCAGTTATTTATTCAGGTGAATATCTCTACACCAAATCCGAAAATGAAAACCTTGCATACGCCATTCCCAAAGAAGGCACCAATGTGTGGATTGATTCCTGGGTAATTCCCAAAAACGCTCCGAATAAGGAAAATGCCGAAGCATTCATTAATTTCCTTTGCAAACCGGAAATTGCAAAAATGAATTTTGACTACATTACATATGCAACACCTAATATGGCAGCCACAGAGATGCTTGATGACGAAATCAAGAACGACACTGCTCTCTTCCCCGATCTTTCTGCATTGAATGATTTGGAAACATATGTATACATCGGTGAAGATGGTGATGATTTGTACAATTCCATGTGGAAAGAAGTAAAATCAGAATAAAAATAATCAGAATAAATGTAAACAAAATAAAAGCTTTACACTATATATCAAAAGAACCGGACTGGCCATCACCAATCCGGTTCTTTTATTTTCAAAGTTAGTCTATCTGACTTTACTTATCTGATTCGTATCAGATTTACTTATCTGATCTTTTCGGGGAAGCCAACCTTCTTCTGAACTTTGCGAAGAGTCTTCTGAGCAAAATAATCTGCTTTCTCGGCATTTGCTTTGATAATGCCGTCAATATATGCCTTATCGGAAGAAAGCTGTGCAACACGATCCTGCAACGGTTTCAGCTGATCTATAACAACTTCGCCGACCGCTTCCTTAAAGTCGCCATAACCCTTACCGTCAAACAACTTCTCAATCTCTGCAGGAGTCTTCCCGGTACAAGCGGCATAAATATCAATTAAGTTCTTAATACCCGGCTGCTCATCGGAATAACGTACGCATGCAAGCGAATCGGTAACCGCTCTCTTACACTTTCTCATAATCGTATCGGGGTCATCCATTAAATAGATACTTGCATTCGGATTCTCATCAGACTTCGACATCTTCTTAGACGGATCCTGAAGGCTCATGATTTTGGCTCCGACCTTACCGATATAAGCCTCGGGTATCGTAAACACGTCTCCATAGATGGAATTGAAACGCTGCGCAATATCACGGGTAAGTTCCAAATGCTGCATCTGATCAACACCAACCGGTACAACATCAGCCTGATAAAGCAAAATATCCGCAGCCATAAGCACCGGATAATCAAACAATCCCGCATTTATATTATCCGCATGCTTCGCTGATTTATCTTTAAACTGTGTCATACGGGACAGTTCGCCCATATACGTATAGCAATTCAAAATCCATGCCAATTCTGCATGTCCCGAAACATGTGACTGATAATATATACAATTCTTCTCCGGATCCAGGCCTGCTCCGATATAAAGAGTAAGCAATGCTCTTGCACGCTTACGCAATTCCGCCGGATCCTGACGAACGGTAATGGAATGCATATCAACAACCGAATAAAAGCATTCATATTCATCGCTTAACGTAACCCAGTTCTTTAATGCTCCCAAATAATTTCCCAATGTCAAATTTCCTGTAGCTTGCATTCCGGAAAACAGAACTTTCTTATCTCCTATCATCTTTATGATCTCCTCTTTTTATTCTTTATTGCACCGGTTCGGATACAAGAACAGCAATACTTCTGTCCGACACTTTTACACGATCCTGAACCTTCTGCAAATTATCACTGATTGTATCACAGATTGTATCGTCTGTACAAATCTGAAGACGCCATCGAAGTCCCTTCGGCAATTTGGGAAGTCCGAACTCATGACTTTCCCAGTGCATATTATATGCAATATAGATAAAATCATCTACCGGATCGGCATACTTACCGCACAACATAATTCCGATATGACGATAGTAATTATCCGTACGACATTCCCATGCAGCATCACTATGATACGACAGATCGGGGTAACCGACTCCGCGATAGTCCATGACACGCATCTGCGAAGGCATATGCAGCACAGGATGCATCTTGCGGAAGTTGATTGCATTTATTACAAACGATAAAAGTTCTGACGAACGCGAATTCATTTTCCAGTCAATCCAGTACAAATCATTATCCTGGCAATACGGATTATTATTCCCTCGTTGTGTATTCGCTATCTCATCACCGGCAGTAATCTGAACAACGCCCTGCGATAACAGAAGCATCAAAAAAGCATTTTTCATCTGCTTCATACGCAAATGTAAAACATTCTTCTTACGACTGACGCCTTCGGCACCGCAATTCCAGCTATAGTTGTAGTTAATCCCGTCTCTGTTATCTTCATGATTGTCCTCATTATGTTTATGATCGTAACTGACACAATCATGCAGCGTAAACCCTTCATATGAAGTAATATAATTAATCACATGCATATCCGAAGGATTGAGAATCTGACGATACATAAAGCTCTTGAGCATATCCTCATCGCTCTTTAAAAAGCGCCGCATATCCGTCAAATAATCGTCATTGGAAAATGCGATGTACTTATTATATCCGTTCGGACCGTTAACGATAGCGTCCTTATCACAGAATCGTACATAAAGTTTTGAGGCTGACAGATATGGGTCTGTGGCCAGCTCGGCAAACGGAAGATCGTCGCCCAAAAGTCGAAATCCGTCCACTTTATATATCATCGTCCAAAAACGCAAAATACCGGCAATATAATTCCTGTTAACATTCTTAGGGAAATAGAACTGCATAATAAGTTCAATTCCCGCCTTATGAAGCGCATCTACCATTGCGGCAAATTCGACTGCAGGGTCATTTTCTGAACTGTAACCGGGTTTAACGGATAAATAGTATCCCCACTTAAATCCCCAGCAATTCAATTGTTCCTTATTTGTATTCGGCATGTATTCCGCCGGAATTCTGGAAATATTAACCGCAGAAGCATCTTGATCCCACTCATAAAAATCATATGCCGGCATTATTTCCAACTGATTAATCTGCAATGATTGCAAATACGGTATCTTCTCCGTAATTCCGGCAAATGTTCCTTTATGAGTAACCAAAGAGGATGAATGTGCGGTAAATGCCCGAACGTTCAAACGATAGGAAATAATGTTCTCATAGGCAATCCGCGGGCAATCCGCTATGGCAAAATCAAATGAATCTCTGCATAGCGCATGCTCTTCACCATCCAAAAGTTTCTTCTTAAATTTACGATGCGGATAAGAAGCAACGCGGTAAGGATCCTCCGTCACTTTTTGGTCACACAAATAATAATATACGGTATTCTCAGGCAAATCACCTGTTACACATACACAATATACCTTCCCCGAAAGGCAGAACGGCTGCAAATCAATCTGCAGCTTATCCTTTCCGCACACAAGAACCAGATATAAAGAATTATCAAAAGGAAGATCCGTGCAAAAAGTGCATCGAATCTTCCCTTCTCTGTAATATCCCGGCATCATGGCACAGCCGGGTGTAATTTGTAAGTCACATAGACGCAAACTCATGCCAAACAAGCTCCGTTAGTAAACTGACTGTTGTACAGTTCCGCGTAAAAGCCGTTTTGCTCCATAAGTTCATCATGACGTCCCTGTTCCACAATATCACCGTCACGCATCACCAAAATCAAATCTGCATTTCGAATAGTAGACAATCGATGTGCAATTACAAAACTGGTGCGACCCTTAAGAAGCTCTTCCATCGCTTTCTGTATCAGAACTTCGGTACGTGTATCAACGCTGCTGGTAGCCTCATCCAGAATCAAAATCTGCGGAGCACTAATCATTGCACGGGCAATCGTCAAAAGCTGCTTCTGACCCTGAGATACATTTGTACCTTCCTCATTCAGTATTGTATCATAACCTTCCGACAAAGTCTTGATAAATCTGTCTACATGGGCTGCTTTGGCCGCAGCATGAATCTCGTCTGCTGTAGCATTATCCGATCCATAACCAATGTTATCGAATATGCTGCCCGAGAATAACCATGTATCCTGCAAAACCATACCGAATATGTCTCTGACCTTTTCACGCGAAATATCACGAATATCTACATCGTCAATGGTAATGGATCCGCTTGCAATCTCATAAAAGCGCATCAAAAGATTCACAAGAGTCGTCTTACCTGCTCCGGTAGGACCGACAATAGCAACCATCTGGCCCGGCTTTACTTCAATGTTCATATCTCGAATAAGCATTTTATCCGGTGTATATCCGAAGGAAACATGAGAAAAAGTCACCTTTCCTTTTACCGTATCAACTTCTGTTTCCGTTTCGAAACGTTCTGTTTCTTCCTCTTCGTCCAGAATCTCAAATACACGTTCTGCGGAGGACATCGCAGACTGTACAATATTCATCATATTGGCCATTTGTGTGATCGGCTGTGAAAACTGCTTCTGATATTGTATAAATGCCGTAATATCACCAAATGACATTGTTCCGGAAATGACTTTGGATGCACCGATAATACAGATAATGACATAACCGAGATTATTGATACAATTCATCAGCGGAAAGATCGTTCCCGAAATAAACTGTGCCATTTTACTGCTGTGGTACAGCTTTTTATTTTCACTGCGGAATTTCTCGATTGCCTTATCTTCATATCCGTATGCACTAACAACAACCGAACCGGTAAACATTTCTTCAATATGCGAATTCAAATCACCAAGAGTATCCCATTGTTCGTCAAAATATTTTCGTGACTTTTTCGCAATACATATGGTAACAACCAGCAAAAACGGAATGGTCAGGATTACAACCAAGGTAAGCAACGGACTGATGTAAAGCATCATCGCCAAAACACCGATAACGGTAATCAATGAGGAAATAATCTGCACCAATACCTGCTGTAATGAATTTCCGACATTGTCGATATCATTACTCATCTTACTTAAGATATCTCCGCGCTGATGGTTATCAAAGTATCGAATCGGCAATTTGGAAAGCTTCTCCATAACTTCCTTACGCATCTTAAATATAATTGACTGCGTCATGCCGGTCATCAAATATCCCTGCACATAGTTAAATACGGAATTACACAGATACAAAACGATCAGAATAACGAGAATATGCCCTACGGCATCAAAGTCAACCTGAATCTCCTGTCCGTTTATGGCACCGACAAATGAATTGTATAAAATATCCATTCCTTTTCCCAATACTTTGGGCGCAAGAATGCCAAACACTGCCGTTGCAATTACCATCAAAACAACAATAAACAGTTTCGTCTTCTCTGCAAAAACATATTTGGACATACGTTTCAAGGATCCTTTCAGATCCTTGGGTTTCTCCACCGGGGCACTGCCCGGCCCGCCATGTCTTCTATTCGGTCCCGGCATTTAACCCACCTCACTTTCATTATGCTGCGAATATACTATTTCGCGATACACATCACAGGAAGCCATTAATTCATCATGCTTACCCATGCCTACAATCTTACCGTCATCCAAAACAAGGATTCGATCCGCGTTCATGATCGTGCTGACACGTTGTGCAACGATCAAAACTGTTGAACCGCTCTTGGCTATTTCCTCGGACAGTGCAGCCCGCAGTAAAGAATCTGTTTTAAAGTCAAGTGCCGAAAAACTGTCATCAAACAAGTAAATCTCCGGTTTGCGAACAAGCGCTCTTGCAATTGCCAAACGTTGTCGCTGTCCCCCGGATACATTCGTTCCACCCTGGGTGATAGGTTCCGAAATATTATTTTCCTTTTCCATTACAAAGTCATAAGCCTGAGCAATTCGAAGGGCTTCAAATATTTCTTCATCTGTTGCATCTTCTTTGCCAAATCTGATATTGTCGGCAATAGTACCCGAAAACAAAAATGATTTCTGCGGAATAACACCAATCTTTTCCCGGAGAACATCTATGGCAACATCGCGAACATCCAGTCCGTCAATAAGCACCTTTCCTGATGTAACATCATAAAAACGTGGAATCAGGTTAAGCAACGTGGATTTACCGCTACCCGTTCCACCAATAATAGCGGTAATCTCACCGGGATTTGTTTCAAAACTGATATGCTCCAAAACAGAGTTTTCTGCGTCAGGGTAGGAAAAAGATACGTCTTCAAAACGTATCGAGCCTTTCTTATTATCCGAAAATGCCTTGGGTTCAGCCTTCGTAACAACCGTACTCTCTATGGACAAAACTTCATTAATTCTATCTGCAGAGGCACTGGCTCTCGGAAGCATGATAAACATCATGGACATCATCATAACAGATGACAAAATCATAGCCACATAAGTAATAAAAGCCGTCAGATCACCAACCTGGACAATTCCGTTCACCATGTAGTGACCGCCAACCCAGACAATCAAAATATTGGCCGCATTTACAATCAACATCATAATCGGCATTAACAAAGCCATCATACGTCCGACTTTCAAAGAGACATCGCACAAATCCATATTTGCCGAATCAAATCTCTTCTTCTCGTAATCGTCCTTAATAAATGCACGAATAACACGAATTCCGCTCAAATACTCACGAACAACCATATTTACATTATCTATCTTGCCCTGAATGGTTTTGAACAACGGCATCCCCTTTTTCAGTAAAACGGCAATCAAAATAACAATAAACGGAAGGCATACTACGATAATCCAGGAAAGAGCAAAGCTTTTCTTCAGAGCCATAATAATACCACCGAAAAACATGATCGGAGACATCAACATCATTCGCAACATCATCATCGATGCCGTCTGTACCTGTGTGATATCATTGGTAGCTCTTGTAATAAGCGACGCTGTGCCGACTTTTTCCAAATCTTCTCGCGAAAGTGTTTCAATATGACAAAACAATTCGTCGCGCATATTTCTTCCCAAGCCACAGGAAGCAACCGATGAAAAATAACTGCTGGTAATCATACAGATAACTCCCAGTACAACAATAACCAGCATAAATAATCCAACCCGTATTACATAAGGAACATCGCCGCGCGCCATACCGTTATTCGTAATATCTGCATTCAATGTAGGCAAATACAAATCCGCCATAGCCTGCAGAAACAACGTAACAATCGATAATACAACGCATCCACCGAGTCCTTTCAAATTTCTTTTTACTAATGAAACCAAAATCGTTCTCCTTCACAAAACATATTTGCCGCATTTATACATCACAAAAAAATATCTTACTGTGTTTTATATCTTTTATCAACCCACAACAATGAAAATCACAAATGTTTCACAAATTAATATACAATTTACATTCATAATTCAATCATGTTATAATTCCCAATAAATAAGCAAAGGAGATTTAGTGATAATTATGGGCAATAATAATTCAGAAGAATTCGAAGATACCGATATGACAGTGGATATTGAACTGGATAATGGAACAACCGTCAATTGTGCCATTGTTACCATTCTTACCGTAGATGAAAAAGATTACATCGTTTTGCTTCCGTTAAACGAAGCCGGCGAATCCGAAGACGGAGAAGTATGGTTCTACGGATACAAAGAAGATCCCGATGACGTAAATGCAGAACCCGAACTATTTTACATTGACGACGATGACGAATACGAGAAAGTTGCCGATGCTTTTGACGAATATCTTGATAATGAAGAATTCGAAACAATGAAGGAATAACGAATTTAACCGATTTCCCCCAGAAACCTTGATGGCATTTTCCCGAAGTTTGAACTGCGCCCGCACAAAAATAAATATTTCCTGGCTCGCGTCATTGCAACATACATCAAGCGGCGTTCTTCCTCAATTCCATCTGCGTGAAGACTTTTTCTATGGGGAAACAGACCTTCCTGTAAAGCAATCACAAACACGGCATCATATTCCAATCCTTTGGAAGCATGTACTGTCATTAATTGAACACCCGTACGATCACTCGTATCGGGTGTTTTATTATGCAGACGTTCCGATCCGACATCAGACATCTTCGCAACTGCGCTAACCCAGTCTTCTATAGTGGAATACATATAACTTCGTTCCGAAAGTTCCTGTATATAATCCGCAACCGACAAAGCCATCTTTCTGCTTTCCCGATAAGTTTCCCGAATTACTCTCTCCAATCCAACCTTTTTGAACAGATACATCAATGCCGCATAAGGAGGTAACGTTCCCATAAAAAGAAGTTCCTCTTCCAATTCCTTCAGAATTACTTTATGATATTGCCGTTCCGCCTGGTTTACATAATTCAAATTAGCTAAATTAAGTAAAGATTGGGTTGACATAACGTCATTGTATTCTCCACCAAAAGCATCACGAAATAATTCCCGGGATATCTTCCTGTACGGTACATTTATCACACTGATAACATCAGAGAGATTTCCCCTGTTAACAGCCAGTCTCATATAGGCCATAACAGTCATGGACTGCGTTATATCATATAAGCCGATTGGTTCGTCTTTTAAAACAAAGGGAATATCCTGCATCAAAAAACATTCTGCCAAATAGGAAATACTGTATGTACTCCTGAACAGAACCGCAATTTGAGCATAAGAAAGGTTCTGCGTATCATGAAGGTAATGAATTTGAGAAATGACATACTCTGCCTCTTTATGCAGACTGTCAAAAATATGACTTTCCATTAGTCCTTTCTCCTCCCGATCTGAAGCCAACTGCATTCGCCGCTGAATACGACTCTTGTTATGCATAATCAAGCAATTGGCTGCGCGAATAATGTTCTCTTTACACCTGTAGTTTACATAAAGTTGAACTGTCTTACATTCCGGATAATCCTCCAGAAAACGTTGCATCAGTTCCGGGCGACTTCCGCGAAATCCGTATATCGACTGATCATCATCCCCTACACAAAACAGATTGGCACTTTCACCTCCAAGCAACTTCAGCACTTCATATTGCGGGGCATTAATATCCTGAAATTCATCAACAAGAATATAACGATATGTATTCTGCCAGCGCATTCGCGCATTCTGATTATGCTCCAGATATTCCTTGCACAGAATCACCATATCATCAAAATCCAGTTTGGAATTTTCTCTACATATGCGGTCGTACTCCTCCAAAACAGACTCGGCTTCCGAAAACGAACCCATTCCGCTCTTTTTGCTTCCAAGCTTTTTAAGCATTTCGTTCTGCCACGTCAAATCAAAGGCCTTCTGCTCATTATGCATAAGTCCTGCCTTCTTCATATATTCTCTTTGTGTTGCGGGAAGTATGATGCTGTTGCGGTCATAAGAATCGGTTGTTTGTAAGATATGAAAAAATACCGCATGAAATGTTCCGAATGTTACCGGATACAACGCATCATTTACGCGATTTCGAAAACGACGTTCCATGGAATATGCCGCTTTCTTGGAAAATGTAATCACCAGCACCTGCTCGGGAGGTATCAGGCATTCCTCAATTAAATACACAATCCTCTCAACCAAGACATGTGTCTTGCCCGAACCCGGGCCGGCAATCACAAGCATAGGGCCGTCCTTGTGCCGGACAGCCCTGTATTGTTGCTTGTTACACTGCATAAACACTCCAATATTACGATAATGCTGCTTTTAATAATTCAATACCCTTTTCTATTCTGGCAATACTTTCTTCTTTACCGAGAATCTCCATAATCTCGGTTGCACCTCCCGGTGTCATCTGCTTACCGGAAACAGCTGTACGAATCGGCCACAGTACATAACCGTTCTTATATTCTTTCTCGGCTACATATGCGCTGATTGTCTGATAAAGAGAATCATTACTGTAGTCATCAACATTTGACAGAATCGGTAAAATATCCTGAAGCACCGCCAGTGAAGACGCTGCATCCGTTTTCATCTTCTTGTGCGTATACATCGCGATATCATATTCAGGCAGTTCTTCAAAGAAATCCACATGATCTTTTACATCCGGGAATATCTCGATACGGCTCTGCACCAGGGAAGCAATCTTACGTAAATTAAGCGGTTTACTGATATATTGCTTCAAATAAGGTTCGCACTTCTCATAGAATTCATCCTGATCCATAGCCTTTAAGTACTCGCCATTCAACCATTTTAATTTTGTAAAGTCAAACACTGCAGGTGACTTGCTTATATGCTTATAATCAAACTTCTCGATAAGCTCTGCAAGTGTCATCTTCTCCACATTATCTTCAGGGCTCCAACCAAGAAGAGCTACAAAATTAACGATAGCCTCAGATAAGAATCCCTGCTCCAGCAAATCCTCATACGATGAATGTCCACAACGTTTGGATAACTTCTTATGCTCTTCATCCGTAATCAACGGAACATGAACATATGTAGGAATCTGCCAGCCGAATGCATCATACAGACGATTATATTTCGGAGTGGACGATAAATACTCATTGCCTCTGACAACATGTGTAATTCCCATCAAATGGTCATCAATAACATTTGCAAAATTATATGTAGGGAACCCGTCGGATTTAATCAGAATCATATCATCCAGTTCAGCATTATCCACTGTGATATCACCGTAAATCTCATCATGGAACGTAGTTGTTCCCGTATTGGGATTATTCTGGCGAATAACATACGGCATTCCCGCTGCAAGATTGGCCTCAATTTCTTCCTTGGAAAGAGACAGGCAATGTTTATCATACACACTGATCTCCTTACCTGCCACAACCTGATGCAATGTTTCCAAACGTTCCTTCGTGCAGAAACAATAATATGCCTTTCCTTCCTCAACAAGCTGCTTCGCATACTTAAGATACATTCCGGTAGCCTGGCGCTCACTTTGTACATAAGGACCGACTCCACCGTCCTTATCGGGACCCTCATCATGAACAAGCCCTGTCTTCTCCATTGTACGATAAATAATATCAACCGCACCTTCTACAAAGCGTTCCTGATCGGTATCTTCAATACGCAATATAAAATCACCGTCTTCATGCTTGGCAATCAAAAACTCATAAAGAGCCGTACGCAAATTGCCGACATGCATTCTGCCCGTAGGGCTGGGCGCAAATCTCGTTCTGATTTTTGTCATAGCTGTGTTCTCCTCATTAATATCATTAATACAATTTCTAAAACCGTTATTTGTGATTATACACCCAAATCTACCATTTTCAAACACTCTGAATTCAACATATTCCGCTCATTTCTTAATAAATCATTTATGAATCAATGTCATCGTGCATTATTGACGAATAAACTCTCAAAATGATAAAATGAAGTGCTGATTCGGAGGTGAAACATGATTACAGACATTGAAAAGAATGTATTGAAACATCAGGTTGAAGATACCATGCCGGTTGCTCCCTTACGTATCATCGCTCACGAGAGTTGCAGAGAACTGGCCGAACAGATTGATTCGCAGATCGTTAAATTCCGTAAAACACAGAACCTTCATCATCGTGAAAGCGAAGCATTTGATGATTATGAGAGACAATCCTATCTCGTTAAATGTTCATGGCCCCGGTTTGGTACCGGCGAAGGCAAAGGCGTTTTATATGAAACCGTCCGCGGCAAAGATGTTTACATTTTTGCCGATATTACCAATCATTCCTTGACCTATTCCGTAAACGGATACGAAAACCACATGTCACCGGATGACATTTTCCGCGATATTATTCGTATCATTGCCGCTATCGCAGGCAAAGCACACCGAATAACGGTTGTTATGCCGTTTCTGTATGAAGGCAGACAGCATAAACGTTTCGGCCGTGAATCAATGGACTGTGCATTAGCCCTCAAAGATCTGGCAAATATGGGTGTGTCCGATATTTTGACTTTCGATGCACATGATCCTAAGGTACAGAATTCGATTCCGCTTTGCGGATTCGATAATTTCACATCCCCTTATCAATTTATCAAAGCCCTTATTCATTATGAACAGGATCTTATCATAGATAAAGATCATTTGGTTGTCATCTCACCGGATGAGGGAGCTCTTGATCGTGCGGTTTATTTTGCCGGTGTATTGGGCGTCGATACGGGTATGTTCTATAAACGTCGTGATTATACCAAAGTCGTGAACGGCAAAAACCCCATCGTCGCGCACGAATTCTTGGGGGAAGATATCGATGGTAAAGATGTCATCGTCATTGATGATATGATTTCGTCCGGCGGCAGCATGATTGACACTGCCCGTCAGCTGAAAGCCATGAATGCCAAACGCGTATATATATGCTGTTCATTCGGTTTGTTCACCGACGGATTAAAGGATTTCGACAAAGCATACGATGAATGTCTGTTTGATAAAATCATATGTACAAACCTTGCATACCATCTTCCGACATTAAAGAGTCGTCCGTATTACATTGAAGCAAACATGAGTGAATTCATGGCATCCGTTGTCGACTACATGAATCACGATATGGCACTTTCAAGAGTACATGCCAACACACAGATGATTCAGGAAATTTTGAAATGTTATAACGAACGATTGGCAGATGAGTTTTTGACAGACATCAAAGCGTAATATGACTAACAATACGGAAATGCATTCTTGTGCCAAGTGATTTGATCTTGAAGAATGGCAACAACATCATATCTTATATTTGTATTTGAAGGGATATGATATTTTACACGATAATAATCCGATACCCTGCATATTTTATGCATCTTACGATAATCCACCGCTTCCTCGGGATACCCTGTGGCGGTGGATTTTCTGTATTTCACTTCAACAAACACCAGATCATTTTGATCTCTCGCCACCAGATCAATCTCACCTATTCGGCATCGGAAATTCATTTCAATAATATGTAATCCGTTATCTGATAAATACTTTGCAGCAATTTGTTCTCTTTCGGAACCGACTTTTCTCTTATTTTCCAAGTTTCTCCTTCATCTTCTCCATCTGATCGACAAAAACAAGAATTTCGGCAACAACCTCATACAATTCCGGCGGGATAAACTCTCCTATATCAAGCTTTGACAGAGTATTTGCCAATTTATCATCCCGATGAACCGGTACTTTTGATTCTTCCGCCTTTTCAATAATACGCTCGGCAACGGCACCGCGTCCGGTTGCAATGACTTTCGGGGCAGGATCGGACGGATCATATTCCAAAGCTATGGCCTGTTTCAATTTTTTCTTTTCTTCTGCCATACTAATCTCTCCATTTCACTAATGAAATCAGGCGTGCACTATGCCCTCACATCAAAGGAAAGTCGCGAAACACGGGACGATACCATTCCACTTTCATCTTTTAGCAGCGCATCGGGAAGGTTATTGGGGAATCCCTCATCCGTAACGGGCGAATCATTCTTTTTAGTTACCGTCACATCTGTTCTATAACCTTTATCCGAAAGACGTTTCGTAAGAATATGCATATTCTTCTCCATAAAATCCATCAAATCATCATTCTGCATATAGAAATGCGTCTTCAAATTTTCATGATTCTGCATGGCAAGATACACATCCATCGGTCCCAGGTGTTCCATATCCAAATGAATTAATGCGGTAACATTTCCGTCATTCTTCATCAAATTCTTCTTGTTGGTATATACCATTAACTCGCCATGTGCATCCTCGCCTGCCATCTTTAAAGGCAATTGTATATAAGCAAGCATCGAATTCACCTGATTCATAAACATGAGATTATCCCCGATATTATTGGCGGCAGCCGCAGCCGGAGAATCTCCTTTTCCGGCAGCATGCAATATATCAAGCACTTCATCCGTTTGGCGAATCATTCGATGATATAGTTCCTCAATATTCCCCTTCTGCGACGTTTCATTCGGAGCAATGGAAAACGGTGCTTTAATTCCCTCGGATACAATCCTTCCGAACGGTTCGGAGGATAATAACGATTTTAACGCATTATGCTGGGAAGCATTATCGGCATTAAGCTTCGAATTATTGTATAAATTACGTGCAAACTCAATCACATCACCCATAGACAGAGGACCTTGGGGAACTTCTACATTCTCTTCGAAAGCTGTTTCAAGTATTTGATTGAATAGCACCTGTTTTTCTTCAGCAGTAAAAGATACACTCTCCGAATCAATAAAATAACCTTCCGGATATTTTAACAGAGACGAAAACTCCTCCGCTTCCTGATGGGCCGATGATGTGCCGGATAGTAAATTTGCTAATGACAAATCGGCACCGGCATCTTTGATATACGAAATAGCATTCTTTAAAAATGATGATATAGAACTCTCTTTATCCTGTGTCTGCGCCCCTTCTTCGGCTACGGCACTGTTTTGTAACAACGTATTTCGTACAACATCGTTCTGTGACTTGCTCATATCATCAACAGTTTCCGAAGGGATCGCCACACTTTCTCCATCGGGTGAAACTATCACTTCTTCCGCACTCTCTTTTGCAGCAAATGAATCAATTGCTTCACGAAGCGCAATCAAATCCACTTCTTGGGGCGGCATATCAAACATAGCCATTCTTTGTGTATCAACCAAAGATAAAATATCGGATGAAACAGAACTGTCCGACATAATATTATCCGTAAAAACAGTCGTCATTTCATCTGCCATTTGGGCTACATCGGCACTTATGGAATTCTCTGCATTTTTATAGTTGGAAAACTGTGCAATCGTAAGATCGGAAAGAGGTATGGACAATTTCGTAAGTTGCACAATATTGACAGGGTCAGCATTCGGAAATCTGCTGACATTTTTCATCATATCCCAAATAGACTCTTTGCTGACAGATAATCCTTCTCGCATCATGGATTCTATTATGGTAATATTCGACGAATTAACTGCAAGGCCTGCCGCACGAAGCGCAGTTTCGGCAGCCGATTTGGATGCCATATTCGTAAATAACGGTTGTTTCGCATTATCCGCCGAGGGCGAAAGCGCAGCACCGACCTTACCGGCATTTGAACGGGTTACATTATTCCCGTCATCACTAACACCGGTTCGCAATGAGGGCGCATTTTCTGTCTTGGTATACGCTGTATTATCTAATTGGGTGTAATTGTTCTGCAGTGTAATTCCCATAGTTCATCCCCCATTGTAATGACGGAAAATCTAGATAAAATTGCCTATAAATGATCTCCGGTGAATCGGTGAAGGTCCCAAACGCTTCAATGCCTCGATATGAGCACTGCTTCCGTAGCCTTTGTGGCCTGCAAATCCATACCCCGGATATATTTCATCATAAGAGCACATTAATCTGTCTCGAGTCACTTTGGCGACAATACTTGCCGCAGCAATGGATGCACTTTTTGCATCACCTTTTATAATCGGAACCTGCCGTATTGAAACACCCGGAATGGTAACCGCATCATTTAATAATATATCGGGAGAAACCTTCAAATTCTGAATAGCCATACGCATTGCTTCATAAGTAGCCTGCAAAATATTAATCTCATCAATTCTTTGCGGTGAGGCTTCTCCTATTCCGACCGCAACAGCTTCCTGCATAATAACATCATACAATTCTTCTCGTTTTGCAGCCGTCAGTTTCTTGGAATCATTCAAGTATAAAATCTTGTGATCTCTGGGCAAAATCACCGCGCCGGCCATAACGGGACCGGCAAGAGGCCCTCTTCCTACTTCGTCAATGCCGCATATCGCCGAATACATCTCATATTCATGTTCATAAGATAACATCCGTTCGGAACGATTTATTTCAGCCAGATATACATCATATTTCTTACGGCATTGCTCCAAATATTTTTGAACGCTGCTACGCTCATCCGTTTTAAATAAATCAATAGCCTTCGGAAAATCAGCAATATCTGTGTTGTTAAATCTTGATTTAATTTCTTCAAGTTTCATATTCTTAACCATCCCATTGTTATTCAATAGTCTGTTATTAAATCATAACACCTTCCATTTGGATAACGGCCAATACCTTAATACCGCATGAGCTACAATCTGGTCGGACCGGATCAGGCCGATTTGCGCATAACGACTGTCGATGCTCTCTTTACGATTGTCCCCCAAAACGAAATACTCACCCTCACCAAGATAGATTCTGTCCTGTGCGTCTCCCGCATATTCCGGAGCATCCACCGCCGGATAATCTTCTATGGGCGTATCGTTTATATAAATAACGCCCTCCTTTATTTGAATATACTCTCCAGGCAATCCGATAACACGTTTAATGAAATCTTCCTTTTCACCTTTTATGCGAAAAATAATAACATCAAATCTTTCCGGATCACGAATCGAATACGTCAATCTGTTTGCCAATAAAATATCACCGGCATGCAATGTTTTCTGCATAGAAACATTCTGCACCTGAACTCTGTATATTACATACTTAGATATAACTAATGTTATGATAAGAACAACAAGAACAAATACACCGCCATCCAAAACAGATTTTAATGCTTTCGGAATTTTTCCTTTTCTCTTTGCCATATTTACTCCGGTTTTTCCAAACATATCTTTCCCAGTTTTCCACTTCGAAAATCATCCAACAACATCGCTGACATTTTCTCGGTATTTGGTAAGCCCTGTTTCATAAGACATTTTCTAAAAAGAGCAATATCACATAACAATTGATATGAATCCTTATCCTCGTCACAGGAATATCTGTCAGCCAATACACCCGGATATTCGCATTTTAAAAAGGAAATTAACTCCATTGCCAAATCTTCCGTCGGAAGAATCTCATCATTGATTGAACCGACAAAGGCAAGGTTACGACCAACCGTCGGATCTTCAAACTTCGGCCACAATATTCCCGGTGTATCCAAAAGTTCAATGTTCTTGTTCAGTCGAATCCACTGTTTTCCCTTTGTAACACCCGGCTTATTTCCCGTCTTCGTACATGCTCGTTTACACAAGCTGTTTATAAATGTTGACTTTCCGACATTTGGAATTCCGACAACCATCGCACGAATCGGTCTGTTCTGAATACCTCTCTTACGATCTCTTTCCAACTTGTCTTTACATACGTCCAAAATAATCTTATCAATATTCTTAACAGTTGCTGCCGATCTCGCATCAATGCCAAGCACACGTATTCCCTTGGATTCATACATATCCTTCCAAGCAAAATATTCACTGTCCGATATCAAATCCTTCTTGTTCAATAAAAGAAGACGATATTTCCCCAATGACAATTTATCAATGTCTGGATTTCTGCCGGATAGCGGAATCCGGGCATCAACCACCTCGATAACAATATCTATCAATTTTATTTCTTCCTGCATCATACGAATTGCTTTCGTCATATGACCCGGATACCATTGATACTCCATTATTCAACCCTGCTTCTCTTCTTTTTGCCAAAATCCAGTTGATACCACACCCGGCCTTCAATCATCCCTCGACTGACAGAACCGATGTTAGCACTTCGACTGTCCTCACTATTCTTTCGATTATCACCCAATACAAAATATTCATCCGCACCGAGCGATATCGTTTCCGCCGCAATTCCCGGCGATGGCGTATCCTGCGCAACATCATCCATATATACATTACCGTTTATATACACTTTACCGCCGACAATCTGTATTTCTTCACCCGGCAATCCGATTACGCGTTTTACGTACAAATGTGTATTTATATTTCCGTTCGGTCGAAATGCAATAATATCGCCTCTTTTCGGCGCCGACAGCTGATACGATACACGATTTAACAGAATACTCTGTCCGGCAGACAAGGTCGGTTCCATAGAACTGCCGACAACACTGGTCTGCATTCCGAATGCATATACACATACAACACCCAAAAATGCAGCAATCAATATACTTATTATCCACGCAAGAACATCCTCAATAAGTTTTTTATTGATACGGCGTTCTTTATACATATATGTTAATCCACCGCTCATACGGGAACGTCTTTTTCTGTTCAATTCGGTAATCTCCCTAAATCTATGAAAAACGCAAAAGGCGGTTCCTTCCAATATTCAATCGGAAAACCGCCTTTCACAAAACATGTTAATAAAGATTATCTTAATACTTCTTTGACCTTAGCACTCTTACCAACACGATCTCTTAAGTAGAACAATTTAGCTCTTCTGACTTTACCCTTACGGATAACTTCAACCTTCTCAACATTAGGAGAATGAAGCGGCCATGTCTTTTCAACGCCTACACCGTTACTGAATTTACGAACTGTAAATGTTTCACGATTGCTTCCGCCCTGACGCTTAATTACGGTACCTTCAAAAACCTGAATACGTTCTCTGTTTCCTTCTTTGATCTTCGCATGAACACGAACGGTATCACCTACATTAAATTCGGAAACATTCTCTTTCAGTTCCTGTGCTTCGATTTCTTTAATAATCTGATTCATATTTCTATCCTCCGTTAATTTGGACGTTCTTAACTTATTCATAAGCAGAGGACCGTCTTATATTCACAACATATGAAACTATATCATAAAACAATAGGCAAATCAACCTTTTATTTCTTCTTCCGGATGTATCGCTATATATTTCTCATACAAATCCGGTCTTCGTTCTTTGGTTCGAATAAGTGATTGCTCATGCCGCCATTTTTCAACATTTGCATGATGTCCGGACAACAGTATATCCGGTACCTTCATATCATGCCAAACCTCAGGACGTGAATATTGCGGATATTCCAGCAATCCATCCTGAAAAGATTCAAACTGTGCCGACTCATCATTATGCAAAACACCGGGAACAAGACGCGAAACTGCATCTACCACAATCATTGCCGGGATTTCTCCTCCTGTAAGGACATAATCCCCTACCGAAACATAATCCGTAACCACTTCCTGCAATACACGCTCATCTATTCCTTCATAATGGCCGCACAAAATAATCAAATCTTCCTCTTTGGCAAAGTCTTCCGCCATCTTTTGAGTAAACACGCTTCCCTGCGGCGTCATATATACTACTCTGGGCCGTTTATCATTATCGGCCATATTCTTTGCGCATTTTTGCGAAACGGCTTCTACGGCGCAAAATACAGGCTCTGCCTGCATAAGCATACCGGCACCTCCGCCATATGTGTAATCATCCACCTTCATATGTCGTCCGGTGGCATAATCACGAATATTAATTGCTTCAAATGACATATATCCGTTCGCACTGGCTCTTCCGAGAATACTCTCGGACAAGACACTTTCAATCATTTCGGGAAACAATGTCAGAATGTGAAACTTCATGAGCGCAATCCCTCCAGCAAATGAACAATTATCTTTCTTTCATCGACATCAACCGACAAAATGCAATCATGAATCGCCGGAATCAATATCTCTTCACAACCGTCGGTCACAACATATACATCATTTGCTCCGGTTTGATATACATCGGAAATATGACCCAACTGTTCACCTTCATCGGTATAAACAGCACAATCAATCAAATCGGCAATAAAATACTCATCTTTCTTAAGGTTCACCGCCTGATCTCTTCTTACATATAAATTCTTATTACGAAGTTTTTCTGCTTCGTCACGGGATTCTATCCCCGCAAACTTTATGATTACAAACTGCTTAAAATATTTGACCGAATCTATTCCAATTTCATCCGTTTTCTTATCATTTCCCATAAGGCATGTTTTTAATAGCGAAAAACGTTTCGGATCGTCGGTCATCGGAAAAACCTTCACTTCACCGCGAACACCATGAACCGATGTAATCACACCAATCTGTAAAATATCTTCCATATAATGAATAATCTCCATTTCACTTATGAAATCAGGATTCTAATCTTTCATCCGCCTAAACGAAAATATCACAAATATGCAAATGGAGCACCCACGGTGCTCCATTTAATTACTGAACAATATCAACCAAAACTTTTTTCTTCTCATTGGTCGATGCAGCCTTAACAACAGCACGAATTGCTTGCGCGATTCGGCCGCGTTTTCCGATAACCTTGCCCATGTCCGAAGAAGCTACTCTTAGCTCAATAACGATGGATCTGGCATCTTCTCTTTCGGTAACTACAACTTCATCCGGATGTTCCACCAGAGATTTTGCAATCACCTCTACCAGTTCTTTCATTCTAAGCACCTCCGGAAAATCTTACTTCTCAATACCAGCAACTTTAAAGAGTTTTCCAACTACTTCTGTAGGCTGAGCACCGTTAGCAAGCCACTTCTTTGCTTTCTCCTCGTCAATATTGAAAGAACTGGGATCCGTATTCGGATTATATGTTCCGATTTCCTCGATGAAACGTCCGTCACGAGGTGATCTGGAATCTGCTACAACGATTCTGTAAAGAGGATTCTTCTTGTATCCCATTCTTCTTAATCTGATTTTTACTGCCATGTTCTTTTCCTCCAAAATATATTTGTAATGTATTTATGTTAAAAAGGCATTCTAAATCTACCCTTTTTACCACCCATCATTCCCGGCAATTGTTTCATCATTTTGCGGGATTGTTCAAACTGTTTTACGAATCTGTTTACTTCGGCAATATCAACTCCCGCACCCCTTGCAATTCGATGTTTACGGGAAGGATTCAACAAATCCGGATTGGAACGTTCTTTGGCCGTCATCGATAAAACAATCGCTTCCATTCTCTGTAACTGCTTATCATCCACCATCGAACCGATATCGCCAAGCTTTGCACCACCCATCATACCGGGCATCATAGACAAAATCGATGACAAACCGCCCATCTTTTTCATCTGATTCATGCTATCAAGATAATCGTTGAAATCAAACTTACCTTTTTTCAGACGGGAGGTCATTTCCCGTTCTTTCTTCGGATCTATATCTACCGAACTCTCTGCCTTTTCGATCAAAGACAGGATATCGCCCATACCAAGAATTCTTCCGGCCATACGATCGGGGTAAAACGGCTCCAAATCCGAAAGTTTTTCGCCCATACCGACAAACATAATCGGCTTCCCGGTAACGGCTTTTACGGAAAGTGCAGCACCGCCTCGTGCATCACCGTCCATCTTCGATAAAATCACGCCGTCAATTCCGATTCTCTCATCGAATGTCGATGCAACATTTACGGCTTCCTGACCGGTCATTGCATCAACAACCAGAAGAACTTTATGAACCGTAACTGCCTGTCGGATCTGCTGCAGTTCATTCATCATTTCATCATCGATTTGCAAGCGACCGGCAGTATCTAAAAGAACAACATTATGGCCGCATTTAGCGGCATAAGCAAGAGACTCTTTTGCAATTACAACGGGATCCTTGCAGTCTTCCATAAGAAAGACATCTGTTTCCATCTTTTGGGCATTGACACGTAACTGTTCCATCGCTGCCGGACGATAGACATCCAAACCGACAAGCAAACACTTTTTGCCCTTCTTTTTCAGAATCCCTGTTAATTTTGCGGCCGTCGTTGTTTTACCTGCACCTTGCAGACCGCACATCATTATTACGGTAGTAGCCTGCCCGGGTTCTAATGCAAGTTCGCTGTTCTCGCTGCCCATCAGCGCGGTCATTTCTTCATTAACAATCTTAATGACCATCTGTCCCGGATTAAGTCCGTTCATTACATCCGCACCGACGGCACGTTCTTCCACGGATTTGACAAACTGCTTAACAACCTTGAAGTTAACATCAGCTTCCAAAAGTGCAAGCTTAACTTCTTTCATCGCAGTCTTGACATCGGCTTCCGTAAGACGTCCCTTACTGCGAAGTGCTTTGAATACATTTTGTAATTTATCGGTCAAGCTTTCAAAAGCCATGTAATTACTCCGTTTATAACAATTCTTTCATTTGATCCGTCAATTCGGAAAGATGCCGCTTTATCGGTGTGTCACATGATGATGAAACAACGCATATCTCGTCGGCAATACTTGATAACTTTCGGAATTTATCAATCAAATGGAGCTTATCTTCATAAGAAAGCAGGATTTTATCACATCGTTTCAAAAGATCGTGTATTCCCTGCCGTGATATTCCGTAATCATCGGATAATTCGGACAAACTCAAATCTCCGTACACCGCATCCTCATATATTTTACGCTGATGCTCAGTAAGGAGTTCTCCGTAGAAATCATATAAAATATTGCGTTCTATGATTTTTTCCATAACAGCTCATCCTTTTTTTCAACATGTATTACTATACTAAACGCAAAAACAGGTGTCAAGTAAAAATTCTTGACACCTGCGTTTTTCAAATATTCAATCACAAATCAAACGAATTCATTACATACTTGTACGTACAAGTTTCGGCGAATATCCACCGTTCGTCAATGCCTCCATAATCTCATTCTTATGTTCTGTTCCGAAAGCTTCCATTGTAATACGCAATTCCACAGATGCACGACGATTAATATTTACAAACTGGTTATGTTCCAATTTAATAACATTACCGTTCAGTTTTGCAATTACATCCGCTACGCGTGAAAGTTCACCCGGCTTATCAGGCAGCAATACCGAGACGGTAAATATACGATCTCGCATAATCAAACCCTGCTGTACAACGGAAGACATCACAATTACATCCATATTACCACCGGACAAAATAGAAACGACTTTTTTATTCTTCGTATCAAGCTGCTTAAGTGCCGCTACCGTCAAAAGGCCGGAATTCTCAACAACCATCTTATGATTTTCTACCATATCCAAAAAGGCAACAATAATATCTTCATCCGGAACGGTAATGATCTCGTCGATATTCTTCTGAATATAAGGGAAAATCAGACTACCGGGAGTTTTAACGGCTGTACCGTCCGCAATTGTGTTAACACCGGGAAGGGTAACTACCTTGCCCGCTTCCAGAGAAGCTTTCATGCATGCTGCACCTTCGGGTTCTACACCGATCACCTTTATTTTAGGATTCATAAGCTTCGCCAAAGTTGATACCCCGGCAGCCAAACCGCCACCGCCAATCGGAACAAGAATATAATCAACAAGAGGCAACTCCTTAAATATTTCCATTGCTATTGTTCCCTGTCCGGTAGCCACAGTCAAATCATCAAACGGATGAATAAAGGTATATCCTTCCTTATCTGCCAATTCCAATGCATATGCGCACGCCTCATCATACACATCTCCATGTAAAATCACCTCGGCACCGTACCCCTTTGTACGATTCACCTTAATAAGCGGTGTTGTTGTAGGCATTACAATAACAGCTTTTGCACCATACTGTTTCGCCGCATAAGCAACACCCTGAGCATGATTTCCGGCAGATGCCGTAATAATGCCCTTATTCAATTCTTCCTGAGACAATGTACTAATCTTATAATATGCACCACGCAACTTGTATGCACCGGTCATCTGCATATTCTCGGGCTTCAAATATACCTTGTTTCCTGTCTGATTGGATAGGAAACTACTGTATATAAGCTTGGTTTCCAAAGTAACCTTTTTTACGATTTCACTTGCTTCTTCAAATTTTTCCAGTGTTAACATATCATTCCTCCACATATACAAGCGCATGTGCATAAGCATCCGGCTCAAATTTCTGTAAGTCTTCTATCTTCTCTCCGACACCGACAAACATTACCGGAACATTAAGTTCATCTTTTACGGCCACTGCAATTCCGCCTTTAGACGTACCGTCCAGTTTCGTGATAATTATACCGGTAATCTCTGCCGCCTTTTGGAATTCCTTTGCCTGAATCAACGCATTCTGCCCGGTTGCCGCATCGATAACCAGCCAGGTTTCACGATGAGCATCCTTATACTCCCTGTCAATAATACGATTGATCTTGGCAAGCTCATCCATTAAATTCTTTTTGTTATGCAGCCTGCCGGCCGTATCTACCAAAAGAATATCCGCTTTACGGGCTTTAGCCGCACACAACGCATCATACACAACCGAAGCGCAATCCTGCCCTTCCCTTCCGCACACAATATCCACATCGGCACGATTTGCCCATTCAGCAAGTTGTTCTACTGCAGCCGCACGGAATGTATCTGCCGCCGCAATAACGACTTTTTTCCCCTGATTCTTATAAATGTGAGCCAGTTTACCGATACTCGTTGTTTTGCCGACACCGTTTACACCCACCACAAGGCATACACAAGGCTGATTCTCATACGCATATGCATCGGTCGATAAACTCATTTTCTCGGCAATCAGTTTACATAACACCTCTCGGCATGCCTCTGTCTGCTTAATATGATTTTCCTTAACGGCCTTCTTTAGGGATTCAATGATATCCTCCGTTGTCGGGACGCCCATATCACAGAGGATCAATTGTTCTTCAAGTTCTTCATAAAAATCGTCGTCTATCTCGGACGCCGTAAATAATCCGGCAACATTGGCTCTTGTTTTGGCCAATCCGCCCGACAAGCGGGCAAAAAATCCTTTATTCTCCACGCAATAACTCCTAATCATCCAAATCTTTATCGATCAAATTAACGGAAACCAGTGCCGAAACACCCTTTTCCTGCATCGTAATACCATACAAACGATCTGCCTTTTCCATCGTTCCTCTACGATGCGTAATTACAATAAACTGCGTATGTTTTGTCAGTTTATTCAAATATCCTGCAAAACGTCCTACGTTAGACTCATCAAGCGCTGCCTCGATTTCGTCCAGCAGGCAGAACGGTGAAGGCTTCAAATTCTGAATGGCAAATAGTAAAGCAATAGCAGTAAGTGCTTTTTCTCCACCGGAAAGCTGCATCATATTCTGCAGTTTCTTTCCGGGCGGTTGCGCAATAATATTAATTCCTGCTTCCAGAATATCTTCCTCTTCCAACAGTTTCAATGTACCGGAACCACCACCAAACAATTCCTTGAAAACCTTGTCAAATTCCTTGCCGATTTCGGCAAATTTCTCAATAAACAACTGACGCATCTTCTCGTCAAGTTCATTAATAATGTTAACAAGCGCAGCTTCTGCGGAAACCAAATCATCGTGCTGTGTCTTCAAGAAAGTATATCTCTCCATCAATACACGATAATCTTCGATGGCATTTACATTTACATCGCCAAGGCGACGAATCTTATCTTTCAGTTCTCCGATATCTCGTCTGATTACAACAATATCCGTTAATGTTTCATCACGAAGTTCGGCAGCGGCAGACAACGTAATCTCATATTCGTTCCACATGTAATTAATTCTGCCTTCAATCGCTTCTTCCGTACGCTCTTTTTGTGACGTAAGACGATATACTTCTTTATCAAGATTTGCCGAAGCATTGGAGATTTCTTCAACCCTCGCAATAAATGTTTTCTGTTTTCCCGCCGCTTCCTCTCGCTCGGTGATCAGCTGCGTCAGATACGCATCCGTTTCATCCTTATTCGTAGTAGAAAGATCAATTGTAATGCGAATCTCTTTAATATTTGTCTGCTTTCTCTCGATTTCCTCAGCCAAATCCGAAAGATTCTTATCCACCTCGGCCATCTCGCCGGACAATTTCTCTATTTCAGAAACAACACGATTAACATTTTCCTGTGCAAAATCCTGATTCTGCTTGATTTTGCTATATTCCAGATCAATATCGGCGCCCTGCAGAACAAGCCCGGATTCTTCATCCCGAAGTGCATCCAATTGTTCACCGAACTTGCGCACCTGTTCTTCCAGCTTCTTAACATACTCCTGAGAGTCACCCAGCTCCTTCTTGGCAGATTCACGGGATGCATCCAATTCCTTTGCCTGCTGTTGAGACATAAGCAAATCATTTTCCAATTTGGCATTATCTTCGGCAAGTTCTTCCTTTTTGCGATTGGCAGCATCAACATTCATCTGCGCTGTATTCTGCTGCAGATACATATCCTGTTGCGAATTCTTCAATTCCTCAATATGCGCACGAACATCGTTACGCTTATTCTTGGTATCCTCAATCAAAGAAATTATGCCTTCAATCTTCTTAAGGCTCTCCTTAACTTCTTCCTCCAATTGCTCTATCTCACGTTTACGACCGAGCAGGTTACTGGAATTTTTAAAGGAACCGCCGGAAAGAGCACCGCCGGGGGTCAGATACTCACCTTCCAAAGTCACAATACGCAACGTATAATTAAACTTTTTAGCCAATTCCAACGCATGGTCCACATGATCCATAACAATAATTGCACCAAGCAATTGACTGATAACACCATCATATTTTTTATCTACCGAAACAAGGTCCGATGCCATACCGATGAATCCTTTTGCATCCTGTACCTGTTCTTTCGGAGAATCGGTTCTGTCACGCATGGAAGTAAGCGGGAGAAAAGTCGCACGCCCGCATTTATTCTCTTTCAAAAATGCGATCATCTTCTTCGCAACAGCTTCATCCTGCGTAACAATGTTCTGGATATTTCCGCCCAATGCGGTTTCTACGGCTGTCTCATATTTCTTATCTACCGTCAGAATATCCGCAACAACACCGATAATTCCTTTATTATGATCCTTCTGCTCCATTACGCGTCTGATGCTGCTTCCGTAGCCGTCATAACGTTCTGCAATATTCTTCAAGGTATCCAGACGCGATTTCATTTCATGATAAGTAACCTGAGCACTGCCCAAATCTTTGTCAGCGCTTTCCAAAGTCTTTCTAAATTCGGAAAGAGACTCCTCCAAAGTTTCTATTTCCTGATCGGTTTTCATAATCCGACTGCTTACATCATTCAGTTCGGTAGTCAGGGATAACAGAATAATATCCTGCTCCTTTTCTTCCGACTTGGCCTGCAAAAGTTTGGAAGAAAGTTCCGCCTGATATATCTGCTGTTGCTCAAGCATAGACTTAAACTGACCCAATTTTGCCTGTATCAGTGCTCTGTCATTCAATGTCTTAATGATATTGCTTTGATCACTTTCCACACCGTTTGTCAGTTCATCGATTTTTTTATGCAAATCCTCAATTTTATCGGTTATTTCAGCCTTCTTTGCCGCAACCTCTTCCGCTTCGGCATCCATGGACGACTTTTTGAATAAAAGTGCTTCCTTTTCTTTCTCTTTTCGCTGAATATCGGAATCAAGCGATTCTTTTCGCTCGGAATAATGCTTGCCGGAAATCTGGTCGGAATTGATTTTCTCTTCCAAAACCTTAATCTCACTCTCCAGTTTCTCACGCAACAAACTGTTGTCGGACTGCTCTTTACGCTTCTGTCCGATTTCTTCATCCAATTGTGCGATTCTGGCTTCCAATTGATCGTATTCTACTTTTATGGCTTCGGACTGCACGGTCGTTTCATTCAAATCATGCTGTGCAATCGCAAGCTTCTCATCCAATTCGCCAAGCTGCTTTTTGGACTTTTCAGACTCCAAAAGGAAAATATTAACATCCAAACGTTTTAATTCATCACGTTTCTTAAGAAAATCTTTTGCAATTTCCGATTGTCTCTCAAGCGGTCCGATTTGTTTCTCAAGTTCCGCCAAAACATCGCTTACACGAACAAGATTGGCGCGTTCATCTTCCAATTTCTTTATGGTGGTATCTTTACGCCGCTTAAATTTTACGATACCGGCAGCTTCATCAAACAATTCCCTACGTTCTTCCGGTTTACCGCTCAAAATTTTATCAATCTGACCCTGTCCGATAATGGAATATCCTTCCTTACCGATACCGGTATCATAGAACATTTCATATACATCTTTTAATCGGCAAGCAACACCGTTAATCATATATTCGCTCTCACCCGAACGGTATACCCTTCGTGAAACTGTAACTTCTTCAAAATCCACGGGGAGCTGATGATCCGAATTATCCAATGTAATGGCAACATATGCATATCCCATCGGTTTACGTGCTTCTGTTCCCGAAAAGATCACATCCTGCATACTGCTTCCGCGCAATTGCTTTATACGCTGTTCACCGAGAACCCAGCGTACCGCATCGGCAACATTACTTTTACCGCTTCCGTTAGGTCCGACAATTGCCGTTATTCCATTATGAAATTGAAAATCAATCTTATTGGCGAAAGATTTAAATCCCTGCACTTCAATACTTTTCAAATACATAAATAATCAATTCTCCGTATCTGCTAAAGCTTCTTCAACGCGTCCCTGGCCGCATTCTGTTGTGCGGCCTTTTTAGTTTTGCCGCTTCCTGACGATATGTACGCATCGTCTATATACAGATCAACCTTATATGTTCTGTTATGCGGAGGTCCCATTTCCTCACAATCATAACGAATAACCTTACTCAAATTCTGGGCATATTCGTATAATTTGGTCTTACTGTCCATAAAATCTATCTTCGACTGCATATCGGACAAAACAAACCTCTGAATATACTCCTGCGCCTTAATAAATCCTCCATCCAAGTAAATGGCACCGATAATTGCTTCAAACACATCCGATATAATGGAATCTCTCTCTCTGCCACCGGTTCCCTCTTCTCCTTTTGACAGCAAAAGGTATTCGCCCAACCCTAATTCGGAAACGGCAATATTGGCAAGCGTCGGTTCACATACCAAAGATGCTCTGAGTTTCGTCATATCGCCTTCGCGACTGTCCGGATATAATTTATACAGATGCTCACTGACACACAGTTCCAAAACAGCATCTCCCAAAAATTCCAAACGTTCATAATCATCGGACTTATTTATCAATTTTTCATTAATATATGAACTGTGTGACAATGCCTGCACGCATAAATCGGGATTCTTAAATTGGTATCCGATTTTATGCTCCAGTTCTTTATAACCCAATAAATTATTCATAACATTTAAAGAAATAATCTAAAAAAGAATGTCTCGATTTGCATCGAGACATATCATCGATTAGCTGATTGCATTTTTAATCTGTTCTGCCGCATCCGAAACCGTTACGATTGCTTCTGCCGCATCTGTATCTATTTCTATATCAAATTCTTCTTCAATCGCCATAATGATTTGATATACATCCAACGAATCCGCTCCCAAATCATCAACAAATTTCGCGTCCATAGTAACTTCACTCTCATCCAGCGATAACACTTCCGCAATAATCTTTTGTAATTTTTCGAATTCCATAACTATTCCTTCTTTCTATTCATCTTGAATATTGATTTGATCAGCTATTCGCTGACTGATTCTCTGTTCCGTAAATGTAATACATTGCAAAATCGAATTGGTAACCTCTTTGGCCGTTGCATTTCCATGGGTCTTTACAACCAGTCCTTTTAATCCCAAAAGAGGCGCACCGCCATACTCGGTAGCATCCAGACTCTTAAGTGATTCCTTTAATGCCGGTTTAACAAGTAAAGCGCCGAGTTTACTGCGAAGATTCTTCATCATGGAGGACTTAATCATTCCGATAAACGTTGATCCCATTCCCTCATACAGTTTCAGGATTACATTTCCGACAAAAGCTTCGCATACAATTACATCTGCCTGTCCATGTGGAATCTCACGTGCCTCAACAGATCCGATAAAATTAATATCCGGACAACTCTTGAGTAACGGAAATGTCTCTTTGACAAGCATATTTCCCTTTTCCTCCTCGGCACCGATATTTACAATGCCAACCTTGGGATTCTTTACATTTAAAACATATTCCATATAGATGGAACCCATTTTCGCAAACTGTACCAAATGAGATGGTCTTGCATCAACATTTGCGCCACAGTCAATCAAAAGAGCTACGCCGTTTTCCGTCGGAATAAGCGGAGCAAGAGGAGGACGTTCCACGCCTTTAATACGACCGACAATCAATTGACCGCCAACCAAAATAGCACCACTGCTTCCCGCCGATACAAAAGCATCACATTCGCCATTCTTAACAAGATTCATACCAACAACAATGGAGGAATCTTTCTTGCGCCGAATAGCCATAACAGGAGCTTCATTTGTTGTAATCACTTCCGTAGCATTGACAATATCTACTCTTCCGGAATCATACTCTTTACCGGAAAGGCATTTTTCAATTGCCTCTTTGGGTCCGACAAGTGTTACATGAACATTCTCGTTCAACGCAATGGCGTTTAATGCACCTTTTACAATTTCCTCAGGAGCATGATCACCACCCATTGCATCCAATGCAACATTAACCATATTCGTCTCCAATCAGATATATATACAAATCCATAGACTAATATACATAAGTCTATCATAAAAAGCAATTTTTTTATGAAGGAAATAAAAAAAAAGCGGATATCCGTTCCGGATATCCGCAAAAAAAATTACAAATTAATCAACACTGATAATTTCTTTCTTATTATATGTACCGCACTGCTTACATACTCTATGAGGAACCATCAATGCACCACATTTAGCACACTTAACAAGTGTGGGTGCGCTCATTTTCCAATTGGCTCTTCTCTTATCTCTTCTTCCCTTGGAAGATTTATTCTTCGGACAAATAGACATTCGTTACACCTCCCTTTGCATTCGCACTTCCCGATTATACCTATACCATATAGGAATGTCAAGGACTATTTTGATTCTATGCGAAAGTTTCTTTATTTAATTCATTCTTTATTATATTCATTCTTAAAATACTATATGCAATTTCTACAGTATGCTTCGCCGATCCCGATATTTATGACAGCTGAGCCTGTACAGCGGTAAGTGCAACTACACCGACAATATCTTCCGCACAACATCCTCTGGACAAATCGTTAACCGGACGAGAAAGTCCCTGCAACATCGGTCCGAATGCATCAGCCCCTGCCAAACGTTCAACCAATTTATATCCGATATTTCCGGCATCAAGGTTCGGGAAAATAAGAACGTTTGCATTGCCGGCCACTTCCGAATCCGGAGCTTTCGAACGTGCAACGGAAGGAATAATTGCTGCATCAGTCTGTAATTCGCCATCTACTGCCAAAGACGGATAACGTTCCTTTGCAATTCTGGTTGCTTCCACAACTTTATCAACAAGTGCATGCTTGGCAGAACCCTTTGTTGAATGAGAAAGCATTGCAACAATCGGCTTCGTTCCTACAAGGCTCGTGAAACTCTTGGCCGAAGTATTTGCTATGCTGGCAAGTTCCGATGAATTTGGGTCCTGATTCAGGCCGCAATCAGCAAAAAGGAATGTTCCGTTAGAACCAAGTGTGCAATTCGGTACGTCAAGAATAAAGAAACCGGATACCAAATCAACGCCGGGAGCCGTACGTAAAATCTGAAGAGACGGACGCAAAACATCTGCAGTTGCATGACATGCCCCTGCGACCATTCCATCTGCATGGCCCAACTTAACCATCATTACGCCCCACATCAAATAATTGGTGCGAAGTGTTTCCTGTGCCTTCTCAAGGGTCATTCCTTTGGCCTGGCGAAGTTCAAATAAAGTATTCGCATACAAATCAAAATTCTCCGATGTGTCAGGATTAACTACTTTGACTTTGGAAAGGTCAAGTTCCAACCACTTGGCACCATCCATGATCTTCTCTTCATTTCCGACCATTACAATATTTGCAATGCCTTCCTTAAGAACCTGTGCTGCAGCAATAAGCGTTCTGCGATCATCCGATTCCGGCATAACAATCGTTTTAACATCCTGTTTTGCTCTTGCTTTGATACCCTCAATAAAATTCATAAGAATTACCTCCGATTTATGTTCCATATATAAGAAATCACAACATCCAAGTAGATTATATTCCATCAAATCACCTATTCTCAATAGTACATTTAGCAAATATTGTGCTAAATGAAATACAAAGCCGGGGTTTTTTTGAAAGTGATTTATTGTATAATAAAAAACATGAAGATAGCAGGCATAATTGCGGAATATAATCCGCTTCACAAAGGACATATTTATCATATAAATGAGGCATGTCGCATTACCCAATCGGACTATGTCATTGTTTGTATGTCCGGAAATTTCACCCAACGTGGGGAATCTGCCATCATTAATAAATATATGCGTACAAAATGCGCTCTTTGGGCCGGGGCCGATGTTGTAGTGGAATTACCCGTTTCTTATGCAACATCCTCGGCGGATGACTTTGCGCTCGGCGCCGTTTCCTTACTGAATCATCTTGGGTGCGTCGATACGCTATGTTTCGGTTCGGAATGTGCGGATCTCAATCAATTGACATCCATAGCAAATACTTTATCGAATGAATCCGAAATATACAGAACGCAGCTTAAGGAAAGACTTGAAAACGGCCAATCCTACCCACGGGCGATTAATGACCTGCTCGGTATTAATCTTTTATCCAATGATATTTTGGGCGTATCATATCTTAAAAGTCTAAAACTTACAAACAGTACGATGCAGCCTGTCGTAATTCCGAGGACGGGCGGAGACTATCAAAGTCAGGTAACCGGCGACTATAGTTCCATGGCCATTCGTCAGGCCATGAAAAGCCATCTGTCAGGACAAAACCCGGATTCAATTGACTCTTTAAAGCAGGAATTTCTGAAAAATGTACCATCCGATTCAATCGATATTCTTCTGAATCAAATAAGCACCAAAGAAATTATGGACATGGATGATTTTACGATGGCACTCTACTCTCGCATCAAGAACATAAACAATGCATCCGATCTGACGAAGTATGCTGATGTATCGGAAAGTATCGCTTTCGCACTGCAGTCTGTCTGCGACAAATACCCTAAGGCAAGTGATTGGAGTGCACATCTGCAAACCAAGAATTATTCCGGAGCAAGAATCAAGAGGGCTCTTTTGCATATTCTCCTAAATATCTGTGATAAAGACATCTGCAATTACAAAAATGCCGGTGTCGTCGGTTATGCACGTGTCCTCGGTTTCAAAAAAGGATCCGAATCAGTATTATCCGAAATAAAGAAACATTCCGATATTCCGTTGATATCCAAACCGGCCGATGCTAAACGCGTCATTTCCGCACCATTTTTAAACCAATTCGAAACCGATATTGACAGTTCCATGCTTTATGAATATACTTGCGCAAACAAAAACAATAGGACACCCATCCATGAAATGACGAGGAGCCCTATTGTTATGTAAACCATCATTGTATGAGCCAATATTATGTAAACCAATATTATGTAAACCGCGTTCCGCAATCAAACAACATACCCAGCAGGCATATCATTATCAGTTCTTAAAACTGTGAATCGGTGCAGGGATTCTTCCGGCACGGTTAACAAAATCATCACACGAAAATCCGTTCACCGGCATAATCGGAGCATGTCCCAACAGTCCTCCGAATTCAACATTCTCACCCACACTCTTTCCAATCACGGGAATCACTCTGACTGCTGTGGTTTTCTGATTAATCATTCCGATTGCCATCTCGTCGGCAATAATACCGGAAATGGTTGTCGCTTTTGTATCACCCGGAATGGCTATCATATCCAGACCTACAGAACATACACATGTCATGGCTTCGAGTTTTTCAATTGAAAGAGCTCCTGCCATAACCGAATCAATCATACCCTGGTCTTCCGAAACAGGAATAAATGCTCCGGATAATCCGCCAACATAAGAAGAAGCCATTACGCCGCCCTTCTTCACCTGATCATTTAGTAAGGCCAAAGCAGCTGTTGTTCCGGGCGCTCCGGCATATTCAAGTCCCATTGCGCACAAAATATCAGCAACCGAATCTCCTACCGCCGGAGTCGGTGCAAGAGACAAATCAACGATACCGAAAGGTACAGATAAACGTTTCGAAGCTTCGCATGCTACCAACTGACCTACACGAGTGACTTTGAACGCAGTTTTCTTAATTGTTTCGCACAATACTTCAAAGCTCTGCCCTTTTGTTTCTTCCACCGCCTGTTTAACTACACCGGGGCCGCTTACGCCGACATTAATTACAACATCGCCCTCCGTAACACCGTGAAAAGCACCGGCCATAAACGGGTTATCATCCGGAGCATTACAGAAAACAACCAGTTTCGCACAGCCAAGTGAGTCATTATCTTTTGTTTTCTCTGCAGTTTCTTTGATAATACTACCCATCAGGCGAACCGCATCCATATCTATGCCGGTCTTACTGGATCCGACATTAACCGAACTGCATACACGATCCGTATCCGCCAATGCCAACGGAATCGATCTGATCAGCAGTTCATCAGCCTTGGTCATTCCCTTCGAAACAAGCGCCGAATAGCCACCGATAAAATTAACACCGACTTCTTTACCGGCACGATCCATAACCATCGCAAGTTTGGCAAAATCTTCCGGCGCATGAGCCGCGGAAGCACCGATTAATGACATCGGCGTAACAGAAATACGCTTATTCACAATCGGAATACCAAATTCCTGTTCTATATCCTTACCCGTCTGCACAAGATTCTCTGCTGTTTTGGTAATCTTGTCATAAACACGGGTACATGTCTTGTCCAAATCATCGCTTATCGTATCCAGCAGGCTGATACCCATCGTAATCGTTCGCACATCGAGATTTTGGCGTTCGATCATCTTATTTGTTTCATTTACTTCAAATAAATTAATCATTTCTATATCTCCGAATCACATCAAATTCTATGCATGCTGCTGAAAATCTCTTCGCGTTGGCAATGGATTACAACACCGATTTCCTCACCGATTTGTCTGAGTTCATTTACGATTTCTTCGAAAGGCTTCAATGATTCATTCATATCCACAATCATCATCATATTGAAATATCCTGATACAATTGTCTGCGAAATATCCAGAATATTGATCCGGTTATTTGCAAGATACGTACAGACCTTGGCAATAATTCCCACCGTATCCTGTCCTACAACAGTAATAATCGTTTTTTTCATAATCACTCTCTCCTTGCAATAATTCTTTCGTTCTTATATGTACAAACATTTATCACACGGCAATCGGAACGGATATTTCACTCCGATCCGCGACTTTTATATTAATATCCTGCGGCTGATATTTGCAGTCATCCATCATAATTTCCAGTCGAACAGCCTCGTATGCCAATTGAGCCAGATTATTTTCCGCGCTCAAATGACCCAGATACACGGCTTTCATCCGATCGTTTAAGAGCCTGCACAGCAATTGCCCGCTCTTTTCATTGCACAAATGACCGCGGTCGGAAAGAATCCTTTGCTTTAAGCTGTAAGGATATTTTCCTACCTGAAGCATATTCACATCATGGTTGGCTTCCAAAAGAAGTGCATTTAACCCCTGAAACGTTTCTACGATTTGATCATTATATGTTCCCAAATCCGTCAACACTCCGACGGCAGTGTCGGCACATGAAATCTTATATGCTACCGGATCGTTTGCATCATGCGGAATGCTTTGCGATACGATTGTCAAATCACCAAGCGAAATGGTACTGTCGGCTGTTATCGGATGAAATAACGACATATCAACCGATCCCAGCGTACTGCTTTTGCATATTCCGTTAATCGTTCCTTGTGTAGCGTACATAGGAATTCCGAACCTACGTGCCAAAACACCGAGTGATGCAATATGATCTGCATGCTCATGAGTAATCAGTATTCCGGAAATATCCGGTAAAGACAATTCGAGCGCATTCAACCCAAGTTCAATTCTTTTGCCACTAATACCGGCATCTACCAAAATATGTGTATCATCCGATCCAACATATATACAATTGCCGCTACTGGAGCTGGCTATACTACACAAACGCATAATAATCCCCTTAAGTTACGTTTTATTCCTCCCAATAAATCTTTAGCACATCCCCCATGTGCAAAATCTCGGCATATTGGGCCGGCCGATCATTCAGTATCGTAACAACCGCTTTCCCCTGCGGTTTAGACAAATCAAAATCAATACAATCAAACACGTCCACAAAAATATAAGAAGTCTTACCGGTAAGCGTAACCGGCTCCCCATTTACTATCACGGTAAGATCCACCGGAATATTCTCCGCTGCTTTTCTGGCCGCTTCAATCTCTTTCTGCTGACGAATATATTCGGGGTCTTCTTCCGGAAGTTCATCAAATTCCGTCTTTACTTCTTCCTCTTCCGATGTATCTGACGGCAAATCAGCATAGGACTGCGTCAGCCCGGTTGATTCTTCCGTTACAGAAGGCATCGCTTCCGACGGTTCCGCGTCCGAATCGGGTATCGACTCGGATACATTATCCACATCCGACAGCTGCAACTCTTCCATACTCCATATCACAGAAAAATTATCATATACTTTTGTATCAAGATTCGCCAGTTTATTATTCACATAGATATTCATTTCCTTCTTCAAAATGACATCCATGAACTCTGCGATCTGTCCAACGGTATAATAATTCAACATATGAATATCATCACCGCTTTGAATATCATAGTATTCCGACTGTAGTACGCCGTTTACCTGTGCAAACTTCGGCAACAGAACTTTCTTATCATTAACAACAGCCACAATTGTTGCGCCATATTCCAAAAGATTACGGATTTCTGCTTTGGCAGGTTCACCTGCGGTTGATTCTTCCACACGGATCTTATCGCCTGCCTGAATCGGAGCATTTAAAGCAACTTCTTTGCCATTTAACTTAACACTTGCCGGTTCTCCAAGCTGTCCGCGAATCATATGCGGTTTGCCATTAACATTAAATGTTAATTCCTGTCCGCGCTTCGGGAATAAACCATCATTCGGAAATGCGGCCTGCATAGCGGCATCAGCAACGGTAAGATGACCGTTATCATATAACTTAATTCGTTTGCCGTTGAAATTTACAAAAATGAAATTATTGCGTTGATCATAGAAATTCAAGCATATACCGATCGGTGTAACATACAGAGAATCCTTCTGGGCACCGTCAAACTGATAATCGATATTTTTAAGTACTTCTTCGCCACGCAAAGCAACACGCTCTGCCAAAATTCCCATTTCCTCGGCAAGCGCATCCGTAAATCCTGTGACTTTTCCGCCTCCGCCGACAACAAATACGGCACTGACAGGCTTCTCTCCGTTAAGCTCTTTAATTTTATCGGATATTTCTTTGGTCATTGTATGGATCAACGGATCCACAATGGCAAGGGCTTCCTGCGGTTCAATCTTCTGCTGTAATCCCATAATATCCGTATACTTTATCGTTCCCTTTTTGCCTGAATCAATCTTAACATGTTCTGCCTCATTAAAGTCAAGAAGCAGACTGCGCGCAATTGTCTCTGTCAGTTCATCACCGGCCTTCGGAATCATACCATAAGCAATGATACTTCCGTCTTTGGTAATGGAAATATCACTGGTGCCGGCGCCAACATCCACCAATGCAATATTAAGCATACGATACATCGGGGGAATCGCAGCCGTCATGGCAGCTATAGGCTCCAATGTCAGATTCGCAACTTCCAATCCGGCGACCTCAACAGCCTTATATAATCCATCCACAACCTCATCCGGTAAAAATGTCGCAATCAGTTCCACGGAAATCCGATTTGCTTTATGCCTATCCAATGAAGTCATCAGATAATCATTCAGGAAATAGCGCATTACCGTATAACCGACACAATAAAATTTCATTCCGGTATCATTCTGCGCCTGGAAATCTTCATATGCTTTCTCTATACCAAGCATCTCCAATGTATAGATATGCTCCTGATCAACCGTTGTCTCCTCCGGAAAGTCAATCGCCGCAGAGGCAGTAATAGTCTTCAGTACACGGCCCGCCGCAGCTATACATACTTCATTAAGTTCGCGGCCAATGCTTTTCTCCAAATGCTCTTTTACATCCAAAATCGTATGTCCGACTTTGTCAATATCATGAATCTGTCCATCCAGCATTGAGCGGGTTGCATGCTCCTGCATATATTGTGCAACAACATGAAAAGTATCTTCGGTTTTATATCCGACGGTACCAACTACACTTCGTGTTCCGATATCCAATCCAAATACAAGTTGTCCTGGGTTTTTCTTACCTAACGCCACTTTGCTCACCTACCAATTTCTTCAATTGATCGTACAAAAATTCCTCATCGCGGTCATTGTCAATCACTACTTTACAATACTTTCTATATGTATCTTCGTCAAGTTGATTTGCCATGATCCCCGCGATTTTGTCATCTGAATATCCACGTGATGCCATAAGGCGCTTACTGCGGGTTTCAACAGAGGCATATACATACCACAACTCATCCAAAATCAAATCATAACGTTCTTCTATCAGAAGTGCGGCTTCAACGAAGAAATAATCAATATCGCCACGTGACTTTGCTTCATTCAGACGGCGAACAATCTCATCCTTTACTGCAGGATGCACTATATGTTCCACTTCATCCAAAAGGATCGATGCATCTCGTGCAAAAATGACAGCCGCCATTCTTGCTTTATCAATTTCCAGGTCATCACCCAAAATATCATCGCCCAAAAGTTTGCGAAGCGGCTCATAGCATACGTTGCCACGTTTCTCCAGTTCTTTCGCCAAGTCATCTGCCATAATAATCTCACATCTCGTAAGATTCGAAAGCATTTTCAAAACAGATGATTTGCCGGCGCCTACACCTCCGGTTATACCTACTGTTTTCATTCTATTTTGCCTCATACCATGTATTTCCGACAGAAACTTCCGACAATATCACAACCGCAAGGGTTGCTGCGCCTTCCATCTCTTCCTTCAGGATTGTCTTTACCTGTTCTTCTTCCTCTTTATAAGTCTCAATCATCAACTCATCGTGCACTTGCAGAATCAATCGGGACTTAAGACCTTCTTTGTACAGACGCTTATCCGTATTTATCATGGCAATCTTCATAATATCTGCCGCAGACCCCTGAATAGGAGCATTCATAGCCACTCGTTCACCAAAGGAACGTCTGATAAAATCAGATGCCGACAGCTCCGGCACAGGACGTTTGCGTCCGAATATTGTCACGGCCACACCCTTTTCCTTTGCATCCGACACAAGCGATTCAAGAAAAGCTTTTATGCGCGGAAACATTTCAAAATATTGCTCAATATATGCGTTGGCCTCTTTACGGGATATATTCAGATCCTCTCCCAAACCGAATGCGGATATTCCGTAAATAATACCAAAATTAACTGCTTTGGCACTTCTTCGTTGTAAAGGAGTAACCTCTTCAAAAGGGACATTAAATACTTTGGATGCCGTCATGCGATGAATATCCTCATTGTTATTGAAAGAAGCAATAAGTTTCTCATCTCCTGACATATGAGCCAAAATGCGCAGTTCAATCTGAGAATAATCCGCATCTACAAACACGCAACCCGGCCGAGGAACAAAAACCTTACGAATCAAGCGCCCCTGTTCCATTCGAACGGGAATGTTCTGCAAATTAGGATCGGCACTGCTGATTCTTCCCGTTGCCGTAATTGTCTGATGAAATGTGGAATGAATCCTTCCATCCGAAGCAATATAAGGAATCAGGCCTTCGGCATATGTCGACTTCAGTTTCGCAATTGCTCTGTATGACAAGACATCCTTTACAATAGGATAATCCGGTGCAAGCTTCTCAAGGACATCGGCAGATGTGGAATAACCTGTCTTTGTCTTCTTTCCGCCGGGCAAATTCAGCTTACCGAACAGAATCTCACCCAGTTGCTTCGGGGACTGAATATTAAACTGCTCACCGGCTTCTTCATAAATCTTTTTCTCGTATACAACCAATTCCTCACCGAGTTTATGACCATACTCGATAAGCTCATCTTCCAATATCGCAATTCCTTCGCGTTCCATATGATACAGGCATAGAATCAAAGGCATTTCCACATCGGAAAACAGCGAAAGCATTCCGTCATCAGAAAGCGTCATCCGCTGTTTGGAAACAGATTGCTTACATACGCACGCACATTCGCAAATATACTTTATCAAGTCTTCATTCATAGAGAAGGCTGCTTGCGCAAAAGTCATTTTGCCGAAACGTTCCGTAAAAGACTGCATGATATGTCCTGCATATTCATTGGAAACATCCTCTACGGAATAATCATTTTTCAAAGGATTGTGAAGATATGCACCAACCTTTAAATCCCATAGTTTCTTCTCAAATGCCTCATAATCCGACAATTTGTCCAATGCAAACAAAACATCCTTCAATGCAAATGTTGAAAACAATGTAGAATCGGAATGATTAATTACATCACCAATCGCATCCGTAAGAACCTGCGCAGTCATAAATCCCGCCACAGGAATATATACCGCTTCATCTTCCTTTACACTAAAAGCTGCACCAAGTACATCGCTTACCTTCTCTTTTCCTATTCCCTCTGTGTTGGCAGCAATATAGAATCCAACTTCATCATAACCGGACAGCGAAGCAATATAAGAAAGCGCTTCGGAAAAGTCATCAATACGCTTAACATTAACCTCATGATTAACGTTTTTATCAACATCTTGAAACTTCGTAAGGAAATTTTTGAATCCCAAATTCTTCATCATTACATAAGCATCCTGCGTAAAAAATACAGGGTTACGCATTGCTTCGTAATCAATAGGGATATCCGCATGAATATCAATGGTTGCCAAAGTTTTCGACAATACCGCCATATCAAAATGATCGGTAAGGGTCTGGCGAACCGAATTCTTTGAAATCTCGGAAATGTGGTCATGTAAATTATCTATATCATGATAGGTTAAAAGCAATTCTGTCGCGGTTTTTTCACCGATTTTGGGAACACCCGGAATATTATCGGATGCATCCCCCATAAGTGCTTTTAACTCAATAATCTGCAACGGTTTCAAACCGAATGTGCGAATAACATCTTCGGTATGGTAATTTTCTATTTCCGTTTTACCGGCTTTTGTTTTCGGGATTCGAACAAGAATACGATCTGTGGCAATCTGCAACAAATCCCGATCTCCGGAAACAAGCGTAACATCCAAACCATCCGCTTCACCTCTTTTGGCAAGCGTTCCCAAAATGTCATCCGCTTCATAGCCTTCCTTGGATAACATATATACACCCATCGCGGCTAACAGCTCTTTCAGTACCGGTATCTGCTCCCGCAATTCTTCCGGCATCGGCTTACGGGTGCCTTTATAAGCATCGTACATCTTATGTCGAAATGTCGGAGCTTTCAAATCAAATGCTATACATAAATAATCTCCGTTTTCTTCACCCATGATGCGAAGCAATATATTAATAAACCCATATATTGCATTAGTGTGAAATCCTTCGGAATTCGTCATCGGCGGAAGCCCGTAGAACGCACGATTCACTATACTGTTTCCATCTATCAATACAAGTTTTTCCGCCATGAATTACCTCTTAAATATATAAAAAGCATAAACGTATCAGTTCAACAATAACCGCCAAAATAGCAACCGTCTCAAGAGTTCTGCGACAATTGGCAATTAATGCATGAATCGCAAGCGAATGCTCGGCGCGTGCGATTTTGGCAGATAATTCTCTATCCAAATGAAAGGCTTCCCCATGCTCCACCCGATCAAATGCTTCCGAAAGCAAATATTCGGTTTCCAGTTCTTCGTAGCAATTTCCACAGTTCTTAACATGCATCAAGAACTTACGAAGTTCCTCTCCAATCAATTCATCATTAATAAACGAATGAATAAATTGTTCCGCTTCACGACAATCCATTAAACTAATCCTTACTTTTTATACTTGCTCGTATATGCCAATCGACTGCTTACCTGTGCGCCGCCTACATAGCCGCACACATATGTTGCATTATTCAATGCTTCTCCGATAACAACCGGCTGATAAGTTATTCCGCCAAGAGCTGCATGGTTAGAAAGAATTGATACGGTAAGTGTTCCGCCTACTGCAGTAGCTGCAATGCAAATAGGGTATTTCAACGTGTTAACAAAACAGTAATCCAACGTACCTTCCGAAATAGTAGCATCCAAACCTGCTTTTAAATAACTGCTGCGCGTTCCGTGACAATGGCGTTCCGTCGGAATAATTCCTGCACGAAGAACCGCAACATTCAGAGTAGAACTAACCTGACATATTCCACCGCCAATGCTCTTTACCGTCTGTCCGTTTACGATTGTATTACCCGGTCCGTAACCAAACAACGGACTTCGCGGCATAAAATACAAATCACACGAAAACGCCTGTCCCGGTTGCAGAATAATACCATTAATCTTTGAAGCGGCATTTACAATATTGACAGCACGGTCTTGGGATGCGCTATATGATGTACTGCATTGCGAAATCTGTGTATCGATTCCAATAGCAGCAAGTGCATCCGAAGTAGGCGCAGGTGTTGCGGATGAAACGGTCGTATTCTTAGGTGTAGATACGACAGCCGGAGTCACCGCACCTTCAACGAAATTGGCCAAATCAATATTTATCGTAGTCATATTCGCTGTGACAGCATTTCGTACAGCTGCTTTAACGGCAGCCGCATTAATCTTTGTCTTGTAATTGGAACAATAATATACATGGTTACATACTTCATCAATCCCCTGCATATTTAAGGAATTCTCCCCTGCAATAATCTGAGGAAGCTCCGCACCGTAAATTGTCTTATTATAAGTCGTATTCTGATACTTCATAATAAGATGTGTTTCCGTATCTGCATATGTCGGAACATTTAATGCCGAAACAAGCGACATAAGAATCAGTATTCCGACAAAAATTTTCGAGTACAAACATAATCTCTTTTTCATAATCCCTACCTCATATTTATATTTAAATACAATATACATACACTTTGCTCTATATTTTACCATATATAGAGAGAAATGAAACCAATTTTTTAACTCTCACTGCCTCTGAATTATTTCCGCTCTTCGTCCACTTTTTTCAATAGAAAAATCTTATAAACTTTCCCATATAGCAAAAAAACACCGATTCCTCGGTGTTTTCAAAGTGCGGATGGAGGGACTTGAACCCTCACGATGTTACCATCGGCAGATTTTGAGTCTGCTACGTCTGCCATTCCGTCACATCCGCATTGTTGCTTTCTTTCGCGACTTTGATAGTTTATCACATACAAAACCAAACTGCAACAAAAAATTATAAATAACTACATTGTTAATTCACCGTCAAAAACATCCAGTGTAGCAAAATAGTCTTCGCTGCGCTCCGCCCTGCGGATTAACTGAACTTCGCCATTCTGCTTAAGAAGCAATTCCGCACATTTCAGTTTTCCGTTGTAATTATAACCCATTGAATATCCATGGGCACCGGCATCATGAATAAAGAGATAATCTCCTGCCTCAACAGCCGGCAATTCCCGGTCAATAGCAAATTTATCATTGTTCTCGCAAAGTGATCCCACAACATCAAACACACCGGCACATTCAGCCTCTTCTTTACCCAAAACAGTGATATGATGATATGCACCATACATTGCCGGTCTCATAAGATTTACAGCACAGGCATCCACACCGATATACTCTTTATATGTATGTTTAAAATGAATAACCTTCGTGATAAGCGCACCGCAGGATGCCGTAATGAACCTTCCCATCTCCGTATAAATTGCCACGTCACCCATTCCATTCTTTACAAGAATATCTTCATATGCCTTTCGCACGCCTTCACCGATTTTGAAAATATCATTCTCCGGAGCATCGGGGCGATATGCCACGCCAACGCCGCCCGACAAATTAATAAATGCGATATGAACGCCGCATTCTTCCTTCAAACGCACAGCAAGAGAAAACAATTGAGATGCCAATTGAGGATAATACTCATTTCCAAGCGTATTACTTGCCAAAAATGCATGAATACCAAAATGTTCAACACCTTTTTTCTTAAGCATCGAAAAAGCCTCAAACAATTGACTTTCCGTCATTCCGTATTTCGCATCACCCGGATTGTCCATGATTCCGTTACTCATCTTAAACACTCCGCCGGGGTTAAAGCGACAGCACATTGTCTTGGAAAACTCTCCCACATTCTTCTCAAAAAAAGGAATATGCGTAATATCATCAAAATTAATGATTGCATCCAGTTTCTTGGCATATGCGTACTCGCTCGCCGGTGTTTCATTACTGGAAAACATGATTTCATTTCCCGAAAATCCGGCAGCCTTCGCAAGAATCAATTCTGTCATGGAAGAACAATCACACCCAAATCCGTAATCCTTCAGTATTCTTAATAAATACGGATTGGGATTTGCCTTTACGGCAAAATACTCTCTGAAATTGGGATTCCACGAAAAAGCCTCTTTCACATCCGATAAACGCTTTCTAAGAGTCTTCTCATCATAAAGATAAAACGGGGTAGGATATGTATTTGCAATCTCGCATACCTGTTCTTTTGTCACAAAAGCTTTTTTCATTTTCTTTCTCTCCAAACGTTTTTATTCTTCCAAAAATCCCTCTACCCCACGCTTTGACCCGTCGGATGTCAGATTTGTTTTCCCATCACTCGATTTGGCAATAATATACTGTCCCTTTACTCCCGAAGACTCCTTAGACGATTGGGCGGCGACACCGCCTTCCACGGAATATTCATACTTAACGGAAGAACCGCTTTTTGTTGTACCGGTAAGCACCATCTTACCTTCTTCCAAACCGTTATTATAATGCCCCTTTATTACCGAACGCACCAGTTCTGAAGAACTGATTTTGCCGGAATAAAAGTTGGACGTTGATTCACCTTCACCATTGGGCATATCATTCTCCCATTCGCCGTCATAGATAAACGATCCGATGGAAGAAGCTTCCGCATAAACAGCTCGCATCCAGATACCATGCCCGGAACGACAATTACCGGAAAATGAACCATAATAATAATATCCGTTTTCATATACGGCAATTCCGGTTCCTTCACGATTTCCGTTTGCGTCCTTATCGCCATAGTAAAATGATACATCCCCAATGACTTCATCGGATAAAGATATATAATCATCCTGACGCATCATCATCTTTACATCGTCCAAATCGCCCTTAGCAAAGCATTCCATAAGTGGTCGTAACAAGTCGGCACGGGCTTCTTCAATGGCCAAACGTTCTGCTTCTTCAGCGACCAGGCGGGCCTCCTCTTCAGCGATTCGTGCCCTTTCGGTTTCAATATTCACGACCTTGGTATTCATACTTTCATCGTGAGTTGCCGAATACCCATTCCGCAACACGTCCATCATTGTATCCTCTTCGCCGCGCTCTTCATATATATTGGCGATGGCCCAATATGCGGTACGGTTCATCGAATCATATGTAATGACTTTTTCATAATATTCAATTGCACGATCTGAAGAACCGCATGAATAGGCTTGCATAATATAGGCTTTCACTATTGCCTGCTTCAAATCCGTATTCTCCGGCTCATATTCCAACGCCTGTTCGTATTGTTCAACTGCTTCAACATATCGCTGCTCATTTAAATACGTATTACCTGTATTTACCAAATTCGCAACTGCATTTGCATCAGATGTTGCATATTTGAACATAAACACGCCCATGCATATCAGAATAATAACAAATAATCCGACTACCACGGACAATATCAATGTTAAGTTCTTTTTCATATATCCTCTATCTGCCAATCAATAGGCTCTAAATGATTTGCTTTCAGAAAGTCATTGCACATACTGAAATGGCGACAGCCCCAGAATCCCCTGTACACAGATAACGGACTGGGATGCGGTGCACACAATTTCAATTGCTTCGGGTTGTTGAGCATTCGTAATTTCGTTTGTGCCGGTTTGCCCCATAGCAAATAAACAATCGGTCGATCCTGCTCATTCAACAACCTAACGGTGGCATCCGTAAAGCGCTCCCAACCTTTTCCTTTATGCGAATTGGCTTCGCCTTCACGAACGGTAAGAACCGTATTGAGCATGAATACACCTTGAGATGCCCACTTCTCCAAATAACCGTTATTGGGAACGACAAGTCCCAAATCGGATTGCAATTCTTTATAAATATTACACAAAGACGGAGGAATGTCTATATGCGGTTTTACTGAAAATGCGAGTCCATGAGCCTGTCCTTTTTCATGATATGGGTCCTGACCCAAAATCACAACCTTAACTTCTGACAGCGGAACCGCTTCATACGCATGGAAAACATCAGAAAAAGGCGGGAATATTGTATACTCATCATACTCCCGCTCCAAAAAATCAATCAATTCTTTAAAATACGGTTGATTCATCTCATCCTCAAGCGGCCAAGATGAAAGTCCCTTTTTCCAATCATACATTTTATAATATCCTTATATACGAACCGAAATATTTCGACTCTTTAAATAATTTTTCACATCCGATATTTCCAGTTCTTTATAGTGGAATAAAGAGGCAGCAAGCGCCGCATCCGCTCTTCCTTCAGTAAGAACATCATAGAAATGCTCCAATTTGCCGGCACCTCCCGAAGCAATTACCGGTATATTGACGCGATCCGAAACCAATCTAGTAAGTTCCATGTCAAAACCGTCCTTTGTACCATCACAATCCATACTTGTCAGCAAAATCTCACCGGCACCCAGACGATTAGCCTGCACAGCCCACTCTACCGCATCAATTCCCATATCCAATCGGCCACCGTGTTTATAAATATTCCATCCGGAACCGTCGGGCCGACGCTTTGCATCAATGGCAACGACAACACACTGACTACCGAATTTGTCGGCAGCCTCAGCAATCAACTCAGGACGGTCTATTGCAGCAGAATTCACCGCTATCTTATCAGCTCCGGCACGAAGCAGTCTCTTAAAGTCGTCAACTGTTCGAATACCACCGCCAACGGTAAATGGAATAAACACCGTTTCAGCGACTTTTTGAACCATATCAACAACTGTATCGCGATGATCACAGGATGCTGTTATATCCAAAAATACCAATTCATCTGCGCCGGCTTTATCATATGCCGCAGCGCATTCTACCGGATCTCCCGCATCACGAAGATTAACAAAATTCACACCTTTTACAACGCGATTATTATTAACATCCAAACAAGGAATAATTCTCTTTGTGTACATTTATTTCACCGTTTCCTTCATTATCTCATAATTCCAAAAAATTACGCAGTATCTGTAAACCAACAGTTCCGCTCTTCTCCGGATGAAACTGACATCCGAAAACATTCCCCTGTTCAACCGAAGCATGTATCGTTGCATTGTATTCGGTAGTAGCTTTGACTACTTCATCAGATTCGGCAGAAACATAAAATGAATGCACAAAATACACATATGCCCCATTCTCAATCTCTTTAAACAGTCTGCCGCTTCCCTTCAGTTCCAGTGAATTCCATCCCATATGAGGGATTTTGCTGTATTCGCCATCCGGTATACGAAGAACACGACCCTTTATTAGTCCAAGACCCTCAGTAATTCCGCCTTCTTCACTATAATCAAACAACAACTGTTCTCCCAAGCATACACCCAAAAACGGAATGTTTCGATTCGCAATTTCTTTACATACGGAAACAAGTTCATACTTCTTCAATTGATTCATTGCGTCACGAAAAGCGCCAACACCCGGAAGAATAACCTTATCGGCCGAAAGCAATGTGTCGGCATCTCTGGTCAGCACCGGGTTTTCGCCCAAATACGTTAATGCTTTCTGTACACTCAATATATTTCCGGCATCATAATCAATAATCGCTACCATAACTTACATGTCCTCTTCTTCTGCCATTATTACTGGATTCTCTGAATATTCTATTGATACAGTGATATCTGTTGCGCCTTCTGCAGGTTCAGCATTAATATCTCCAAACAGATAATCGGAAAGTGCGTATGTGTATTCAGGAGTTCCCTCCAAAGCAATCCATTCGCGTGCCTGATCAACCGAAACGCCAAATGTTGTATTCAAAGCATTAACGATCGTATCATTCTGCTTGGAAAATTCCTGCAAAACGCCCAGTTCTTCTGCATTTGCCGCATATTCATCCATAATCTGCACACCCTGTACCAGTGCATTTAATGCATGCAAACTATCATTTAATTTCATATAATTCAAATACGAATCATATCGACGCTGACTACGCATAATCAATACTGTCCGGTCATGCAATAACTCATCCTCTTCCGTCAAAAGCTTATGACCGCGAATTAGATCATATGCCTTTTCATAATTTCCGGTTACGTAGTATTTCTGTGCCTTGGACAAATCACTCTTATACGGTAAGAAAATTGCCAGCACAATCATAAGCGCCCCTATCGTAATACAGAATAGGAATATTGCGATAACCTTTTTCTTAGGAAGCTTTCGAAGCGGAGGTTCCGGCAATTTAGGAGGTTTTTCCTTCTTCTCCTTCTTAGGCTTTTTCTCCGTACCGCCGCCGTCTTCATCGTCAGTTTCGTCGGTGCCGCCTTTCTTATCTTTCTTATCTTTCTTATCCTTTTTGTCCTTTTTGCCCTTCTTACCTTTCTTCTTGCCATCGTCTTCTTCCGGATTCTCCTCCAAAATTGCTGCATTTTCGGCAGCTCCTTCTTCGGCCATCTCAACTGCTCCGGCTTCAAATACGGTTTGTGTCTCTTCTATTGTTTCCTCTTCATCTTCACCAAACAAAAGTTTCATCAAATTGGCAAAAAATCCGGGTTTTTTCTCTTCTTGCGGTAATTCGTCTATAGAACCGCCTGTATCCGTATCACCATTTTTCTTGGCCGCTTTCTTTGCGGCCTTCATGGCCTTTTTCTCCTCTTTTTGCTTCTTCTTTAGTTCCTTCTTGCTCAATTCATCTCCCGGTTCATCAGGCAAAATGGAATCAAGCAAATCATCATCCGATCCTAACGGTGATAAAAGCATTTCTGCCGTTGCAGAATTCTCATCCACCAGTTCCGCATTATCATTTTTTTGCAGAAGATCACTGATTTCGGATAATTCAACATCATCAGACATTTCGGATAAAATATCTGTTAAATCCTTATCCTGCTCGGACAGAGAGGCATTATCCATATCTTCCATTCCGGGCAAAAGTCCGTCTTCCGAAAGCATCGACAAATCAATACCCAGATCGGGAATATCCGCATCCGAGCCGGTTGTATCACTCTCATCCATATCTCCAAATGATGTATCCATGGCATTTTCCATCGGCATATCTAACGGCATATCCATGGGAACTTCCGAATCCGAAACATCCGGAATCTGAACCTCTTCATCTGCTGCAGACCCCTGTGATTCATTCATATCCGATGATTCTTCCATACTCATTTCATCGATTGAACGTAGTAAATCTGCAATTTCGGAATCTTCCGTATTTTCTTCTTCTGTAGAAGACATAGATAACTCTTCGTCAACATCATCAGAATACTCAGATAATTTCGGTTCAATAAGCTCATCAGACAACGGAACGTCTTCCATCGGCATCTCATCCGGCATTATTGTATCTGCATACGTATATGCAGGTTCTTCTACTGGCATGTCTACCGGTTCTTCCGGCATCATCGTATCTGCATACGTATATGCAGGCTCTTCTACAGGCATGTCTACCGGTTCTTCCGGCATCATCGGCATCTCATCCGGCATCATCGGCATCTCATCCGACATCATCGGCATTTCTTCCGGCATCATTGTATCTGCATACGTATATGCAGGTTCTTCTACTGGCATGTCTACCGGTTCTTCCGGCATCATTGGCATCTCTTCCGACATCATTGTATCTGCATACGTATATGCAGGTTCTTCTACTGGCATGTCTACCGGTTCTTCCGGCATCATCGGCATCTCATCCGACATCATCGGCATCTCTTCCGGAATATCTTCTATCTCAGGGGCCGGTTCCGGTTCCCCATTCATTGCGCGAAGTAAACTATCCAAATAATCTTCTGTTGATTTACCGCTCATAATATTCTCCACATAATTATTTGCTAAAAACGAATATACACATCTACTATACTACATTCCATGCTATATGAAAACCGCATCATATAATAAATCAAATTGGGACTATTATCTTCCTCACTTCATCAGTTATAGGATACAAAGTATATATATTCATTATTCATTACTGTAAAAAAAGAGTGATCCCCATAAATGGAAACCACCCTTTATATCATAATAACCTTCTCCTGATTATTACAAATTCAAATATATTATCCTCTTAACGAACCAGACCATCAATAACACGTACCAAATTACCGATTTCGGGTTTAGATAACTGAGCATCTGCACCAAGAGCCTCACCCTTCAAGCGCATTTCCTCATTAACCAATGAAGAGAAAATAACTACCGGAATATGCTTAAGTGAATCATCGCTCTTAATCATCTTGGTCAATCTATGACCATCCATCTTCGGCATCTCAATATCGGTAATAACAATCTGGCAATTATCATCCAATGTTCCGTTATCGCGTGACTGAGTGATGAATTCCCAGGCCTGTAAACCATCTTCACAACGTTTAACATTTTCATAACCTGAAGATGTTAAAGCATCATTAATCAACTTATTCAACAAATGTGAATCTTCTGCAATAACAATAGGAATAGAACTTCTCTCTCTTCCGACAAATGCTTCAACTTCCTGCATCTTAAGTCCTGTTTCAGGGCTAATATCAGCAACAATTTTCTCAAAGTCCAAAATAATAACAAGACGATCGGCAAACTTAACAATACCTGTTGATACACCGTCTATATCATTGTTAATTGTAGCATCAGGTTTGATAATGTCATTCCAATTAACACGATGAATACCAATAACTTTATCAACATGAAAAGCAACATCAAGTTTATTAAAATTCGTAATAATAAATAATCCGCCCGGTTTGGAATCACCCATCTGCATCGCATTATTAAGGCTGATTGCAGTAATCATAGTCTCACGAGGCATAAATATTCCTTCAATGGAAGGATGTGAATTGGGAACAGGTGTAACGGGTTGATACGGGATAATTTCATTAATCTTTGCAACATTAATTCCGTATGAATTACCGCCAAGAGTAAATTCCAAAACTTCAAGTTCGTTAGTTCCGTTTTCTAACAAAATCTTTGTATCCATGGCTTCACCTCACGTATGTAGTCATATTGAAGGTTAATAAATAACCTCAAGCAACATTATAGCATACAATTCAGAAATAATATACAAAAAAAATATGTTATGTAAATAAATTTTGTAATATAATCCAACATTTATCATAAAAGCAAAAAAAGAAGGATTTCCATTTAGAAAATCCTTCTTTTTGATCACTAAATACAGCAGTGCTTTCGCACTTACATCCGTTCCTTCGCTATGTAACGAAGCCTTCGACCGATTAGTGACATTCAGCTACATACATTACTGTACTTCCACCTATGCCCTATCTACCTTGTCGTCTTCAAGGGGTCTTATTCCGAAGATGGGATATCTCATCTTGAGGGGGGCTTCACGCTTAGATGCCTTCAGCGTTTATCCCGTCCGGACTTGGCTACTCTGCCATGGCGTTGGTCGCCAACAGATCCACCAGTGGTCCGTCCCTCCCGGTCCTCTCGTACTAAGGACAGCTCCTCTCAAATATCCTCCGCCTACGCCGGATAGGGACCGAACTGTCTCACGACGTTCTGAACCCAGCTCGCGTACCGCTTTAATGGGCGAACAGCCCAACCCTTGGGACCTGCTACAGCCCCAGGATGCGATGAGCCGACAT
>JAZLJS010000079.1:0-19153 GCA_045617945.1 Lachnospiraceae bacterium
CAATCCACGTATATCAGAGTGGCCAAGGCCGGGAACTGATACTCCGAAGCTCTTTTCAGATGCCTTCAGAAACAACTAAATATAAGTTTGTGGTGATTTCCTGAAAAAACACTTGACAGGAGGTCATTACATATCAGTTCACTGGGAGGTAGTCTTGGAACTTACTGGCGTTTACGCTTCTGAGATGAGCGCGAGACACCATATTTTATACTTCGTAATTGTGTCTCCTGTTATTTCCAATTATCTACATATTCTTTGAATCTTGGCAAATTCACAAACAAATATCCTCTTCTTGATGTATCAAGAATTTGCTTTCTTACCAATCTGTCCCTTAAAGAGTTATAACTTGATGGCGACGTCATTTTCCCTTTTATATCTTCTAACTTTCCAGTATCTGAATCTACAATAATCTTAACAAAATTTTGTTCAGCATCCGTAAGTGTCTGCCATATAAGATCATACTGCGGACCAATAATTCGATCAAACATAGGTAGAAGATCATCTAATGATTCTTTATCTTTCTTCTTATAGTATATTTCGCCCAAAACCTGATACGCATATGCATAACCTTTTGTAAACTTAGCAAGTTTTATTGCTTCTTCCTGCTCTATAAATAACAGTTCCTGATATTTGTAAGCTATCTCATGTAAATTTAGTTTACTAATCTCCATCGATTCATTTCTAACAAAAAAAGATAAATGCGGAACTGAAACAAAATCTTCTATATTTTTCGCAAGACCAGTACATACAAGGTATATTTCTTTATCCTTATCGATTATCATATCATTTAAAATTGATAAGAACTTAATCATATCATCTGTTTTTGCAATATCATCAATACCTATTAGAATCTTATATTTCTTAGCTGTTGCCTTAGTAACCATATCCTTAAGCGCAGCCTCTTCTGAATAATAATTTGCATTATAAGTACTGCTTTTACTAATGGTAGCTGTCGCTTCACCATTTGCAATCAAAACATTAGCACCCGCTGATGCTCCAGCAGTGATTTCTGTAGTATATATTTTTTCTTCAATGAATTTTTGCGAAGCTAAACTGGATATCAGCATTTGAGTTGGATTGCCACCTGCAGATAATGTATACACAAGCCAATTGGGTTTGTTTCTAAAATATTCACATACAACTGAATACTCTACAGATTTTCCAGATCCTCTCAAACCTACTATTTTGTATACATATTTTTGCGATGATTCACTTTCGAAATTTGCAATTATTTCATCTGCATAGTGCATATTAATAAATGCCTGACCTGCCAAGCCCGGTGTACACGTAAATGGACTGATTTTAACATTCATACATAGAACCTCGCTTCTTTTTGTGACTATTATTGTTTATTGTGATCATCTGTGACTATTTTATGGTTTTGTGATGTTCTGTGACTAATTATAACTTGAATATAAATTTATATCAATATTACGCATCTTCATTCATAAAAGTAAGTGGTATATCAGAACCCAGAGGTCCGTCGTCCCCTTGTATGCCTGACAAATAATTTGCAAAACTTATTGTATCACTCGGTTCTGTCTTTATCGAAATTTTACTTTTTATATCGTTCCATGTTGCACCGGCCACATTACTGTTCTTAAAATCTATCTCTATGGAGCTGAAAGGATTAGGTGCTACATAATAATCATTTTCCTCTACAATATATGTTTTATCTGTATTAAGCCACATGCTACTTATTGTATGACTACCACTTGGCCCGAAAGAATATTTTATCACTGTTCCTTCATCAGTAATATCCACTTTAAATTGTGTTCCATATTCCCTCATCTGAACATATTTTCCTTCATCCAATTCATATGTGCCCGGTGCCACCAGTAACCGTATTTTTCTTTTCATAATTTCGGTGCCTCCAATCCAAACAATTCTAAGAACAGAATACATTACTGACCCCTCCCCCAGTCAATAATTCGAACTCAACACGGACAAAACTTTATACCGATAGTTGCCTTGACCGTCTATAAACGTTATGCTATGATTCCATCGGATTTTACGAAACCGCGTGTCCCCTTAATATTTTCATCGGGGACGATGCTCCCAAAGAGGTTTGTAATGAATAAGAAGCTATTACGATTTTTATATTACTGGAGGATGCCGGTCTTTCTGTTTATCCTCTTTTTCGTGTTAATAATTGTCGGGACTTATACTGAAGGAAGTATCTGCACTGCCTGCGGTATAATCTGGCTCTGCATCGACATTCCTTTTTTGATTTATTTTACCATTCGCTCGATATACAGACGTATCCGTGATGCTATCGCTTGCCACCGTAACAAAACTCTTGAGATAGAATACCATTTCCCTGAACTAAATGTTTTGCAAGCCATATCTGAAGAGATTGACTCTGTCAGAGGACTCTCCTCCGACATGAAGCTTCGTTACTTTGTTTTACGTTTTTTGAGTATCGTACTTATCATAGGCGGCAGCATTGGTGTCCTCTGTTTCATGCCCTCAATTTTTTTGGCAGTGATATTCACTCTTGTCATCATTGCCGGAGCAACCATCTGGCTGATTGCCAACCCGAATAAGTACAACGAGAGAGTAGAAGGTGCGCGTATGATATCCTGCCCTGAGGAAATGACGAACGAACAGCTTTGTGATTTGCTCCGTCGGAACCCCACCTCTCTTGGTATTCCCCGGTTAGCCATCGCACAGGGGTTCAAGAAACCGATTATTGTCTACGGTTCGGAAGCTGACGCTTTCATCTATGTCATCTACCGCGCACGCTTCTCGGATGTCTATTATGTGACCTCGATATGCTCTTCCTATGTTAAGGAATATCTGACCGCTCCGGATGAACTGATCGATGAACAAAGCACTCATACAGAAGACCGTGATTCCACCTTTTATCTGAACGAGCTAACCTCTGCCGTTGAGCAGGCAGTAGCCCTTTTCGAAGCAAAGTAAAAAGCAACTAAGATTTCTTCTTCTCGCCCAATAAAATTTTTTTCATAAACATTCTCCAAAATATATATTTATAAGATGAAGATAGTTGGAATGAGATGCTTGGGTAATATTTACAAGAAAATACATGAATTATAAGAAAAGTGCGATTGTACCCCAGTTGTACCCTTGTCTATGCAAAATAAAAAACTCAGGAACACCGATTTCTCGGTATTTCTGAGTTTATTCCTGAGAGCGCGAGACTGGACTCTACCCATTTCCGATTGCGCACACTCTTACAGGCTGTAATACATTGCATACTCCGCAGGATGAGGAATACTGTTAATCTTGGCAGCCTCGGCACGCTTCTTCTGTACCCAGATCTCAAGAAGTCTTTCAGGGAATACACCACCCGCTGTAAGATAATCATGATCCTTCTCCAACGCATCCAATGCTTCATCAAGTGACTTGGGCAAGCCTGCGATCTTGGCCTTCTCTTCATCAGAAAGAGTATAAAGGTTAAAGTCATACGGGCCCCATCCCATTGCATGCGGGTCAATCTTATTCTTAATTCCGTCAAGTCCTGCCATAAGAATAGCAGCATATGCATAATAAGGATTACATGTTGCATCGGGATTACGAAGCTCGAAACGCTTATTCTTCGGAGCCTTTGCATATGCGGGAATACGTACTACCGCACTTCTGTTTGCCATAGCGTAGCCAATCGTTACCGGCGCTTCAAAGCCGGGAATCAAACGCTTATATGAGTTCGTGGAAGGATTGGTAATCGCACACAAGCTGGATGCATGTGTAAGAAGTCCTCCGATAAACCACAGAGCCGTATCGGAAAGGTTTGCATAGCCGTTCTCATCGTAGAATATAGGTTCTCCGTCTTTCATAAGAAGCATATGAACGTGCATTCCGGAACCTGCTTCACCTGCGATCGGCTTGGGCATAAATGTTGCTGTACGGCCTTCTTCGGCAGCTGCATTCTTAATAATATACTTCGCAGTCATAGTATGATCTGCCATCTTGGTCATTTCGCCCAATTCAACTTCAACTTCCAACTGGCCGCACGCGCCTACTTCGGTATGATGATATTTCACTGCAACACCCATATCCTGCAGCATCAGACATATTCTGTTACGAAGGTCCTGGTTAACATCCAAGGGAATATCACTGTGATATCCGGCCTTATGTGCTGTCTGATATCCGTTATTATCAACAGACCACTCTGCCTGACGTGAATCTACGGAAAATCCCGTTGATTCGGGTCTGTTTTCGTAATTTACCTCATCAAATACATAGAATTCGTATTCAGGGCCGACAATCATTTCATCAGCGATTCCGCTTTCCTTCATATATTCCACAGCTCTCTTGGCTACATTGCGGGGATACTGATCAAACGGTCTGTTGTTTGGTTTGTCAATCACCATAACATCACCGATCATTGTCAGTGTAGGAACTTCCGAAAACGGATCGATAGCAGCACTCTCCAAATCGGGAACAAATACCATGTCACTGTTCTCAATAGGCGCATATCCATAGTTTGAGCCGTCGAATCCAATACCATAGATAAACGTATCTTCATTCAAACGTTCAACGGGTATGCTCAGATGTCTCCAACGTCCGTCCAAATCCGTCATCTTAAAATCAACAATACGAACCCCTTCTTCATTGCACAAATCCAGTACTTCCTGTAAAGTTTTAGCCATGACCTTCTCCTTTTTGTTCGGAAATTTAGTTGTACACTATGTACACCATATCTACTATATCAAACCGCGTGCGGAATCACAAAAGAAATCGACGGATTTCGCAATAATTTATGCGGATTAATCAGTTCATCATAATTGCTGCAAAATATATTCCTTTACATCTTCAAGATCACTCTTCTGCCATTCCTTTTTGCTCTCTTCCTGCGCTATCGGAAGAATAATGAAAAAGTCAAGGCCCTCACCTTCTACACGCCCGCTTCTTTTGGGATTCAAAAAGTTCTCTCGCCACATTTCTTCCGTCGCATTTGCATATTTATCCGGGAATAAAAACACCTGTTGTTTTTTGTTGGCTTCCACAAAAGCCTTAGAAGAAAGAGGAATCAGTTTATCATAATCCTCTGCATTCACATCGCGGAATATAAGGGGCAAATCAGCATGTTCAACATGCTCATTTTCACGATTGATTACGATTCCGAACGGTTCATACGAAAATGAATCTTCCGTAAACAGAAGCTTTACAAAAACGCCTTTCTCCGTATTAAACTGCGCTCGCTGATAATCCGTATCAAAAATGAAATTGCCAAGTGAATAGAATATGACTTTGTCTCCGACAGTCTCATAATTCATCGGAACATGCGGATGATGCGAAACGACAATGTCAGCTCCCATCTCAAGATATTGCAGATACCGGTCCCGTGTATAAGGAGAAGGCAATGATGTAAATTCCTCACCGCCATGCGCAACAACAATACACCAACGACACGTTTTCTTAATATCGGCAATCACCTTTCGAATCGCTTCCATATCATTCCATGGGAACGAGCCGGGGACATCTTCGCCAGCTTTCTTGCAGCCGCGCTGATAACCCACGCCAAACATTCCGATTCCACCGGCCTCCTGTAATATCACCGGACGCATGGCTTCATTTATGTTCATTCCGGCGCCGATTGTCTGCGCACCGAATTGTTTGGCAACCGCAAGTGTATCCGCCATTCCGACGGCACCGGCATCCATAATATGGTTATTGGCCAGATTCCATATATCCGCATCTATCGAATGGAGAAAAGTCGCAACATCCGGGTCCATGCTATGCATCAGTTTGGCCACGCTGTTCGGAAGCATATTCTTCTCGCCGTTGGACAATGCACCTTCCACGTTCACAATTAAGTGATCCGTATTCGTCAAAAAAGCTCGGACATCCGCATCCAAAAGTTCGGGATCCTTCCACTTTCCATCCATATAATGATCAAATCCGATATCTCCGGTAAAGACAAGTGATGTTTCTTTCTTCATATTCAATCTCCAAAAAAAGCAATTCCTACGATTGATTATACATTGTCAATCAACCACAAGGAATTGCTTTTTATAAATTTATTATGTTTTCGTAAAAATTTACACGCAACGAGCTGCATGTTCGACATCTGCATTCGCTGCATATTGGGATTCCATATGTCCGTAATATGCTTGAATGTCGGAAATAACCTGAGTTGTCAAGCCTCCGACTTCTTTACCGCCGGAAGGATACAACCACATTTTGTTCATCCGATAATCGACGCCCATTTCAATTGCTCCACCGCCCAAAGCGATTCTGTACAAATGGAAATCCATAACCGATGCAGGATCGGGTATTCCCAAATTCTTCAATTCTTCCGAAAAATGTCTCCGTTGTTCTCGATATTCGAACGACTTGGATGACATTTCATACATCATGTAATTGTCTTTGGCATACTCTACCGTATCTTCGATAGAACGCCCATGTTTAAAAATTTTAGTAATGTTCAGCATATTTCGAAATCCGTTTCTGTTGTACCTGTCCTCAGTGACTCAATACATTTATCGGAGAAACGTGCTGATACATTTATTGTCATTTTATACGAAAATCGTTCGAATTCGAAACCCATTTTTTACATCAAAAATGGTTATGTCAACAGGGCAATTACATCCAGTCGTTAAATACACCCGGCAAAGCGTTGGTCAATGCGGCATTTTCCGTATAGATACTGGAATTCATTACCGCATCCTTGGACAATTCGCCGGCCATCGCAGCCACTTGGGATCCATAGGAATACTTGCCGGACAGAATCTTTTGAGCAAATCCCATATCTGCTTTGGCAAATGCATCTTCATCAAACGACATCTTACCGCTCGCGCTTACGTTTATTCCGATTCGTCCAAGTGCATTTGACATTGTGGATGTCATGCTCTTTAATGCTTCAACGCTATGCGAAGCTTCTTTGGATGTGACTTTTCCGGCATCGGAAACTGCAGCGTTATATTTATCAGCAAAGTTCTTAACAGCATCTGTAATCTGACTCATATCCAAGCCGTCTTCGGATTTCTTCCACAGATCTTCACTCTGCAGTTTCTCTGCTGCCTTCTGCAAAGAATCGGCACTGTTTCTAAGCTGTGAAAAGCCGGTGGAATCCACCTGTTCCTTCTTGGCTGTTTCCGATGTCTTACTATCGGCCGAAGACTTAGCCTTTGTCGAAGAAATATTCTCCGTCTGTGTTGCTTCAGCCTTCTGCTGTGCATAATATGATTTCACAAGCTTCCCGTAACTGCCGTTCTTTATTGCGGCATAATCGGTAAAATTGAAGGAAGCTTCTGTATTTAAGCTGTTTAACAATGTCATAATATTCGAATTCATTCCATTCATATGCATACTCCTTTCACCAAATGTCATACATATTCAATAAATATACATCAAAAACTTTCAAGTCATACAGATCTGCCTAACATACAAAATCATACGTATCTGCTTAAAATACAATTATAACTTGCCCGCCCCTGTTTGTATATAATAATCTCCGATTTCACTTGTAAAGCTCCGACTTTTCTCACTATTTCACTTGTGTAATCTTTAATACATTGTGATATACTGAATTTTTGGAGGTGACTTTTTATGAACGAATATTTCGACCTGTTTATAACCTTTGCCAAAGTCGGTGTCATGACTTTCGGCGGCGGCTATGCCATGCTTCCGATTCTGCAGCGTGAAGTATGCGAAAATAAGCACTGGGCCACAGAAGAAGAACTTATGGATTATTATGCCATAGGGCAATGCACTCCCGGAATTATTGCCGTAAATACCGCAACCTTTATCGGTCGCAAGCAAAAGGGAATCAGCGGCGGCATCTGTGCAACCCTTGGTGTTGTCTTCCCTTCCCTGATCATCATCATGCTGATTGCATCGATTCTGACCAACTTCGCATCGTACGAATGGGTTCAGCACGCATTTGCCGGCATCCGCGTATGTGTTTGTGTTCTTATACTAAATGCTGTTGTCAAATTATGGAAGAAAGCAATCATCGATCCGCTGACAGCCATACTGTTTGCAGTCATTTTCATTGCATCCGTCTTCTTTAATCTGTCACCCGTAATTTACGTTATTGCGGCCGCACTCATAGGAATTATATTTCAGAACATAAAGGAGGGTAAGAAATGATTTACTTGCGTCTCTTTTATGAATTCTTCAAAACAGGATTATTCAGTATCGGCGGTGGAATGGCAACTGTTCCGTTTTTACAGGACATGGCTGTCAAAACCGGCTGGTTTACTTCGGCGCAGCTTGCAGATATGATTGCCGTCGGCGAATCCACACCCGGCCCGATCGGTGTCAATATGGCCACTTATGTCGGATACACCACCGGCTACTCCGCATATGGATTAGGCGGTGCGATCCTCGGTTCGGTCATCGCCACACTCGGACTCGTAGCTCCGTCAATAATCATTATCCTGATTATTGCCGCTTTCCTTGCCAAATTTAAGGACAGCAAGCTGGTAAAGTCAGCCTTCTACGGTCTTCGTCCCGCTTCAGTTGGGTTGATTGCCGCAGCAGGTGTTTCCATCATTCTGATTGCCTTTTTCGGTTGCGATACAATATACGAATTAATAAACAAAGCCAATATAAACATATTTCAGATTATATTGGCAATTGTTCTCTACGTAGCCACCAACTTTATCCCCAAGGTAAAGAAATGGCATCCCTTATGCTTTATTCTCTTTGCGGCCGTAATCGGCATTATATTTAAGTTTTAACGTTCTTATAAAGTTTTAGCGTCCTTTTACCTGATACTTTTTGTAACTGATTATGGTAATCACAATCATGATTACGATAATAGCGGTGTATATAATCGGTGCTGCTTCGAGGATTGTAAGTGCCTTTCCGCAAAGTTGCACGAGACGATAATCGGTAAATGTCCAGCTTCCCAGAAATGTTATCGGGAAATAGCTCCAGATTCGTGCAAGAACGCCAAGCGAATTGGGCATATTCAGCATGGATAACAACCACATAAACATCATTATTGCAATAACCGCAACGGAATTATGACACACTTGTGACAGACACATTGCCATCACTGCAAACAAAACGCCAATTACCAGCATGATGGCAATGTACCATATCAAAGCTGACTTTACATTCATATCCATCAACGTCGGGCCGACAAAGAACTGAATGGAAGTGTCCCCGCCTCCAAATCCGGAAATGGCAAACTCCGTCCCAACACACGCGACAATCAGAATCAGCGTTTCAACAAATCCCACCGTTATTCCTGCCAATAATTTAGCATAAGAAAGTCGCTGTTTTCCGTTCACTGTTGAAAATATAAGCGCATCCGTTTTCAGACTCGTTTCTTCGGAAAAGCACCCTGATACGGTAGCAGCAACAGCAATAAGCGACAGCAGCGATACTACATACATGATTGTTACGGAATCGCCCCAACCGTTTTGGATTTTACCATAGGTTAATCTGTCCGGGTTCTGTTCTCGTCTCTCTTTCCAATATGTTAATTCTCGCTCAGACAAATATTGCTCCGTAAGCGCATCATCTATTATACCGTCGAAGGTTTTATATAATTTATCCTCCGACATGGTGTATGCCTTTTCATAGTTTCCGCCTATCATATACAGATAATTCATAAGCGGTTCATAAGTTCTGTCTTTCACACTGATTCCTATGGATACAACTTCTCCGTCATCCATGGTTGCCCGCTTGGGTTCTATGGCATCACGCATTTCCGACAGTAGCGTCTCATCAACAGTCCTCCCGGACAGAGCATATTCTTCTTTATTAATCAATTTCCCACCTGCCAGGTATTCGCCAATGTTCATCGCAATCATAATAAGCGTAACAACTGTCAACACAATAATGGTAATTCTGCGACAGAGGATCTTATGAATCTCAAATCTATACATTGCACCAAAATTATTCAATGGTATCACTTCCTTCCTCAAAAGCGGATTCCGAATCGATATTATGCATATCATCCTCGGCTTCGCCAAATTGGCTCATATAAAACTGCTCCAAATCATTCGGTGTCTCCACTTTCATTCCGTCCCAGATAATCCGACCGTCTTTCATCATAAGAATTCTGTCGGCTATATGTTCTACGTCGGAAACTATATGTGTTGACAGCAAAACAATACTGTCCTTTCCCAATTCGGCAATCATATTTCTGAATCGAACTCTTTCCTTTGGATCCAATCCCGCCGTAGGTTCATCGAGAATCAGAATCTGCGGATCGTTAAGTATTGCCTGGGCAATCCCCAGACGTTGTTTCATTCCGCCGGAATATGACTTTATTTTCTTATCGGCGACCTCATACAGATTGACTTTTCTAAGCAATTCTTCACACTTACGTTTCGCCTCAAAACGGGATAAACCCTTTAGTGCTGCCATATACATTAGAAACTCTTTACCCGAAAAGGACGGATAATATCCAAAATCCTGCGGTAAATACCCCAATGCATTCCTATACAATTCCTCCGAAACATCGATACCGTCAAAGCACACGGCACCGCATGTTGGATTCAGGACTCCGCATATGATTCGCATCAAAGTCGTCTTGCCCGCTCCGTTTGCACCCAAAAGGCCTATTACTCCGGGCGTCAATCGAACGGAAATGTTGTCCACGGCCATTTTATTGTTATATTGTTTCTTAATTCCATCTAACACAAGTTCCATTGTAATTCCTCTTTTTCTTTCAAATATAAATCGATTTCTCTGATCATTACGCCAAAGGAAACGATAAGAAGCACAACTCCGATTCCTTTTCCCAATGCCCAAACGGTAAAAGCCGAAGTTTTCGAAAAGCTGACGGCAATGACACAAACACACATAGCTATGGCAATGCAACCGTATATATTATCCTTCGAATGCCATCTTCTGATTAACATCATGCATGCCGTTGTTGTAATAATATAAGGGAGCGACAGGCGCAAAAACGCGGCACCGATCGAAACCTTCAGTGCAAAAATGTATATCATTGCCACAACTCCTATCGACACCAAACCTGCCAATCCGACAAGAACCAGACGTAAACTTTTGAGCATACGTTTCGAAAGACGTGTTGTCATTTCAAGTTCACTCATCTTGCACCGGTCCGATTTGCCAAGTTCCATAAGCGCTATCACCGCCGGGATCGGCATAAGTGCTGCAATATAATTGACGGATTCCGCATCGGCATAACCGACAATGAAGCCAGCTATTCCGATGAGGCATAACACAATTGCCCAGAATGACCACCTCATATATCGAAATTGGATATACAATAATTCCGAAATCTTCAATTCACGCTTGCGATACTTGCGAATGAACTGTCTCTGCCGGTCCGTTCTTTTCACTTCATAAGCATCTGACAACAATTCTTTTAGAGCTTTATCATTCACTGTACTCCCTCCAATCTCTCCATCAACTCCGCTTTCGCGACTTTTATCCTACGAGCAACCGCGAAACGTGATATGCAAATGATCTTACCGATATCTGTTACCGAAAGTTCACTCACAAAGCGTAGCATCATAATCTCCCTATCCTCCGATGACAGGCAATTCATTGCCGTGCGAATAAGTGATCTGTTCATGACAATCCTTTCGATATCGGCATTCTCGTCGGGAATATTGCTAAACAAATCATCTTCTCCCGGCAGTTCCTCTTTCGTTCTTTTAAGATCATCAAGACAAAGATTCCTTGCAATTGTATATAGATAGGCCATTTCCTTTCCCATGTTCTGATAGGATTTCGACTGCCAGAACCGAAGAAACGTTTCCTGAGTAATATCTTCAGCCAGTTCTTTGTTATTCACTTTCATGTAACAGTACTTTAGGAGTCTTTCGTACTGTTCCTCTATATCCATGGATTTATCCCTCCTACTGTATATAACGAATAAGAGAACCTAAATGAGCGCAGCATGCACATAAATTTTGAAAAAGGGAAACAATTTGCGCAGCATGCGCTTAAATTTTGAAAAAGGGAAACAATTTGCGCAGCATGCACTTAAGATTCAAAAGCGGCCATTGTTCATAAACCAAAAAATGTGGCACCAAATGTGCCACATTTCTGCAAACCATACCCAACCAAATCTATATATCATTACATTCTTGGTCTCCTTTTCAATCTACAAAAGAATAACTAAACTGTTTACCGTCCTTATCCATCATCACCTGGACGGACGTAGGTTCGCTAAACCAATACTCTTCAACAACACGAAATACTCTTCCATCATCAAGTATACCCTCTACGTAACTGTACTCTTCGTCTTTGGGAACTCTTAAACGATGGAACATTGTTCCTGCCGGCAAATCTTCAACCGTCGGTGTCTGCGCACCCGCATCGGCATAAACCCATGTATGAATATCATCCTCAAGACGTAATTTATCCTCAGTATCCGGCGATTCAATATAATAATACGCATCGTCCGACGGAATCTCCTCCGGTTTGCCCTTCTCGTTTATTCTGTAATGAGCCTCTGTTAACGCCAATCCGAAGCAGTCCACACACTTTTCCATCACAAAGTCATCCGGGTCAAGAACTTCACTGCCAATCCGAAGGTTAATACTGCCGCTGTCGCTTCCACGCGAATTATCATCTATGAAATAATAGAATGAAGCTCCTATTAATCCCCCGCTTTCACTCTTTTCACATATCCATACATAATCCTTGCCATTGTAATGAATAAGCACCGGCTCCGTATTACGATAATAGACCGTGTTTGACAAGTCAACCTCATGATTACCAAAAGTCATAATCTGGCGGCTCTTAATCTTCTCATTTGTTTTCGCACAAAATTCCGTCGTTGTATCACCGTTCTTTAATGCATACTTTTGACCTGCTGCCAACTGAATCATAAAGTTCTCGGGATATTCGGCATAATCGATTGTTACCGTTTCCTTTGTGACTTTTGTTCCATCTGTTCCGGCCAAATTACCGTTGCATCCCATAAGCATAGAAATAATACCCATCGTCAGCACTCCTATAATGAATTTCTTCATTCAGTTCCTCCCGCAATATCCATCCGTTGTCTTTCGACCAGTTCGGCAAAAAGACCGTTTTTCGCAATCAAATCATCATAAGTTCCATCTTCAACAATATGACCATCACTTAATAAGATAATCCGATCACAGTGCTTAATGGTCGAAAGTCGATGGGCAATGACCAGTCTGGTACACTTAAGAGCATCGAGTGCATCCGAAACCTTCTTCTGCGTAATGTTATCAAGAGCAGAAGTAGCTTCATCAAACAAAAGTATTTTGGGCTTGGGCGCTACTGCACGAGCAATCATCAGGCGTTGCTTCTGACCTCCGGATATTCCTCCCTGGCCTTCCGAAATAATGGTATTCATTCCCATGGGCATATTCTCAATATCTTCCTTTATTCCGGCTATTTCTGCCGCCTCCCATGCATCAGACAGTTTCAACCATGGAGCAGAAATAATAATATTGGAGAAAATATCACCCTGAAATAGTTTCCCATTCTGCATGACAGAGCCTATGCACCTGCGAAGTGACTTTAAGTCAATAGTGTTAATATCCTTACCGTCATAATAAATCGCACCCCGTTGCGGTTTCTCAAATCCTAAAAGGATTCGCATTAATGTCGACTTACCGCAACCTGTGCTTCCAACGATAGCCACGTACTGTCCCGGCTTTATCTTTAAACTGATATCATCAAGCACACATGGCATATCTTCATTATATCTGAAAGAAACATGACTAAGTTCTATTCCACCCGATACCTTTGAAAGCACCTCTTTCCCTTCGGAAATTTCAGGTTCGGCATCCATAATCGGTTTCGCCATATTAATAATAGGTTTTATACGGGCTACCGTCAGTGCTATTCCGGACAATGCCGAAAAAGCTCCCGAAACCGTACCCGAAGCAGCAGAAAATGCATAATAATCCGAGCAGGAAACATTCTCTTTTATAGCTACGTAATACATTATCAAAGTTCCGCCAAGACTAATTGCCTGGGTAAGCACACTATTGATTTTCAAAAACATCGGTGGATTATAATTCAGTTTTCCTTCTTTGGCATACTGCTCTCCCCACTTTGCAAATGCTCTCTTCTCAGATCCCGAAAGTCTGATTTTCTGCATCCCGCTAATAAGTGAATATGACAAACCGGCAGTGACTGCAGAAACTTTCATTCTTTCCTCGTTAAGTCTCATACCGGCAAATGTCGATATCACCGATAAAGTCGTTGTAACCAAAACAATCAATATAGAGGGCAATACCAATGAAGGCGCAAACTTGAAAATCGCTCCGATATACATCAATGAAAAAAGGGAAGTAATTCCTGTATTCATAACCACACTAACCAGCGAATTACACAGCGAATTGATATAACCGATATAACTGGTCAGTTCACCGGAACTATATTTCATAAAAAAGTTTGCAGGAAGCGACAATATACGCATCATAGTAGCCGATTCAACTGCAAGATTGAGTTTGACATTCATTTTGTTACTGCACAAAGACTGAATGGTGCCAATAAGCAAAGTGCTCACAGATACGCAAATCATAAAAATAGACAGTGTAAGTAAAAGCGACAGCTGTTTTACTTCAACTACATATCCTGTAAGAATCTGCGTCAATCTCGGAATGAGCAAACCAACCAGAGCAGAAAGAAACATCAAAAAAACAACAATGAAAATATCATGAGATGTCACCGATTGAGCAAGAAAAAGCACAAGATCCCGAATGTGTAATTTTCTATTGGGAAAAGGTTTGTAAAAAGAAATTGCTTCCTTTTCAAATTGATCGGCATTACGCTTGGTGACTTTTACCCATTTTCCATTGACTTCATCACGATACACATATCCGGAAAAAGCGCCGGGAATCAACGGCACCACAACCCCGTCTTCCTTTCTCTGTATCAGAAACGCCCCCATCGCATTCTTATACCAGTCTTCATCCAATTGCACACGGCGTCTCATTACACCGTAAGGGCGCAAGACTCTCTCAAGTTCTTCCTCAAAATTATCAAAAGAAATATCCGCATTCTTCACGCGAATACCATAATAGCGAAGAACATACTCCAACGCATTCGCAGACATTGTGGCGTTATCGAAAAAAATGCCTGTGGCATCATTTCCCAGTACTGATTTTGCCATATGTGCAAAGGAGTCGCTTAATAACTCATTATCATTGATTTTACGCTGCTTAATCTGTTCCTCAAACCAACCCATATCTCACCTGACTATTCGTTGCTGACCAATTCAACGTATTTTCCATTTAGCGCCATAAGTTCTTCATGCGTTCCACGCTCCACTACATTACCCTTCTCAAGAACAATTATCTCATCACAATCGCGTATGGTCGACAATCTGTGTGCTATAACTATACAGGTAATTCCTCTATCATGAATAGAATTAACAACATCACACTCCGTCTTCGCATCCAAAGCTGACGTTGCCTCATCCATTATGATAATGGTCGGATCTTGTGCAAGTACTCGGGCAATCTCCAACCTTTGTCTCTGTCCTCCGGAAAAATCCTTTCCGCCTTCACTAATCTTGTAGTTATACCCGCCCGTTCTCATCATAATATCATCATGAATATGGGCATCGCGAGCCGCCAGGATTACTTCAAAATCCTCTATCGAAGAGTCCCACATCCGAATATTATTGGAAATAGTATCCGCGAAAATGGTAATATCCTGATCTACTACAGCCAAAGAGCCTGTAAAAACATTTCTGTCTATCTCTTCTATGCTCTTACTATCAAATAAAATTTCTCCCTCCCAAGGTTTATACAATCCCGAAATCAGCTTGGACAATGTCGATTTTCCGCAACCTGTAGTTCCTACAAAAGCGACTTTCGAACCGGGATTAAGTGTCATATTAAAATCCTTGATCAGAGGCTCAGCCAGGCGCGAATAACCGAATGTGACATTCTTAAGTTCCACCTTACCGCTTAATTTGGCATAATGCCCTTCATCTTCCGAAATTATCGAATCATTCAAATCAATATCCGAAGGGTATTCCATGACATCCTCTATTCGCTCCATTGAAGCACGCATCTCCTGAAACGACAGTCCTGCCCCAATCAAACTCATTGCCGGCGCAGCGAAGAAAGAAAGGAAGCCTTGAAAAGCAAATACTTTTCCTAATGTAAAATCACCCTTAATCACCAAATATATTCCCAGAGCAGTTATGATAGCATTCGTAATTGTTGAAACAACAGAAGGAATTACACCGTAAATACTATCTATCCTGGCAAATTCCATAGATGCATTATTAACAGAAGCCTGATAACCTGCCCACTTCTCAAAGAATCCGTTCTCAGAACCGGAAGCCTTAATACTCTCAATCATTTCAATTCCGGCAACTGTTGTGCCATGCAGTTTTGCAGAGTCACGCATTATTCCTCTGGTAATATTAATTCGCTTAGCGGAAATAATACGGGACATAAGAAGATTAATCAGAATAGATGCTATACCGATAAGCGTTAACGGTATACTGTATCTGATCATTGCAGTAAGGTAGAAAATCATCATTATACTGTTTAACAGAAGCGGAGCAAAAGTATTAACCAACGACTCTGCGATAGAAGCATTTGATAACTGCCTCGACTGAATATCTCCGGCCATTCTCTGACTAAAAAATTCAATGGGCATGCTGAACACCTTCCACATATAAGTGGTACTCCCCACCATATCCATTTTCCCACTGATTCTGAGCGAGTATATGGCAGAAATCCAGGCGGCCACCACTTCCGTCAGCGATACCGCACCGAGCAACCCTATAAAATACGGGGTCCATTTTGGCGCTTGATGCGTCAGTAATTGATCAAAAAACACCCGGCTGAAAGCTGGTGAAATAACACTCATTATGGTAGATATCACACTGGTCAGAATTACAAACGCAATTGCCGTCGACGAACCCTGAAGTCTCTTTTTCGCAAAAGACAACACGGACCTTTGTTTTCCGTCAGCTATAAACTTATCGCCGGGTTTAAAGAACATGACCACTCCCGTAAAGGATTGGTCAAATTGTTCCATAGATATGGAATACGAGCCCTTAGCGGGATCGTTAATATATACTTTATCGTGTTTAAACCCATCTACTACAACAAAATGATTAAAATTCCAGAAAACGATACACGGAAAATCACCTTTATTCTTTAGTTCCTCCGGCTCCATTCTGTAAGCCTTAACCTCAAGGCCGTAGTTCTCTGCAGCCATATAAATATTTTTGGCACACGAACCGTCTCTTGAAACACCGCAATCTCTTCTCACCTGTTCAAGAGGAACCCACTTGCTGTAATATGCCAATATCATCGCAAGGCAAGCTGCACCGCATTCCAAAAACTCCAATTGCATAATAACAGGAACCTTTGCAACCTTTCTGCCTGATACGGATTTTTTTATTCTTTTATTAATATCTTTCATGTATTGGTCTCCGACAAAGCAGTTAAGATAAAACGAAAGAAGAAACTAATCGAAAAGAAAACTTAATGGCGAACGTTTAGCAATTTCAACTCGGGAACAAATAAACAGTTGATCAATAGGGTAATCATCACCCGAATAATCCAGACCATATGCAATCAGCCACAGATTCTGATTATCACTCAATTCATGCCCCAAATAGTGTGCCATCGTTACATCCTCCTCATTTCTGCTTCCGCCAAACAACACCAAATGAGTCTCATTTTCATCCAGATCGCATATTCTATACATATTTCCCTCTATTTCCACGTTCTGATTCAGCCCCACCGGACCGGAATCCTCTTCATGCACATAAACGATATACTCAGTATGAAGAGATGCAATGGAGCCATCATTTGGCGCAACAATAGCCGGCGTATATATAGATAAGTCTCCAAACACACCCCATACAAGAATTCCCGAAAGAAATACAATTATCGTAACAAGGATAAGCCATACACCGGGATTGGCGACTTTAATATATGCATTCAAGTGCTCCGGAGATTCGATTCTCTCCAAACTTTTTTCACGGAAAATGTTTGTTTTCATAAGAGCATTCCTTTCAAAAATAGAAGTCTTTCATTATATCAGTATACTTTAATACATCACGGTTTACAAATATGCGAGGAATTCCTGCCATCTTCATTTATCTCAATCATAAATAAGTATAGATTTCATCCAGCGTCGGCGGATTAAGCGGCAATGGAAATCGTGATATAGCAACAGCCGAGGCTGCCGCTGCAAATCTTACCAGTTCATCATCGCTTACTCCCTTCATTAGGCCGTAAACACATGCAGCTTTAAAAGTATCTCCGGCTCCCAGGGTGCTCTTTACATCTACGGAGAAAGGCTTCATACGTTTCATTTTCTGCCCCTTTCTTCCGTAGAGCATATCTTTTTCACCCCCGGTAATAATAACCAGTCCGTCTGTATTTTCCACCATCAGCTCATATACTTTTTCTCTGTCAGTTCCGGAATAATGTTCTGCAAGGCATTCTTTCGATACGACATTAATCGCAGAATGCATATGAAGATAATCGGTATGTGCACTGTCTATCGTAACGTATGGTTTATTATGTTTGACGCAAAGTTCAGCTGCCAGTTGTGTCTCCGAAAGAAAGAACGGATCTATTGCAGCAACCTCGCAGTCTGCTATATCTTTTTCATTTGGGATGCTCCATCGTCTTTCTCCGCTTTCGTACAGTGTTTGAAATACGCCCATCGGAGAGCGAACCAAATCAGCCACCACAACGTAATCCTGCAATCCCTTATAATTTGGATCAAAATAAAGTGAAGATAAATCAACCGCTTTATTCTTATAGAATTCCGTCAGCATCGGAGCCACTTCCGTCCCTATATGCGTTCCGTCAATTTTCACAGATATGCCGAGTGAGGACAGAACCGTAGCAGCTGTTCCTGTTTCTCCTCCCGGCAAAAAATAGACGGCATCAAGTTCCGAATATTCATCCGGCTTCAAAAATCCGTTCTTTAAGTAAAAAGAATGTGTCCCCAAAATCTGTCCATACAAATATGCGTACATATCGGCTCCTTAGTGATTTATTTTTTTAATCAACATAAATATTAATTGTATTATCAGACCGTACAAAAGAGGAAGGCAGGCAATAATTATGTTGGTCATCACCCACTGCCCCGACATTGCCAGTTGAACAAAGAACAAAAGAAAAACAGGTACCGAACATACAAACATGTATTTTGCGAAAAAATCAATAAAGTGAATTCCTTTTCTGCCTTTGCATTTCGCAACGAGTCGTGCAATACCAAAAACTATAAGCGTCAAAACGACGATGTAAACAAAGCTGTCCAAATCAAGAAA
>JAZLJS010000080.1:0-4770 GCA_045617945.1 Lachnospiraceae bacterium
TTAATTAACCCTTATTTATTGTACCGCATATTTTGCTTTTTCGCAAGCATTTTTGCCTGAAAAAGCGCATTTTCAGGGCCTTTTTATCACTTCGAGTTGAGGGCTAAGATATTGAGGGTTAAATATCCTGGAAGTTAAGAGATATTGAGGATATAAATATCGGTGGAGTGGAGAATTGTATTACCTTCTGTCGCAGGAAAAATGCCCGATTGATTCATTTTTCTACTACCAGTACAGCCGGCACAATCATTGTGCGAGATGGGCAGGAAGTGCCTGCGCTTGACGAACATACACTTTGGCTTGGTCAGAAACTTGATAATAAGTATGCTCATTCAAAATTCATCGCGGAGAGGACGGTACTTAACGCCGTTACAGATGGGCTTGATGCGAAAATCATTCGCGTCGGTACACTTTCGCCCAGAAAGAATGATGGTGAATTCCAGATAAATTACCATACCAATAGTTTCATGGGACGCTTAAGGACATATTCACTCCTTGGTTGTTTCCCGTACAACTTATGTCAGGATGTAGTTCGCATGGGAGCGATTGATGTCAGTGTTGATGCGTTTATGCATCTTGCTAAAACACCATCCGAATGTTGTCTTTTCAACGCTTGCAGCAGTCATACCGTTTTTCTTGCAGATATCATTGAATGTCTCAGGGAAAGAGGGTATAACATTCGTTTCGTGGAGGAAGACGAGTTTAATGCGGAACTTCTCAAAGCAGGCGAGGATCCTGCCAAGGCAGCAATATTCTCCAGTCTGCTTGCATATGTGAATGCTTCTGCGGATGAAAAGTTGCAATCGGTCGGAATCGATTGCACATATACTAATGATGTATTGTGCAGAATGGGCTTTTTATGGAATATTACAGATAAGTTATATATTGAGAAGTTCCTGACGGCGCTGGAGGGATTATCCTTCTTTGATGCCGAAAACCTTGTACGCTGACTAAGGAGGAAAATGTATTATGCCCGAAATTCAAGAAACACGTAATAAAAACCTGATTAATTCAGTGTTTGCTAAGATATTGCTACCCGCACTGGCTGCCGGTGCATCTGCAAACCTTGCGGGAATAATTGACGGAGTCATTGTAGGAAATAAGCTCGGTACGGTTGCGTTGGGTGCTATCAATGCCTGCCGACCGGCTATGCAGATTTACGGCTTTCTGTCAGAAATTCTGGCTTCCGGCTTAGTCACCTGCATTGCGAGAGCGATGGGACGAAATGAGAAAAAATCAGCTGACAGGATTTTTACATCTGCGATCTCTTTTGCGGCAATTTTGGCTGTCCTTTTGACTGCGGTTCAGTTCCTGTTTGCTCCGGGTATTTGTAGATTGTTTGCAAACGATGTCGATTTATATCCGTATGCGTTGCAGTACTATCGTTATTTCCTGTTTAGTTTCTTCTTTATCGTAATTGCGGAACCGATTGCCTCTTCGATGCGGGCAGACGGTATGCCGGGACTGTCCGGTCTGGTCTTGTTGCTGCCACATTTTGTCAACGCATTAATGGATGTACTGTTCGTTAATATTCTCGAACTTGGGCTGGAGGGCGCTGCGATTGCGACGGTTATCGGATATATTGCCGGCTTTTTACTTTGCTGTTATTATTTCATTTTCAAAAGATCTTACCGAATCACCGGTGGAGATTTCAGGAAAAATATTTTTGATATCACGTCTACCGGTTTGCCGTTGGCGGTTAACATGGGTTTGATTACTATCAAACTGTTGATTGTTAACAGTCTGGTTCTTGCAGAAGGCGGATCGGTTGGCATGGCGGTCATGTCGCTTTTGATGACTGCCTGGGCAATAGAGTCGCTCTTTATCGGTGGTGTCAAACAGAGTACGATGCCTTTAATTTCATTCTATTACAGTAATGGAGATTATCATGGTGTACGTGCTGTATTTTCTCACGCATTTAAGTTATTGATGGGTGCAGAATTGTCGCTGTCTATATTGATTGTCATCTTCCCTAAGATTCTTCCGTATCTTTACGGAATGAAAGACCCGAGTGAACTGGCATGTGCGGTTATTGCACTTAGAATCTTTGCAATTTATCTTCCTATGGAAGCGTTTATTATGCTGGTGATTACGTATTACACTGCTACCGGTAATAAGAAAATGGCGCTTCTTGTTTCTACACTGCAGGGACTTGGCGCTATGTTGATTGTTATTGTCCCGTTGGTACACTTTTTCGGTTTGATTGGTGTATGGATTTCCTTCTCAATTTCCTGTCTGATTCCGATAGCGGTAATTGCGATTACATGTCACGGCAATACCGAAATATTCTTCAGGATGAAAGGACATACATATCTGAAAGAATTTTCTATAGACATTTCAGATATTTCCAACCTTGTCGTATCTGTAATTGATGCTGTTCAAAATGCGGGATTTGATAAGGAAATTGCGAACCGTACCGGAATTGCCATTGAAGAAATGGCTGTTTCCGCATTTGAAAGAAATAAGAATAAGAAACTTAATGTTGATGTGACTGTACGTAAGGTAGATGATTCTCTTTTGGTTACGTTTGCCGATAACGGTGTGGAATTCAATCCGCTTAAATGCAATACCGCCTCCGGCCCTGATGACATTGACAATATCAGCATGCTGAATGCGGTATCACACAAAATTGAATATGGAAGGGTTGTCGGAATGAACAAAACGGATATTACGCTGAAGTAGATTGAATTCAGCGTAAATGGCCAGTGAATTAAATAAATCAGATTCAGTGCTCCGCTTATGGAAGAAAAGAATACGTTTTCTTCTATATATGATATACCGAATTCTTATATGTATTATTTAATATGAATTATTCCGAAACGATTGTTATATCCGAATTTCTCATATATTCTCGTTATGACGAAATGAGTAACCCCTTCATCAAAGTATACTTCAAATATTAATTCCAAAACAAAAGCGATTATAGCAGAAAAAGATAATCCTACCCATTCAAACATATTGTTCTGAGCGGCGACTTTGCTTATTACCAAAAATATTAATCCAATCACTACAAATATGCACATAACTGAGCGTTTATGCATTTTCCCTACGCTCTTTTTGTAGTTTCGATTATCTATCGCTTGCTTAAATGCATCTTCTATTGTCTTCGCATCTATATCTTTGCAATTATCAATGGAAACGTCGTAGTTTACCCGAAATTCATCCGGAATAATTTCCAATCCGTTATCCAGCAGTTCAAGAGTCTCTTCGTTTATTATTAGTCTGTTTTCACTGTTCAATCTTTCGTCAAATATTTCCGAAATATCCGAAAAATGTATATTGAGTGTGGCTACTTCGTTGACAGTATCAAAAGTGCAAACATCTTTAAGATTTTCCATTCGTTTTAGTGTACGTTTGCTTAATACCATACTTTACCTCTTCATTAATTAAAATGCGTAATTTCTATGTTCTGTTTGCGCATATAATTTAGGCAGATAATATTAACAATGAGCATTATTGTAAGTACCAGATTCCATATGATATTTGAGAGTGAAAAATACTCTTCTGTAAACGAATATATAAAATAAGTGAACGTATATCCCAAACAGATTACAGAGAGCGGTAATGCAAAATTACCCCATTTGTAACCTTCCTTGTAGAAAGCAATATTGCTTGTTACAAGTGCAGTAACAAGAATCCATCCGGCGGCAAAAGAAATAATATCCGAGACAGATAAAATTTCTATGTCCGCAAAAAGTTTTACGGTAAAAATCGATAGAATTGCGTAGATTGCAGCGTTTGAGAACAGAATATAATTTCTGGCAAATGCTTCTTTCCTGCTTATGTATATCCATCCCTCATATAGCTGTTTTCTGTCAAGACCGACAAGCTTTTTACCGGTGCTGTCCATAAATATTAACCCATGAAATCGCTTCATGCATTGGCTGAATGCAGTTGAATCATTTTCGTAAGTCACAAACAGTAATGCTGCGCCTTCCCATGTAAGTACCCATACCATAACATCAAGAATAGTTTCAATAAAGGTAGTACTAAGGCTGCCGGGACTGCCATACCATCCGTCCATATCACCTATCGTCTCAAGAGCGAGCATCAGGATTCCCACAATTATGAATACAATGGCAAGTATGTGGTCTTTTTTGCGGTTTTCATCATGATAATAAAATGTATTTTCGATAGTAATCTTAAGTGCATTTAGCAAAGATTCGTGTGAGTATTCACCGTAATCGTCAATTGTCAGATTAAATTCCACAGCAAATTCATCGGGTATGCTGGTCATCAAATCTCCCAGATAACCAATTGTATCATCGGATACAATCGGTTTCTTCGGACTACTGATATGTATATCAAGCAATTCTTCCGGAGACTCATAATGTAACGGAATCGTCGCAACATGGTTTACCATGTCAAAATCAAATGATTTTGATAAATTCTCTGCCCTTTTCAGTACTCTTTTACTAAGTTTCAAACTTGCACAGCTCCTTTTTAATCATGATTTTTAATAAAATCAAATGAGACCAGTCTAATAGGATTACTACTAATATTACATATTTTACCATTCAAAGGTTGGATTAAAAAGAACAAAAAAGGGGCATCCTTATAGGATACCCCTTTTGCTAATCGGCGTGACAAGATTTGAACTTGCGACCTCTACGTCCCGAATATTGCTGCATATTTTTTATCTTGTCCCAAATCATATTAAAACAGTGTATTTTCACACTTTTTGTTTTTGTAACATACAGAATAACACAGAATAAAACGAAATAAAATCCGAATAACGGGTTTTGAGTAGAACAAATAGTAGAATAAGAG
>JAZLJS010000081.1:0-7087 GCA_045617945.1 Lachnospiraceae bacterium
TCGGTAATTACCTGACAGCAGTTCTTTTTATGCTGTCAAGGGTGGCGGAACTCATTCTCATTCTTAAATATTTGCAGTTTTCAAGGTTCATCTGAGCCTATTTTCTTCGGCTCATTTTTTCATAGGTCATTTGACACTATCAATATATTAATCTCAGTTGACAATACATAATTTAATCAAAAAATATCACGTATTTTCTGAAAAAAGCAGTTTTGTCGCAACCGAATATTATTGTAGAATAATAAAAACAGATGTGCAATACTAAAGAAAACCCATGGAGTAACCATTATGAATATCAAAAAGCAACTCTTATCATTACTATGCATTCTGGCCGCCATCGGACTCATATTATGGGGACTTTCCGAAGGGGGATTTGCGAAGACGCAGGCGAAAGGCAGCGGCATCTGCTATGAATGCCTTGGACTGGAATAAGAAATGACTACACCAAACAACAAACGCAAACAGAATAACAGAATATCAATCTCCCGGAAGATTTGTCAGTTTGCTGCGACAATACTGTACAACCTGAATGTTCAGAACATCTTTCTCGGCAGGATTCATAAAGGACCATCCAAAGGGGTTTGTGTCCCCGGACTGAATTGCTATTCATGCCCGGCAGCGACCGGCGCATGTCCTCTCGGAGCATTGCAGCAAACATTTTCCCAAATAAAGAACAAAGCAAATGCTTACGTCTGCGGCTGCATATTGGCCATCTCTGTCCTTTTCGGACGCTTTGTATGCGGATGGTTATGTCCATTCGGTCTGCTGCAGGAATTATTGTACAAGATTCCCACCCGTAAATTTCATCCTTCGCTTCGCAAAGTCGCATGGCCAAAGTACGTCGTACTGGCGATATTTGTAATCGGCATTCCTGTTACGGTAATGATTGCAAAAGGCATCGGCTATCCTGCATTTTGCAAATATATTTGCCCGCAAGGTACCATAAGCGGTGTGATTTTGTCTGCATCAAACGAATCCGTGCGTTCCATGATCGGACCGACATTTATCCTGAAAGCAATCATTCTTGTTGCTATTATTGTTGCATCCGTCTTCGTATTTCGACCTTTCTGCAGAACAATCTGCCCGCTCGGCGCCATATACGGAATATTCAACGCCATAGCATTTGTCAGGATCCAAGCTTATCCTCACAAATGCACAAATTGCGGAAAATGCAAAACAGCCTGCCCGGTTGAACTCAATCCTGTTACGGAATGCAACCATGCAGACTGTTTACGTTGCGGGAAATGTGTTGAACAATGTCCCGAAGATGCTATTAAATTTAGAATACTCAATCTATAACCGAATCCGGTTATAACACAATTCGTATCCTCGTTCCCAATCCGGTACGGGACACAATTTCAAAATGACCTTTATGCTTGTCGACAATCCATTTTGCAATGGACAGACCCAATCCGGTTCCATTATATGTTCGCGCGGTATCGGCCCGATAGAAGCGTTCAAACATATGCTCCACATCAGCCTTTTCCATTCCGATTCCGGTATCCTGCACCTGAACATATGGGTGACGGTCATCCGTATATCCCACGCTTAGGAGAATATCATCCTTTTTCTCGGTATATTTTGCCGCATTATCTGTCAGTATTCGAATTGCCTGCTTCAGCAATCCCTCATCGGCGGTAACGCAAATATCCGCATCCGGATGCGAATACCGATATACATGATCTTCATCAATCATCAATGACTCTTCGTATACTTCCTGCATCAGGCGATTAAGAGATATCTCCTTCATCTCTATCTGCATGCGCCCGGCATCACCTCTGGCAAGAAACAGAAGCTGTTCCACCAGCTGTTTCATACGCTCGGACTCATTCTGAATCGCAGTAATGGACTCATCCAAAACCTGTTCATCTTCACGACCCCAGCGAGCCAGCATATTCGCATATCCCTGAATTACCGCAATAGGTGTACGAAGTTCATGCGACGCATCATTTACAAAACGCGCCTGTTGCTTGTTATTCTCACGGATTCTCGTCAGAAGGTTATTGAATGCCACTTCAACACCCATCAAATCTTCGTCACCGAACGACAATCTCTGTTCTTCATCGACGCTCATATTATCAAGTGTCTTCTCAATCAACAAATATTTATCATCCGAAAAGTCAAGCTTCGACAGGTTTTCGGCCTGCAAAGCCAAGTCATCGATCGGCCGAAGGATTCTGCGAATGCGTCCGTTCTCAAACGGCGATGAGATCAAGAGAGTAGTAAGCTGCAATGACCACAATACAACCAGGCCACCGGCCACAAACATAAGAACTTCCGATATACCGACCGAAAGTACAAGTGCATTTTTCTCATAAACTTCATATCGAAAAACCGCAAAAAAATCCTTTACTTCATCTACTGTAAGGCGACCTTTTTGATGGGAATCCACCAATTCATCCCACGCTTCTGCAGACACCGTAACCCGATGCGTCCCCGGCACAACATGACCAAGCTTTCCTACTTCCACACCAATCGAAAATATGGATACAGATAATAGAATGAACAGCAGATTAGTCCAGAAATATATGCGCATTTTCTTCCGAATCGTCATCCAGTGTAGCTTATGACGCAACGATGACATCTTGCCGGAAGTATTATTCGGACTTGATGACATAGCCCACTCCTCTTTCTGTCTGAATCATCTTCACACCGTAAACTTCATCGATTTTGGTTCGAAGGTAGCGAATATACACATCAACCACATTTGTCTCACCGACAAAGTCATACCCGCACACTCGTTCAAGAATCGTGTCTCGGGACAACACAATATCCTGATTCATCAAGAGAACCTTGAGCATCAGGAATTCCCTGTTGGTAAGTGTAATTTCGTCTGTACGGAATGTAACTCTATGACGTTTCTCGTCCAGCACAAGTTCATGCCAGCGATATACGCCTTCTTCATCAGCCGCCCGTTCCGTTCCCGCACTCGCACTCGCAACAGCCTGCTGCCTTAAAGCCACACGAATTCGTGCGAGCAGTTCTTCGATAGCAAACGGCTTCGTAATATAATCCACCGCTCCCGCATCCAAACCGGCCACTCTGTCCATAACAGCATCTCTGGCCGTTAACAAAATAACCGGTGTCGGATGATCGATATTCAGCCTGCGAAGCACCTCGAGGCCGTTTAATCCGGGAAGCATAATATCAAGCAGAATCAAATCATATTGATTCTCTACCGCCATGGATAATGCTGTGCGACCATCGGCTGCTTTGCTGACGGTATATCCCTCGTGCAACAGCTCCAGCTCAACAAATCGCGCAAGTTTCTCTTCATCTTCCACAATCAGAATGTGTGTACCCATGACGTATCCTCCATGTTTCTTGAATAAATAAGTAATAGATATAAGAAATACGGATTGCTCCGCACTTCGTGCTCCCAGGCTTTGGATACTTATTTCTTACAGATTATCAAAACTATCCTTTACTTTATCGGCTCCTTCGGAAACCTTATCAATAACATCATTTACCTTCGAAAGGTCATCTTCGCCGACAAAACTGTATCTGCATCCCAGGAACAGAGCGATCAGCATAGCAATCAAAACGCCTTCCCATGCAACAAGCAATATGATAATAAACAACCAAATCGGAAGCTTCAGCATCTGTTCGTTGTTTCTCTCAACGATTAAGTAGTTAACGCACAGTTTATGCCACAAAGCTTTCATCTTCTCACCAAAGCTCTTCTTAGGGCGATTGGTCTTGCCGGCGTTCTTGTCATCAACAGTCTTGGCAACGGAAACATACTGTGTCTGTTCTTCATACTGTGTGGAATAAGATGCCTGCTCGGGAGCAGCTGTCTTACCCTGCTTCTCCAAAATGATCATTGCATCCAACAAATCTCCGTTTGCTTCCGTAAGTGCTTTCTTAGCTTCCTCAAAAGTAACGTTTGCTCTCTGTGTCAACTTTTCAACTTTTTCAAATTCATCCATTTTAATATCTCCTCTTTATATAGTCTGTTTATTGCAGGTACCTTGTTTACAATACAGACTTTACCAATAATTTCTTAAGTAATCTTTGAAGATTCATTAAAATCAGATTAAAAACTCATTCATTTTCCGGCGCATTTCCTTAAAAATCTCTAATACATGACTGTTCTCCGACGGAAAGTCAAGCATCCGGTATATATAACCCTGCTCCCGAATAATTTGACGGCTTATGGGAAATACAAGTTCAAAAGTCAATGATAAAAGCGCCACCACATAATCGGCCGGTTGCTTCTTCAGATCGCGGCGCACCGTATGAAATTCAAAAAATGCCTCAGCAACAGCCGGTGTAACATCCGATGAATATAACTCACGCTCGGTAAAATTGTACACATCCGTGGTCGGCGTCATTACATTTGCGCGAATAATATCAATCTTATCCGCATCACGAAGAATATTGCAGAACATAAGCTCACGTTCGGACAAAGAATTCGGCATACGATACACACTATGATTGCGTATTGTCGTCTCCAATAAATCAGTATCCTCCTCGGAGAAATCTCCGAACCGGGACAAAAGACCCTCTCGAAACAACAAATCAGCGCCAAATTGTGCATGATCTACCGATTCCGAATCTATAAAGGTATTGAATCTTTTTATCTGTTCAAAACGACCTATATCATGAAGCATTCCCATTGTATAAGCCAAATCACAATCCCGTGCGGAAAGATGAAGTGATTGTGCTATTTGATCACACAAATCGGCCACCTTAACCGTATGTGTTATTTTCAAGGCCGTTTTGGGATTGGATACATCATATAAAGATGTGTACTCCTCAAATGCTTCAACAAGCCGTTCCCTGTCGACAGCGTTCTTATTAATCATCGCTTTTTCCTGTAATTTTTGCAATTTCCAAATCTTTTGCTTATTATACAATATCCATGCCTATTTTTGAATGATTGAACTGCCACATTCTCGTGACTTTAGTCATATGAGGTTCACGAAACAGGAGAATCACAAACAAATACCCTCTTTACCGGATAACCGATAAAGAGGGTACTGTAACTGACAATTCACATCACAAACAAAACTTTATTTTGTAAGTTTATCCAGCTCGTTCTTAATATCCATTGCAGATGCGGAAATCGTTGCCATATTTGCTGCAATTTCCTGAGAAGAAGCTGCCAAATGCTGTGTACGTGTATTAACATTCTCAACAATAGATGTCAAACGATCTGTCTCGTTAACGATCTTACCGATATATGCTGTAATCTTCATCTGGCTCTCATCACTCTTACGAGCGGATTCAGCACTTTCGGATGCCAAATTATTAATCTCTTCTGCAACAACTGCAAATCCTCTTCCTGCCTCGCCTGCTCTTGCAGCTTCGATAGAAGCGTTCAGTGCAAGAAGGTTTGTCTGAGAAGAAATATTGGAGATATCTTCATTGTTTGCTGTAATCTCAGCCAGAATTTCCTTAATCTCGTTCATAGACTTAACAAGGATATCACAGAAAGATGTTACGCTGACAATATCTGCGGAAATCTCGGTTGTCTCGGAAGCATTCTGCGTATTACTCTCTGACAGGTTCTCAATAGAATCATGCAGTTCAATAAATCTGTCATTGATACTGTTAACCGTATTCGTAATGGTAATCTGAGAATTCTCAATAAGCTGTCTGTCGGCTTCCATCTGAGCAGCCATCTCTTCTGCCTGTCTCTTCTCCTGCTCAACAAGACTCTTAATATAGTAAATACAATTCTCTTTGTGATTAAATCCGTTATAAATCGCATGAACCATCTGCTTACATCCCGAATAACCACAGCAAGAACAGTTAATATTTCTGTCTTCGATTGTATTCTTATTCATCTCAGCAAAGATAGCCGTTTCTTCTGCCGGTGTAGGAATCTTTGTCTTGCAGGATGCGGACTTATCTGTGTAATGACGAATGTAATCATCCAAATTCAATCCCTTAAACTGCTTGTTCAATGCAGCAAGGCGCTTCTTCGGAGACGAATTCTTGTTCCAAGGAGAATTACCTGCAGACTTCTTAACTGCTTCACGAATTCTCAATACTTCGCACAGAACATCTTCGTCACCGTCTTTGGATGCTTCACAACCTGTACCATACAAGCAACCTGAAGAACAGTTCAATGCATCGATAAATACATACGGAAGCTGACCGTTCTTGATCTTCTTCTTGTTAGTCTCAAGGTAATGATACATATGCTTCTCACCTTCCATCTGACGAATCAGAGTGGACTCACCAAGAAGCCAATATACGTTTTCTTTCAAACCACCCGGCATCGGATACAATGCACCAAGACCATATTCGATCTCGTCCGTAGCATCCGTTCTGCTCTTTAAGTTATGGTCCTTAATGTACTTAACCAAATGATCAAAAGTCACATTATATGAGATAACGCCCTTACAGTTCGGGTCATGAATCTCGTTATACTTAGCAATACAAGGGCTGATAAATGCCAAACGATCGGAAATACCCATTTCCTTCTTCGCATAAATCGCGCCGCACATCATCGGAGAATGTACCGGGAACAACTTCGGTAAAATCTCGGGAACATATTTCTCAATATATCCTACAACTGCGGGACAAGGCTGTGAAATACCACCCAGGAAATTGTTCTGCTGGATATAATTGATATATGCCCAAGAACAAATATCAGCACCAAACGAAGTACTGAGAATGTGGTTTACGCCTGCATCCTTCAAGATACCGAGAATCTGTCCATACTGATGAGGGTAATTTGCTGCAAATGCAGGGGCAAGCAAAATACTGATCGGCTTACCGGCCTTCAAATCACTGAAGAAAAGCTCCGTATCATCTCTAAACTCTCTGGCACCGTGTTCACAAACATCAAAACAAGCACCACATGCAATACATTTTGTTCCATCTACATCAATTCTGTTCTGCCCGTCTCCCGAACAACTGGCAACGCAAGCACCTTCGCATGAACATACATTGATACATTTGTTACATCCAATACACTTATCATTTGTAAAAACCAATGAACTGATATCTGCCATAGTGTCTCCCTCCGTATGGATAGATTAATAGTACTTTACATTATAATAGATTATCGTGAATTTGCATACAAAAATTTATAGCAAAATATCATTTTTTAGTAATTTTTGACCGTTGGGGG
>JAZLJS010000082.1:0-2293 GCA_045617945.1 Lachnospiraceae bacterium
CTTTCAATCAACAGCAAAAGTGTCTGCAGAAAAAATAGAAAAGTATATAAAGCAATGGAATATACAGCCAGATGAGCCTGCCAGCGATATTGTCGACACAGACTATGTGAGTATTATCAAACCCTGGGAACGCAGCAAACGTTTCCACAAGGAAGATGTTCAGGGGAAACTCAAGATTACGCTCTCTAATATGATTTATATTGAATCCAGCAATTTGCAGCCGCGGATTCAAAACCAGATACGTAGAATGGCTGCGTTTCCCAATCCAGTATTTTTCCGTAACAACGCCATTGGCTTATCGAATTTCGCCAACTCGCGCTATGTCTATCTTGGTGAGGATGACTGTGGGTATATCTGTATTCCACGAGGCCTTATAGATCAATTGATAGAATGTTGCAAAGAGGCCGGTATTTCTTATACGCTTTCCGATAAGCGATGCGTCGGTACGGGAATTAAGGCAGAATTCACCGGAGAATTACGGGAAAGTCAGTCTAAGGCCGTCGATGCTATCCTACAGTATGATAATGGTATCTTGAGCGCCGCTACTGCCTTTGGAAAAACAGTTGTCTGCAGCAATCTGATTGCGCAGCAAAAAGTCAACACTCTGATTCTTTTGGAATCGTCTTCATTGATTGAGCAATGGGAAAAGGCTCTATCAACCTTCCTGTCAATCGAAGAGCAACTTCCAGAATATAAAACGAAAACCGGGCGCACAAAAAAACGAAAAAAACTTGTAGGTGTTATTCAGGGAGCTAAAGACACTTCCACCGGCATTGTGGATATTGCTATGGCCGGATCCTTGTTCAAAAAGGGAGAACCCCACCCGCGTCTGAAGGAATACGGAATGGTCCTCGTTGATGAGTGTCACCACAGTGCTTCTGAGACTGTCAGCCGTGTACTGCGAGAAGTTTCAGCCAAATATGTTTATGGTGTAACAGCAACTCCATTTCGAGGCGATGGTCTTGAAAGAATCAATGAAATGCTGCTTGGACCGGTTCGCTTCCAGTACACAGCAAAGGAAAAGGCTGAGGAACAAGGAATAGAACACTTGATTGTTCCGCGGTTCACAAGAACGGTCAGTCCACACGGGCGAGACAAACTACATATAAACGAAGCCTATGAAATTATCCGTAATAATGATATGCGTAACGAGCAGATTGCAGATGATATCAGGCGCTGTATAGAATCCGGCCGAACTCCGGTCGTTTTAACACGTTTTACTGATCACGCCGATATGATCTACGGTTTAGTAAAGAGTTGTGCGGAACATGTTTTTCTTCTTACCGGAAATAAATCCAAAAATGAGCAACGGGATCTCCGTACTCAGATGGATACCGTCCCTGCAAATGAATCGCTGATTCTCATCGCCACTGGGCAGTTAATTGGTGAAGGATTTGATTATCCTCGTCTGGATACTTTGATTATGGCGGATCCGGTTGCATGGAAGGGTGTAGTAGAACAGTATGCCGGTCGTCTTAACCGGGATTATGAAGGTAAACAGAATGTAATGATTTACGATTACATTGATGCCAACATTCCGGTATTTGATAACATGTATGCTAAAAGGATGAAGGCGTATAAGAGAATCGGATATAAGCTTTTTTACGAAAAGACTGTGGAAAAGCAATCTGTAAATGCAATATTTGATTCTGATTCCTATGGTTCCGTATATGAGCTGGATCTTAAAGAGGCTGTCAGCGATATTGTGATTTCCAGCCCAACACTTGGCAAGTATAAGGTTATGCGTATGTTGAGAATCCTCAAAGAACGACAAGAGACCGGCGTTAAAGTTACCATTGTCACCTGGCATCCGGATTCTTATATATACGGTCGTGAAGAGCACCGAATTGAACTTATGGAAGATTTACGCAATGCCGGATTCAATATTGAACTCGTTGAGGATAACTGTGAGCATTATGCTGTTATTGATAATGAAATCGTTTGGTATGGCAGTATGAACCTGCTCTCCAAAGACGATGTCGAGGATAACATCATGCGTGTTGTCAGCAAGCAGATAGCTTCAGAGCTTTTGGAGATGACGTTCAAAAAGGATAACCTGCTTCAACAGTATAAGTTACCTCTTTCTCTTTGATTATGTCATGAACGGGAATACCTTATGTGTTCGGAACCCCTTTCATGATGCGAAAAGAATAAACGGAGGCGGATTAACCTTGCAAACAGGTGCGCTGATTGTTGCCGCAGGCATGTCATCCAGAATGGGCGATTTTAAACCGATGCTGAACATCGGTTCGCTTTCCTTTGCCCGGAGAATCGTTGACAACTTCAGGCAGGC
>JAZLJS010000083.1:0-1918 GCA_045617945.1 Lachnospiraceae bacterium
TTCGATAAAGTAGGTGATTTTCTGGAAAAATATAAAGAAGACGGCTTCATCTGGTTTCTCGAAAGCTGCGACCTTAATGTATTTTCCATGAGACGTGCCATGTGGCAAATGTATGAAGCCGGCTGGTTTAAGTATGCCAAAGGCTTTCTTATAGGCCGTCCTCTTCACTTTGGTGAAGAAATGATGGGGCTTAATCAATACAGTGCCATAACAGACACCGCAGGCAGGTTAAATGTTCCTGTTATTTTTGACTGCGATTTCGGGCATCTTCCGCCGGCCATGCCGCTAATATGCGGAAGCCTTGCAAATGTAACATATGAAAGCAACAAACTCACCATAGATATGAAAAAGGAATAGAAAATGAACCGGCTTAGCAAACCATTGATCTGCTTTTTTACAATTTTAACAATGGCTTTATTGGCAGGATGCGAAAAGAATGTTATCGCATCTTACGAATATATCGCACCGGAGACTATACATGATTTAACCATCAGCAAAGTCGAATATACGGAAGATTCCTTGTACATTTATGTTTCAGGTTCCGATGCCAATGAAATCACCGAATGCACATGCTTTGACAAGGACTGCAACCTCATAGATTGCGGTTGGGATTTATCCGCCGGCCCCTCAAGAATCAAAATCAGCGGAAAGCTTGCAAAGGAAATCAGTGGCGTAACTATGTACCTTGCTTCACATGACGAAGAATATAGGGTTCGTTATCTGGATTCAGAGCAATGCGCCATGCTCTATGGAGTATTCGTATGTGACATAGGCGTCGAATATACAGGAGATACGGAACGTTTCAAATCAGACGGTGAAAGAGTTGCGCAAAAGCAGCGTGAGCAGGCAAAGGAAGATGCAACCAATGCCGCCTATGCTTTTCTTGAAGGCAGGTGGCGCTGTGAAAACATCTCCGTCCCGTATATGTATGCCTATAATGATAACGGCGTACGTATGCTTAATATAGACGATACACAATATGCCTTTGACAATTTTAGGGACGTAATCCAAAAAACCGACGGCAACATTCAGATTACAATATCGGGAGACGGTTGGGATTCATTATTTGATATCATGGAACTTGATATTGAAAATGATTGTGTTACACACTATGGTGACACGGAAGATGACGTATACTATCGTGCCGATGACGATACTTCATGGGATACAGAACGTTTCGGTCTCAATCCCGACATGCTCTACTACTATGACAGTTATCAGTATACAGACGTCAATGACATGGCATCACTGGGATGCGGACTGCGCACTACCGTCAGCACTAAATCCGAAGAAACCGACTTTATCAACAGCTTTGTTCCCGATTGCAACCCAATTGGCAAATATAACCACCCGTTAGCAGATGTTTTGGTTTACGAAAAAGAAGCAAAGACTTATTTTGTATTTTTCATTTCACAGTCCGAAAGCTCTCCCTATCCCAAAACAGCTATGCTTTGCAAATTGGACACCGGCAATATGAAGCCGGAAGCCATCCTTGTGCCTGACGATGAAAAGGAGAATGAATTTAGTTATTATTACAACAACGGTACCGCTTATACCGATGAAAATAATCTGTTGAATCCGTATCAGGACAAATATGAATACACAGATACAACAGATGATACCGGCAAGCTAATAAAGCAGGAATATACTTCTGATATGGATGTATACGGAACCTACGATTCTACAGGTGTTATCTATTATGACGAAAACGAAGACCCTTTCTTCAAATACTATTACGTCACCAGCGGCAGCCGCTTTACATTCTATCTGCGTGATAACGAAAAATTAAAATGGATCTGTGATATTGGCGGTATGGCATACTCGGGAATGGAAGGGAATGACGATATCGAAATCGGCACGCTCTTTAAAATCTACCGCTATGAATATGATTCCTAATATTTGCCGTCCTCTCTTTGAC
>JAZLJS010000084.1:0-17221 GCA_045617945.1 Lachnospiraceae bacterium
TAACATTGGAGGTATTGGTGTCTTAAGGCTGAAGCTGGCTGGTGTCCACTTGCATAGCAAGTGGTTTATTTGTTTTTAGGACTATTTATTTTTCCTATCATTATTGATACCCAAGTCCTAAAAACAGGCCATACCAACCAACAAAAAGATGCATGGTTTCCCACGCATCTTTTTATATCACCCACATAAATGGTCTTCTATAATAGGAATGTCTAAAAATAGTATAAATCTACTATTCCTCATATCCTTTCGGATTCATACTCTGCCATCTGTATGTATCTTTACACATATCAATAACATCATTTTTAGCTTCCCAACCAAGTTCTCGTTTTGCTTTGGATGCATCCGCATAACACATTGCAATATCGCCCGGTCGGCGTTCCTTTATGGAATACGGAATCTTTACACCGTTTGCTTCTTCAAAGCTCTTCACCAAATCCAGTACGCTGACGCCTTTTCCGGTTCCGAGATTGTAAATACATAATCCAGCATTTTCCTTAATCTTGGAAAGTGCCTTCACATGACCATCAACCAAATCCAATACATGAATATAATCTCTGACTCCGGTTCCGTCAGGTGTATTATAATCATTTCCAAATACGGAAAGCTCGTTTCGAATACCTACCGCAACCTGAGAAATATACGGCATGAGGTTATTGGGTATACCACGGGGGTTCTCTCCGATACGTCCGGATTTGTGCGCACCGATCGGATTGAAATAACGTAACAAAACGATATTCCATTCGGAATCTGCATGTGCAACATCCATTAATATCTGCTCTATCATGGACTTTGTCCATCCATAAGGATTCGTAGATTGTCCCTTCGGACAATTCTCGGTAATGGGAATCTCGACAGGATCGCCATATACAGTTGCCGAAGAAGAGAAAATCAGATTCTTACATCCGTAAGACCGCATCATTCGCAACAATGTCAATGTACCGGTAATATTATTCTCATAATACTCAAGCGGCTTTTCAACGCTTTCACCAACCGCTTTCAATCCGGCGAAATGAATAACACAATCAATTGTATGTGCAGAAAAAACACGATCCAGAATTTCCGCATCCAGCATACTGCCTTCATAGAAAGTGAGTGACTTTCCGGCAAGTTCTTCTACTCTCTTAAGGCTCTCCTTACAGGAATTGGATAAATCGTCAAGAACAACAACCTCATATCCGTTATTTAGCAATTCCAAGCAACAATGAGAACCTATATACCCGGCTCCACCGGTTACAAGAATTTTCATGACAACGACCTCCTTAGCAAATGATATAACGAATCATCATTAATGATGAAACAGTCGAACCGAATTGCAAACCATTACCATATCATATTTATCGGCGCACTCAATAACCAGATCATCTCTTACCGATCCACCGGGCTGAATAATATACTTTACACCGCTCTTGTGTGCTCTTTCAATATTATCGGAAAATGGGAAAAATGCATCCGAACCGACAATAACATCGGTGTTTCCCGAAAGCCATGCCTGTTTCTCTTCTCTTGTGAATACAGGAGGCTTTTCGGTAAAGCGTTTCTGCCATTCACCGTCTCGAAGGACATCCTCGTATTCATCTCCCATATATACATCAATCGTATTATCTCTGTCAGCTCTTCCAAGTGTATCCAAAAACGGAAGATTCATTACCTGCGGAGACTGTCTTAAGTACCAATTATCCGCTTTCTGACCTGCCATACGCGTACAGTGAATACGGGACTGCTGTCCTGCACCGATTCCGATTGCCTGACCGTTTTTAACATAGCAGACCGAATTGGACTGTGTATATTTAAGAGTAATCATGGCAATCATCATATCTATTCTTGCAGATTCGGGAATCTCTTTGTTCTTCGTAACAACATTTGCAAATAATTCATCGGAAACAACCAATTCGTTTCTTCCCTGCTCAAATGTCACGCCATATACCTGCTTACGTTCAAGCTGTGCCGGAACATAATTCTCATCAATTTGAATAATATTGTATGCGCCCTTTTTCTTCTCTTTAAGTATGGCAAGAGCTTCGTCCGTATAACCCGGAGCAATAACTCCGTCGGAAACTTCACGCTTAATGAGGCGTGCGGTATCGACATCACAAATATCGGATAAAGCAATGAAATCACCGAATGATGACATTCTGTCAGCACCACGCGCACGTGCATATGCACACGCAAGCGGCGAAAGTTCTCCCAGATCATCTACCCAATATATCTTGGCAAGCGTATCATCCAAAGGAAGACCCACTGCCGCACCGGCCGGTGATACATGTTTAAACGAAGTTGCCGCGGGCAAACCGCATGCTGCCTTAAGTTCCTTGACAAGTTGCCAACCGTTAAATGCATCCAAAAAGTTAATATAGCCCGGTCTGCCGTTTAATACGGTAACAGGAAGATCGGAACCATCTTCCATAAAGATTCTGGAAGGTTTTTGATTCGGATTACATCCATACTTTAATTGAATTTCATTCATCTCTTTGCTCCTTATTTATATCAGACCGTCCACGGCCGATATACATTTATTTATTCTTATTGATAATTCTCGATTCATATTTACCGCTTGCAATATCAATGAACCGTACAAACAGGGATACCTTATTGTCTTCATTTAATGCATTCCACAAAGCAATGGTATATGTATCAATATCTCCGAAAACATTCACAAGCTTCGGTTCGCCCTCAAAACTCGGAAGAGGATTACCGTCCTGCATATATGTATGAATAAATCTGCCTTCGCCTGCCTTGGGATTCGCATAATTATATGTAAATCTGTTACATGAGGAAGGATCACCGTTATTACTCTTTAAGATAGAAAGAGAAAAATTATAATCGCCGTCCGTAATATCAATCAGTCCCGATATACGAGGCGTATAATTCGGACCATCAGGTTCGAATTCACGACAGCGCAGTGATTCTTCGAAGGATACGCCCGGTTTCTGCATTCCGTCATATATCGTATCTGTCTGATCACCGTTTGTAACAATCGTTAAATCGCCAAGGACACGCACCGGTGCATAAATTATAAGCGACGGGTCCGATAAAAGTGCCGGATCAAATGCCTGTGTACGAATGCCTTCACCGTCTTCAACAAATACGCGATTACGGGAATTAACGCTTCTGCCCATAATAAAATACGCAGTAACCGCTTTCGTTCCATCTTCGCTTGTTCCGATCACGATTCCTCTGCCGGGATAACTGTTTTGGCGAAGCTGCTGTTCAATGTTCAATAGTTCCATGCTCTCATCCTCCATACATAAATTGCAAACAACACAGAATATACTATATATTGTAGGCGCCAAAAATGCAAACTACATCTATTGCCATTTATGGAATTGCGCCAAAATGCAAACTACATCTGTTATGAATTAAATAATTGTTCCAAATAATCACCTATTACCTTTGCGGCAATCTTATGAGCTTCATATCCAGGATGGAAATGTGCTCCGAGCGTTTCTTCCGTTGTATTTGGGATCGGCAGATAATCTACATTATCATCACCGGACTGCTTTTTGTAATCGGATATTGCTTCCAATATGATTTCTTCAAGTTCCGAGCCCAAAATACCGAATGTCCATACGATTCGTGAGGAAGCATGCACCAATCTTAATTTCCGCAGGAAGTCTACTATGGCTCGAATGATTTTGTCCAATTCAGAGCGCACAAAAGAACCGTCTTCATTACTCTCCATCTTCCACAACGCACCGGTTTCGGGATCGGTAAACGGCGGCTGGCGGAATGCACTTGTATCGTTGGTGCCGAGATTAATAATTATCACTTCCGGCTCCCAGGATGAAAAGTCATACGCATTACGGGCGCCCATCCTGATATTCATCTCGCCGCATGCGAGGCGACATACGTCATCATATACGGAAGGAATATTATGACGCAGGTCATTATCCCAACCGACATATACTCCCCATCCTCCTTGTGACATCAATCTGACATCAGCATTAAATCTTCGTTCGATGATTTCCATATAAGTCTTGGTATAGCTCATATACATCGACAACCAATCAACATCCCGAACCGCTCCGTAAGTTCCTTCACCGGAAGTAATGGAATCGCCGATGAATTCAATTCTGTGACTTCTTTCGGATACCGACATGAATTCTCCATCACACCAGAAACCTTTTACAAGCAGAAAATTGCTCTCATCATCCGACATTGCCTGCAATTCTCGAATAAATTTAACATTTTTAACATCATCAGGATTCATGCTTCTGAATAAACATATCTTATAAGATCCGGCCAAAAGCATCTGTCGCGACATAACAGCATCATTCAGTTTAACTGCACACCAGGGTTCATAGACATCACACCCTACGGATAACTCAATCCACAGTTCGGAAGCCTTAACATTTAACTCTATACAACTACCATTATAAAACATCGGAATACCATCGGGATATTCCATATTGGTACGTCCGAAAACACCCTTATTTGCAATTGAATGAATCGGATAATATTTCAACAGTTCATTCTCTTTCATTATTCTTCCCCGCCTTTATCATAATTAATAAGCGCATCTATCATTTCCGGATACGGATCCGAAACAGCCTTTCGATCAATGATTCCGTAAGTGAATCCGGAACCGTTATCCCAATAAAATGCCGTCGTATTCATCTTTTGACATTCATTCAGAACAAAATTAATGAATTTAACACGCTCTTCCGTATTATTCTTATCTTCGCATCCGAATTCTCCGATAATAAACGGACGGTTTTCCATTACGAATTGCAATTTCATCGTATTTACCGCATCTTTTACTTCCGTCATTCCGGCATCGGTAAATTGATCCGTCATTTTGGTCCATGTAGCTTCGGATGAAGTGAACGCAAACGGAGCATACAAATGCACTTCGGCAATCAAATGATCGGGAATCGAATCTTCGGGCAATTCAAACCTTGCCAGAATCTTGTTGCTGTGTGCTGCAGCGTATGAATTGCAAATCAGATTTCTGCAACTGTTATTTCCTCCCGTAGCACGTACCGACTCCACAAACAATTGATTATAATCATTTATCACCTTAATGCTGTCCAAACCGGGATTATTCCACTCACTCTTTTCATCCAGCATTTCATTAAATCCTTCGAACAAAAGTGTTTGCGGATAATCGACAAAACGATTTGCAATCTGCGTCCACAAACAGGAAATCAAATCCGAGTTCTTTGCAAAATTATCTTCAGTAGCCCGAATCCATCCATCCGCTCCGGTATCATGATGCATATTTATAATGCAATACATATCATTATCCAAAACGTAATTCACAACCTCTTCCACTCTGTCCATCCATGCTTCGTCTATAACTCCGTTCTCATCAAAATGATGATTCCAGGTTACCGGTACACGAACAGCACCAAATCCGAGATCATGTACATGCTTCATCAATTCTTCCGTTGCCTGCGGATTGCCCCAGCATGTTTCGTATGCTTTCACGCTATTATCACCCGAGGATTCCACCCAGTCTCCGGTAGCATCCAATGTGTTCCCCAGATTCCAGCCGATTCTCATATTGGAAACCGCTTCCCGGGCTGACTCAAACCTTTCGTTTTTGTTTTCTTCGACTTCTTTCTCTATGCTTTTCTCTTCTATACTCTGTTCTTCGTTTATCTTCTCATCTTCGATGATTTCTTCCGTATTCGCACCTTCGATAATTTCGTCCGTTTTAACATCTACGCTGCACGCACAGAAACAAGACATTAACAATGCAAATGAAATAACGATACATACAAACTTCTTCATAATTTATTCTCCCAAATATACTCTCAAAGCATCCAGCGCCTTGTTTTGCAATATCTTAACGTATGCATATGAGATGTTCATTTTAGCTGCAATCTCCTTTAAGGTAATACCGGAATAAAAGCGCATAACAATAATATCCCGTTCTCTTTCCTCAAGTTTTTTCAAGGCATTCGCCAATACCTCCAACATTTCATTATTACAAATGTCCTCTTCAATACATGACTCCTCGGGGATTTCTTCGGAAACTTCTTCAAATACTTTTCGGGTACGAAAATAATCCGTTAATGTATTTCGGGCGATTGTATAAATCCATGTTGATATCGATGCTTTTGAATCATCAAAAGAATCCAGTTTTTCAAACACTTTAAGAAAAACATCGGATGCTATATCCTCTGCAAGCTGATAATCATTCACTTTCATATTCAGGTATCCGATTACCTTTTTATGATATTCCTTATATAATTGTTCCTTTTCCAGATCTGTAAAAATCAAGAAGCACCTCCGACTAATCACAATCAATATCCAAACGCTGTCTCTTTACCAACTGCGCAAAACTTCCGTTTTGGGCAATCAGTTCTTCATATGTTCCCTCTTCCGTAATCTTTCCGTTATCCATAAAAAGAATCCGATCGGCATTTTTTATGGTAGAAAGTCTATGTGCAATAACAACACGGGTACATTTTAATGAATCAATTGCGTCAGAAACCTTTTTCTGCGTTATATTATCAAGTGCACTCGTTGCTTCATCAAAAAACAGAATCTTTGGCTTGGAAGCAAGTGCTCTCGCAATCATAAATCTCTGCTTCTGACCGCCTGATATTCCGCCCTGACCTTCACATATCATTGTATGCATTCCCATCGGCATCTTTCGAATATCATCCGCAATCGAAGCCAATTCACATGCTTCCCATGTTTCATCATATGAAATACCCGGTGCGGAAACGGTAACATTTTCATATATACTGCCAAGAAACAGCTTACCATCCTGTAATACAGTTCCGATCTTTCGTCGAAGAGACGGGATATCCAAATTATTCATATCCTTGCGGTCGAAATAAATCGCGCCCTTCTGCGGCTTCTCAAATCCTAACAACAGTCTAAGCAAGGTTGACTTTCCGCATCCTGTCTGACCGACAATCGCAACATATTCACCACTCTTGATCTTCAAGGAAAAATCCGACAAAACAAAGGGCATATCATCATTATATCGAAAGCTCACATTCGATACTTCAATATCTCCGCGAAGATTTGCAATAACCTGCTTGTTCTCGGAAAGTTCCGGTGTTGCTTCCATAATCGGTTGTGCCATTTCCATAATCGGCTTAATGTTCGCAAATGTAGATGCAAGCGTAATAAGTGATGCAAGTGCACCGGAAATATATCCATATGCCATGTTAAATGCATAATAATCCGCAACGGATACTTTCGATTCAACAGCCAGATAATACATTACCAATGTACCAAGAAGGGTAATGGTCATGGAAATTGCGGAACTGACTTTAATAAAAATCGGCGGATTATAAGTTAATTCGGCTTCGCGCGCATACATTTTCGCCCAACGCGAAAACATTCTCTTTTCGGCGCCTGCAAGTTTTATCTTCTGGATACCGCTGATTGTTGAATATGTATGGCCGCTCAATTGAGCGGATACTTCCATTTTCTTACGTGTGATTCGCATTTGAGCAAGCGTAGTAACCAGTCCGAAAACAAGAGAAACGACTGTAAATATTAATGAAGGAACTACCAGCGTCGGAGCATATTGAAATACCTGTCCCAAATATACAAATGAAAACAGCGTCGTTATGCCCACATTCATAACCGAATCATAAATTATGCCGCACAGGCTTTCGACATAATCTGCTCTGAGAGACAAATCACCCGAAGCATACTTTTTAAAAAAGGTAGCCGGCAAATTCAATATTCTGTTCATTACGGCACTTTGTACCATCAAACTCTGCTTGGTAGACAGACGTGAATTAATAAGCGCCTGATAGCTGGATAATAATAATCTCGCCAGAGAATAACAAAACATGAAAACCGCAAGGGAAACCAATACGGAAATATTCTTGCTTATAAGGACATCACCAAACAGCCAACTGTTAATCTTAGGCCCCAACATACCCAAAGCAGTAACAATACCGGCCATAATTATAAACATAGCGACATCCGACAGCGAAAGTGTTTGCAGCATATAAACAAACAAATCCCGAACCTTCAAAGCTCGCATCGGCAGAGGTTTATAAAAACAGGTCGCAGCAGAATCAATAAGTGATGCGTTACGTGAAGTAACCTTGACTTTCTTACCGCTTTCCAAATCCTTGTAATAATATCCGGATATTTTACCGGGAATCAGTGCAACTGGTCTTCCGTCCTCCGTAAACGTTGCCAGAATAGCTCCGAAGGCATCCTTGTACCATCCTTTTTGCAATACAACTTCTCTATGCATTATTCCGTACGGATGCAAATAATAATTTACCTGTTCATCCAAAGTGGCAAAGCTTGTATTATTATCATCCAAATGTATTCTGTATTGATAAAATTTCAAAATCTCTTCAATAGCCGAATTGGCAATTTGGGCGTCATTAAGTGAATCCTTCAGACGTTTTCCCATAACTGCACCGGCTACGGAATAAATTGCATCGGTAAATTGTTCATCATCTTTTGCCCTACGAATATTAAGTTGTTCATCAAACCAACCCATTCCTACGGTTCTCCTTTAAGTCACGAATATATCACTATTCTGCGCTTACCAAGTTACGATAAGTCTCACATCTGTTAAATAACTGTGTATGAGTTCCTCTGTCTACTATATGACCGTCATCAAGAAGAATAATCTCATCACATGAACGAATCGTTGACAATCGGTGAGCGACAACAATACAGGTAATTCCTCTGTCCCGAATCGCCTGAACAACATCATATTCTGTTTGAGCATCCAATGCACTTGTTGCCTCATCCATAATTATCAATGTAGGATCCTGTGCCAAAACACGGGCAATTTCCAAACGTTGTTTCTGACCGCCCGAAAAATCCTTACCGTTTTCAAGAATCTTATACTGATATCCGCCGGGACGATCCATAATATCATCATGAAGCTGTGCATCTCGTGCAGCAAGAATCATTTCAAAATCTTCAATACTTTCATCCCACATTTTGATATTGTTGGCAATTGTATCCTCAAACAAAATAATATCCTGATCCACCACAGCAACAGACGCACGAAAAACATCACTCGGAATATCCTTCATGCTCTTACCGTCAAAAGTAATGGAACCGCTCCACGGTTGATATAATCCGGAAATCAATTTAGAAATTGTCGATTTACCACATCCGGATGCGCCCACAAGGGCAACGGATTTGCCGGGTTGTAATGACAGGCAAAAGTCACTGATCAAAGGTTCATCCAAATTGGAATAGCCAAAAACAAGATCACGAATTTCAACATTACCCGTCAGCTTACGCAAATCATTTTGCATATCATTTTCGGGAGCGAATATATTGTCTTCCGGATACTCCATAACATCTTCGACACGCTCCATGGATGTTCTCATTTCCTGAATCGTTGTACCCGCAGAAACAAATTTGGAAGCAGGTGCCATGAACGACTGCAAAAATCCCTGGAATGCCATAATCATACCAACGGTAAATTCACCCTGCATCGTCAGAAAAACACCTAATATAAGAACCAAATCAGATGCAAGAGAATCAACAAATCCGGGAATCATACCTAAATATTGATTGATTTTCATGAATCGAACAGACAGAGAATTTACATTTGCCTGATGACCCGACCATTTTGCGAAATACCCCTGTTCCGCACCGGATGCCTTAATGGTTTCAATCATTTCAATTCCTGCAACGGATGCCGATGCAAGTTTGGACGACTCACGCATGGAAACTCTGGTAATATTAACACGTTTGGCTGCAATATAATTGGAAACGGCAGCATTTAATGCCAGAGAAGACAAACCTACCACTGTCAAAACTGTGTTGTAACGAAGCATGATCACCAAATAGAACACCAACATAAATGAGTCCATCAATATAGGTGAAACAATATTTATCAATGTGTTGGATATGGATGCATTGGAATTCTGGCGACTCTGAATATCACCGGTCATGCGTTGAGAGAAAAACGACATCGGTTTCTTAAGAACCGCCCACATATAGGAAGTACTGCCCACAACAGAGACTTTGCCGTTCATACGCAGACTGTAAATATTTGACAGAACGGAAACTATGATTTGAACAAAATCAAATATTGCCAAAAAAACAATAAAAGGAACCAACCATTCCCGGTTCATACCCGAAAGCAGTCGATCTAAAAATATACGTGAAAATACAGGATGAATAATATTTAAAAGTGATGAAATGGCAATTGTAAGAATAGTGAAAACAACAGCCGGGCCGGTTCCCTTCAACCGTTTTGCCGCAAATTTCAAAACACTTTTGGGTTTACCGTCGGGAACAAATTGCTCATCAGGTTCCATCATCAGACATATCCCGGTAAATCCTTCATCAAAAACAGACATTGGTACACTGTATGCACCTTTTGCCGGATCGTTTAAGTACGCTCTTCCTCCCCGGAAGCCGTCAAGCACGATAAAATGATTAAACTCCCAATGAATAATACAAGGAAAACTTCCGTATTCCTTTAATGACTCGGGTTCAAACCGATAACCTTGTGCTTTGAACCCATAATACCTGGCAGCACGCAATATATTTTTGGCATTTGAACCGTTTCGTGAAACACCGCAATCTACACGTACTTGTTCAAGGGGAACCCATTTTCTGTAATAAGCCATGATCATGGTCAGGCAGGCGGCACCGCATTCCAAAGCTTCCAATTGCATAACAACCGGAACTTTCGCCACGCCTTTTGTAACAGGCTTTTTAATCTTAATACTCATATGATTGTCTCCGGTTGATATTAATTAAATATAAACGAAAAAGGACTGACACTGTCGACGATTATATCTGCCATATAATTTCCGTCAGGAATATTCATTTGTGTAGAAACCGTACCCGAAAAAATATCTACATCCATAACTTCACCGACAGAATCATCGATACGTACAGTCATTCCCTTCTCAACATTTGCGATACGTACATCATCAACAAGGATTATGATACTACCGTCATCTGCAACGGAAGAGGCCGAAATTTTCGTTTCCAAGCGCCCATATACTCCCCATACACATGCACCTATAAGCAATATTATGATTGCAACCAGTATCATCCACACACCGGGATTGGCAACTTTAATATATTCATTCAGATTGTCCGGTGATTTGATTTTCTCTATACTCTTTTTACGAAACAATTCTTCCTGCATATTCAGCACCTCGATAATACGCTATAATTGAAAAATTTATAGATATTATATCATATATTATATTGATATTTGTATTCAAAAAATAATATCTGCCAAATGATTCATCATCTTTTGTACTATCTGAACAATTCTTTAATAAAAAACGCCAAATTTACCTATTAATAATATGAAGAGAATTTTACTTATATAATGCTATAAATCAAATTGTAAAAAATGGCATCAAAATAATCACAAATCCTCCGGAAGCATAGCAATAATGAGCAAAACGCAAGATCTATACCATATAGAAAGAAAAACATTCACGCAACATTTACAATTTTTTTAGCAATTATTGTAAAAAAAATGGCACAAATTGATTAGAAAATCATAACAAAAAAAAGGAAAATATACGTAGTTAATGTATCAAATTCACCAAAAGTGAATAGTTACATTCGGCTTCTAAGGCTTTCACATGGCCTTTTAGCAAATAACATTTTATAGTGTCATATGGCACTACCACATTGTGAAAGGAGAAAAAAATGAAAAAGTTTTTCAAAATGGGTGTCTCTGTTGTTGCAGCAGCTACTATGTTAGTAGGCCTTGTTGCATGCGGAGAAGCAGCTGGCACACCCGCAGCACCCGCAGCTGACGGTGGCGCATCGACCACTACTGCTGCAACTGACAATGGAGATGCAGGTTCTGCAGCATCAGGCGAATACGTTAAGCTCGTAATATGGGGCAACGGTTCTGCTGATACAGCAGACTGCGAAGAAGTAGCAGAAGCAGTTAGCAAAATTACACGTGAAAAGATTGGCTGTGAAATTCAGCTCGTTCGTGGACAGGATGCAGAGCAGATTAACCTCGCTCTTACATCTGGCGAACCTATCGACCTTTTGTGCTACAACAACATCAGTGGTCAGTTCAATACAGTTGTAAACAACAATTGGGCTTATCCTCTTGATGATCTTCTTGAGCAGTTTGGTCAGGGTGCAAAAGCATTTATCAACCCTTACGACCTTGAAGCTTGTAAGTACAACGGTGTTCTGTATGCTCTTCCTAACCAGAAGGATACATCCCGTTCTGCAGGTTTTGCTATGCGTAAGGACATCTGTGATGAACTTGGTATCACAGTTCCCGAATATGGCACATACGATGAGATGCATGACATCCTTACAAAGGTTCATGAAGCTTATCCTGATATGTATCCCCTTGTTCCTACATGGGCAGGCGGCGGAATGCAGACAACATTGCCTGCTGACCCTCTTGGCGACAGCCTTGGTATTCTTGAAAGTTGCTTGGATTCCAGCACAACAGTTGTAAACGAAGCTGAAACAGAATCTTTCCAGACATTCTGTAAGATGATGTATCAGTGGAATCAGGAAGGTCTGATTATGCCTGATGCTACAACAACAACAGAGAACAATCTTCTCTCCGCTAACGGATTTGCTATGTATGAAAACTGGAAGCCCGGTAAAGAGCTCGAAGTTTACAAGGGCAACGGCAAGGAAGTTTACTTCATGAAGATGCATGAGCCCATCAAGCACACAGCTATTCCTAACGGTAACTCTTGGGTTATTCCTTATTCCACAGCTCATCCTGAAGAAGCTATGAAGATGTGGGATTTGATGTTCACAGATCCTGATGTTTCTAACCTTCTTATCAATGGTATCGAAGGCAAGCATTGGACATGGGCTAACGACGAGAAGACAATGATTACAACTCCTGAAGGTGTTGATCCTAACGCTTCCGGTTACTCATCAGTGGACTGGGCATGGCCTAACCAGCAGATTACTCCTATATGGGAGGGTGCTGAAGACGTTGATCTTTGGAAGAAACTCAATGATTTCAACAACTCCGGTACAGCAAGTCCGGCAATGGGCTTTGTATGGGACAGCAGCAGTGTAATGAATCAGGTTACAGCATGTCAGAACGTTTCGTCTTCTTACAGAAATGCTCTTATTTGGGGTTCTATCGATCCTGAAGAGAACCTTCCTAAATATATTGAAGAGCTTAAGGCAGCCGGTATCGACGAGATTATCGCTGAGAAGCAGGCACAGCTTGATGCATTCCTTGCAAACAAATAAGAATGTAATTCTGTCTGACAAATAAGCATAAAAGTGATGAAATGCAGGTGTCAAAGAATTTTTTTGGCACCTGCAAATTACTTTATGAGAGATTGGAGGGGCGAACTCTTGACGAAATTCGTAAAAAGAATAAAGCATTATTGGCCGTTGTATTTAATGTTTTTACCCGGCGCAATATATCTTTTTATTAATTCATATATTCCTATGTTCGGAATACAGATAGCCTTTAGACAGTACAATGCAAGAGAAGGTGTATACGGAAGTCCTTGGTGTGGATTTAAGAACTTCGAATTCCTCACTCGTACCAAAGATGCTTGGATTATGATACGTAATACCCTGCTTTATAATCTCGCATTTATTATATTGGGTACCATTTTGGCCGTAGCAACCGCTATTATCCTGAATGATATCCGAAACAAAAAGGCTAAACAATTATATCAAACGATTATTCTGATTCCTTTCCTGATTTCGATGGTAATCGTCAGTTATCTTGCCTTCGCTTTCCTGGGCACCAGTAACGGATATATCAATAACTCACTGGTTAAATTATTTGGAACCGAAGTTATTGACTGGTATAATGCACCAAAATATTGGCCATTTATTATTGTTATCATCAACATTTGGAAGAATCTTGGTTATAATATGATTTTATACTATGCTACCATCTGTGGTATTGACGCTACACTTTATGAAGCAGCCGTTGTAGATGGTGCAAGCCGTTGGCAAAGAGTGGTACATGTAACATTACCCGGTTTAAAATCAACTATCATCGTGTTAACGCTTATGGCACTTGGCGGAATCTTCCGATCAGACTTTGGTCTCTTCTATCAGGTTCCTCAAAACTCCGGTCCGTTGATTAGTGTAACTCAGACCATCGACACATATGTATATCGTGGACTGATGCAGAACAACAATATAGGTATGTCATCAGCAGCAGGTCTCTATCAATCGGTTGTCGGTTTTATTCTTGTTATGGCTGCAAATGCGATTGTTAGAAAAATTGACAGTGATAGTTCGCTGTTTTAAAGGGAGGAAAGAACATGATACAAAAAGACAAAGGATTTCAGTTTTTCGCAAACGCATTGATGATTTTCTTGGTTATCTGTGTACTTGCACCTTTTTTCCTTATGCTCATGTCATCACTTACTGATGAACAATCACTGATTGCAAACGGATACAGCTTTTTCCCTAAGAAATTCAGCCTTTACGCTTATAAATACCTGCTGGTTCAGTCTGGTTCAGTAGGACGCGGTTATTTCATATCTGTTGTAATTACAGCAATCGGAACCGCTGCCAATCTGTTCTGTACAATATTATATGCATACCCTCTTTCCAGAAAAGACCTTCCCGGAAGAAACATATTTGCATTCTATCTCTTCTTTACAATGCTCTTCTCCGGTGGTTTGGTTCCTGCATATTTGATGTGGACACAGACATTCCATATTCGTAATACTTTTGTAGCTTTGTTGGTTCCCGGTCTTCTGATGAGTCCGTTCAATGTTATTATGATGCGTACATACTTCACAACAAACATCCCTGATGAAGTTATTGAAGCAGCAAGAATTGACGGTGCCAATGAATTTAAGATCATCAGCAGAGTTGTCTTCCCTATGGCAGTGCCTATCACCGCTACGGTTGGACTTCTTGTAGGACTTGCATATTGGAATGACTGGATGAACGGTCTGTATTATATCAATGATGATAAGCTTTACAGTATTCAGGTACTGCTTATGAAGATACAGCGAAATCTGGATCAGTTAAGACAGCAGGCTCAGAACGGAAGCGGTAATATTAATATGGCAGATTTGCCTTCTACTTCAGTTCGAATGGCTCTGACTGTATTGGGTATTTTGCCCGTTATGATTATATATCCTTTCTTACAGAGATATTTTGTAAAAGGTATTACAATCGGTGCAGTAAAAGGATAATAAATATAATATGCTATTAATAAAACAGGTCTTTCCGATGAACAAAGCAAATGCTTGTTGCAGGGAAAGACCTATTTTATTATGTTATTTCAAAAAATAAGCAGCTACGGGGCATCCGGTATTCTTCGTCAACCGACCGGTTTATACCACTTTCCGGAAGCCTTTGCTATCTTGATAAATCGGTCCGATTCATCTGACACTTCTTCAATTAAATCTGTATCAATATTATGTCCGCAATTTGAACATATCACAAGTTTGCAATGAGGCAAACACTCTGCTGTACGCATCAAAAGTTCTGGTGGGCTTATAGGATCATCACATCCGCCGATAAGAAGTGTGGGAACAGTAATCTTTCGCAATTCTTCACATAATTTTTCTTCAGTTCCAAGGCGCATCAGAGGACGTCCATAATCAAGTTTTTGTTCCGCCATAAAAGCATGTGGAAGTCCGGACATCCAACAATTTCTATAATCACGTCGAATCTGTCTGTCTCTATCATTATCAATGGGCGGATCAAAAGGAGGGATTTCCTTAATGATTCCCTGCGAAAGCATCTGTCGGTATGACATTGTACCTTCCTTTAGGCTATGCGGTCCTGCAACTACAGCAATAAATGCATCGATACGTCCACTGTCTTTGAGCATAAGATGCACCCTATTCCCGCGCCATGCGAAGCACCCATATATGTAAAATGATCTATATTCATCTTGTCAGCAAATGAGATGACATCCTCAGCAAATACATCATACCAACGTTCCGCGTAATCTTCTGAGACAAGAGAAGACGGATGAAAACCGCGCATTGTAATACAATAAACATGATAGCCCAGTTGCGCCATATACTGTTGCATTCCTATATGATAGAACCCAACCTGTGAGGAAAGAATAATTTGATCTCCTGTCCCGAATTCTTCGTAGAATAACGAAATTTTATCATTTATTCGAATACGACCTGTCTTCATCGTTTCACCATGCAGTGCATACTCTTTGGCCCAACCGCATCCACCACGGTTAATCTCATCAATCCAACCCGTTATTCCGCGCGGCAGTCTCGTATCCATGGGCATTCCATCATCAAACTTAAGATTGGACTGCATCGAATTCATCAGACAATGCTGCCCCATCTCTACTCCACCACCAATGGAAGAAATACCTCTGTCGCCGTTTCGTACCCACTCCGGAATAAATATAAAGCATCGTTTTACTTGTTCCAAACGATTAATATTTGGAAGTACTTCATCCTCATAACTATTGAATTCATCGTGTTTTCCGATGGCATAGAATATAGCGACATTGTTTGCTTCAAGCTTAGCCAATGACGCCCGGTCCGGTATATATGACGTTCCTACGGGAATAAGTGCGTTAAACATATCAGGATAAGCAGTACCCATAGTAAAAGTCATGGAAGCCCCTCTGGAATTACCCAACAGAAATTTTCTGCCAACACTGTCTGTATGAGTCAAAATAAAATGGTTAATCAATTCATACAAAGATTGGATATACGTATCATCCCAACACCCTTGTACCCTTCCATTTTCATCCCTATACTCGTTTGCAATCGGCACGAGAATATAGGCTCCGCCCATGTCAGTCTGATACTCAGATGATGCAAAGTATTCTGCACCGGTATAATTAACACAGGTTTTACCTACAAGTGAATTCGAAACACCGTGCAAAAAGATCAATAACGGATATTCCTTGTTCTTCGGGTAACCATGAAGGGTCGGATCAAAATAGTAATACTTCATACTTACTCCGTCAGAAAGATTCTTCGCATCATAATAATCCTCATCAAACAAATCAAAATATCTCCCCACCTCATATGTGGGCTCTGTTGAAACAAATGAATCTGCCGGCATCTCATCAGCCCAGGGTGCATCAAACTTCTGCATAACCATTCCTCCTGCCATTTTATGTTACGTTTCTTTATTAATCGGCATACAAATAGCTTAATTCCACTATAGCAATAATACGTTCGCACCACAAGAAAAAGTCTGATGTCAGGACACTCTTATATATAATCATAACCACCAGCGACAGCTGGTGGTTTGCTCTGAGCCTATAAGGCTCGATTACCGGCTTGGCCCTCAAAGGGCCCTCGAAATTAAAAGCCCCAACCGCACCACTATCACTGGTTTGTCCCTGCCAAAGGGACTTCTT
>JAZLJS010000085.1:0-1902 GCA_045617945.1 Lachnospiraceae bacterium
GATGGGGTGGTTAGGATACCCAAAAGGGGCTGCTGTATCCTAAAGAGCCGAAAAAAGAAGAAATAGGATACGCAGAACACTTTTTCGTATACTAAATAAGGCGAAAATGAAAAAATAGGATACGAGAGACATTTTCGTATCCTAAACGAACGGAAAAGAAGAAATTAGGATAAATCAGGCCCGGAATAGGTGCGACAAAACAAAAAAGACATCCGATTGGATGTCTTTTTAGACGAGCGCGAGACGGGGATCGAAGTCGGACATACCCGAAAAAACCCAGTAAAATCAAGGAGGAAAGCACTCTATCCTCGGGTTGTCCCCAAATCTGTCCCCAAAATGATGGGGAACGGTGCAATATTTACTATATTTCTAAAAGGATTCTTTCGAGTGTAGCCATGACCTCGTCTTTGTATTCTTTATCTCCGTACACACGAAGAGTATAGAAAACATTTTCTTGTACCCAATATGCAATTACATCGTAGATGGATTCATTGTAATAGCTCTTATTATTTGTTCCATTGGTGACAACAGTGAGAACAGGAATGCCTGAACCGGTTGATGCCGTGTTATGCTCAAACGTAGCATACCCGTTGTATGCAGAACCCATGGTATGTTCCCCGGCTTCCGCGAAAAGGGTTGCGTTCAATGTAACGTGGACATTTTCTGTTCTGTATCCGGAATCAATATGTATATCCGTAAGCTGTCTGTCAATCTGTGCTGAATTTGCGTTTACATGAATGAATTGCACCGGCATGCTCGGGTTGCTGCTTTCATCACCGAAGTAGCCCGTCCTGGTGAGCCAATCAATCGATTCGAGAGGATTAGTAATAGAAAAGCCTAAGGCGTTCTCACAATCATTCCAATTGTCAAATCCAAGAGAAACCCATCCCGGAGCATGACTTGAAATCATCTTTTCTTCCTGTGTCATACTGTCATATTTTGCCCAATCCCGGGCTATCATTTCTGACAATTCCGTTCCTATTAATGAAAAATCAGTTCCTTGAATACTAACACCGATCTGATAATTGGATTTGTCTGAATCCGATATTTCACCTAAAAAATGCACATCTTGGAAGATTCCTGTTGCATCGCTGTTTGTTTCTTTTATTGGTGCCGAATCTGATACCTGATAGTATTCTTTTGCTGACCTCAAACACTTTTCCTTCTGCTTTATCGCGCCGGATGTATCAAATGCCTTCAATTGTATACTCAGTGGAAATTTGTCGCGAATATCTTCTGCATAATAGCTGCCATCTCTGGGTTCCCAATATTCAATCACATCATAAGTCGAGGAATCACCTCCATCCGAAGAAGTATCAAATGTGATTACTGTTGGAATATGTGAAGCGCTTTCCATCTTAACATCGGTCCCGTCAAAACTGTATTCCGCATAATAAATCCAGGCATATACAGTTGTTTTGCCTTTTACTTTTGTAATACGAAGAACATCATAATCAGTTGCAATAATATTTCCGTCTGAATGAGATGAATGGTTATATTCGGCAACTGCCATATCCATAGATACGCCCAGGTTTCCGGAAATGCTTCTGTCGGAATATGGATTTGTCATAAAACATACACCAACAACAATGCAAGACACTACAGCAACGGCAATAATCCAAAATGCCGGCTTTTTATAGTTCAACACAGACTTAACTCTTTCCTTCACACCCACTTCACCGAATGCAAGTGGACAGGCTGCGATTCTTTTTCTGGGGAAACTGCAGTTAAGAAGAGCCTGTGAGTATGCTGCTTTGGCGTCATTATCCATATCGCGGATAACCTTCTCGTCACAAGCCATTTCTATATCACGGCACAAAAGAATATACGCAAGCCAGCAAAGCGGATTGAACCAATATACTGTCAGTAGCAGGTATCCGATTGGCTTCCACCAGTGATCGT
>JAZLJS010000086.1:0-1125 GCA_045617945.1 Lachnospiraceae bacterium
GTTATCGTGTTTGACTGAGTTCTAGCTAATGTAGCTGACATCGCATTATTCAGATCCCGGATAATGCTGCACTGCGCATTCTTATAGCTTCTTTCCCCAGAAAACATTGCTGCGAGGAATAAGAATACGACAATAAAAGAGGATAATTTATTTTTCATCATGGCGATCACTTACGTTTTCTTCCCCATCAATTATCACACCATATGGTGTTTTTGCTTTATAGACAGAACTGCCACTTCTAATGGATCTGATATGTTGGAGAAGTCTTGCTTTGCTGGGGCGAAGATACGGATTTTCATTGTGATATGACAATTATCCTGCCAGATATTCGGTTATCCCTTCCACGTGCAGGTCTACGATGGCCTTATTGGCAACGGAGCCGAAGGCGGAGTGGCCGTGGAGCCCGAAGCAGTCTTTCACGGCTGGCGGTCCGCCAGACGGGAATGTCTGCCGGGCGGAACTTGATGAAGTGGAAGGCGCGCAGGCGCGACGTGCCGCAGCGGCTGGAACCAAGCCTTTCTGACGGAGCTTTAGCGTAGGAAGAAGGGCTTGACCGCTTTGTATAAAATTGTGTTTCGCTGATGATAATCATTGTGATAAAATTTTTGCTGATTTCTTTGACGCATTTTGCATTGTTCTGTATTTATAGGGCAGAAACAACAATTCTATAAAGTCATAAAGGTTATAAAATCTCTATCATTATTATTTCTGGCAGGAGTATGCTTGCTGTATCCTGTTCAAAAATGGAAGTTACGCAGGGCAATATCATCGGCACATGGGCTGAATCGTATGAAGGATATCCGTATTATGCCCCTGATTGATTCCTCGATTGGTCATTCAACACCAATAATACTGCCGACATTCATGTTTATGACGTATTTGCAGGCACGAATGACTATTCACGTTCTTTCTCTGTGGAAAGCGGAAAGATTATCCTCGGTCCGTATGAGTCGGTAGAGGGTGAAGGTATAAATAATCCTGAGGAACAATACAACATCACAAAGTTGACTGAAACGGAGATGGAATGGCAAAGGGTGGGAACCTCATTTGCCAAGGGAAGTGTCGGTTCGGATTTCAAACATTTTACGAGAACGAAGTAAAATACATAACTTTGCGATACAACTT
>JAZLJS010000087.1:0-59662 GCA_045617945.1 Lachnospiraceae bacterium
GGGTTAATCTCAATTACAACAATTCTGCCTGACTTGGGATCGTGACCGAACTGTACATTTGTACCGCCGATAACGCCTACTTCTTCGACAATCTTGTATGCCTGACGCTGAAGTTCTTTCTGTACATCTTCTGAAATGGTAAGCATGGGAGCTGAGCAGAAGGAATCTCCTGTATGTACGCCGAGAGGATCGATATTTTCAATGAAGCATACGGTAATCATCTTGCCTGTAGCATCACGAACAACTTCCAACTCCAGTTCTTCCCATCCGAGAATAGACTCCTCAACAAGAACCTGTCCTACCAATGAAGCTTGCAAGCCACGTTCGCAAACCGTCTTAAGTTCTTCTACATTGTAGACCATACCGCCGCCGGCACCGCCCATCGTATATGCGGGGCGCAGTACAACGGGATACCCGAGCTTATCGGCAATGGCAAGTGCATCATCTACCGTATATGCTACTTCGGAACGAGCCATCGCGATTCCGAGTTCATTCATCATCTTCTTAAATTCAATACGGTCTTCGCCTCGTTCAATGGCATCAACCTGAACGCCAATGACTTTGACTCCGTATTTATCCAGCACTCCTAACTGATTCAGTTCCGAGCACAGATTCAATCCGGTCTGACCACCCAGATTCGGCAACAATCCGTCCGGTCTCTCCTTCTCAATAATCTGTGTCAGTCTCTCTGCATTCAGTGGCTCAATATATGTCACATCTGCGGTGGCCGGATCCGTCATAATCGTTGCCGGGTTCGAATTCACCAACACTATCTCGTATCCAAGCTTCTTAAGTGCCTTACAAGCCTGAGTTCCGGAATAGTCAAATTCGCACGCCTGGCCGATAATAATCGGGCCGGAACCAATAATTAAAATCTTATGAATATCGTCTCTTTTCTTCATGATTTTGCCCCGCTTTCAAAAAATTATTATAGTAATCCATAATCTTATGTATTATAACAAAAAACGCTTTTTACTACCATTAAAAAAAACACTTTACATAAAGTAATTTTGTTGTTTATTTTGCTAACAAAAGGCCCCGGCAAAAATGCCGAGGCCACTAAATTATTCACTCTTTTCAGCTTTTTCGATTTCGGTAACGGGATCCGAGAATCCAAACATAAGTGCCGATAATCCGTCACCGTAACGGTCAAACATTACAGGAGGAATCATAATACAATCCTCCATAATCTCATCGGTAAGGGCATCAAGTCCCGCATAATTGCAATAAAGTTTGAATCTGACTTCACCGTCGTTCATATCCATTTCAAAATTGCCGTTCTTCATACCAAAGTTAGCTCTGGTAAGATACTCACAAACACTGGCTCTGTACTCTTCGGCAACATCCATCTGAATCGTCGATATTACCATAAGACCTGTCTCATAGAAACGAATAAACATCTTCGTACTCTTGAACTTGCAGTCCAAATTAACGCCTGTACGAATCATTTCACGCTCTTCTTCGTAATCATAATGCCAATTCTTGTTATCCAGAAAATCTCTGAAACCTTCAATCATGTCTTCTTTTGTAGCAGCCATATCTAATCTCCTTTATTATTACTATTTTGCACCCTTCTTCGTATTTCCCGCGCGGAACGCGGAAAAGTCAACCACATTGGACGCTCCCATCTCCTGCGCACGTTCTTCTTTTCCGACAGGAGTACCGCTTGAAGGCGGTTCTTGCGGCAACACCTTGGCCTGAGCATTCTGCGCATCCTTTTGTAATTCCAAATTTGTCTCTTTGGCTTCCGATGACGAAATCATATCGGAAGAAGCTCTTATGGACTCGTCGGGAAGTTCTTCTTTCTTCTGCTCACTTCCCGGTTCCGGATGGGATACATAATCATCCTTCCCTGTTTCTTTGACGGTATGAGCTTCCGCTGCAGGATAAACTTCTATCGTCTCAATGTCCGTAATATTAATTTTAGCCGAAACCTGGTCTTCTTGCAAGGAAATTGCATCACGAATATCAAAGGAATTCACATTTGCATCCTTACCGGCACTGCTCTCACACGGTTCCGTACAATTTACAATAAACGATTCGCATAATTGCGTATATTTATCATGCTTGCGAATAATCCGAATAAGTACCGGATCAAGATAATATATATCCGGATATTCCTCATATTCCCGGCAGAACGGTGTCCCGGTCTCAATACTTCGAATAAACGGAATGCCGTATCGATTCACGCGATACTTCACAAGGCCTCTTTCGGTCTCCTTTGAAAACGTAATCTCGGACTGTCTGCGCCACTTAAACTGTTCAATTGTTCCCGCACCGTTTTCCGATAAATACGCCAAAAAGCATAACGCCGGCAATGCAAAGCATCGGTCAGCCGAATTATTCAAAAACGAATTGTAATCACGCCCGAACAGGAATTCCAGCGGACCGAATCCGGTCAATTCATCACACAACTCCCATGGTCCGTCATTCCATACGCGTCTTAACCATGCGTCAAATTGTGACTTTTGAATGGTGGATACTTCCCTTCTGTACCGACGTCTGAACCATTCGCCAAAGTTCTTCTCGGGCGATTGTTCCGCACGTATACATATATCCAGCAGACATACATATCCCGCAGTTTCCATGTAAACGTAACGAATCCAGTCTTCCGCATATTCACGATCATAAATCTCAGGTAAGCTGCTCTCGATATATGCAGCCACTTTGCGGATACTGTCGCACTCACCGAATCTCCAGCAGTTCTCTTTACGAATATATGCAAGTTCTGCCTTCTGCGGACAACAACGGCTCATGAGCACCCACACCACATTTTCCGAATCGCGCATCAGCTTCACAAAGCGATCGTACTCGTCCGGTTTCAGAGAAGGATAGGCCTCTTCATAATGTCGCACGAAGAAAATGATTCGTTTGTTATGCCCATATGTTTCGTACTGCAGATCCTCGAAGAGAAAGTCAAAGTCCGTTTCCTGTCGGATGACCGTACGTAAAAGAGGAGCATCGGCATTAATATTGTTTCCATAAAGCGGTTCATTACCGCCGGCACGTAGGCCATCCCTTTCATCGGAATCATATGAGTAAAAACTATGTTCCTTCCCGGCTTCGCCTGCCTTGGTACGCCCGAAGAATTCCATAAGCTTTGACTGTACCTCTTCGGACAATCTGCGACGGGATTCCTCGTTTGCAACTCCATGATTATCAATCTTCTTACGAAGGCCCAGTAAACATTCCGAAATAAGTGTCACACGTTTCGGGATATTATCGGCTTGATCATTTAATTCCTGTATAAGCTTCGCAAGCTTATTAAAGCGCGTCAGCCAATCATCTGCTGCCGTATCAAGCTGCCCAAGATCATAGAAATATGTCGAAATGCCCGCGTCGTTCATCGCCATTTTCATAGCTTCGGGCAAGTAGGCAGATTTCTTTTGCAGTTGCGCCATATCAAGTTCTACGCATACATAGCCTTCTGAGTACTTATCCTTTTTGTCAAGTTCGTCACTTAGAAACTTACGATATTCGTTTTTACCGCAATGCGGGATTCCATACACATAAACAATATTGTCGGAAAGAGGACGTTGCGCACCGACATCACGCTGTGCAAGCCATGTATTATCACGTCTCTCCAGGCCTCTTGTTTCACCATATTTGGACCGTTTGTACCGATAAGCACCTAAGAATCCGAAAAACCGGCTGATCCAGTCCTCTCGGTCCAGCGAAGATTTATATTCCGCTCCCATTCCAGTGCTCCTTAATCTACATTAAATCCAAATTTACGTTCGTGCTTTTCATTCAAAATCTTCTTAAATTCCGTATCCTGCATAGCACCTTCGACATCCTCCTTACGGATGATGATCGATTTCTCGCCGCTGATGCTGCGTCTGAACGCCGCTTTACCCCAGGCTCTTTCATACAGATTGCGCATCAAACGAGCGTTGCTGAATGACTTTTTCTCCATTTCTTCATCGGAAATGGAATTCAGGAACAGTTCAACCGCACTGTTAACCTCATCTCTTTCGTATTCGAAGTTGCCCTCCATCATCTTGAAGAAAATATCCTTAAGTTCTTCTCTGGAGTAATTCGGAAATTCAATAATATACGGAATACGGCTGGCCAATCCGGGATTGGATTCCAGAAGTCTCTGCATTTCATCGGTATATCCTGCCATGATCACACACAAATCGTCTTTGTGATTTTCCATTTCCTGCAGAAGTGCCTGAATTGCCTCGTGACCATAATCTCTCTCGCTGTCACTCTCATACAGACCATACGCCTCATCGATGAACAAAACCGAGCCGTAAGCATCGCGGCAGTAAGCCGTTGTCTTGGGCGTTGTCTCACCAATGTAGCGTCCGCACAAATCGCGTCCCTTTATCTCGAAGAAAAATCCTTTGCGAAGAACACCCTTCTGTTTAAAGAGTGCTGCCAGAATTCTTGCAACCGTCGTTTTGCCGGTGCCGGGATTACCCGTAAACATCATATGAATGCTCGGACGTTCCACCATCTTGCCGTCATCTGCCAATTCCTGTTGTGCACGAATCTGCTCAACAATTTCGGAAATACGTTGTTTAACGCTTGCAATACCAATCAAATCGTTCAGCTTGGCAATCGGATCACCGTCTACCGTTGTTTCATCCAGAAGCTTCGCAAAATCATCCTTTGCAATAGCAGTATCAGACTCGCCTTTATCGCAGTTTAGTACAGCTTTCTGATATACAAGTTCCGAAATCATCTTCTTGAGCGTCTGATATCCAAAGAAACTGTCGTCCCTCTTCTCCTGTACAATCCAACGCGACAATGCTTCGTCGCACGCATCATCAATACTGCAATTATATCGTTTCACACGATCCTTCATGTAAGAAATCATGTCTTCGACGGAAACCGGCGGAACCAAAAGGCTCTTAACAACCATCACGTCACTTAAACGTTCCACAATATTATGCAAAACATGCATTTCCATACAAGGAACCTTAAATACACAGATAAAGTTCTGCGAATGCTCATTCAACTCACGCAGATACTGAACAACACGGGAAGAACCAAGTTCAGACTGCCATTTACTGATGTCTATGCCCAGAATGATTTTGCGAATTCCCTTTCCGTTCGCACGTTCAAAAGACTTGGCCAATTCAATCAATTTATCCCAGTCATTATATTTCTCTTCCTCGCGGGAATACACATCCACAGTGAATTCCTTAACATTCATCTCATCCTTCTGAGACAGTCCGTATCCCGTAAGAATAGTAGCGATATTATTAATAAATGTTGTATATCCGTAACCTTGGTTGATAGATACTACAAGATTCTGAGCCCACATGCAATTGCCTGCATCCATCATATCAAGCATCGGAATAACCGCATTTAATTCACGAAGATATGCGCACAAAACAGGCGAAAATTTCATCGGAATGCCTGCACAGATATCCTCGGTAACCTTCTTCATGGAAACAACACGTTCCGCAGAAATCTTTCCGGAATTTGAAGTTAGAGGAATGCCTGATTTGGAGGAATATGTTGTGCCCAGTTTCGACTTGCGATAACGAGGTTCCTCTGCGTCTGACGTTTCATCTACGTCGTCTGATGCTTCATCTGCGTCGTCTGATGCTTCACCTGCATCGTCTGATGCTTCATTTTTAGATTCGTCACCTTCAGATTCAACGTCTTCGGATTCATCGCCCTCGGATTCGCCGTCTTCAGACTCATCTCCATCTTCCATGGTCATATCCGTTACGGCATCTGTCTCCATATCCGTAATCTTCTTATCAGTTGCTTCTATCGCAGCATCCTTCTTATCAATCTCATCAAACGGATCGTCTTCCGCGAGCTTTTTCTCTGTGCTTTCGGCTGCGGCCTTCTTATCTGCACTTTCGGCTGCGGCTTGCGCATTCTTCTTGCGAAGCTCGCTGGAATACATTGTTAATGAAGGTCCTGTCGGAGCCGGTGCCTTACCCGACAACAACTTAATAACATCCAATCCCTTTATTTCGCCTCCAATGGACAAATCCTTCTCCACATTGACTTTTTTATAGTTTTCGCGAAGAATCTTTCCCACGGAATACAACAGCAAACCTCTCGTCTCTTCGGGTGCTTCCACAGAGATACTGTCAAACCCGGATTTCATGACTTTGCAGCCTTCAAGCGTCTTGACCATCTTCTCAATTTTTCTTGCAGGATTGCCACCCTCTGAAAATGCTTGCTTCGCCCAATCATAATCAAATTCAATCTTAATTAAACTCATAACCCTCTCCCAATCTACTCTTTAGCCTGATACATGCTATATTTCATCATAAATCATGCATTTGCTCATAACTCTTGCATTTGCTCATAACTCATGCATTTGCTCATAACTCTTGCATTTGCTCATACATTCTTATTATAGCAAATTTGCAAACAAAAAAAATACCATAATTACAAGCACAAATCTGAACAACCTGTAGAATATGGCTTGATTTACTCTGTTGAGCACAAGCTTATTTCATTCACTAATCTGCAACCTTTTCTTTATGTGTAATTCACTGTAATTTACCCCGGGATTGGCAAAATGTGTTGGGTTCCGGGGTATTTCCTTAAATTGATGATTCCCAAGCTTTATCAATTCTTCTTCATCTACCCCGGAATTGTATATAAATGTTTGGTTCCGGGGTATTTCCTTAAATTGATGATTCCTAAGCTTTATCATTTTTTCCTCTTTACCCCGGGATTGTGAATAAATGTTGGGTTCCGGGGTATTTCTTTAAATTGATGATTCCCAAGCTTTATCAATTCTTCTCTATTTACCCCGGAATTGTATATAAATGTTTGGTTCCGGGGTAAAAACATCATTTTCTCTGCTTGGGCATCGGAACGAGCCCAGCTTATGGCTTTCCGATGCTTTTTATGAAAAATTGATCAAACTTAGGAATCACCATTTCTTCATTTTTCCCACTTGGGCATCGGAACAAGCCCAGATTATGGCCTTCCGATGCTTTTTATGAAAAATTGATCAAGCATAGGAATCACCATTTCTTCATTTTCTCCACTTGGGCATCGGAACGAGCCCAGCTTATGGCTTTCCGATGCTTTTTATGAAAAATTGATCAAACTTAGGAATCACCATTTCTTCATTTTTCCCACTTGGGCATCGAAACAAACCCAGATTATGGCTTTCCGATGCTTTTTATGAAAAAATGCAACACTACGAATCCATTTAGAATACATTCAATAATAAAAGAGGCATACCCCAAATGGCACGCCTCTTACATATTAAACTAAAATATTTGATTGCATATTCATTATGCTTCTTTGGCTGCCTTCTTGGCTGCTGCTTCTTCCGCTGCCTTTCCCGAAGGTCTGACAAGAACAAGGCACAAAATCAAAGCGATGATATAGAGTGCAATTGTAAAGTACAATACATTCTGATATCCGACAGGATTAACCATGTTTCCGTCAACTTCGATGAATTCACCGGTATGCTTAACGATTGCTGATGCAACCTGGTTACCGGTAAGTCCTGCGAATGCCCAAGCGGAAAGTGTCAAACCATGAATAGCGGAAATATCACCCATTCCGTAATGATCGGAAAGAAGTGTGGGAACATTGGAGAATCCTCCGCCGTATCCTGCATTTACGAACATGAGCAAGCATACAACAATAGCAATCAAAATGAAGTTGCCATAACCATTCTTGATTCCGCCTGTAAGAATAACCGCACCGGTAAATGCAATCGACAAAATGAAGATCAATTTGTAAATTGTATTACGGTCTTTGAGCTTGTCAGCCCATGCGGAGAATCCCAAACGGCCGCCGGCATTGAAAATAGCGGAGATTGTGGAAAGAACACCAACAGATGCTGCAAGACCTACACACTTGTAAATCATCTTCTCCTGAGAAATCAGAGCAAGACCGCAAGTGATGTTGATGTAGAACATAAACCAAATACCGATATAGTTCGTAATAGGTTTGGTCTTAAGTGTCTTGAAGATGTTATCTCCCTTTGCTTTCTGCTGAGGCTCATGCCAGTCTGCAGGTTTCTTCAGCAAAAGGTGACCGACAAACATCATTACAAAATAAACTGCGCCGAGAATCCAGAACATCTTATATATTCCACCATCGGGAATCTTGTTAAGAATAGCTTCCATAACAGGTGATGCAAGAGCTTTGGCAGCACCGAATCCGGCAACTGCAAGTCCTGTAGCAAGACCCTTCTTATCCTGGAACCAAAGCATCAATGTCTTAACGGGAGAAAGATAACCGGTACCAAGTCCGATACCCATGATACAACCGTAACTTACAAAGATACCAATCAAAGAAAGCAGGCTGCCCTGATGAGATCCGCCGTACCAAATGAAAAATCCGGTACCAAGCATACCTACCGTAAAGCAAATCGTAGCAATAAGCGATGATTTATGAATGTCCTTTTCTACGATTCCACCCATGAATGCAGCTGACATTCCGAGGAAGAAAATCGCCAATGAGAAAGCCCATTCAACAGATGACTTTTCAAATCCGATATAATCACCGATTTCCTGTGAAAAAATAGACCAGCAGTACACTGTACCGATACTGCAATGCAACAAAAGTGCCGGAATAGCACCGCGGATCCACTTATTCTCGCGCCATCCGCCCGTTTTCTTAACTTCTTCCATTTCCTTATTTCCTCTTTCCTTATTATATCCTAAAGCATGGCAAAAGCCCCGATTCCTCGGGGCTGCCGCTTTATTAGCAATTACTGCTTATCGTTATCGTCAAAAATGTCGCCGCATTCAGGACAGAACTTAGGCGGATTCATCGGATCTTCAGGCATCCAACCGCACTTGTCGCACTTGTACAGAGGTGCACCTGCGGGCTTAGCCTTACCACACTGCTGACAGAACTTACCCTGGTTAACAGCGCCGCAAGAACATGTCCAACCTGCTGCTGCCGTCGGCTGAGGTTTGCCACACTGTGCACAGAACTTACCTGTGTTACCTGTAGCACCACATGAGCATGTCCAACCAGCGGGAGCTGCTGCCTGCTGCTGTGCCTGCTGCTGAGCGCTCATAGCGAACAACTGCTGTGCATTCATTCCACCGGCCTGTGCTGCCATATTCATACCGGCGAATGCCATCATCGGGCCAGCTGATGTATTGCTTGCTGCTGCCTTCATAGCATCTGCCTGAGCTGCTGTAAGAACTGCACCTGCCATAGCTGTGTTCTGCAATACAGCACTCTTCTGAAGGTCTTTGATCATCTTCTCGTCTTCTTCGGAAGCTGTAATGCTGCTTACACCGAAGGAAACAACTTTGATACCACGAAGAGATCCCCAAGACTTGGTCAAAACTTCGTTGAGTGCATCAGCCATCTCTGTTGTATGACCGGGAACTGCACTGTAACGAATGCCCATATCTGAAATCTTAGCGAATGCAGGCTGAAGTGCTGTCAACAATTCTGTCTTCATCTGGCTCTCGATCTGAGACTTGGAATAATTAGCGGATACATTACCGCAAACGTTTGTATAGAACAAAATAGGATCGACAATAGCGAAGGAATATTCACCATGACAACGAATGGAAATATCAACATCCAATCCGATGTTCTTGTCAACTACACGGAACGGAACCGGATTAGCCGTACCATACTTATTGCCGGGGATTTCCTTGGTGTTTACATAGTAGATTCTCTGATCCTTACCTGTATCTCCGCCAAATGTGAAACGCTTTCCAATCTGAAGGAAAGTATTCTTGATATTCTCACCCAAGTTACCATAGAACAAGCTGGGTTCTGTAGAAGTATCATAAACGAACTCACCGGGCTCTGCACAGATATCAACAACCTTACCCTGATCAACAATCAACATACACTGTCCATCAGCTACAGCAATGATGGAACCGTTACTGATAATGTTATCATTTCCTTTTGTGTTGGAGCCATGCTTGTCATTACGCTTAACTCCCTTTGTAACCAAAATATCAGCAGGAATAGCTTCACAATAGAAATACTCACGCCATGAATCTGCAAGAGCGCCAGCGGCTGCACCTGCAATTGCCGAAATCAAACCCATTTTTTACCCTCCTAAAAAGAATATAAATATTACACACATTGTGCAAATTATGCACTACCGAAAGTCATCATACCACAAATTCGGTAAAACATAAAGAATTATTCTCTACTTTCCGAAAAAGTGACTTTTCATTCTGGCAAAGAATCCCTTCGGTTCTGCGGGCGTATCGTTCACCGTATTCGGTACGGCATATCCGGCACCCTTCAGCTCCTCTTTTGCCAAACGTTCACAGTCCTTCTCATAGTCTCTGAAGTCCGCCTGCAACGGGCGATCATGCAACATTTCGATATAAGCACGGTCATATCTCGCAAAGTAGAAATCCAAACGTCCGCGCATCAATTTGCGGAACGAATATTCCGTTTCCATTCCCGACAGGATCGTACGGACATGAGCATACAATATCAGAAAGTCATCCAGCCGATATACCATTCCAAAGGCCGTAGGATTACACTTGGTAAGGCATTCCATGGCCGAAGTATAATCATCAAAGAAGGAATACAGTTTCGCAAGCTGGAATTCAACCCAGGAATACGTATCCGACATCTGATCCACTTCCTGTGCCAGACGGCAATACACCGAGAAGCTCTCCTGATATTCACCGTCAATCATTAACTGCAATGCCTTTGACAGCAATTCGCCGGACATTTTGCCGGATGATTCGGTAAATGTAGGCTTCATAAGGACTATATTCTCATAATTCTTCTCAGGCTTAAATTCCTTGACTTTGTCCGGAACTTTAGTCATAAGAAGCTCATCGATATCATCTGCTCCGACCGGCAAACGGTTACGGAATTCCGCATATTTCTTGCGTCCCATATCACGGCAGGTCTTCTCGTAATCATCAAAAACATCCTCAACTTCCGTTGCTGCCGCTTCGATAGCCTGCGGGTGCGTCTGTGCATAATGTTCATCCACAAGTCCGCGATAATAAATACGAATCTGGCGCTCAAACTTCTTCATGCGATGATCCAAAAGCACATGGCCGAGTTGCGAATACAAATCCTCCTCGTCCTTGATAAACTCCATGCGACAACGATACAAAATCTGCTCCGCGCGAGCATAATTTCCCGCATAATAGTAAACCTGTGCGAGCATCCACGCGGCCTGCGTATACGACGGTAACAAATGATCGACAAGGGAAATGACTTTTTCCAAACGAATCGAAGCATCATCCCAGCGATCCAAATCTTTGTAGTAACCGGCCTCATACATAAGTTGGCTGACCCCCGCCTCATCCAAACGGGTCGTGTCGCTGTCCATAATAATCTCCAGCGCCTTCTCAAACGAAATCACCGCATCGTTTTGGTAAGCACACAAGCCTTCCTCATCCATCAGAATCCGAATATTGTAGCCGGCAAGAACCTGATTGGCCTGCTGCAAAAATACAAAATAAGCCTGCGCGTTCTCCGGCGTAGGTTTCGTCTGCCAATAACTGTAAGCATTGTGAATCAGACGAATCACAATGGATTCCGCGGAATCCTGCGCGAACCACAACACGGGCTCGGTATCGATATCCCAATTCTTCAAGGGAATATCCCGAACAATTTCATGGTTGGCCATATTAAGTCGAATGGAATAATTCAGTCCCAAAAGAATCAACGAATCATCTTTCAGAACATATTTTGAACAAGACGCGAAGTCATTATAAGAGCTGTCAGCGACGCGCAAAAGAAGAACGTCCAACTGTCTGAACAATTCAAAAATAATCATATTTCACCCCTAAAAAATCCTCAGATCCCCCATCTGAAGTCATCTCAAATAATTGTAAAACGAGGCTAGTCATAAATCAAGAGGGATTGTAATTTTCGTGCGCAGAACCACGATAACAAAATAGGAAAGTCAGATATGCAATAATTTAACAATACCCAAAGCCAAATATTCAATATTTTAACAATACGCAAAGCCAAATATGCTATAATTTAACAGTACACAAAATCAGACGCGCATACGAATCGACCTGCGCATTTGCACAATCAGTTCGCACACAAAGGGATGAAAAGTCATGAATAATTCTGAAACTACAGCAAAAGCCAATACAGCGCAAGATGTTACTTTATCGGATAACGGATTCACAAATATTACCCGGGATTCCGCAGGGATCGGCAAGCGCATCGTCGCATGGGCAGGTATTGCTATTTTGGTGGGCATGTATATCATGACACTCATTTTTGCCATCACGGACAACAGTAGCACAAAAGGTATGTTCTACGGTTCCATCGCCGTAACGGTCTTCGTTCCGGTTGTCATCTATGCCTACTCGGCCATATACCGCTACCTCAAGAACAAGGCGAACCGCTCCGATTCGTAGATCAGTTACCCGTCACTTCATCATGAGTCGGCGAATTGTTCCTCTTCATAAACAGGTAGCATACACATACAACCAATACGGCGCTCGCCGTATCCAAAGTCACATCCGCAAAGCTTCCGAATCTTGCGGCTACGGTTTTCTGATTCATCTCATCGACCATGGCACACGCAAACACCAGACAAACGCTTATGATATTCGTGACTTTCACCGGTATCGGTCTGCCATATAACGGTGCGAACAAAGAAAACGCCAAGAGACCGTATTCCGTCATGTGAGCGATTTTGCGAAGGATATGGTCTACCATGAGAACCGTTTCATAGTCCGGCGACTGCACATGTAAAAACGCCAGAACGCCTTCCGCCATTGAACCGCTTATAGCCGAAGAAGCTTCTCCGGTCTGTGACGAAAACCCCATAATCATCACAACGCATAATACCGGAGGAACAATCTGCAGAATACGCCACAAAATGTTCATGCCGAATACATTGTATTTACGAAGCAGTGAAAGAACCACCACCGCCGCAACAATTCCCAATAATCTCAAGAAAATAACCGCAACCATCTATAACAAATCCTTTCGAAAAACAAATGAACTATCAATACAAATTCTTTCGAAAAGCGCAACTATCTATACAAATACTTTCAGAATAGCCACAACAGTCTTTACAATAATCTCATGCCCGAATCAATGCATGGATATGTCCCGTCCAAAAGTAATAAAATCATGCGCTACAAGCCCTGCCAAGTCTGACATTAGCATTGATTATATCACATCTTTATGCTAACATACAAAGCGCAGGCACATGCAAACACAAACAGACTCACGTAAGCACCAGGAGGCTCACGTAGGCACAAGCAGGCACACGTAGGCACAAACAGGCTCACGTAGGCACAAGCAGGCACACGTAGGCACAAACAGGCACACGTAGGCACAAGTAAGCTCACGTATACTTTGTGTTCACAGTGTTCATGAGTTGTATTTCATTCCGTTTACACGAGGGTTACAAATGGCATCAGTAAAACCTATTGGAAATTTTGATTTATATAAGGTCTTCTATCATGTCGCGACCGAAGGCAATCTTACAAAAGCCGCTGCTATTTTGAATGTTTCGCAGCCTGCCGTCAGTCAGTCCATGAAACAGTTGGAAGACTATCTCGGAGTCAAGCTTACCGAGCGAAGCGGCCACGGGATTCGATTAACCGATGAAGGGCGCACACTCTATCCCTACGTACGTGAGGGATTTCTTCAGTTTACACAGGGCGAAGAACTCGTTATTCGCAATCACGAAAACGAGTGTCATATGTTATCCGTTTCATCCGTAGATTGGCTTGCATCGTACCCTGCACTTTCCTATTTCGAATCTTTCAAAGCCCAATATCCCGAAACGGATTTTTCCTTACTTACGGGCACGGAAGAAGAAACAATTCGAAACGTTTCCTTTGGCAATTCATCCGTCGGAATAGTACTGTCACACCCGAATGAACCCGCGAAGGATGCATCAAATAAACGTAATGACTTTCCCTCATATAAAGGACTTACGGTTCGCGAAATTACAACCGTCGAATTCATATTTATTACCGGAACACAGTACCGACATTTCAGCGGGCAGGCACTTCCGCTTCGCATCTTGGAGCATTTGCCGGTCATTCGCATGCCGCAGTCTTCGGTTGAATATGCTTGGGAAGAATTGTTCTTTGCTTCTCATTCCATCACTGCCAAGAACGAAATGACCCTTTCCTCACCCGAAATGATCATTCAGTTTTGCAGCCGCAATTTAGGAATCGGATTCGTACCGAAAGTCATGGCCGAAGCAGCAATCGCCTCCGGAGAAATCTTTCCGCTTACCTTCCAGGAGACCCCGATTTCACCGAAGTTATGTATTATAACAAAAGAGAAAGCAACACTTTCCCAACGCGCAGCGCAATTTATTGAATTAATTGAAAATAATAAGTGAAAATTTTATAGAATTGATTGAACAACATAAATAGAAAGGAATTCACCATGCAGGAAAAACGCGGAGATAAGAGACTCCCCATCGGAATCAAATTGGCCATTTCGGATTTGTACAAAGAGAATACCAACACCATTATGGATCTGGAAAGTGAGATTGAAGTAGTTGATATTTCTTCGAAAGGAATCGGTTTCAACTCACGCTGCATTCTTCCGATCGGATACTACTTCATCGTAAATATCCAGCTCACGGAAGATTTGCCGCAGATCATCACCGATGTACGTATTATTCGCAGCAACGCAATCGACCGCGAAAACTATCATTACGGTTGCGAATTTGTATCCATCTCTCCCAGCGTCCGCAAAATGTTAAGCGAGTACGCTGATGAAACATCCGCTTCCGTATAGATAGCCACTTCGGGCCTGTAAAAGGCAAACAATGATATCGCGCAAAAAGCACACTCAATACTGGCTTACAATAGCCAGTATTTCTTTTGCGTATTGAGGGTATTGCTTTACAAGATCCTCAATGTCCTTCTTGGCATTTTCCAAATTGAACATCTCAAAATCGATACCCTTTTTAAGCTTCTGACGCTGAATAACCAGCGCATGGCGAAAGTCACGCGTATCCTCTTCGTAGACAAGAATTCGCGGTTGGAATGTCCACACCGACGGATCTTTAATATGATAATGTTGCAGATATTGATATAATTCACGTCGAGCTATCTCCAAATCCTTGGCAACCTCGGCACTGTGATTGCGTGCCTCGCGCTCCTCAAGGTATTTCTCCCACATATATCGAAGCTCGTATGAATTCATTACATTTAACTTGGAATATGTATAATCCAGCAGATTTGTTACATTCACATACTTGATCTTAACGGAATTCTGCAAGGATATCGCCTTATTCAATTTGCGGTTTGCACTTTGGATCCCGCGCTCGGCCTTTTGAAAAGACACAAACACAAATGTCAGAAGAATTGCAAGTACAGCCGCTGCAACCATAATCCATAATTGCAAATCTATTCGCATGGTTTTATCAAGAACCAGCAACAGAATCGTCACCAAAATCGCAGCAAAAACAAGTAAAATCGCACCGTTTTTGGCAGCTTCTGCGGCTTTACGGTCTTCCTTGCGCTGATAAGCAAGAGCTCCCTTCTCACCTTCCAAAAGGTTTAAGTCTCGGCGAACAAGCATCTGATAATTCTCGTTCTTCTCAAGTTCCTTTAAGATATCGGGAATCTCATCTTCCTGCTTCTCCATTTGACGATACTGAACTTCAGTGATTTTGCTCCGCGGACGGGTATATTCCGCTTCGGCTTCCTCAATTTCGATAATCTTCTTCGCACGAGTCATCACTTCATTCTTCTCATGCGGAGGAAGTGCGGACAATTCATCCAGATCGGCCAATTGAGAAGTCACCTGCTGATATTCCTTCTTCTGTGACTCCACATCTTCCGATGCTGCAGTCATCATTTCGCAGCACTGACGAATATATGCTTCTCTCTCTTTATAATTATGGACCTCAAGTGTTCGACGTTTACGGTCGGCGGAAGAAAGCGACGCCATCAATGATTCCGGAGCTTCGCTCAACACATCCTCACTACTCCAGTCAAAGACAATATCATCAAAATCATCTTCACCGAATCCGAGTTTTTCCTTGATCCATTCAATCCATTTTGCTGCCATAATCATACGCCTCCCGAAGTACTGCAGCGGTAATCCTGCTTCCACTCAAAGAGAGTAGTATCCGCAAGATGGTAATATTCGGAAACCTTTCCTTCTTCACGCAGAGAACGAAGTGTCTGTACTCTGGCAGAAAGTTTCGAGTCTTTCGTATTATTCTGTGCCATGGCCAGGCGTTGCTTTGCCTGTGCAACATCCAGTTCGTCATAGCCGTAGCGAAGTGCCATACGGTCAAACTCCTCCGCTCCCATCAATAAACGTTTTGTTGCCAGATACATGATCAAACTGTCGCGATTATTATCTATGTCATATGCATCCTTAAAATACAGGCATGCTTTTTCAAACAAAAACAGCCTTGCATAACTGCATCCGATATTGTGCAGTATCGCCGAATAAATATCCGGTTCTTCCTCTTTGGACAGATTCGCCAAAATGTAACGATACTCCTCAATGGCACGAGAGAATTTCCCTGCCTCAAGAAGATGGTCGCCGCGGACTTTACGCTTGCTGGCAAATGAAAGAGACGCATTATCAACAAGAATCTGACGCACCCGACGAATCTCTTCCTCATCCAGATATCCCGTAGTCGTAAGAAGAGTGGTCACAATCTCACCAATCGGACGACGCAGATGAACCATCTTCTTAAGCATCTCCCCAAGTTCAGGCAGTGCCATTTCATGGGAAATGTAATCACACAGCTTATCGTCAAACAAGTCATTGTCCAGAATATACGCGTCACGAACAAGATAGTACAAAAGCTCGTCCATGGAATAAATATTCAGACCAAGGCCGGATAAGAAATATGGAATTGATGACTTTTTTCCTAAACACAAATACAGTTCCGACATATATTACTCCATGGTAATGACTTTCTCCCAGGTACGCTGCGTGGGAGGATAGAACTCACCGAAGCCCATATCGGATATATCAATCCGAAGCTCCGATTCGGAAATAAACGTTACTTTCATTTGAACTCGGGATGCGCGCGGCGGTCTCTGCGGAATTCCGTTCAACTCAATATTGATCTCCTGCGGACGTTTGCCGTCAAGGGGAGTCAAAATCAGGGGAACCACAGGTTCGTCGCCCAAAATGAACTCGTATGTCACGCCCGAGTCGTACCAGTTCTCGCCGGCATCGGCAATGGCCATGTATTCCTTCTTGCCGTAGACGTTCATATTCATTCCGAGGTTCATCTTCAATTTATCTTTGCCGAGGAATATGTACGCTTTGTTAAGCGGCCCCGGAGATAATTTGTCGCGTCCGCAATAGCACGCGCCTTTGCTGTAGAGGTTGCGTCCCTGGAACACGCGCTTGCCAAGGCACAAATACTTCACGGTCTTGTCGCACCATCCGCCTTCAAAACTTTCACCAAGCAAAAATACGGTTCCGACGGACTTGCCGGCGAAGTAAGTATGCACCTTCTGTACCAGCATCTCGTCAAGTTTCTGCTTACGTTCCGTGTCCGGGAAATCTTCAAACATATGCCCGGGCTGCAAAATATCCGCGAAATCTTCTCTGTCCACGAACGATACAACCGGTTCCGTGCGACGGTTCATCCGCATATTATATGCAACCAGATTATTACCTGAATAATCAAACAAAGTCACATCATGTTCCCACAAATCCTCAGACTGATGCAGCAAATAATAGAAAATACTTTCTTCGTATGTCTGGATAATGATTTTGTCCCGCGGGATCGGTAATGAGGACGCAATACGTTCCATCACATCCACCATACGTCCCGAAAGAGACGATACGGTAATGATCATTTGCTCTACCTGATCGGGCGTCATGATATTCGACAGCAAATGAAGGGATCGTCTGACGAACAATATAAGGAGTTCGGTAGCATCATAGGCTTCGCCTTCAAGTTCCAGTTTGGCGCCTGCTGCCGCAAACGACAAAACCTTCCCAACCAAAATAGCTTCACCCGCTTCCGCAAGTTTCTTGGCCGTTGAACCGAAGTCCCACTGGCTGACGCCGTAACGCTTGGAAAGAACCGTAGGAATACCCAAACGATTCACATCTTCATCGGATGTAATCGTCTCGGGAACACTGCTATGCAATTCGTAATAGCTGATTTGGGTCATATAATCATTCAGATCATATCCCAATACAAACTGTTCTCTCGGCATATCAACGTATGCGGAAAAGCTTATGACTGAATGCGTCCGCTTCCGCATATTCCTCCATCAAACTTATTAATGTATCTTCATCCTGCATCGTATGCGAAACAACCATATCATTAATCATGCTGTATCGCGAATCCATGTGGGAAGCTGTCGTATCGGATACCGATACGCTGTCGGAAGAAGTCAGCATCTGATTACCGTTCTCCTCTTCCGTAATGTAATACTGCAAATTCTCACCAAAGAACAACACAAACTCTCGCGAGAATACTCCGCCAAACATATTACGCATTTCCTCGGTACGATAAGTTTCATCGTCCTCCTGACCGCCTTCCAGAATATAATGCAGCAGTACACGATTATTTGGATTGGTTCTGTATTCAATCACAACCTTATCCGTATACGCGGCCAATTCCGGAACCAGACTTCCGTAATACTGGAAGAAAGTAAAGTACACATTTCGATGTAAAAATTCCATCAAAAATTCCGTTATCATCTCGCGAATCCGAGGACTCATTTCTTTCTTCTCCTCGGCATAGTATTTCAATATTGCCAAACGCAGGGCATCATTCAATTCTTCACCGATACGATAATTATGGATAATATGATCAAATACCCGATCATCCGTCAATCGATCACGCGTAAAGAACTCATAAGAAGCACAGGACAAATATGCCATCTCAACGGTAAACGTTGCACCTTCACGCAAATATTCCTCGAAAATCTCTTCCTTCTCACCGACGGTTGTATGCGTATACAACATTTGAATAATAATACGTTCCATCAGATTATGCGTATCAACATCAAATTCACGAGCGGCGCGCCACAAATTGCGCAGTTCCTTTGTAAGTCCCTGATAATTATCTACCAGATAGGACAATGTAAGCGCATCATACTTGCCCTCGGCAAACGCATAATGCGACAGTTTCAACAGCATCGCATCCGGAACCTGATCTTTCTGGTTGATCATATGATTACAGATACGCACGCAAACCTTGGCCGGAACCTGTTCCACGCCATATACGCACAGCACCTCGTAAGCCTTCTCGAACATACCTCGGCGCACATAATATGTCACAACATCAGCGCGGTCCTTCGGCTCAAGAATACGAATATCCAAATGCGTCAGGAATTCATCCAGCGTCGAAATCTGATCATTATCATAATAAAATCGCAACAGCGCCATACGAATCTCGCGCTTACTGTATTCGCGAATCTTCGGTGACTCGGTCAGTTCGCGACAATTCTCAACGTTTGTTTCATCCACGGAAACATAATGTCGTCTGCCCTCGCACAAATACATGGAAAATGCCGCATTATCCGAAACATAGAATCGAATAGCCGGAATAAAGGCAACCTCGTTCATCAGTTTCTTCGCGTTTTCTTTCGGAATAATCACGCGACGTCCGTCATCAAACTGAGCAAACATCGTGTATTCCGGGAAATAAATGTACGGATACGACATACCGTTATCAACGGGATATATTTCTTCATCCGCCAGCTGCGGACACAACAACACCAACGAAGAAGCACCTTGCGGCATCTTCACCTGATGTGCAAACAGAATCTTTGCCAAATGCGGAGCCATGGAAGGACGGATCAATTCCAGCGAAAGAACATCCTCATAAATTCGTGCCAGATTCTCATCAACATGTTCCGCATCCACCTGTTCTACCGCGAATATCTGCATATGCTCGCGATATGTCATATACGTCTCTTCCACCTCATGCTTATGCGCGATCAAATTCGCATACAAAAAGGCAATCCGATGATAATCCATATCATTACGGAACGAGAAATACATCAGCACGCTCTTCGGCAGTACTCCCGTATATTGCAAAGGAACGGAATACAAATAATATTCATATAACTTGGTAATGCGAAGTTGCATCATCACACCAAGCTCGTACCACTTAAACACATCCGTGCCCATACGATTGCCGTGAATCAGGAGATTACAGATAGCACTGACAATCTCAGGATCCTCTTTTATCTCGTACATCCTCGTCAAAAGGAAATACAATCTCGGCGAATACTCGCGCATCTTGGAAGACAAATACAATATCTGCTTGGCTACTTCGTTATCAATAGGCGCCTCCTTGGCCACGAAACACAATATTCGCAGTTCAAAGTCACCCAATTTCGTCAATTTCGCAGGGTTGGAAACATAATAGTTGTAAGCTTCGATATACATCACCGGAGATTTACAGCCGCGCATACACAGATTCTCAATAAGTGAAATCTTACGCGTGGAATTGGATGACAGATCCGCATCCAAATACATGTACACCCACAGAATCTCAAAGCTGTTCTGATAACGCTCATACATTCTGCCCGCTTCCGACGCCATCTTGTCAATAAACGCATCATTCTTCTTCTCAAGAGCCAACAAATACAGATAATACGTATAGCACTCCGGAGAACTGTGCGCGATATCCATCTCCTTCTCAACATGCTCCAGAATCCACGAAGCCTCGCTCGTACGCTGTTGCACCAAAAGAAGCTGCGCCTGGAACAGACGCGATACGGGATTCTTGTCATCCAACGCATTCATTCTCTCAACAATTTTCATGGATTCCCTAACCCATGTATTAATTCCTGTCTTCTTAATGCGGAAGGATATATATTGGCGCATCAGGCGCAAAGTCAAACTTTTCTTTTCTCGCTTCTCAATACGAAGGTTATCTTTGTGTTCACGCATTCTGGCAACAACTGAAACAGTCACGTCGCCGGTTACGCTCTTAATATGAATCTGTCCGAAATTACGGCCTTCATGAAGCTTCGTGTCCACAATAAAGAACACCAGCTTATGCGAATTCCCGAGAAAGTCATCATTCGACAGATGTGTTCTGTCCAACCGAATAAAGGGAGCATCCGCCGAAAGATCAGCCGATACGTAGCCCCAGGTTGACTTTTTCAACAAAATTTCACATCGAATCTCATCGGTAACATCCTTGAACTCATAATGAGAACGCTCAACCGCGTAGGTAATGGGGCTCTTCTTGTTGATTGCAACGAGAAAGTCATCCACACTCTGTCCCGACAAAGGATTACGGGAAAATCCCAGATATTTATCCAGATGGATTCTGTCATTTCCGTCAAAAACACGCAAAAAATCGGGCGAATAAAACAGAGAAACCGCCTCTGCCCAATCCACCTGCGCCTGATTGGTAAAATGGAATAAATTACGAATGGAACCCACCGTGCCGGACTGCACGCTGGTAATAACAGAAAAGACGAACGGGATGTAGTACTCGCCGACGTTGGAAACGATCTGAATATCTCCCTTAATAACGTCGCCGCCTATAAGCCCCGTCGGATCAAAAACAAAATGCAACTCGGCCGAGCGCACATCGGAAAACTTGTCCACACGGCACACAAGACGCATGTTTGATGTATATACATTAGCCGAGAATTCCCTACCGGAAACTTCTGTTACGGTAAATGTTCCCTCATACAATTCATCGGGAACAAGGGAGGCTTCAATCTTGGGTACGGAAAAAACAAGCTTTCCGGCATCATAGTCGAAAATACCATTTGCGTATTGTTCAATTGTTTTCCGCACCTTTCTCACCACGCTTTCATGACGAAAGGGCACAAGCCCCCAATAATATTTCCATTGTACAATAAAAAAGGCTTGCCGTAAAGCAAGCCTTTTGCCGTAAATCCTATTTTTGATAAGCTCACATGCTCAATATTGTCAACGAATTATCGCTGTACACGACCTGATCCGTCACCGCCTGCAAGATTCTCCACCTCTTTGCGGGTCACGTAGTTAAAGTCACCCGGTATCGTGTGTTTCAAAGCCGAAGCAGCTACCGCAAACTCCAATGTATCCTGCATATTCTTCCCATCCAAAAAGCCGCAAATGCATCCTGCCGCGAAGCTGTCGCCACCGCCCACACGGTCTACGATCGGCGTAATCGTGTAGGTCTTGGAATGATAGAATTCGCGTGACTTTCCGTCCATAATACATGCGGACCATCCGTTATTCGAAGCCGAAACGGACTGGCGAAGCGATGAAATAATATATTTGAATCCGAATGTATCGGCCATTCTGTTGAATACATCCTTGTAACCGTCAAGATTCAACTCGCCCTTCGTTACATCCGTCTTCTCGGCCTTGAATCCAAGCACCTTCTCGGCATCCTCTTCATTTCCAATGCACACGTCAACGTACTGCATCAGGTTCGTCATAACCTTCTGTGCTTTCTCGGACGTCCACAGTTTCTTGCGGAAATTCAAATCGCAGGAAACGGTAACACCGGCCTTCTTGGCTGCAATACAAGCAAGGCGGGTAAGTTCGGCGGCCGAATCGGAAACAGCCGGCGTAATTCCCGTAAAATGGAACCAATCCGCATCCGCAAAAATCGCATCAAAGTCAAATTCCTCGGGTTTGGCTGTAGAAATGGAACTGTGCGCTCGATCGTATACAACGTTGGAAGGACGCATTGCAGAGCCGGATTCTAAATAGTAAATACCAAGACGCTCGCCGCTGCGGCTTATATACTTCGTTCCTACATTATATTTGCGAAGTGCTGCCAGCGCCGACTCACCGATCGGGTTATCGGGAAGAGCGGTAATATATTCCGTATCATAGCCGAAATTTGCAAGTGATACGGCAACATTGGCTTCACCGCCGCCGTAGTTTACGTCAAAAGTATCGGCCTGAATAAATCTTTCAAAGTTGGGAGTAGACAAACGCAACATGATCTCTCCCATGGTAATGACTTTCTTAGACATTGTAATTCTCCTCTGTTTATTCATATTTCCAAGGCAATGTACGCCTCTGTACATACATTCTTCGACAAGCATTCGCGCTTGCTTTTACTTACTTCTGTGACAAATGCACTGCGAATCCGCTTACCTCACCGGGCAGATATGCCAGACGAAGTTCCTTCTTGTCATTGTACATAAACGACGTTTCATCCACTTCCACACCCATCGCGGCGAAATATGCAATCGCACGATGAATATCATTACATGCAATAGCAATATGACCCTTGGTGCCGCGTCCGGGAGTGTTCATTGTTTCGATACCTTTTCCGGCAAATGACGAAATCGGGCCAACACGCTTCGCAAATCCAAACATCTTCTCGAAATAATCTGCCGATTCGCCTGCTTCTTCGACGCTCTCGCAATTAATGCCGACATGCAGAAGTTCAAACCCGTGCACCAACATAACTGCTTCTCTTGTAAGGCGCGTAATCTCATCAAAGTTCTTGCTGTTCACAAGATCCTTGGATACCATCCAACTGCCTCCGCACGCAATGACTTTCTTAAATGAAAGATAATCCATCAAATTGGATGCATTAATTCCACCCGTAGGCATGAATTTCATGCTTGTATAAGGTGCTGCCATTGCCTTGATGGCCTTGATCCCGCCCGAAGCTTCCGCCGGGAAGAATTTCACCGTATCAAGTCCCATGGACAGGGCCATTTCAATATCTGAAGGGCTGCTGCATCCCGGAGCTACCGGAATATTTTTATCGATACAGTATTGCACAACCTTCGGATTCAGTCCGGGGCTTACGATAAACTTCGCACCCGCTGCGACCGCATCATCCACCTGTTGTGTCGTAAGCACCGTTCCCGCGCCAACAAGCATCTTCGGGAACTCTCTGCTGATAATCTCAATTGCTTCTTTTGCAGCCGCTGTGCGGAAAGTCACCTCCGCCACAGGCAATCCGCCATCGCAAAGAGCCTTCGCTACCGGATACGCGTCCTCCGCGCGGTCCAACACAACAACCGGTACAATACCTAACTTCTGAATCTGTTCCAAAACATCGTTCATAATAACACCTCGCCTCGCTTATGAAATTAATAATGTTTATTTGAATTGATTATGTGTACTTTCTGACCTTAATTCTATTTATTAATAAATGTGTACTTTCAGAATTTATTCTATTTATTAATTAATGCATCCTGTCAGGTCTCAGTTCAATTTTTCTAAATTGAATGAGAAAAAGTCGACAGCATTGTTAAAAGAAATGCCGCGTATAATTGTTGCCAAAAGTTTCTCATCCGCCGGATATTCACCGTTCTCTACCCAGTGGCCGACAAGGTTACACAAAATTCTGCGGAAGTAATCATGTCGTGTATACGACACGAAAGAACGCGAATCCGTAAGCATTCCAACGAAGTTACCCAGAGAAGAAAGTGCGGCGAATGACATTAACTGATCTGTCATTCCCTGCAAGTGATCGTTAAACCACCATGCGCTTCCCTGCTGTACACGGCCGCGAACCGGGCCCTCTGCAAAACATCCCAAAACCGTACCGATAGCCGTATTATCAATGGGATTCAAGGAATACACAATTGTTTTGGGAAGTGCATCAGCTTTCGTCAATGCATTCAAAAAGTCCGCCAGTTTCGTCACGGGCGTATAATCACTGATACAGTCAAATCCCGTATCCGGGCCGACCGCTTCATACATAGCCGTATTGTTATCACGACGAACACCGTAATGAAGCTGCATTACCCAATTACGTTTGTTGTACTCTTGTGCCACAAACTTCATAAAGGAGACCTTGTAAATAATCTCCTCCTCATCGGTAATACGTTCGCCGCGAAGCACCTTTTTCATCACCGCATCAGCTTCATCATCCGTGCACTCCGTAAACATGACGTAGCTCATGCCATGGTCGGATACCGAGCACCCAACCGATGCAAAATAATCCATTCGCTTAACAAGAGCACCCTTCAATTCCTCAAAGCATGTGACTTTCATTCCGGCTGCAGATGCCAATTTATCAATGTACTGCGCGTAATCGCTTTTCTCGATATACATTGCCTTATCCGGACGCCATGCCGGAAGAACCTGCACATCAAATGACGTATCCGCTGCAATTTTCTTATGCCACGACAAATCATCAATCGGGTCGTCGGTCGTGCAAATAAGTCGCACATTCGACTGACGAATCAATCCCCTTGCGGAGAAACCGGGTTCCGTAAGTTTCGCATTAACAAGTTCCCATACTTCCTTGCATGTATCGGGGTTAAGATTTCCTTCATAGCCAAAATAAAATTTCAATTCATAATGTGACCAGATATACAACGGATTCCCGATAAGCTGGGGCATCACCTCCGCCCACTTTTCAAACTTCTCGTAATCCGACGCATCCCCGGTAATATACTTCTCATCCACACCGCATGTACGCATCTGGCGCCATTTGTAATGATCGGCTCCCAACCAAAGCTGCGTAATATTCTCAAACACGCGATCTTCATATATCTCCTGCGGATTAATATGACAATGATAGTCAATCACCGGTGTCTTCTTCATATCCGCATATGAATTGTACAGATTTCGTGCAGTTTCCGTATCCAGCATAAAATCAGCACCCATAAACTCCTTCATAAAGCAATCTCCTCCCTTTTTCTTTGCACAACCGCATGTATTTTCATGCATGCATAATCTTCATGATTTTCTTCTAATCCAACTTGGGGTTCTTTCTAATCCAGCTTGGGTTCTTTCTAATCCAGCTTGGGGTTTTTTCTTTTACGTTGAAATATAAAATTCATGCGTTTTCACGATTCATAGCGTAAAGACAACTACATAAGAAAACTCACTTCGACTCAAAATAATTCGGATATTTCGTCAACAATATTTCAATATCATTCAAAATATGTCCCAGATGAACCGATAACCGTTCTCTGTATCCCGCCGAGTCACGCTTTCGTAAACACTCAATAAGTCCCTGATGCCCGCCCAGTGTACGGTCGCGGTAAATATCCTCCATCTCCGTCAAAAAACGCAGTCGCGAATAATGTGCCATCGTATTACCGATTACCGAAGCCGACAAATGCTGTCCGCACGCTTCATATGTCACTGCATGAAATGCATTATCTGCCAACAGATAGTTATAGCAATCCTCGTGATTGCCTGCATGAGATGCCAACTGTAACATCTCTTCGTTGTATGCAACCATTCGGTCAATATCCGCATCCGTAATCGAATCAAATATCATATCCACCATCGACAATTCCAGTGACCGACGCACAAACCATTCCTGCTTGGCGCGTTGCAGATCAATTCGCGATATTACAGAACGAGACTGCGGAATGATCTCCACCAGCCCTTCCGTTTCCAATTTCACAAGCGCTTCTCTGGCAGGAGTACGACTGACACCATAACGCACAGCAATCTTCGCTGCCGAAACGCTGTCTCCGGGTGATAAATTAAAGATCAGAATATCTTTCTTGAAACGATCATATGTAATCTGATTTAAAGAATTATCCATAAAAACTCCAAAATAAGTAAAACTGACATGTTATTTTCTGTATATAAAAATAACATGCCAGTTCCGTTTTGTAAACTATATTTCATAAAATATATTCTATTCTTTTACTTATATACTTCCTCGGGAGTCAGTACCTTGAACCCATTCTCCGCAAGCACTTTCTCAGCAGCCTCATAATCTCTGATTTTCATAATCATCGAAGCTGTTTCCTTGGCGGAAAGGACATACATATATTCAATGTTGAACGCAGATACAGTTGTCAACAGCTCGTGAAGCGAACCGGGAGTATGGCCGATTTGCACGGCAATGACGTCCGTTGTCTTGGCTGACAACCCGTCTTGCTTCAAAACTGTAATAGCCGCATCCGGATCGGACACAATCATGCGAAGGAGTCCGAAATCCACCGCCTCCGCCAGCGAAAGCGAAGTAATATTAATATTAGCATCCTTAAGAACCTGGGTAACCTTCTCGATTCTACCTTCTTTGTTCGCAATAAAAACGGAAACCTGCTTAACTGCCATATTGCACCTCCCAACATTCAACCCAATACAACTATTCTATGCGCTCAACCCAATGCAACTACTCTATGCGCTCAACCCAATACATAACATGCGCATCCATCTTGCGTATAGCAAACATTCATTTAACAACACACATCACCTTACACCAACTTACGGTTATCGATTACATGCACGGATTTACCTTCGCTTCGCGGCAAAGTCATAGGCTCCACGAGTTTAACTTTTACCGCAAGGCCAAGTGCCTGCTTAAGTGTAGCGCCAACCTTGCGTGAAAGATTTTCAAGGCCACGCATATCATCATCAAAATACTTCTCCTGTACTTCGACCTGAACTTCCAATGTATCCTGATGATCGACACGATCAACAATCATAAGATAATTCGGTAAAGTTTCATCAACTTCCAACAAAGCTGCTTCCACCTGAGACGGGAATACATTCACGCCGCGGATGATAAGCATGTCATCGCTACGACCCGTAAATCTGGAGATGCGGGCAAGCGTACGACCGCACTCGCAAGGAGAATGATCAATACTGGTCAAATCCTTTGTACGGTAACGGATAAGCGGCAAGCCTTCCTTGGTAAGCGTTGTGAAAACAAGTTCACCGGTCACATTATCGCCCACAGGCGTAAGCGTTGCAGGATCAACAATTTCCGGAAGAAAATGATCTTCGCTGATATGCAATCCTTTGTGGAATTCACAGTCACTTGCAACACCCGGTCCCATAATCTCGGATAAACCGTAAATATCATATGCTTTGATATGAAGACGTTCTTCAATCAATTTTCGCATATTTTCGGTCCAAGGTTCTGCACCGCAAACCGCTGTTCTAAGTTTAATGGAATCAAGCTTATTCTCCTGCTCGATCACTTCCGCAATATGCAACAAATACGACGGTGTACATGCAATCGCAGTAACACCGAAGTCTTCCATCATGGTAATCAGTTTCTTCGTATTTCCGGTAGACATCGGAACAACAGTAGCGCCCAAATGCTCGGCACCGTAATGTGCACCTAAACCACCGGTAAACAATCCATAGCCATATGCAATCTGAATTGTATCATCCTTGCCGATTCCGGAGCGGGACAAACAACGTGATACACATTCTTCCCATATCTCAATATCATGTCTGGTATATCCGACAACCGTAGCTTTGCCGGTTGTTCCCGAAGACGCATGCACACGAACAATCTGTTCCCTGGGTACCGCAAACAGACCGAACGGGTAATTGTCCCTCAGATCAGCCTTCGTTGTATACGGCAAAAGCGGTAAATCTTCAATTCCATGAATATCTCCCGGCTCCAAGCCGACTTCCTGCATTCTTTTTCTATAGAATTCCACATTATGATAAACCCGGTCCACTAACTTTACGAGTCTGGTGGACTGAATATGGGTCATCTCATCTCTGCTCATGCATTCTTTCGTTTCGTTCCAGATCATACAATCCTCCAAATCAATGCATATCCTCGGATATCTATTTCATATTATATCCAACATCAAAAGCCTTCTTGTTCATCTCAACAAACTGCGGCTTCACTGTTTTCTCAATCACGGAATACCACTCATTAATATCAAAATCCATATGCTGTGCAGCAAGACCCAAAACAATCACATTAAATACCTTCGGGTTACCAAGTTCCTTCGCCTTACTCATAGCGTCAATGGAAATGACTTTGTATTCCTTACCTAAGTTTTCCAAAATATTTTCGGGATACTCCGCTGCACCCATAACGACCGGCATCGGATCCATTCTCTGATCGTTCACGATCAGTACTCCCGTTTTCTTCAGATAATGTGCATAACGCATAGCCTCCAAACGCTCAAACGCAATCAGCACGTCTGCACAGCCGGGCTCAACTATCGGCTCGAAAACTTCTTTGCCATATCTGACAAAAGTCACAACGGATCCACCTCTTTGAGCCATTCCGTGCACTTCCGAAAGTTTCACTTCATATCCGGCATCAAGCATAACACCGCCCAGGATTCTACTGGTAAGAAGTGTTCCCTGTCCACCGACTCCGACAATCATTATATTCTTAGTTTCCATCATTTTACTCCTACTGATTATATTCTCATCTAAAATGTATGCCCATTACTCCGGCATATTCATATCAGCGCTAATACTGCATGCCCATTACTCCGGCATATTCATATCAGCGCTAAACTGCTTGCCCATTATACCGGCATTTCCTTAATTGCTCCGAACTTACACAATCCTTTACACAAGTTACATCCGTTGCACATTGTCTCATCAATAACGGCTTTGCCGTCACTTCCCTGAGTAAGTGCGGGACATCCGGGTCTCTTGCAGGCTCCGCATTTCTTGCACAATTCAGGATCAACCGCACACTTATGTGTCACCGGAGTACGATTTAACAGCACGCAAGGTGTCTTCGTAATAATAACGGAAACTTCATCCTTGGCAATTTCTTCCTTGATTAGTTTCTCAAGTCCTTCCGTATCAAATGCATTAATCTCGGTAACATTCTTCACTCCGAGAGCCTTACACAAGCCCATGATATTAATTGCGGGAACTTCATCTCCCTGCAGTGTTTTACCGGTTGCCGCATGATCCTGATGTCCGGTCATTCCCGTAGTGGAATTATCCAAAATCATAACTGTTCCGGTTCCCTGGTTATATACCATATTCATCAAAGAATTAACGCCGGTATGCATAAATGTTGAATCACCGATTACAGCAACCCAGTTCTTGATATATTCTTTGCCTTTTGCCTTTTCCATTCCATGAAGTGTAGAAATACTGGAACCCATACATACGGAAGTATCTACAACAGAAAGCGGAGCTACGGCGCCAAGTGTATAACAACCGATATCACCGGCTGCATGAATCTTCAGTTTCTGCAGTACGAAGTAAACACTTCTATGCGGACATCCGGGACACAAAATAGGCGGACGCGCGGGAACCTGAGCGGATGACTTTAGATCCAAATCCTCTTTCAAAATGGCCTGTCTAAGCATATTGGCACTATACTCACCCTGTACTGTCAATATTTCCTTACCGATTGCCTTGATGCCCCATGACTTTACCTGTGTCTCGATCACGGGATCCAACTCTTCCACAACGTAAAGGGTATCAACCTTGGACGCGAAATCTTCAATCAGCTTGCGCGGCAAAGGATTAACCAAACCAAGCTTCAATACGCTGGCGTTGGGAAGTGCTTCCTTAACATACTGATAAGGAATACCTGATGTGATTACACCAATCTTCTTGTCTTTCATCTCGACACGATTGATGGCAAATTCGCATGAATCTTCAGCCAAGCGATTTTCTCTTTCCTCAACAACGAGATGTCTCTTCATTGCATTGGCAGGCATCATAACATTCTTGGCAACATTACGCTCATAAGGCTTGTCTTCCACTTCCAAACGATCCTCGAGTGTAACAAGACACTGCGAGTGCGCCAAACGTGTGGTGGTGCGAAGCATTACGGGCGTGTCATATTTCTCACTGAGATCAAATGCAAATTTCATAAAGTCTTTGGCTTCCTGTGAATCGGAAGGCTCAAGCACTGCGATATGCGCCGCGCGGGCAATCATTCGGGAATCCTGCTCATCCTGAGAACTGTAAAGACCCGGATCATCAGCCGCAACAAGAACCAAACCGCCGGTTGCACCAATATAGGAAACCGTATACAGCGGATCTGAAGCCACATTTACACCGACATGCTTCATGGATGCAAATGCACGAACACCTGCCATGGATGCGCCGATAGCAACTTCCATTGCGACCTTTTCATTCGGCGACCATTCACAATACAAACTGTCCTTGTACTGCACAAGATTTTCACTGATTTCCGTACTGGGAGTTCCGGGATATGCCGCAGAAACCTTTACGCCGGCTTCGTATGCGCCGCGGGCAATTGCCTCATTTCCCAACATCATTACTTTTTGCTTTTCACTCATCTTTTCTCATCCTCTATATCTATTATTCTAATCAATATCTAACGAATTGAATTGTTCCGGGCTAATTTATTCCGGATTAAGTTGTTCCGGGCCTGGTTGTTCCGAGTCTGGTTGTTCCGGGTCTGGTTGTTCCGGATCTGGTTGTTCCGGATTGTATTATTCTTGTTTGTATTATGCTTGTTTGTATTATGCCTGTTTGTATTATGCTGTACTGTATCTGGCATGCGAAACTGTTGCACTTGCAAAACCGTTGCACTTGCGAAACTGTTGCACTTGCGAAACTGTTGCACTTGCAAAACTGTTGCACTTGCGAAACTGTTGCACTTGCGAAACTGTTGCACTTGCGAAACTGTTGCACTTGCAAAACTGTTGCACTTGCGAAACTGTTGCACTTGCGAAACTGTTGCACCTTACAGCATGCTATAAAATCGCAATTATTTATTTTATCCTTTTATAGAAAGAATTTCAAGTTTGAGATAATACATGTATTATACTCACTATTATTATCGTAACGCTGTGGTTGGTTGTTATAACGCCGCCTTTGGGTTTACATAATATTCCGTCTGTTCAAATTGTTGTGTCTGGAGCTAGAATAATTGTCCTATAGACACAGAACGGTTTACATAATCCGCAACTAGCTAACAAATAAGCTCAAACCATTTCTCTTTTTGTGTCTGAAGTGCTCAAAAAGCCTCTACAGACACACGCGTGGTTTACATAACGCATTTTGTCATATCGTTTTGTGTCTATAGAAATAAAAAATGACACACAGACACAATTTTTGTTTACATAACATATTTAAGGATATCCTACATGACTTATCAACTGGATATCACCATCATCCTACATATCACCAGCACCTACATATCACCAGCTCCTGCATATCACCAGCTCCTACATATCACCAGCACCTACATATCACAAGAGCCCACATATCACCAGCACCTACATATCACAAGAGCCTACATATCACCAGCACCCACATATCACCAGCTCCTGCATATCACCAGCTCCTGCATATCACCAGAGTCTACATATCACCAGCATCCTGCATCCCTGCATCAATCAAAAATCCCAGGGCCCAGCCCAAATACCTAATCCATCATTCCCCGATAAACAACGATAGGGGCTGCAGATCCTGCAGCCCCGTCAACTAAATCAATTTCAACGATCAGCTTTCCTGCTCTTCCAATGATTGCTTACGCGAAACAACAACTGTTTCCGTATAGCATGAGAACAGAGCCTCTTTGGATGTATCCGAAAGCTGAGGTGTGAATCTTGAAACAATCGGAACAATTATCAGGGATACTACCATCGCAACAGCGCCGGCAGTAATCGGCGATGAGAAAATGGGAACAAACATATTCAAAACCGTTATGCCAACACCGAAGATGAAGCTTGTCCAAACAGCTGCCTTTGTTGTCTTCTGATCGTACAAAGCCCAAACAAAGGGTCCCAAGAAGGCGCCTGCAAGTGCACCCCAGGAAATACCCATAAGTTGTGCAATAAATGTAGGCGGATCAAGCGCGATAACAACCGAAATCACAATAAATACACCAATCAAAATTCGCATGGTCAAAATCTGTTTCTTCTCGGACATATCTTTTACAATGAAGTCTTTGATAAAATCAAGTGTCAGTGTCGAACTGGATGTCAGAACAAGTGATGACAATGTTGACATGGATGCGGACAGAACCAGCACAACTACTACACCAATCAGGATATCAGGCAATGTAGAGAGCATATGAGGCATGATTGCATCAAAAGTCACAGAACCGTCAGCTTTGTAAAGAGAAGGATCGTCAAACAAACGTCCGAAGCTGCCTAGGAAATATGTTCCGCCGGCAACAACTACCGCAAAAATCGTAGAAATAACTGTACCTGACTTTACGGAAGCTTCATCCTTAATTGCATAGAACTTATGAACCATCTGAGGCAATCCCCAAGTACCGAGAGATGTTAAAACAACGATACTTACAAGACTCTTCGGGTCTGTCCCGAAGAATGAAGCAAAAGCTCCGGGCTGTCCCATTGTTGCGGGGTTATCGGAAGCGATTTCGGAAAGCTGGAATATTGCCTGCATAAATCCGCCCTTACCGGAAAGGACAGCGCCAATGACAGCAACGATACCAATCAGCATTATGATACCCTGAACAAAGTCATTCCAAGCAGTTGCCATATAACCGCCGACGATAACGTAAACCGCCGTAAGAAGTGCCATCACAATAATACAACTTTCATAAGGCACATTAAATGCCATCTCAAACAATCTGGATAATCCATTATAAATGGATGCTGTATAAGGAATCAGGAATACAAATATAATAATTGAGGATGCAAGTTTCAAAGAACGGGATTCAAATCTCTTAGAGAAGAACTCGGGCATTGTTGCGGAGGACAGATGCTTGGTCATAACACGTGTACGACGACCGAGAACAATCCATGCCAAAAGACTACCGATTACCGCATTACCAATACCAATCCATGTTGCGGCCATACCATATTTCCAACCAAACTGACCGGCATAACCAACAAATACAACTGACGAGAAATAAGAAGTTCCATATGCAAACGCTGTAAGCCAGGGACCTACATTACGTCCGCCCAATACGAAACCGGAAACATTTGTCGTCGATCGCTTTGCGGCAAAACCGATTGCAATCATTATGGCAAAAAACACAACTAATAAAGAAATCTTAGCAACCATGATACCTTACCTCTTTCATCCTATAATCATTTCTAACCAAATTTACCGTTTTCACCTGTCTGTCTTTCTGTCTGTCTTTCTGTCTTTCTGTCTTTCTGTCTTTCTTTCACGTCTACAGTTTATCACCTCTGCTTTGAAGTGTAAAAGTTTAACGCGTTAAAGCGTAACGGTTTAAAGTGATGTTAGTATAATTTTACCAATTTGTCAACACCTTTTTTATTAATCGCAACCAAACAAACAGAACCGGAAAAAGTCACATAATAAGAATATATTCAATCGATATGTGATATAATGACCTGGATTATTTGAGTAGCCTTCGCCCTGCACTATTAGCGACAACAATAGCGACAACAATAATAACAACAGCAACAATAGCCGCAGCAACAATAATAACAACAGCAACAATAGCTGCGACAACAATAGCGACAACAATAATAGCAACAGCAACAATAGTGGCAGCAACAATAGCAGCAGCAACAATAGCCGCAGCAACAATAACAACAGCAACAAGGGTACTACAACATATTGAATTACGTAATTTCACGCATAGAACGGAGTTATATATGAATTTATTTGGATTCTTCGTAAGTTTACAGAACAGAAAAACAAAAACATGGGTTGAAACGACGGCAACATTTACCGGCAAAAGAAATAAAGCCGCAGCCCGAACAAAAATAGGCTTTACCGAACTCGATCATTATGAGTACGAAATAACATATCTCGCCGGTAACAAGCAACGGAAAGGTTACTATTCCTTCTATCCGTTGCCCGACCCTGAAATTGAAGAAATTGAAGGAAAAACAATGAAAATCAAATATGACAGCAAGAAACCATATCTGTTCAAAGCGAAGGGGTAACTATTCAAACAAAAGCACCTGCGCGACAACAATTGTTTCTTCCTAAAAGCAGGCACCTGCGCGACAACAATTGTTTCTTCCTAAAAGTAGGCACCTTTGCGACGCCAATTATATCTTCCTTAAAGCAGGTTTCTTTACAACACCGGTAGCACCCTACTAATATGCTTCCGGTGAATCGTTATGATATTCTCTGAACACATACTCCAAACTGAAATACGTCTGCTCCTCCGACTCGGCAACCTTATGCCAATTCGGCATCGTCTCCAAATTCGGGAAATACGTATCCGCCTCAAACGCTTTGTCAATATATGTCACAATCGCAGTATCGCAATACGGCAAAAATGCCTTATATACGCTATCTCCGCCGATAATGTAAACATCATCACTGTCGTATTCCTTGCAGGCAGCCAAAACTTCTTCCACGCTGTGTGCTATTATAGCCGGCTCCGCCGCAAAGTCACTGTTCCTCGTCAATATGATATTTGTACGATTCTTAAGCGGCAATCCATTCGGAAATGTCGAAAGCGTCTTGCGACCCAGAACCACTACTTTACCGGATGTTTCAGCACGAAACATCTTCTGATCGTTCGGAATCGAAACAAGCAATTTATCTTTATTCCCAATCGCCCAGTTCTTATCAACAGCAACTATTAATTTCATAATATATCCTCCAACTTATTAAAAACACGAAAAACAATTCCTTAAAATTTCACGAAAGCAATTCCCTATGTAATCACGAAAGCAATTCCTTATGTAATCACGAAAGCAATTCCTTATGTAATCACGAATGCAATTCCTTATGTAATCACGAATGCAATTCTTTATGTAATCACGAATGCAATTCCTTATGTAGTCACGAATGCAATTCGAAATCATCATGCAATTTTCTCTATATTCCCAGATCAAACTTCAGCTGCGGATTGCGTTCTTTAATCACTTCTCTCGGATAATCCACAACCTTAAAGTCATCCACCGAAAGATTCCAGAAATCCATTCCATCCGGCAAAACAATCGAGGGATTGCAATCAATGCTCTCTCTATCCAGCATAATACGCGCCTGTTCCACATGACGATCATATATCTGGACGTTCGCTACATACCACGTAAATCTGCCCGGCTTGTAGCCCAAATGTGAGGCAATGGCCAACAAGAAACAACAATACTGTAACTGATTAATACAACCGGCCGTCAAATAATCCGAGCTTCTCTGGAACAAACACATATCCAAATAGTCTACGCCGTCACGTCCATGGCGAACATTCCAAACCGTCTGATATGCACAAGGCTTCAATCCATGAGGCTCCTTAAAATCCTCTTCCTGCCACATATTAATGATATGACGACGACCGTCAGGGTCTTTACGAATTCCTTCAATCAAATTTTCTGTCAGATGATGTCTTTTCACTGTTGCCCCGTAACATTGGCCAATCGTCCGATCGCCCAAATCCCATTCATCCCACCAGGAAATATTGTACTTATCACGCAACACATCCAAATCGTTGCTCTGGTCACGGTATATCCATAGTAGTTCCCCGATGGATGACTTTACGGCAATAGGCCGCAATGTAATAAACGGAGTCTCACCCTTTGCCAGGTCATATGTGCACATAATATGATTGATACTGTACGTATGCGCCGGTGTACCGTCACTGTAATGCGGGCGGGGATTCACGTCCAGACAACCCTCGTTCAGAATCCGCTCCACTATTTCTCGAAAATATATATCACCTTTTGTCATATTCATCTCCACTCTTTCAATCTCGCGCCGCATATGTTTTCGCACCGCACTAATCCCGTCATTTCGATGGAAACGCCTCTTTCAATCTCAGTAATTATCTATCCCACTTATCGCACAGCGAATTAATCTGATCCGCGAATTTCGCCAGATCCTTATTTGCGCCGCCTTCATTATGCATGATCACCGTCATCAGGCGCTGACCTGCTGCCACAAGACGATCAAATACGGTTGAAATACTGTGAACTTTCTTCTTGGTCGTAAGGCGCGTACCTGTTTCTTCGCAAACAAAGTCATTCGCCAGCAGGTCGAATTGCGTGCCGGAGAACGGTGCATACGTCTTAAAGCCGAAATTGTCATGCAAATATTCCGCAAATGTATCGCAAACCGTATCATCACCATGAACGACAAATACACGATCAATGGGAGACTTGAAGCCTTTCATCCAATCCACAAGGCCGTCTCTGTCAGCATGTCCCGACAATCCTCCGAGCTGTTTGATCTCGGCGCGAACCTCTATTTCTTCACCAAACAGTTTCACCTTATCGGTGCCTTCAACCAGCGTACGGCCAAGTGTACCGATGGACTGGAAACCAACAAACAAAATGGTACATTCCTCACGCCACAAATTATGTTTCAAATGATGACGAATACGTCCGGCTTCGCACATACCCGAAGAAGAAATAATTACCTTCGGTGTATTGTCAAAGTTAATTGCCTTAGATTCATCACTGGTTATCGCCAAATTCAGATCCGGGCAGACAATCGGATTCACGCCACGTGCCAGAATGCGGAGTGCTTCCTCATCAAAGCATTCATACATACTCTTGTTGAACACGCTGGTTGCATCCACAGCAAGCGGGCTGTCCATGTATACAGGGAAATGATCATGCCCGGCAATCATCTTTTCCTCTTTTATTTGTCGCAGAAAATACAGCAGTTCTTGCGTTCTGCCGACTGCAAAGGACGGAATTACCACGTTACCGCCACGGTCCAGTGTCTGCTGAATAATTTCCGCAAAGGAATGAACGTAATCTATCTCATGACGCTCATGCAGCCTGTCACCATAAGTGGATTCTACAACTACATAATCTGCTTCATCAATTGTATCAAAGTCACGAATCAAGGGTTGTTTATAATTGCCCACATCTCCCGAGAAAACGATTTTCTTGGTAATTCCGTTCTCCGTTGCCCACACTTCGATAGATGCAGAACCCAGCAAATGTCCGACGTCGACAAACTGAATGGTAACCTCATCGCACACTTGCACCGGAACATCATATTTACACGGTACCAAACAGCCTATGGCACCATCGGCATCTTCCATCGTGTACAGTGGAACATATTCCTGCATGCCTGAGTTTCTCTTAGCTTTACGATTCTGCCATTCAGCTTCCTGCATTTGAATATGTGCACTGTCACGAAGCATAATACCTGCCAAATCAACCGTTGCTTCCGTTGCAAATATCTGCCCTCTGAATCCCTTAGCATACAGAAGCGGCAACAGACCTGAGTGATCAATATGCGCATGTGTCAGAAAAACATAATCAATCCGTGATTCTTCTACAGGAAGCGGAACATTCTCATACATATTCAAGCCCTGTTCCATTCCGTAATCAACCAGAATGTGCTTATCACCTACGTTCAAATAATGACAACTTCCCGTAACTTCATGATCCGCACCAACAAACGTTAATTTCATATGCCTTCCTCCTTTTCACTGCATAATCATCCCCAAATGCTCTGTTTTCGGAATGGCTGCCTCACATTGCATCACGTACAATATCAACAAGATCCATCGGCTCTTTTATGACATAGTCAGGAGTTGCGACTTTGCCAAACCCATATGCCGCAAGCACGAACGGACACTCGGCCTTGCGACATGCCTCATAATCCATAATCGTATCGCCTACGTAAAGCGGGTGTTCAATGCCATATTCACGGCAAATATACTGTATATTCTCGGCCTTGCTTAATCCGTTATCACCAAAACAGATATGTCCCGTAAAATATTTCGCGAACCCGGTCTTGTCAAACAGCAGTTCAATGTAACCAGCCTGACAATTGCTGACAACAAATAATCTGGTCATCCGGGATAATTGTGACAGTGCTTCCTCCAAATTGGCGTATAGGACACCCGGTTCTTTCTGCAGAAAGTCATGTTCATACGAATAACACTGCGGGGCGAATTGCAATTTGAAATCTTCCGGATAGCCGGGAAGAATCGTATCTATAATAATATTCATCGGCAGACCAAACAGCCCTTTAAGCTGATCTGCGGTGATAGTAATATCCTCAATATTGTTATCACGAAGTGCCCTATTCCATGCCTTCTCCACTATCGGAGTCGAATCCCATAATGTGCCGTCTACATCAAACAAAACAGCATCCACCTTACCACAATTCGAACTCATTATTGTCTTCCTCCTCGTATCGCTGAATCTTCTTGACTTTTCTCCTCTTACCTTTTCTATAGAACACCGTTGCCACAATAAGCAGCACCAGTAAAAACACCGTAATAAACAAAACAATTCCAATCAAAATTCTGGCCGTATCATCAGAACCGCCTTTCTTCTGTGATGTAGCAGTGCCACTATCAGGAGTAACGATGATCACATTTCCCACACCATCCTTCTGCGCATCTGCCGATTCCTGTAAAGACGCGTTCTGCGACGTTTCAGAAACAGTTGCGGTCAATTCCGATACAGCATCCGTTGGAACATCATAAATATTATATACACGGGCAGTAATGGGTCCCGAATAACCCGGCCTAACGGAATATGTCCCGCTAACCGTTGCCTGATCCTTAGGCCACAGAGTAAGCGGTGCACAGACGGTATCCCCATCAACTTCACGCGCCATAATCCCATAATACATAACCCGTGACCCAGCATCTGAAGCGGCTATGGTATAATTCACCAGACCGGTCACGCTGTCATAAGAATCAATCACAAGTTCTACCGATTCAGGTCCGGTTATATCCGGCATTACGGTCTCCGTCGCATCCTTTACCGTAAAAGTAGGCGATACAGATTCCTGAACTACATTTTTCTGTAATCCGAAATACTCCGCGATGCCTGCCGCATCGAGCCTACCCATGTTCTCCCAGCTCTCAGCATTATCCAAATGCGACCAATCCGGTTCATTATCCAAATACCCATGTTCCAAAATAATCGCAGGAATATCTTCTTCTACGCCGAATCGAATCAGACCGTAATAGTCCGTTCCTTCTTTACCGATTCGCGTCTTGATTCCCTTTTCATCTATCGCCCCGAACTCATTCCATTTATTCATAATGCATTGGGCCAGCGAATACCCTTGCGAATAATACTCCCCAAACGCAGAAGTATATATTTCGGAACCGTACAAATTATGATTTTCGGAAGCATTATAATGAACGCTGATAAAATAATCAGCGTCGACTGACTTGGCATATTCGATACGCTCTTTGATTCCGACTTCTACATCTTCTGTACGGGTCATATACACCGAAACATTCCCATACTGAGACAATTCTTCGGCAAGCGCTTTGGCTGTGATCAAATCCACATCCTTCTCGACAACACCGTTCGCAACACATCCCCATGTTGTTTCCGTCGGGCCGCCGTGTCCGGGATCAATTACAATATTTACATTCTCAAATTGTGTCGGTTTACTCATATATATATTTTACCATAAAAACGAAAACAACAAAAATGAAACGTACAAATCCATAACGCCTCATTCAGGATAACAAAAAACAAGGGGACATGAAACTGTCCCCTTGTTTTAACCCGAACAGTTTCCTGTCCATCGTTTATTACTTAAGCCATGAAATGGAACGAATCAACCAAGGCTCTTTTGCCTTACCGCCGAATACCTGAATAATGGCAATAATAGTAACAACCAAAATGATAACCATCAAGATTGCGCCTGCGATAGGAACGATACATGTCCAGCACAACAAAGCTGTTACCAATGTAACAAGCATTTCAAAAATAGTAATCTTCATAGCCTGTTTGATATGGAACTGCGCATATGCAGAATCCTTTGCACAAAGAGCCGCTGCAATAACGCCAAGAATACCAATCAAATAGCACGAAAGAGCCCAAATCTTATTCTCGGAAATATCTTCTGCCGTAAATTCAGATGTGTGATCCCAAGGATCTACTGCGTAAACCGGAGCACCTGTCTGCTGAGAAGCGCCACATCCGGGACATACCAATGCTTCATCAGGAATTTCTGCACCACATTTAATACAATACTTCATATTCATTACCCTCCTACAATGGATTAATAGTTCCCGCATAAATGCGGTAGGAAAACCCTCAATATATTATAATATTTTGCCATACCATTTTCAAGAATTTTCGGAAAGGTCATGCATATTGTACAAACAATCATACACAATTGAAGGATTGTCTTACGAATACCAAACATACGCTAACTCAGCTTCTCATGTTTATTCCATTTATCAGCCCATACAGTCATAATATCGGACCATGTCGACTTACGGCACAGGTAAAGTCCCCAGAATAACGCCGCAAAACCAACTACCAATGTAATAATATCTCCGACAGTCAATGCACCCATCACTCCGCCGCTCTGACTGATATCGGTTCTGCAGAATTCTAAAAAGTCAACCAGATAATGCGCAATAATCGTAGGCCACAGACTTCCTGTTCTCAAGAAGATTGCACCAAACAGGATTCCCACACCTAACGCATACGCAGACTGTAACAAGCTGGTTCCCAACTCGGCACCGGCCAAAGCATTTGTAGTATGCGCAAATCCGAAAACAATTGCCGACATCCATAAAATAATCGGAATCTGTTTCTCATTCTTTATGGTACGCATGAAATTGGATACACCGAGTCCTCTGAAAATCGCTTCCTCTCCAAATCCGGGAGCAAATGCACGAAGCACGGCAATACCAACTCCGCCAGCACCAACCGCGCACCAGCTTACGATACTTCCGATTCCGTGACAGATAACAAACGGAGCCAACAATATCAAACCTTTTACCAGATTGTCCTTAGAAAGCATTCCCTTATAATTCGGAGCAAACCATTTCTTATGTACAAACAACATCAATAAAGCGGCAAACGCCGTACCGATTCCTGCTGCTGTAAGCGTCGTGATCCCCATCATCTCAATTTGCGTTCCGTATCCCGGGATCACCAGTGCCAACGGATAATCAATAATCACATTCAATCCGGTAAATATTGTTCCCCACAACACCAACAATAAATACCCCAGAATCGGATGATCAAGTACCTTATGATTACGTATCTTTTTCTCGTTTTCCATGTTTCTTTCTCTTCTTTCCGGTCAGTTTTGCACTTAAGAATATGCAGATTGTATCATACCTTAATATTGGGTGCAAGAAATGTCACCGTAAATGCATATTATCCTTTTATCGGACTTGGCTACTTATCTAATCTTTCCTGACACTATTTCGAACCGCAAGGAATAATAAATAAATAGCACTATCGTTTTTGGGGAAAAAAATATAAATATCATCAATAGACATATATGATATTGACAAAAGGGTGGATTTTTCTGATATACTCTGTAGTATGAGAATTAATAAATTGGCATAATATATGCGAATTCATTTTATGTAGGAGGGCATTATGAAAAGAAAAGTAAGTAATTTATTTTTTGTTATGATATTAACCATGACGATGGTTATTGGAATGACTGTAACGGTATTTGCTGCAGCACCTGACGGAACAAGTTTGGATGAAGCAGCATGTACAGAACATCCGAATGTTAACCATGTTTATTCTTTTGGTACTACATTCGGGGACAATCAGGTTAATTCTATAATTTATTATTTTAATCCTGTAGGTGATTATCAAAGCGAGGTATATAAGAGTAATACAGATTCATCTAACCCGTCTGTTAGTGCTAATAATTTTGATAATGAAACATACACAGAAGGCTGGTACTACGTAAACAACAACAAATACTATCTTTGTTCCGGTCACGGTACTACTCCCGCACCAATACCCGTTGCTGAATCCATCACTATGGCTCCTGCAATGATGGCAATAGATCGTGACACATTTAAATCTGAAGCACCTGCAGAAACTGTTATGGTAGCTGATGGTGTCGGCGCGTCTTCACTCTTTGATTTGAAGGTTCATGCTACAGATGAGAGAACAAATATAAACCAAAAATTCCTGGCACAATACCTTGTAGGTCCAACTGCAGATGTTCTTCTTACACAGAATATTTATCCGAGAAGAGATTTGACAATGGCTGAAGATGGCGCAACAAAGACACTTACATGGAACAATCTTCCCAAGTATCAGGCCGGTCCTGTATATGCAGTTATTTACAACGAGATAGACGGAGCCTATGTATTAAACGGTATTCTTGATGCAAACGGCACAGCCGTATTTAACAGTACCGGATTTTACGGTTTCAAACTCCGCAACGCATCAACCATCACAATCTGTAGAATACAGTAATGACTCGTTTTGAAATGATTTACTCGTAAGAACAATCGCCGTTAACATCACTTATCCGGATGCTAACGGCGATTTTCCTGTTATGGGCAATATTATAAGAACTTGTCTCTTTACTCCAACTCTTCCGCTTCCTCTTCTTCAACATCTGCAGTGTATACAAAACGCTTACGAGCCATTTCATCGCTTGCAAGATATTCATCGTAGGTAGTAATTTTGTCAATCATAGTTCCGTTCGGAAGAATCTCCATAATTCGGTTGGCCGTTGTTTCCACAAACTGATGGTCACGACATGCAAACAGAATAACGCCGGGGAACTTAATCAAACCGTTGTTAAGTGCGGTAATACTCTCCATATCAAGGTGGTTCGTGGGCTCATCAAGGGTCAATACATTGGCACCACTGATCATCATCTTTGAGAGAAGGCAGCGAACCTTTTCACCACCCGAAAGAATATTGATTTTCTTCACACCGTCTTCACCGGGAAACAGCATACGTCCCAGGAATCCACGAACATATGTAACATCCTTGACGGGCGAATATCCCGTCAACCATTCTGTAATAGTGTAATCATGCGCAAATTCTGCCGTATAATCCTTCGGAAAATATGCCTGAGATGTTGTAACACCCCATTTATATGTGCCGGAATCCGGTTCCATCTCGCCGTTAAGAATCTGGAACAGCGTTGTTTTGGCCAATTCGTTACCGCCGACAAAAGCAACCTTATCATCATGTCCGAGAATAAATGAAATATTATCAAGAACCTTTACACCATCAATGGTTTTGCTGATTCCCTCTACCGTCAATACCTCATTTCCAATCTCACGGTCGGGGCGAAAGTCAATATACGGATATTTACGGGAAGAAGGTTTGATTTCTTCCAGCTCAATTTTTTCAAGAGCACGCTTACGGCTGGTTGCCTGCTTGGACTTGGAAGCATTCGCAGAGAAACGGGAAATGAATTCCTTTAATTCCTTGATTTTCTCTTCCTTCTTCTTGTTGGCTTCCTTCATCTGGCGAACCAACAGCTGTGATGATTCAAACCAAAAGTCATAGTTGCCGGCATATAACTGAATCTTGCCGTAATCGATATCAGCTGTAAATGTACAAACCTTATTAAGGAAATAACGGTCATGTGATACGACAATAACCGTATTTTCAAAGTCAATCAAAAATTCCTCCAACCAAGCGATGGCATCCAAATCCAGATGGTTGGTAGGCTCATCGAGAAGAAGAATATCCGGATTACCAAACAACGCCTTCGCCAACAAAACTTTGACCTTCTGACTGCCGGGCAAATCTCCGACCATCATATGATGCAGTTCTGTCTCAATTCCCAAGCCGTTTAAGAGCATCTCCGCATTGCTTTCCGCTTCCCATCCATCAAGCTCGGCGAATTCACCTTCCAATTCACTGGCACGAATTCCGTCCTCATCGGTAAAATCTTCCTTCGCGTAAATGGCATCCTTCTCTTTCATAATGTCATACAAACGCTTATTTCCCATGATAACCGTATCAAGAACGGGATATGCATCATATTTGAAATGATCCTGTTCGAGAACAGATAATCTCTGTCCGGGCGTCGTGACGATTTCGCCGTTCGTTGTTTCCAACTCTCCGGAAAGAATTTTTAAAAAGGTGGACTTGCCGGCACCGTTTGCACCAATCAGACCATAACAGTTTCCTTCTGTAAACTTAATGTTTACATCTTCAAAAAGGGCCTTCTTGCCAACACGATAAGTTACTCCGATAGCTTGAATCATTATTTACTCCATTCTATGGATTATCACAAACATACGCGACAATCCGATATTTTATTTCTATATTTCTCTCCGATTCACTTATGAAATTCGGAGTGAGCATAGCTTTCCCATACAAATATATTCAATCGAAAGTGTACTAAACTTCCAAATCATATATTTTCAATCGAAAGTGTACTAAACTTCCAAATCATATATTTTTAATCGGGAGTGCACTAAGCTTCCACAATCAAATATCTTCCATCGGGAAGCTTAAATACTTCACTTTGGTCTTCGATTTCTTCAGGTGTCATTCCTTCGGTATCAAAACCGGATTCCTCGAAGTATTCTACCACATCATCAAAAGAATCCAAAACTTCGGCCATACATTCTTCCAAAAAGTCCGAAGCCTCATCCAAATCGGTGGCTACTTCTTCATCAAACAACTGCAATTGCTTCTCCAAAAAGATTTCCAATACCTCATCATCATATGCATGCATATTGACTCACCCCTTTTTATAATTAAATTGCAATAATTGTAAACGTTTCGTTATGCAATTCATTGTACATCTTCTTATATTTCTTACCCTCAACCGGGCAGAACTCACCAAAAGAATAGAATCCCTGCAATTGTACACCTTCCGGCAATCTTCCGACATAGGCCTGTGCCTCCGTCTGCTTCTCACCGACAATCAAATAATATCTGGCAACACACGAAGAGCAGAAAATCGCGCCATAATTATATCCGTTTTTCTTCTCCTCTTCCATTCTCTCGAAGACTCTGTCGAATACCTTTCGAACCGAAACTTTGACTTCTTCTTTGCCGGTCAGTGCCATTGTTACATCACTGCCTTCTTCGACGTCACCGATAAACTGACATGCACCGTCTTCCAGACCAACCTCGCCGACACAACGAATAATATCAATTTCATCACCGTCCGACGTATGAATTGTCGTTAAAAACGGTGTTCCCAAATACTCACTGAAAACAGAACGCTGCGACACATCCAGGCCAATCTTTTCAAAGAAATCCGTCGCCGCATCATCACCCATCCGGTATACAATCATTCCGTCGGATTTGGTGACTTTACGTGAAACGTGTGTTGAATTATTTGTAGAATTCTCGGTTACAATAATCGGACGGACATTGCCGGACACCAAAAGCATCGCTCCGCTGCTATCGGAAACATCGCCGTTACAGAACGTACGACACTGTTCAAACGTCCAACCGTCGGAAGCAACTCCGCCAAAAATCGGAACCTCGCCGCCGGCCGCCGCATTCAGGGTATGTACATACGAATCATTCGAAACGCGCGGGAACCACGGAACGTATGAGAAAATGACTTTCTCTTTCTCGGGCAGTCTCGCGCTAAGCTTTTTGTAGGTATCAGTCACCGTTGTCAAATCCTCAGCAGACTGAATGGAACCCGTCAATCCGACAGCGAACTCGCAATCATCAGCTGTCATCACCGTCATCACAATGCACTCATCCTCATAGCCCTGCGATGTCAGAAGGCCCAATCCGGTACACCCGATAAACGGAAAGTCAAACACCTCGACAAGTCGCGAAGCCAACTCTTCCACATCCGTCTCGTAACTGCACATTACAATTCCGCAAGAATTCTTCAATAATTCAAAATTCTCACTTGCCTTCTTGAGTTCCGAAACAGCGTACTCCAAATCATCAATTTCATGCGTCCATACTTGAAAAGACATTTTCCCCCTCCTTTTCTCTGCTGTAAACACATCTGTAGGTACTCTATTTACGAAGCTTCTTCTCCTCGAGAATATACCTGTCGAGAATTGCATCCAATTTCACAGGATCAATCGGCTTGCCCAAAAAGTCAGCAAAGCCTTCCTTTCTATAATACTCGTCAACACCCGAAATCACGTTTGCGGTAAGCGCGATAACAGGAACATCCTTGCAGGTTTCAATCTTCTGCATACGATGGAATGTCTCCACACCATCCATTTCAGGCATCATATGATCCATAAATACTATATCGAAGGGTGCCATCTGCAAAATGCCAAGCGCTTCCTGCCCGCTCTTTACACAGACAAGATTGCTTTCATACACGTCCATGACACCTTTGGCAACCTGAAGATTTACAAGATTATCGTCTACAACCATGATGCGCGCATCCGGAAGGGTAAACGCATTGGTAAATATATCTTCTTCATGAAGTTCATGTTTCACTTCAAACGGTCCGATTGGAATACTGCATTCCACTTTGTTGCGCACATAGAATGAGAAAGTCGAACCGGCTCCATACTCACTCTTAACCGTAAGCGTTCCGCCCATTGCAGCAGCAAGACGCTGAGAAATGGCAAGTCCCAAACCCGTTCCTTCAATCTTGCGGTTCTTGGTAGTATCTACCTGCGAAAAGCTGGAGAAAAGCTTGCCCAAATCTTCTTCGCGTATTCCGATTCCCGTATCCTTGACAGAGACAAAAAGCAAAATATCATTCGGATCTTCCGACGGAGTCTCTGACCAGACAGATAATGTAATACTGCCTTTCTCGGTAAACTTAACAGCGTTATTCAAAAGGTTTATCAGAATCTGCTTGATTCTGCCTTCGTCGCCAAACAATACACTCGGGATATCCTCGCTGATATTCAGAACCAATGCAACATCTTTCGTTTGCATCGGAAATTCAATCATTGTAACGACATCACTCAAAAGTGTCTGCACATGGTACGCAAGATTAATGATTTCCAAACGACCCGCTTCAATCTTGGAATAATCCAAAATATCATTAATGATATTCAGAAGCGAATCCGAAGCATTCTTGATTTCTATCGCGTGTGACTTTGCAATCTCATCCTGACTGTCACGCAGGATAAAGTTACTCATTCCGACGATTGCGTTCATCGGAGTACGAATCTCATGCGACATATTTGCAAGGAAATTGGACTTGGCACGATCGGCACTCACAGCCTTCTCCTTGGCATCCGACAATTCCGTAACGTCCTTAAGAACAACGAATCCGTACTGGTTGCCGGTATCATCATACTTAATAGGCGTTATGGTGATATCATATACAATATTCTGCTCAACCAGCGAATTATAAATGCGACGCGTCAAGTGAATCGGCATATTCGTACGGAATATGCGGGTACAAATACGCTCAAGTTGCGAAGTATCCGTCAGACTGGTAGTTAATGTATATATGTCCGGAACATATTCTATACCGGACTTGGAGAAATCCTGCGTTGCAAACAGAATCTTCAGATGCTCGTCATACAGAATAAATGTATCGGGTGAATTAGCAAGAATCAGTTCGTTATAGAACGTCTGACGACGTTTTTCCATCTCGTTAAAGTCACGCAGTCGATTAGCCTGATCCGTAATTTGAGATGTTCTCGCAAGGTCACTTTTTAACCGCTCAATTTCACGTTTTTGTTTCTTTATCTGAAGCGAAAGATTCTTAATTTCTTCCAAATATGAAGTATTTTCTTCCACCGTGTCCCCCCCAACTCACAGAAGTACTCTATTCATTCAACTCTGCATCATATCACGCACATGTGCATAAAATTCAGATATCGGGAATCCGACCACATTGCTGTACTCGCCTTCGATTCCGGCTATATGCTTGGCAAACTTGCCCTGAATCGCATACGCCCCGGCCTTGTCCATCGGTTCACCTGTATCTACATATGCCCTGACTTCGGCGTCCGACATTTCGCGGACCTCCACGGAAGTCTCTGCAAAAAAAGTATCGCACGTTCCCGTTTGACCGTCAACTATACAAACACCCGTACAGACCACATGCTTGCGTCCGCGAAGCATGGAAACCATACGTACGGCGTCATCATAATCTTTCGGTTTGCCAAGCGGCAATTCATCCAAAAACACAAGCGTATCGGCACCGACAACGATATACGGCCGATTGCCCAATTCCTGCATTGCTTCCGTAAATGCAGGGGTTTCAGAAACATCAACCGATTTACATGTTGCCGGCTCACCTTCTGTCAACTTACCATCTGTTGTCTCGCCTGCTGCCCGTCTGCTGCGCACCCGCTCATACACTTCCATAGCCTTGGCACTTGCCAATTCCATGACACGCGCGCCGGGACTTGTCTGTGTAGGAACTTCCTCCGAAACAGACGGAATAATTACAAAGTCAAATCCCGCATCGGTAAGAATCATCCGCCTGCGCGGCGAACCCGATGCAAGCACAATCATTTTAGGTACTGATTTATCCATATCCAACCTCTACTCTTCCGACCCGGAAACGGCACTCTTCTCCACCGGAATAAACACACGGGTTTCCCGCACATCCGTACCGTTTGTCGCCGCCCGAATTGCTTCATCATAAAACACGCGTTGCGCACAAATCAATTCCTTACCGCGCTTATCGATTCGTTCATACTGCCCGTCCTCTACCATAACGCGCGCCTTTATCGTATCCGCCAAAAGCGTTTTCAATATGGACAAAACGCGCTTCTTCAACTCATTCGTAAGAATCGGGAACATAATCTCTACACGACGTTCAAGGTTACGCGGCATCCAGTCGGCACTACCGCAATATATTTCGTAATTTCCGGCATTTTCAAAATAAAATATACGACTATGTTCCAAAAAGTCACCCACAATGGAACGTACCGAAATGTTGCCGTTTGTTTCAGGTGCATCACACTTTAAGCAACAAATACCGCGCACAATCAATTCAATCTTAACACCTGCACGCGCCGCTTCATACAACGCCGCAATAATGTCGGGATCGCAGAGGGAATTGACTTTTGCTATAATATGAGCACTCTTGCCCTTTTCGGCATTCTCGCTCTCGCGTTGAATCAAATGCAGGAATTTATCTTTCAGCCACAACGGAGCAACCGCCAAATGATGCCATGAAAGAGGTTCACAATAACCGGACAGCATGTTAAACACTGCCGTTGCGTCCTCACCGATTCTCTCGTTGCAGGTCAGCAGGCCGATATCTGTATACAATTTCGCAGTCGCATCATTATAATTGCCGGTTCCCAAATGCACATAGCGAATGATGCCGTCCTCTTCACGACGTACAACAAGAGTGATTTTGCAATGTGTCTTGAGACCAACGAGGCCGTAGATAACGTGACATCCCGCCTGCTCCAACTTGCGGGCCCACACAATATTATTTTCCTCGTCAAAACGCGCCTTCAGTTCGACAAGAACCGTAACCTGCTTGCCGTTTTCAGCCGCCTGGGAAAGTGCCGCAACTATCGGCGAATTACCGCTGACACGATATAACGTCTGCTTGATGGCCAAAACATTCGGATCCGACGCTGCCGACTTCACGAAATCAACTACCGGCTGGAAAGTCTCATACGGATGATGCAGCAGCACATCTCCTTTTCTGATTCTTTCAAAAATGCTGTTCTCGCCCACAAGTGACGGCGACGGTTGCGGAATATACTTAGGTGTCCGCAAATGGTCATACCCTTCAATCCCATACAATTTCATCAAAAATGTCAGGTCCATCGGACCGGATATCCGATAGATTGCTTCGTCGCCTACATTCAGTTCCTTACGCAATATTTTCAAAAGGTGCGAATCCATCGTTTCATCGATTTCCACACGAATAACTTCGCCCCACTGACGGCGCTTCAACTGCTTTTCAATCTCGGTCAAAAGGTCTGCTGCCTCATCCTCATCAATCGACAAATCAGCATTTCTCATAACCCGAAACGGGCAGGCACACAGCACCTTGTAGCCCAGGAACAGTTTCTCAATATTTCGAATAATCAGATCTTCCAGAAGCATCAGCACATCGCCCTCTTCGGACGGCATGCGCAAGAGCCTTGGTAATACGGAAGGAACCTGCACAAGTGCAAAGTCAGCCTCCTCCGATTCATCTTTGGTAATCAGAGCTCCGATATTTAATGCTTTGTTTCGAACAAGCGGGAACGGACGTGACGAATCAAATGCCATCGGTGTCAGAACCGGAAATACCTCATGCGTAAAGTAGGATTCCGCGAAGTCTGCCTGTTCCTTCGTCAATTCATTTCCGCGCTTTAATATATTAATGCCCTCACTGCGAAGAAGCGGATCAAGAGACCTGCCCCACACACTGTACTGGTCATCCACCAATTCATGTGTTGCTTTATTAATCAGCGCCAACTGATTATACGGTGTCAATCCCGCAATATCTTCCTTATCATATCCGGCATGCAGCATATCTAAAAGCGACGCCACACGCACCATAAAGAATTCATCCAGATTCGATGCGGTAATACTAAGAAATTTGACACGTTCCAATAAAGGATTGCTTTTATCTTTCGCCTCCCCCAGCACACGCTCGTCAAATGCAAGCCAGCTGAGTTCACGGTTAATATAATATTCGGTATTTGTGTAATCCACGACTGAGGCTTTGCCGGCCTTCTTCTTACCCATGCTCTTCTCCCTTTTTATGCAAGTTCGATACATAAATCCATTTTCAATGTTGTTTGCAATTTCAATGTTGTTTGCAATTTCATTACTTGTTTGCAACTTCATTACTTGTTTGCGCTCTACACAGTCACGCTCGGCTTCTTGACTTTTAGTACGGCGCTTACCGCAAATATTTCACGGAACAACTCGGCCTTTCTCTTAAAGAATTCCTGCTCCAGCACGAAACTTTCGGCCGAATCTACCGTCACATACAGTTCATCATTCTTAAGCACAAATCGAATATCCTTTGCCTTCACACGATAGCTGCGGCACACGCCGTCCGCGATACGAAACAGCGCCGACAATTTGGCAATCACCAGATATTCGTCCTGCGTTATGGATGAATGCAGCGACAATTCTCTATAATACTCAAATGACGTTTTATTATATTTCACAATGTTCGCGACAATCTCGCGCTCGCTGTGAGACAGACCAATCATCTCCGTAGCCATAATGATATTATATCCGCACTCTGCACTCTGCTCGAGGCTCACATACTTGCCGCAATCCGATAGAATCGACGCTATCCGCAACAGGAAACGTTCACGCTTGCTGAGGCAATGCAGTTTCTTCGTAATATCAAAAAGTTGAAGTGCCGTCTTCTCAACAAGAGCATTTCTTTCCTTATTACAATTGTAACGTTTGGACATATCCTGAGCACAGGCGATGATATCATTCTCGAAATCGTGACTTTCCCGCAGGAGGTTCTTGCGCTGTGCATAATCATACGCGATACCGTCGGCCAGACTGACACCGGGTGCCCAAATCTTCTGCGCTCCGCTCATGTGAATCACCCTTCGCACGATTGCCACCGACGGAAGCAGCAGTTCCGCGGATTCCTCAAACAGTCCGTAACTGCGTACAACTTCCTGTCCGGAATAATCCGACATCCGCTCCGTCATCGATAGAAACTTCTCCGCCGTGGTCATACGCGTCGGAAGCGCCCGCTCCATAATCGCGGAAATATAATCATCCACAACAATCACTCGCTTAATCTCGCGGTTGTTCAGATATGTTCGCTTAAATGCATTCAACTGATTATCAATCAACTCATCCAGAATCAGTTCGCGGTCACCGGGCTTGCTGGCAAAGTCATTCAAAATATCCTTCATTCGCAAAATGCCAAGGCGAATATTCTGCGTCGTCACCAATGCTTCATCATCAAAAAGCGACAACTGAATGCTGCCACCGCCGATGTCCACCAAAAGGCACCCGCTCTTGATAAACTCCATAAAGTCATCCCCACGCGACGCTACAGCTTTATAATGCAGGAATCGCTGTTCGGAATTGCTCTTTACCGTAACCTCAAGCCCCGTCCGCATCTTAATCTGCTCTAAAACAAGCACCGTATTCTGCGTTTCACGAATTGCGCTCGTAGCACAGGCCGTATAAGCCTGCACGCCATAGCTTTTCATGACTTTTGCATAATCGGACAACACGCGGATCAGCTCCTCCATATGCTCGGGCGCAATCTTTCCGGTATTGTAAGTATCCGTTCCCAATTCAATTCTATGTCTCAAATAATCCAGTTGATGCAGTCCCTTTTTGTGGGAAATCTCGAAAATCTTCATCCCCAGTTCATACGAACCGACATCAATCGCCGCAAAAATATGCATGCCAATCTCCATTTCAATTGTGAAATCATGAGCGCACCCTACCGGGCGCTCCTGTATCCTAATTTGCTGTTGTTGCCATATCTTCTAAATGCAAACTGCTGTTGCGATAACTTCTATCGAGAAAATCCACGCAGATAATCGATAAATTGAGTTGCGGTTCTGCCTGACAAACCTCCGTGCGCCAACTCCCATTTATTGGCTTCCAACAGGAGTTCGTCCTCCGGCATTGTCACACCATATCGTTCGGCCAGAACAGATACGATTTCGTTAAACTGCTTCTTGTCGGGTGAGCCAAAGAATATCGTCACGCCAAATCTCGACACAAGCGACAGCTTCTCCTGCACCGTATCATTCGAATGCATGTCATCACGACGTTCCTCTTTGTCCGAATACTTCTCGCGAACAATATGTCGACGATTGGAAGTCGCATATATCAGTATGTTCTCCGGCTTCTTCTCCAAACCGCCTTCAATAACCGCTTTCAAGTATTTATATTCCACTTCGAAATCTTCAAAGGACAGATCGTCCATATAAATAATGAACTTATAATTTCGATTCTTAATCTGTGCAATGACCTCGTTAAGATCCTGAAACTGATGCTTGTAAACCTCAATAATACGCAGCCCGCGATCATAATATCGATTCAATATTCCCTTAATACAACTGGATTTGCCGGTGCCTGCGTCACCAAACAACAGGCAGTTATTCGCCGGTCTGCCCTCAAGAAATGCCTCAGTGTTATCGCACAATTTCTTCTTCTGAATCTCGTATCCGACCAAATCCTCAAGGTAAACATGCGAAATATTGGTAATAGGCTTGATATGAACCGGATTCTCCACATCGCTGTCCACGTGTTCTATGCGAAATGCCTTATGCAATCCAAACTTGCCTACGCCAAAATCATGATAAAACGAAGTTACGATATCTCCGAATTCTTCAACATCCTTTGCCTGTGCCAACTGAACAGACAAGTCACAAATGCGGTCGCTGATACGCTTGTTAAACATCTTGAACGTATCATCAACGCGTTGATAATACATAATCATATCCACACATTCGGCACCGCAATCCTTCAACATCTTATCAAGCGGTAATTCAAACAACTCTTTAAAAATGGCAAAATCATGAAGCGCAATCATATAAATACTGCCGGCGACTTTTCCACGAATCTCACATGCCTGCGAATAAGCATTCTCATTATTGGCCAACAAATAAGTCAAATATGTATGCCACAAATTTCCTCTGTATCCGTGACTGGCTGCAAGTTCCACGAGTTCATGAATAATCTCGTACGCGCCCGTCAAATCAGAAAGGTTCTCCACCTTTTCCAAAATATCCCCATGTTTAAAATTCTTATAAAGTAATAATTCGTTTGTACGCATTTTGTCACCTACTCAATTGCTTATATTTCGTCATCGTCTCGACTTATTCATTTTCAAGTTCATCATCAGATTCTTCGACGTCAGGCTCGTCATATTTCGTCATCGTCGAACGCATCTGCAAGTTCTTCCTCAAATTCCTCGTCATCAAGCTCATCATAACCGTCTTCGTCAATATTGTCCGAGTCGTCATCATCATCGAATACTTCCCAGAAAGTATCGTAGTCGTCGGCCCCCGCATTCTTCTCCTGCAATTCGCGTGATGCTTCCATCAATGTCAAAAACAGTTGCGCCGCTCCGTCCGCATATTTTGGTTCATCAATCGCATCAAACACCGATGCAAGCTTCTCCGACTCACGCTGTTCATCGTAAAACGGGAGATTATTCTCCTGCTTATACGCCCCGATTGCCTCCGCAATCTGCATGCGCTTTACATACAACTCCAACAGTTTGGTATCCACTTTATCTATCTCTTTGCGAAGCTTCTGTATATCTTTCCCAAGAAATTCATTCTCCTGTCCGTTATCATTCTTCTTCATACAATTCCCAATAATCCGTCCCTCTTTGATAATCCATTGCCTTTATATAAATCACTTTTTCAATAATTTGTTTTTTGGGGGGCAAACTAAATACATTATAATTATAAGCGATTTGCATTTAAACGGTCTGCATTTAATCGTTCTGCATTTAATCGATCTGCATTTACTTGGACGAATTATATTTCCTTTCCTTCCGACATATTATGTTTCTACCTAATATAAATATGGTATCATTTTATTCTATGTGATTTTCCCCCAAATTACAACTATTGGAGAACCATTGTCCATAAGAGCATCGGAAAAGTAATTGTACGTAATTTATTAATTAGCAATTTATTTGTTAGTAATTTATAGGTAATGGCTTTTAGGCAGTAGTCTATAAGTAGTTATCTATAAGTAGTTGTCTATAAGAAGTTGTCTATAAGAAGTAGTTTGGACTTGATACCGATAAGTTTTCAAAATGCGCATTTCTTATCGGTACCTTTAGGCTCGGAAAATGAGCCCCGTACCGATAAGATTTGCAAAAGTGTATTTCTTATCAGTACGTTTTTCCTCGAAAATCGAGTCACGTACCGATAAAATTTCCAAAAGTGAATTTCTTATCAGTACGTTTTTCTCCAAAAATACGAGTCACGTACAGATAAGATTTCCAAAAGTGAAATTCTTATCGGTACGACCAGCCAAAAACCGCAAAATTTGTACCGATAAATTTACCAAAAACGCAATTCTTATCGGTACGACCAGCCTAAAACCGCAAAATTTATACCGATAAAATTTCCGAAAACGCAATTCTTATCGGTACAGGCACTGCGGAGAGTCCCTTTTTGTGTTTGAATTATGTCCCATCCTTCATTCATATGACATGGTCCATTTTGTCTATTCATCAGCGCATAAGCCATATCCCTTTTTGTCTATTTATCAGCGCATAAGCCATATCCCTTTTTGTCTATTCTCACTTGTATATTGCGCAAGTATGCGATAAAATACAAACAGTATAAATATCTCTAAGGAGGTGCGCCATGAGCGGTACAAAAAAGGGTTTTACATTTAACATGAGGAATATGTTACTTTTATTCAGTATTGTTCCTCTCATCGTTTCAGTTATTGCACTTACAATCATTTCCATCGTTATCAGTTCCAATAACTTGGAAGAGCAGACGAAGCAGACTTTGCAGGTTGCATCCTATGACCTCAAGTCTTTCTATGAGAAAGAGCTTTCCTCTTCCGCCGGTTCCTTTATCAAATATGATACGGAATACGTAGATCATTTGGTTGATAAAGGTGTCAATCTTACAGTTTTCCAGGGTGATACACGTTTCGTTACTTCTCTTCGTAACGCTGACGGCTCCCGTAACGAAGGAACAACTTGTAACGCCGACATTTGGGCTGACGCACAAAAGGGTAAAGAATATTACTCTGATGACGTTGTAATTGGTGGTGTTGATTATTTCGTATACTATTCACCTCTGTGTGATGCATCAGGCTCCATCGTTGGTATGGCATTTGCCGGTAAGCCTTGTACGGAAGTTTCCGCAGCCAAGAAACAGGTTCTTTTAACATCATTGATTTGCTCACTTGCTATTATGGCAATCTTTGTTGTTCTGGTTCTTATTCTTGCTAAGAAAGTCGTTGAGCCGTTTGCTGCTCTTACCGATTCACTCCATGATATGTCCAACGGTGACATGAGCAAGAGCAATACATCTCAATCAGCTATTTCCGAAACATCCAGCCTGATTGAATCTTCCAGAACTCTTCAGCAGAACGTTGCAGCAATGCTTTCCAATATCAGCGGAAGTTCACAGAGCTTGTATTCCAAGGTTAAAGAGGTTGCTAATCTTTCCGATGAATGTAACAACGGTGCTTCTCAAATTTCCAATGCTGTCAGCGAATTAGCAGACGGTGCTTCATCCATGGCAGAGAATGTTCAGAACATCAATATGCAGGTTGTTGATTTGGGCAGCATGATTGAATCCATCGCAACAAGTGTTGATACATTGTCCACATCCGCTAACAAGATGGAACAGGCCAACAGCGATGCTTCCAGATACATTGCAGACATGGAAAAGAGCAGCAACGAAACAGTTATTGCTGTTAAGGGCATCAAAGAAAAGGTTGAAGGAACAAACGAAGCTGTTAAGAAGATTAGCGAAGCAGTTGATATGATTACTGATATTGCATCCAAGACAAATCTGTTAGCTCTGAATGCAAGTATCGAAGCAGCTCGTGCCGGTGAGGCAGGTCGTGGATTTGCAGTTGTTGCTACCGAAATCGGTTCTCTGGCTGAACAGAGTAATGCTTCCGCAAACGACATCAAAGAAATCGTTGGAAACATCATTACACAGTCTTCACAGAGTGTTACAGCTTCCAGCATTGTTGAAAATGCAATCACAGCTGAGCAGGATATTCTCGCTAATACCAAAGACAGATTTGCAATCCTCAATACAGAGATTAACAGTTCTGTTGCTGCTGTTTCTTCCATCACTTCACAGATTGAAGGTATCGAATCCAGCAAACAGATCATTATCGAAAACGTATCTGATTTGTCCGCAATCTCTGAAGAGAATGCAGCTTCTTCCGAAGAAGTATCCGCTTCCATCGAAACGATTGCAGCAGGTATTCGTACAATTTCCGACAACGGCGAAGACATGAACAACATCGCTCAGGATTTGAACGAAATGGTTGCTAAGTTCAGATTCTAATTTATTCTGAATCTGAAACAGTTTGTATTAGTTAGGAATCTATTTCCTATGATACATAAACAAAAATGTTTTTTTAAAAGGAGTAGTCCGATTGGGCTACTCCTTTTGTGTATGTATGGTGCAAATAAATGTTTATCCGATGTTTATCTGATGTTTATCTGATATTTATCCGATGTTTTTCAGATACTTATACATCCAACTTATTGCTCATCTGCAGACGTATCATTGTTCTTGTCGGATTCTTTCTTTTTGCCTTTCTTGGATTTACTTTTTTTCTTCGCCAGCGTAGCTACTTCTTTCTCCTTCTGCACATCTGCCCCTTTCTCTTTCTGCGCATCTGCCTCTTTCTGGGCAGCTACTTCTTTCTCCTTCTGCGCATCTGCCTCTTTCTGTGTAGCTACTTCTTTCTCCTTCTGCGCATCTGCCTCTTTCTGGGTATCTACTTCTTTCTCTTTCTGCGCATTTACCTCTTTCTCTTCCGGCACATCTACCTCTTTTGCAAGAAGGTCACGATAGTTTTGCAATTGTGACTTTTCCTCATCCGGAAGAACCGGCCATTTCGGATCCATATTTTTAAGTTCCTGTAAAACAATGCGAGAAATGATCAATCTTGCATACCATTTATGATCAGCCGGAACTACATACCACGGTGTATTCTTAGTTGCGGTACGATTAATACATGTTTCGTACGCATCCATATATTCATCCCAAAATGCGCGCTCATCAACATCACCACCGGAGAATTTCCAATTTTTCTTGGGCGTATCAATACGAGAAATAAATCTACGCGCCTGCTCGTCTTTACTAACATTCAGGAATATCTTTACTACTCGAATGCTGTTCTCCCAAAGGTATTTTTCAAAATTACAAATCTGATCATAACGCTTATCGATTATCCTGTCTCGGTCAATACGATCGGCATAACTGTTTTTCTCATAAATCTTGTGTACCTTCTGAACAAGAACATCCTCATAATAACTGCGGTTAAAGATACTGATGGAACCCTTTTCGGGAAGCGCATCCCAGAAACGCCACAAATAATCATGGCGGTTTTCCTCAGAACTCGGCACCTTAAAGCTATGTTCTGAAACACCCTGCGGGCTAAGTGTACTCAGAACCGCACGAATCGCGCCGTCCTTTCCTGCCGCATCCATCGCCTGAAAAACAAAAATAATGCCTTCCTTTTGCTCCGCATATAATTTCTGCTGATATTCATAAATTTTCTCAAGATTCTTGGCAAACTCTTCTGCCACCTCACTGCGGTCCTTAAACTTTCCTTTATCCGCACAATCAAAATCATGAACATCAAATTTCTTACTACTATCAAACTTATACTTCTCCATTCATTTGTCCTCACTATTTCTTAATCTATTATTAGTTCCTATACTTCACAAATAATATACGTTGTTCCGTTTTCTGTACTTCGCAAATACTGATGGTATTTGCTATACAGTATTATTTCGCCTCTATCATACCATACCTTCATGTATATCGGAATATTGTTTGCAAAATGAACCTTTGAACCCTTGGGGGCGAGGGCGCAAAAAAAGTAGGACTCATATGAGTCCTACTTTATTATAAACATATTCTCTCAAAACTTATTTGGGAAGTACAAAGGAAACAGTTGAAGCATCACGGAAAATGAATCCTTCAAATGTTGCTGTTCCGTTTTCATCAACATATCCTTTGATCATGTATGCTCCGTCAACCGGATTATATACAATCGCATAAATGACACCGGGTTTGGAAACCTTCAGATCATTCCAAACAAGAGTGCCCTCTTCACCTTTGTTCATTCTAAGAGTAGCAACACCGGGGAATACATCTGCTGTCAACAAAACTTCGCCAACTTCCTCACCAACCTCTGAAAGCAAAGTTTCTGCAAGAAAAATCTGGTTAGCAACATTCGTAACTTCTGTTGCATGAACCTTAATGTCGGACGGTTTGCCATCTACAGTTGTTATCGTATCAGCTGCAACTTCCGACTTACAAGTATCCATATCTTTAATAATCTCTACAAACTCTTCAATCTCTTCAGTTGTTGCTTCTTCACCGCAAGAACCGCCGCCCCATATTTCAAGCGAACAGGGCTTTCCTTTGCCACTGGCAGATGTTGCCGCTTTTTCAATTCCGCCTACAAGATATCTAATAAATACCTCGACATAACTCAAATGAGGCGGGAGCGCAGTTGAACCTATATTTGAATCCCAAACATTTGACCAACCCCATTCACCTTCTCCATTCGGTTCTCCATCTGCAACATAACCAATAGGTAACTCCATAGTAGTCAAATATGTACCATCTTCTGCAGTATATTTAACTTTTCCCACTATTTCACCAGCTTCATAGCAGTTTTCATATGTGTATTCACCAAATCCCGAAAACTGCACTTTACCTTCGCCGTCAACTTCAAACTGCTCCGTTACCGTAGCTGTAAGTTCAGGCTGCGCAACTTCTGCAAACGCAATCGAAGTAAACGCAACACTCACCAATGCTGTTACCAAAATACCAGCAATACTTTTCCTAAATCTCTTCATTTTCTTTCTCCTTCTCATAAGAATTATTTGAATCAACCAAATGAATTGGCCAGGAAAAAGTGTATCATATTGACCCCCCCCACAGGCCGTCCGAAAACCTCGATTATGCCTGTAAATTTTTATTTAAATTTCCCGTTTTTAGCAATTTGGGAACTTACCTTGAGAACATCCCAGGGGAATATCTCAATGTTATAATCTTTTCAACTGATATGGGTATGATGGAAAGGACATACCACTATGAAAAAATCAA
>JAZLJS010000088.1:0-1530 GCA_045617945.1 Lachnospiraceae bacterium
GAGTGAGGATGATTACGATGTGGAAAATACGTATATTGAGTGTATCTCTGTTTATGACCCATCTGATCGGGAACACTTTTATTACGATTGAAACAATAATAGACATACGATAATTTGCATTTAATACGATGAAAGCCAAAATTTGAAGTTAAGCAATAATGACATTCAGACATTGATGAACGTATATCGGAACACCTCAAATCATTCCGTTAAGTAAATACTAATGATAGCAAGTAAACCTATACATTTCTTGACGATTTACTAAATAAACGATAAGGAAGGAAACTGTTTATGCGGGATTATTATGAAATGAAAATACAAGAAATCAGCATATTATCGATGCGGCGGGAGATGTCGGTAAGCATGCGGATGATATGATCGATTCAGCGGGGGATGTATTCAAAAAAGGAAAAGAGGCACTTGATTACTTTAAAATAGATGATGCCTATGTAAAGCCAAAGCATTTGAATATGGGGCTGACGTCCGGTAACTATCAAAAGTTTTTAGCTAGCGATAAAATGCAAGCTGAACAATTGTTAAAGGAGGTCATGAGAAATGGAAACATAATTGATATAGCAGATGATGGGGTTTCGGCTTTTGGATATCAGAAGTATGCGATTATTTTCGATGCAGAAAAAGTGATAGGAACCGGAGGGGGAAACGTTTGTTAAGGTGGTAATCACAACAGACGGCGGTATGCTTAGTGCTTTTCCTGTAAAATAGGAGGGAACATTATGGATGTTATGCAGGGATTCTTGCAGTATGAAATATCGAACCCGGATTTGTATAAGTCAATTGTAGAGTTTATTTGCTCGGTTCATATCCGAAATGGAGAATTTGAATGCAACGAGTATATAATAAAGAAAATGGATCAGCAAAATTTCTTTATATATCCAGAATATGCATACCCGGACGGACATAGAGAAATGCAACCAGTGATTTCTATATATCGCAAGCATTTGTTGCAAGCAATTCAAGAAAAAGCGAAAACAAGCGGATTTACGCTTGTCCCATGTGAATTATAAGTCCGCCTCTAAGGGAACCATAAGTGGAAACGCACAGGGATGCAAGAAATTCTTGCATCCCTGTGTGCGTAAAGTCGATTCCTGCGTCAGCCGAAATATTGTTTCGTTTACTTGATTATGACACTCTGCCTTGACGTGAAGTTCCTTTTCCGGTTCTCTTATGATACGAGCGATTCTTTCATACTCCCGGTTTTTTTACCCTCAAAGCAGAAGATTCTATGACAGGGCGATGCTTTCTCCTGCTTTGAGTACGCGCTTCTCACCGTCGAGCATGATGTAAAGATCGGTTTTGCTTGGGTTGCGGATTTCGGTTTCGCTTACTATGATGCTTTTGACGGCATCCTCGTAATCGAAGATCTCATGAACGCCCGCGTACCAGTACGTATCAGGGCGATTTCCGTAGGATTCGCAGAAAGCGGCGAGCTCGCCCCAGGTGCCGTGGTTTTCGAAATCGTGGGCGTGAACGCCGAAGCAGAAAAACTTGAGCCCGCCATCGTCCGTCAGG
>JAZLJS010000089.1:0-55124 GCA_045617945.1 Lachnospiraceae bacterium
ATTATAACATTGGAGGTATTGGTGTCTTAAGGCTGAAGCTGGCTGGTGTCCACTTGCATAGCAAGTGGTTTATTTGTTTTTAGGACTATTTATTTTTCCTATCATTATTGATACCCAAGTCCTAAAAACAGGCCATACCAATACAAATAATCGCTTAGACCGGTAACGGCCTAAGCGATTTCTTTATGCATATGAAATATCATTTCTATGATGCGAGCAATATGCCCCCCTGACGGAAAGTCATACATTCAACGTTTCTATCGCGCAATCCGCAATAATACATGCATCATGCTCTTCCAGATATGCCTCGGTTGCATCAAAGCAATGAACCATTGTTCCATACTCTAACAGTACGTTGCACACTCTGTTAAACTCTTCGGGTGTATGTCCATCCATATTTACAATCAGGACAAGATTATTCGCCTGTTCATTACGGTACAGACTGCTGGTTCCTTCAAAAAACTTGCCGACAACCTTCGCCGCAGTAATCACCTGCTCCAAATCTTCGAAGCAAAATGCCTTGGAATATTCTTCCTTGGCCTGTGACTTTGGCTCATTGGAAGGCTTCTCGGCCGGCGCTTTCAGAAGCTCCGGATTCTGTGTAATCTCTTTCTTAATCTTCTTGAACATATTCAGAAGATCCGGGTCATCCCTGAATGTGGATTCAATCATATCATCAAGGTCACCATCTTCATTGTCATGAATGGACGGTGCAAAGTTCGCAAATCTCGTATCCAGTTCATCGGGATCCTCAACCTTTGTAATAATCAGGATAATGGACTCCGAAGAAAGGGGAATTGCTTCTATCATGAGAGGAATATCCTCTGCTTCAAATCCCAATTCATAGGATGCCTGCTGCATCATATCGCGAAACAGCGCTTTGGCCTTATCGGTGCCGTATGCCAGCTCCGACAACTTCAACTGACGATCCGCAAGATCGGCTTTGGTAAGTGTGCATCTGATCTGATGATCATTCACTTTTTCCAGCTTCATCCTATCACCTCCTCGCAATACAAACCGTACTCTTTATAATCTCTCATCAACCAAATATAAACTCGTGAAGTATTCCATATAATATATCGACATTTCCGTCTTGTCAATGAACCTTCCATCTAATTGTATGGCGATACATTCCCTTTTACACCAATCACATCCGACCCATCTGTCACATTTTGTGCCCACCCCACATATCACAACAATATGTAGTGGTTGCAAACCATATCAAAATCATATAGAATCACGGTATGAGGCTCTGCGCAATCCGATGCAGAAAGGAGGGCGGCGGTTCTTATATTCCTATTAATATTTTAAGGCATATATAAGCATTTTACCAGTGAATTTTGGTGTCCAACACCGAAGTTCATCACATTTTAGGAGCATATTTAACCATTTCATTTTATGACTCCACTAATTTACAAAAACAAAAATTATTCACTTTATTAGGTTCTATTTGCATGTTGGGTGTAAATATCTAATACTTTTTTACGCAGGAGGACGAGCCTCATATTCATTTAGCCCCTGCACCGGATTTCAATATCACACGAACTGTTAATCCACATGCCGGTTTCCATGGCATATGTGTATGGGCATATTACAAATTTCTTTTGCGAATCTAACCAATCACTAAATATAAACGCAGATTCCCGATGTATGATTCGCAAAAAGCCCCGCCGAATGCATCGACGGGGCTTAACTTTGCTATTTCATTAATTGAAATGAATCTCCGTAGTTTCTGCCTGTTTGAATATATACAGGTACAATCGCTACCTCACATTCAAGTCTACTTTTTCAACATCACCATCACCACTTATCGTAACTATGGCGGCTTCGGTAATACCGGTAATATCCGAGCTTGCCTCAATACAAAGTTCACCCTTCTTATTATATAATGCCCAATGTAATGTATTCTCATCTTTGGGCCAGTTGGCCTTAATTGATAGAGCTATTCCATCTGCAACGGATGACACGTTTATTTGTTCCTTCGTATTAGGGTCAATTATTGATAGCATGCCTACATCAACACCACACTCGTTAATTATAACAATATCAATAGGCATTGTATCTGCATCTTTCGCAAATAAAATTGTGCTTGCACTGTCATCGCTCACAGTAATATGCTGTATTTCTTCATTTTTACCGCATCCCGCAATATATAGAGTCAACACAAGTAATACTAATATATAAGCACATTTTCGCATAATACATACCTCTCATAATCTCTGAATTGTACAACGAATTATAGCACAGAAATACTCTCCTTTGCCACTTCACTGTGCATCATATTGTGTGTATATGTAATTTTGAAACGTGCGCCGCAAGTCGCACATATAAAAGAGCCGACACTTCTGTGGCGGCTCTTTCGTGTTCTACATTATAATGACTAAGCCTTAGTCTTCTTTTTTGATGGTTTCTGAAACTGCTTCTGCTTCAGCCTTCTTCTGCTGATGCTTTTTGTACATCTCGTAACCCGTTGCTCCGAGAACTGCTACAAGGAGAAGCCACCACCAGCTCATGTTATTTGTCTCTTCGATAGGAGTTGCTCCAAGAGGTATCGTGTCGTCCTCAATCTTGGTTGTAACTGTCTTCTTAGTCTCTTTCTTCTCTTCACTCTTAACTGCAGGCTTAACCGTTTCAATAGCCTTGTTCTCTCCGGTAACTTCTTCTTCACCGGCAGCAGCTGTCACACCGCGATTTGCTCTCGGTGCTCTTACACCTGCTACGCCTGATGTAGGAAGTGCTGCCATAAGCGCACCCGGTGTCGTTGTGGTTCCGGCAAAGTAAGTGGTTCCGCCTGTTAAGCCGCCTTCATCTCCATCTCCGCCTCTGTCGGGAGGAGTAAGTCGCCTGAGAGTATCCTTCAGAATATCCTCAACTTCAGAAAGCTTATTCTTCAGATCATCAACCTTCTCCTTAGCATCCGTAAGCTCTTCCTGTGCCTCTACAAGGAGCTCAGATAAATCTTCGATTGTAAGCTTCTCTACATCAAATTCAATGCCAAGGACTGAGAAGAATTGTGTAAGATAATCAGCCTCCTTATCTGTCAGCTTAACCTTCGTAAGATTCCATTCGGGCACTTGTCTCGGATCCGAACTTTCGGGAAGTCTTTGTGTCATCTCTGTGCCATCAGCCTTCTGCTTAACATCCGTTCTATACCCATCACCTTTAATCTTTTCACTGAGAAGATCAACAACACCCTGCGCTTCATCTACCTTATCCTTGGCAGCCGCTGCTTCGCTTGCAAGACGTTCGTAAATAGCAATCTGCTTCTGTCCTTCACGCGTCTTTCTAACAAACTCTTGGAATTCTTCATTCTCCGCAACTACAAGATTATCTTCAGATTCAGGATTATAATTCTTGTTCTGATCAACAATACCGTATACCTTCTTGGCTCCCTCATATACATTTGTCTGCAAAAGCGCATTCTTCTCTGTACTTGAGCCGGCCTGTTCCCAATAATGTGCCGAATAACCGTAAGTCTTAATAGTGCCTGTCTTAACAACATCTTCATGATACTTGACAATTCCTTCTGTGTAAGTATCATTCTGTTTCTTCGTGCTTACGGTATCACCCTTGTAATCCTTAAAGTCAGTTGCAAGTGTAGTAGTTTTATTACTTGCTGCAGAAGTCTTAAGAGATGAATTGCTGATTGCCGTATCTAAAGCAGTTTCCAAAGATGCATCCGCATCTGCCTCACTGTCCTTGGCTTCACCTGAAACTGCTACACTATTAATATACTTAACAGTTCCTGTTCCAAAGGCCCAATTCCATGCGCTCCAGTCATAAATGTACTTGCCTTCCTTGGCAAATTCCTCTTCAACAGCTGCCTTAATCTGCTCTGTTGTCTTAGTGCTGCCATCACCAAATACATCATCAAAGAAGGCATACATATTCTGTAACAAATATTGTTTAGGATCTACTGAACCCACATAGCTCTTTGATACATACGATATAGTTGCGGTACCATTAACACTATAATCATACTCATAATCATCAAAGATTACTCCATCTTTAACTTTTCGTGATCCAATGTAACTATCATCAAGCTCAAAAAGATCATCTCTCAACTCTAATTTGTCTAAACCTAAGAAGTCAAAGTCCTTCAAATCATAGTAATTTCCATTGTAATAAATTATGTAGTCATCTTTATACTGGTCTAAAATACCATTCTCGATACCTATTTTTTCTGCCCAAATTGATAAGTCAGCACCTATCTTAGTATCATAAGTCAAAGTCTTACTCACCTCAATAGTATCCGTAAACATCGGAACATAGCTACCGCTAGCCTGGTAAGTTGTCTTTGTCTTTTCAACAGACTCTGTGTAATAGTATGAATACTCACCTTTTGTAATCTCAGAGTCAATGACATCAAGATCCTGCGTATCCTGGCCTAATGCTGCTTGTGCAGCATCTTCTGAAGTAAATACTCCATCAGCAGTGATTTGAGCTTCTGCTGCTTCTTCATTTGCATATACTTTTTCTCCATCTTCAGGATTAACACTTAATGAATTCTTAGTATATACAAGCGTTGTAACATCACCTGTAAACTTCTGCTTAAGCTCACCGGATTCTTCATCAATCACATATTCAGCACTTACGGTTTTTGTATCTACTTTTACTTCGGTAAGAGTCGTTCCGTCTTTTGAAGGCATTTTTGATACGAAGCCGGTCTCTGGATCGTATGAAACAGTCACATCCGGCACAGGCAATCCCTTCTGGTACCAGATATTGCCAACCTTAACTATTTCTCCATTACCTTTCTCGCTATCAAAATCACTCTTTTCAAGTCTCTTACCATCAACTTCGTATGCATCTAACTGATCCTCTGTAAGTCCCTGCTCATAAAGAGTAATCTTCTCTTTACCGACGTTGGCATTTTTATATGCGTTTGATGCAGCAACCTCGTTATCTCTCTTTTTGAAAATAACCATGCTCTCATGTCCCTTTTTACTACTGTCAGACATGACATAGTTATAGTATTCCGTCTTCTCTTCACCATTAACAGTATATGTAACTTCAAAATAGTTACCGTCCGGACCCAATGCCGTTGTGTTAACCTTTTTAACGGTAATCTTTAAACTTCCCGCATCGGGAGTTATTCCGTTATTAGGAAGCGTGTAATTCTCAATAATACTCTTAAAGAGATTGTCCTGATGACCATAATCAATACCTATCCCCTTACCATTTTCTCCCTCGTTTTCGCCATCACTCTTAACAATATCCAATTTGGCAACTATATCCGCATCACCGGCATTGATAATAATATTAGCCTTTGCCTTGTTAGCTGCCTGCTCAAGTGCTACTGCCTGTGCCTTAGCCGCAGCAAGATCGTTTTGCGCTTCTTCAAGACCGGCCTTTGCGGCATTAAGTGCATCGTTATAAGCCTTTATTCTCTTATCAACTATTTCACGACGCTCAACCTGCCTATTATAGTCCTGCTCCTTTTTATCATATTCTTCACTTGCATCGCTATAATCATTTTGCGCCTGTATATAGTCTTCAAGCGCTTTTTCATACAACCCTTTTGCAATATCATATGCATCCTGCTTGCCCTGAATATCCTCTACTGCCTGATCAAGCATGTCTGTCAGGTCCTGATATGCCTGATTTGCTGCTCCTTTTGATTTGGCATTTTCGATTTGATCAACAAGGTCTTTATAATCTGTTTCAGCCTGATTTGCAATATCCGTAGCGTCGGATGCTGCGGATGCTACAGCCCCTGCTGCTGATGCTGCACCTTCAACCGCCGTCTCGATATTTGTATTAGCCGCTTTCATTTCTTCATTTTCAGCCTGTGCTGCGGCTATATCGTCCGTTGCTTTCTTATATTCCGTATATCCCTTTTGATATCCGTTACCGTCCAGATCCTTTCCGTTTACCCAATCATTAAACTCTTTCTCTGCTGTAGTAAGAGAAGCATCAACTGCTTCAAGTTCGGTCTCTGCATTCTGAATGTTCTCGTCAAGTCCCGGTGTCACCAGTTTTCCATCTGCGCCATATACAGGAATAACTGTATTGGCAACTTCTTCTTCGATATTAGCTGCATTTACCTTAACATCATTAACAACTATATCAACCGATGCTTCTGTTTCCTTAACAGCAACTCTTGCTTCATCAGTAGTTTCCGATGCAGTTTCCTCACTACTGCTATAATTATTCTCCTCTGACCCACCTTCACCGATTTCATCGGCGAGTACAGTCATAGGCATCGATGATACTGCCATCATTGCGGACAGACCGATGGTAATTGCTTTTAATACTTTTTCGTTTCCAAAATTCTTTCTCATTACTTTGCTCCTTCTTTTGCCTCATAAGATAATTTCTTACAACAACTACTATATATACACGACTTTATATCATGTCCCTCTGCATGACCGGTCGGTGTAACCAAAGATTATTCGGGATCAACTGCAATATGATCAAACAAATACTGCAGAACATCGGGCGTAAACTGCTTCGCAGCAATACCTAATGTATATGAACCATCTTCGCGCTTCTCCTGACGTGTCACATCCGCATACATAATCAGCGTCTGTGCAACAATGATGATGTCCTTACCCTGAATTTCAGGCGCATTGGCATCCATATGAATCCCCATTCCTAACGGGCTGACATTTTCCGTCTCAACATAAAACTTTTCCCCGGTATCACACACAACGATAACACTCTTTGTAGGATAATTCACACGGGATATGTGTCTTCTTTCTTCCATTATAGAATCCTCCTCATAAAAAAAGCCCCGAAAACACGACAAGTTCAGTGTTTTCGCAAGGCTCAGATAAAACGGGCGTTCCTCACATAATCCATTATATCACTAAAGACCATCATTTTGAACAAAATGGTTCACTAAAAATTTAATAATGTTTTTAATTTATAATCTTCAATATAAATACTTCAATAATATAGTATTTACAAACTCACATTAATACGCGTTTCGAATGGCTTCCCACGCATAATCCTGCGAGAATGCCAATTGCCATACAGCCACACCGCCGAGGTTGTGTGCCTTCATGACATTCAGCTTGGCAGCGATGGAATCACCATCCTCCAGCCAGCACTTATAGGTCTTGCCGTCAGATTCCCATTGTGCGTAATTCTGCCCACTGACATCGTCCCACTTCTTCTCGGCACCGGAATTGGCAACCGTATTAATCGCATCGTTCATCGGCAGCGTCTTGACTTCCAATGAATAGGGTACAAAGTCAGGGTCCTCCCGGTGTGCGGAAATATATTCATCCGACTGCGGCGTTTCAATCCATACTCTCGTATAGAACGGAAGTGCATTAATGGTCTTCTGCGCAGGCACTTCGTTCAGCGTCTGTTCTATTCCGTCCAGAACAAACGGAAGCGAAGCAACCGATCCACTCTCTTTAGAACCGGAATAATGTTCATCATAGCCCATGATAATAACATAATCCGCAAATACGCCCTGCTCTTTACGATGATAATGCGCCGTATAACCCTGCGGAACATAATTATCCACAGAAATAACCAGATTCTGTTTATGTGCTTCCAGACACAGTTCACGAATAAACTGAATGAACGGCTCCCCGGATTCTTCCGGAAGAGACTCAAAGTCAACATTGATTCCGTCTAACGAATACTGCGTTGCAAGAGAAATCAGCTGCGAAATAACATAGGCTCTCTTGTTGGAATCAGACAGAACCTCATAAGACGAAACATCCGCATAAGTCATGTTCTCCACAAGTCCCCATATCTTCAGACCCGCTTCGTGTGCAGCATTTACATATTCCTGCGTCAAAATGGATTCAATATTTCCATCATTATCTTTCAGGTAGAAACAAGTCGGAGAAACGGTATTCATTCCCTGTGCCTGCGGAATCAAATTCTTCAACAATCCGGTTACATCCGTATTTGTCACGTTATGCCATGCCAGCACAACGGGATTCTGATAATCCGCAACCATGGGAAGCGTCAACTCCTGAACATCCGTTACCGGTGTTTCGGGGACCGTATACTTCTCACCGATTCGCTTGTTCTGAATATATCCGGCAATCAAATCCTCTGTCATAACAAGCATCCAGTCTTCACCTTCCGAAGACAGAATACGTAGTTCCTGACCTTCCGTTACTTCCGCACGATAAGGTGCCTTCTTCTCCGGCTCGGTGCGAAGTTTGGTATCCTTTGTGACTTTGGCATAAACATTTTCACCCCATGTATTCTGCAAAGTCATACGATACGGGGTTGTATCCCCACCGTAAAGGCTATATGAAAAGTTTGCATACAGGCGCAAATAATCAAGCGCCATATACAGCGTGTCGCCCTCCTTAAATGCAATCACATAATCCGTCTGTGTAGATGCACCGTTTAATGAATATGCGGTTGCATCAAGCGGTGCCGTAATTGTTCCGTCGGCTGCCGTATACAGAATCGCATTATTACCTTCATCAAAATAGAAACGATCATTATACTGTGACTTTACCGTTTCCCAAGGAAGATAGCAGCGGCCGTCACGTACGCGGATACGGTCTTCGGTAACATTACCGCTGGAACTGATCACAGTTGCGTAATCCATGGAAGTACATCCGAAGTACTCGCTCAGATCCGCCTTCTCGGAAGACTCACCAACGTTGTCAAACAAACCTGTTGTTATTGCCAATACACCAATAATAATTATGAGGACAATAGCAACCGCTGCGAGAATCAGTCGCTGAATCATTTTCTTTCTGCGACGCTTTCTTCTGCGCATATTTCTTCTTGCTGCTTCCTGACGATCCATTCTGTAATCCACTATATATACTCCTCTTTTCCCATTTGCAAATGCCCAAAAATTATATCATATTCCCTTCTTTTTCCGCAACAGGAGTATCAAAAAAAGGGAAATCGGAGATTCTTTCCCCAATTTCCCTTACTGTTTTCACAACATATTCAACTATCCTGTATATCAGCCTTCATTCTGGCTCTGCACAAGACCTTTCGCACCATAGCGCTCACGAAGCTTCGGCTTCTCGATTTTGCCCGTAGGGTTTCTCGGAATATCAGCAAAGATATATTTGTGAGGTCTCTTGTATCTCGGAAGAGCATGACAGAACTCGGTAATCTCTTCTTCCGTCAGACTGCAGCCTTCCTTCAATTCAATAATGGCACAACTGATTTCACCGAGACGCTTGTCGGCAATACCGATAACCGCAACATCATGTACCGCGTTGTTCGTACGAATGAAATCCTCAATCTGAACAGGATAAATATTCTCACCACCGGAGATAATAACGTCCTTCTTACGGTCAACGAGAAGAATAAATCCATCTTCGTCTTCCATTGCCATATCTCCCGTATACAGCCAACCGTCATCCGACAAAACTTCCTTCGTAGCCTTCGGATCGTTGTAATACTCTACCATAACACCGGGGCCCTTTACAGCCAGCTCGCCGACCTCACCCTTTGCTACGGGCTTGTGACTTTCGTCCAGAATCGCTGTCTCCCAGCCGTATCCTGCCTTACCGATGCAGCCAACCTTATGAATATTCTCTACACCAAGGTGAACGCAGCCCGGTCCGATGGACTCGGACAGACCATAGTTTGTATCATACTGATGTTTCGGGAAATATTCCTTCCACTTCTTAATCAGACTCTTCGGTACAGGCTGTGCTCCGATGTGCATCAATCTCCACTGATCAATTTCGTAATCCTTCAGATTGATTCGACCGGACTCAATTGCTTCCAGAATATCCTGTGCCCAGGGTACGAGGAGCCATACGATTGTACATTTCTCCTTGGAAACCGCATCCAATACGAATTCCGGCTTCGTTCCCTTCAAGAGAACCGCTTTGCTGGCGGAGTACAGGCTTCCGAACCAGTGCATCTTGGCACCTGTATGATACAGAGGGGGAATGCACAGGAATACATCATCTTTCTGCTGTCCGTGATGTGCCTGCTCGCAAGCTGCAGAATGCATCAAAGCACGATGCTTATGCAGAATAGCCTTCGGAAATCCCGTTGTACCGGATGAGAAATAGATTGCCGCAAAGTCATCATCCGTCAATTCCACTACCGGCTTCACGCTGGAGCAGTTTGCCGACAGGCTCTGATAGTCATCCGCAAAGGAGGGACAATTCTCACCAACATAGATCAGTAAACGTCCACGGGAAAGATCTTCGCAAATCTCTTCGATACGACCGATAAATGCAGGACCGAATACAAGAGCATCAATCTCTGCCAGGTTTGCACAATACAATATTTCATCAGAAGAATAACGGAAATTAAACGGAACCGCCAACGCGCCTGTCTTCAAAACGCCGAAATAAATCGGTAACCACTCTAAGCAATTCATCATCAGGATGCCGACCTTGTCGCCCTTCTTGATTCCGCGGCCCAAAAGCATGTTGGCAAAACGATTTGCCTTCTCATCAAATACGGACCAGGTAATCTCACGTCTGAACGCTTCACGCTTGTTTGATTCAATCAGCTCGTACTCTTTCCATGTAACACGGCGATTCTCTTCCAACTCAGGATTAATTTCAACCAGACAAACATCATTCGGATATTGTCTTGCATTTCTTTCCAATAATTCGGTAATGGGCATAATGTTCACTCTTTCTGTTTGAAAAACTTTGCTTATTTAATTTCACGATATAGCACGTGACTTTTTATAATTTCTCGCTTGAACGCGTTAAAGCGTTTAACCGATAAAGTAAACTATACCGTACGCGTATGGAAATGTCAAGCAAACAAAAGGACCGCCTTTTACAAGACGGTCCTTCCAAAACTTCAATTAACTAAGCTTACTTCTTTTTAATCAGATTAATTATGGCAATCAAAATACAAGCGCCTACAACTGACACCAAGATTCTTCCAAGAATGCTGGTTGCTCCAAGTCCCAGAACACTAAACACGATTGATCCGATAAATCCACCTACAACACCGAGGATAATATCCATCAAAAGGCCTGCTCCGGTTTTCATGATAAGGCTTGCAATCCATCCGGCAATTGCACCAACTACTATTCCAATTAGAAATCCACTTATATTCATCGCTTTACTCCTGTGAATAAGGCATAAGGGCTACGTGACGAGCACGCTTAATTGCTACTGTAAGCTCTCTCTGATGTTTCGCACAGTTTCCTGTAATTCTTCTGGGAAGAATCTTACCGCGTTCGGAAACATACTTCTTCAATGTAGCAACGTCCTTATAATCAATACATTTATCTTTGCCACAGAATACACAAACCTTTTTACGTCTGCGCATCGGGCTTCTTCTTCTCATGGGAGAATCAGCTCTCTCGCCGTCACCCTGGGGTTTATTGTAAGCCATTGTACTTACCTCCTAATCTCATTTAAACGGAAGCGCCTCGTCGATGCCGTCATCTACGGCAATAAAGCCATCATCCATACCGGACATGGAAGACATCGCATTTCCGCCGACAGGACTGAATCCTGAATTGTCGGAACCGGCTCCCTTACTTTCTGCAAATTCAATATCCTCTGCAACAACGTCTGTTGTATATACCTTCTGGTTATCCTTGTTAGTGTAGGAACCGGTCTGAATACGACCTGTAAGTGCTACCTTTGTGCCCTTACGAAGGTATTTCTCGACAAACTCACCCTGGCGACCAAATGCAACGCATCCGATAAAATCAGCTGTCTGCTGGTCATTTCCATTATCTCTGCGACCTCTTCTGTCAACTGCAATTGTAAATCTGGCAATAGCCATGGCATTTTCGCCTGCAGAATAACGAACATCGGGATCTCTTGTAAGTCTGCCCATAAGTATAACTTTATTCATATTTCGCTCTCTTTCTGATTACGCTTCTGCTCTAACGCACAGATAACGAAGAACGTTTTCCATAATGCGCACACGATTCTCGATTTCAATGGGAGCCGTTGCTTCTGCATCAAACGCGATGAAGTAGTAATATGCTTCACTCATCTTCTGAACTTCGTAAGCAAGTCTCTTCTTGCCCCACTCGTCCACGTTTGTTACAGTGCCACCAAAACGATCAATATAAGCTTTGATCTTCTCGATAGCTGCTGCTCTCTCTTCGTCCTCGATCTTAGCACTCAGAACAACGCATAATTCGTACTTGTTCATGCCAGTACCTCCTTTCGGTCTTCGGCCCCTTTACAATAAAGGAGCAAGGATTTCAATATCACGAATACAGATAATACCATAGGAATATCGGAATTTCAAGCAATTTTACGTATTTTATAAAAACATTTTTCCATCAATTCCATCGCCCTTGCGCGTATCACTGTATCTTGATTTCTATATCGGAAATATCCCTATATATAGGCATTCTCTCTTCAAACATTTTCTGAAGCGCCTCGGGACTTTTCGAAAGCGGTCGACCGCTTGTTGCCAGATAAGCCAGGTCCGTATTCATCCAGATTACGCTGTCCGCTTTGCCAAGCGCCTCGCGATTACTCTCCCGTAGCACGCTTCCGCCACCGGTAGAAATGATCACACCTTTTTGATCACACACTTCCGAAATAACTGTTGCCTCTATATCGCGAAAAGCCTGCTCTCCCTGCGTTTTGAAAATCTCGGGAATGGACATTTTGCATCTCTTTACTATTTCTTCATCCGTATCCACCATTTCTATAGGAAGATACTCCGCTGCAATCTTTGCAATAGTAGACTTGCCGCTGCCGGGCATTCCCACAACTGCCACCGATCTCTTCTTAACATAGTCCGGATCGTCCGAATATTTCAGAAAAATCGCCGCCGCTTCACATGCCTGTGCAATCAGCATATACAATCCGCCGATACAGGGAATCCCTAACGCTTTCGCTTCTTTAATCAAACGGGTTTCATACGGATTGTAAATCAGATCAATCACACCGCTCAAATGAACAAATCCCGACAGATCAATAATCTTGCCTTCAACATTCGGATACATTCCGACCGGCGTCGTATTCACGATAACATCTGCATCCCGATGCGCATCCAGGTCATCGTATCCGATCATCTCCGCATGTGGTTTGGCGATTCCGCTCCATCTTTCATACCCTTTGTCAAAGTCATTCGCTTTAACACTTCGCGACACGACATAGACTTCGCTTGCACCGGCGTCATATGCCGCACAAACAATCGTTTTGCTCACGCCACCGTTTCCGAGGACCATGACTTTTCGACCTGTCATATCAATACCCGCGAAACGTGCCATCGACCGGAAACCTTCATAATCCGTATTGTCGCCCAGAAAGCTTCCGTCGCTTCTGCGAACAACCGTATTCACACTTCCGATTCGATCCGCGCGGTCTGTAAGTTCGGTACAATAAGGAATAATGTCCAATTTGTACGGAATGGTAACATTGAATCCGTCATACGGACAATAATTCATGAATTCGTCCAGAGCACCTTGCGGAATCTGACACAACTCATAATCCCGTCCGGTCAGGCCCTGATGCAACAGTGCCGAATAGGAATGACCTAACTTTTCACCGATCAATGCGTATCTCATTTGACTTTTATCTCCGATAAAACTGCGCCAATGCTGTCATGGAATATCAGATTAGCTCTGCGGTCCATCGGGGTCTCCGATTTGTTAATAAGAACCAACCGACTGCCGCGATAATAATCCACAAGTCCTGCTGCCGGGTACACCGCCAGCGAAGTTCCGCCGATAATCAGCATATCCGCCGCTGCAATATGACGAATGGAATTCTGCATAATATCCATATCCAGACCTTCTTCATACAGAACTACATCCGGTTTGATGCTGCCGCCGCATTCATCACATACGGGAACACCTTCTGAATTCGCAATATAATCAATATCAAAAAATTTATGGCAACGCTCACAATAATTGCGAAGCGTACTGCCGTGAAGTTCATATACATTCTTGCTACCGGCCATCTGATGCAAACCGTCAATATTCTGTGTAACAACAGCTGTCAGCTTCCCTGCGGCCTCCAGCTCTGCCAACTTCTTATGTGCAGCGTTGGGCTGTACCCCTTTAATGATCAGTTTGTCACGATAGAATCGATAGAATTCCTCCGGCATACGACGATAAAACGTATGGCTGAGGATCGTTTCGGGTGGATAATCGTATTTCTGATTATACAGTCCGTCCACGCTTCGAAAATCCGGAATACCGCTTTCTGTGGATACACCGGCTCCGCCGAAAAATACAATTCTGCTGCTTTCATCAACCCATTTCTGTAATGTGGAAATTGCACTCTGTTCCATTTGCGGCTCCTTTCCGTTGCTATTCATTCGCAACACCGATTTGCATTTTTGCCTTTAATACTTTCTTCTTATCCTGATTCCGAATCAATACTTTTACAAAAATCAGTTGATATGTATCGTTCTTCTCCTCCACTTCGCCCTCTATTGTCAGCACATCATTTGGATATACCGGCGAAGAGAATTTCAAAGACACTTCCTGTATCAGACTGCGCTCTCCGGGAAGATACACGCCTGCCAGTGTGGACAGGAACGAAGCCGTGAGCATTCCGTAAGCAACACGGTCGGTATAACCCTTCTCCTTAGCATAGGACGCATCCTTGTGCAAAGGATTATCATCCCCCGTAATCATGCGAAAAGAGGAAAGCATCTCTTCGGTAACGGTCACCTCAAAACTTTCCTTCTGTCCGATTGCTATTTCATCATAAGTGTATGTATTCATACCAATCTCCATTTCACTCAAGAATCAGGAGTACACTATTTACTCTATACTTCATTCGGAAATTACAGCATCTGCATAATCAAGTCAATCATCTGACCGACATTTTCCAACGTATTCACCTGCTTAATGTCAAACTTCAAATTGAATTCTTTCTCCATTGATACAACAAGAGAAATATGCTCTAAGGAATCCCAATCTTCGATATCATCGGAATTGGTCGCATCCGTAAGAATGAGTTCCTCATCATCAAACACATCACGGAAAATATCCTGTACTTTCTCAAACACTTCATTTCTGCTCATTTTGCACTTCCTCCACAAGCCCCGCTGCCAAAATTTGGTGCTTCTTCAATAAGCCCTTTATTTCTGCTCATTTTGCACTTCTTCTACAAGCCCTTTATTTCTGCTCGTTTTGCACTTCTTCTACAAGCCCTGCTGCCAAAAGCTTGTCTATAACCTTAATTATTCTGAATACCGGTTCTTTAATCCACTTACTAAGCATCAGCAAATCATTCGTTCCGTCCGCATATGCCAGAACATCCTTCATAACAAATGACTGCTTCATTGTTTCCTTATCACTCATTGTGGAGATCAACCCCCTCTTTCCAAGCTGAGGTTCACACTTACAAGTAACACGATATACCGCATTTCTCTCCAAAATATCGATACACTGAATCAGTACATCCAAACTGCCTGCCAATCCATCGGGACTGATAATATCCAAATTATCGCCGCTCGTATGATATTCGGGATACACATGATACTTGGAACGGCAGAAACAAACAAGCGGAAGATCCACACCCGGAGCCTGATACTGACGTTCATCGGAACCACGGGAAAGATACGAATAATCCTTATAGTCCTTATCCTGATAAGACAAAACATTTGACAGCACACGATCCGCAAGCGTATCGGCGTATCTCGAATGCACCATGGAATATGTTCTGTCATCACCAACGCACGTTACATTGAAGCCGGCAATGACTTTGCCCTGCATCTTCGAAAGATTGCGTGACAAATACGTGATGGATCCGATTGTCTCCGGCACCAGAACAAGACGATACGTATATTTTCTATGCGGCATCGACTGAATGTAATTCGCCAGAAATGCCATTACAGTCGGGCCGGAACATTCATTATTCGCCATGGAAGGATGACAAATATAAGACGAGAAGAATATCTCTTCCTCACTTTCACCCGGAATAATCAATTCCCCATATGTCAAACTGCCCGGTGCAAGCGTAGAATCAATCACTGCATGATATTCGCCGTCCGGTAAAGACTGCAATTTCTTATCCGTCATGCAGAATCCCCAGCGCCTCTTATAATAAGACGTTGCATACGGCACCAGATCAGGCTGCCCGGGAAGCGTATATATATGCTCCTTTAGTTCCGAAAGAGGTAACTTGATATCCACAGGTTCACTATAACCGAGAATATTCAAATTGCTGTCCGCATAATCAACTACCTTCTCACCATCGGGACCCTCAAGGTATCCGCCACGAATATTCCACTCATCCGGAACTGTCCAGTCAAATACCTGTGTTCCGGTCGGCACTTCAAACAGCTGCATGTCGGGCATATATCTCTTCAGAATATCAAACGTTTGGCGCACACCGTCTCCCGTAATGCTTCGACATATCGGAAAGAGCTCCTTACACAGCGCAAACATCTCTCGACCTTTATCGATATACGGATTATCCTGTCCAATATAACTGCAGATTCGACGGCTTCGATTATGGCGAACATCTTCTTGCATAATCGGATGCGAATCCGCAAGATTAATGACTTTGTATTCAATATCATTTATATAGAAGCGGGTCATAATCCCCTTCTGCAGGAATTCGTCTTCGAACGCATAGATCACATTCGTTACATCCATGTCCAAATCACGAACATTCATATCATAAGTACGAACATCGGTATTGCCTTCGTAATCCGTATACGGAGCCGTAAAGTCCTTCAGATAACGGTACTTGATATGACCCGTTGACTGTTCCGCATAATGTACGAACACAAAGGAATGCTGCAAATCCTTATCGATAAAAACATTTCGGAAGCCATGCTCCACCATATATGCAAAAGGCGAATCATTACCGAAAGAACTTTTATTGGTCATGCTGCACATGACTTTCTGCGCCTTGCCCCATACGGCAAATGAATATATCGGGTGCTGTGTTCTAAGAAAATCATCCCTTTTAAGTGCAATTTTGCCAAGTGATCCGGTCTTACACGGCGTTTTCCTGATATCAAACGGCTCTCCCTTACAAAATGCCCAATTAAATGTAGGGATAACCAGCGTTGCATCTTCCCCAATAATATCAATAATTCCGTCAATCAATATATTCAGATCCGTATCGTCGCCATGCTCGGTCAAGCTATACAAAAGCTGCTTCACATCCGAAGTAATATACACATTATCTCCCTTGTGAAGTCCCAACTGGCCAGCTATTTCTTTCAACGGTATATATTGCTCATCTCTACTCATAATTCACGCCTTTTCCATGTTCATTTACAGATGCCAACATAACAAGCATATTTTATCAAAGTAATCTCTCCCCAGTCAATCGGCGATGCGAGATAGTCTATATAAACATTGGAACTTTTTCATGCAAATAAATATTCATCATATGTTGTGTTGACGACTCTACTATTCATTGCTGCTTGGTGCTATTGAATCATGTGCGTTTGCCCTGTCAAGGGTGCTTTGCACCGCTCTCGCGGCATGTCTAATCTAAGATGCTACTTCAGACTACTGCCGCGGCATGCCCTTGACCGGGCAAACCGCTACATGATAAGTGTCAGCCAAGCAGGAATGGATATTTGTGTGATTGATCACGATATCACAGATACTTTATGGAGAAACGCCTGGGGAAAACGCACTTCATACCAGGAAGATTTCCGAAAACGCGTTCCTTATCGGTACAAGCTTCCTACTATTTAATAAACTAGGCACATGAACGGCAGGCCGCGTTCGCTTCCGCGGCCTGCAGATGAGGCTTGTAGTTGTAGAAACTGCTTACTGTCGAAGGGGCAAAGTGCCCGGATGGCACTTTGAGCCGAAAATGTACAGGATGTACATTTGTAGGCGACCCGTATATAGAGAACGCCGTAGGGCAGTTTCGTTACAATTACAGCCGAGTCTGCAAAGCAGGGAACGCGAATGCGGCTGGCAGGCAGGCGCGGATATTATGCAGTGCTGCTAATTGAACTACTACGCCCCCGAGAAAAAGATAGAAAAACGCACTTCATACCGATAAGGTTTGCAAAAGCGTGTTTTTTATCGGTACTTTTTTCCTCGAAAATCAAGTTGCGTACCGATAAGATTTCTAAAAATGCGTTTCTTATCGGTACTTTTTTCCTCGAAAATCATGCTGCGTACTGATAAGATTTTCAAAAACTCAATTCTTATCGGTACGACCTGCCTTAATATAACATTTTTTGTACCGATAAGATTTCCATAAATGCGATTCCTATCGGTACGAGCGCATTAGAATAATGCACCAGAGTCGCAATCCGGCATAATGATTAGAATAACAAACTGAATTTGGAGCAACAAACTGAAATAGTAATTAGTGTAACAACCCAAAATAATGACCAAGGTAGTTCATGAAGAAATATTCGCAGTAATTAATAAAGAAATAAACGAAGTAATTATTGGAGTAATAAACGCTGTAACTATTGGTTATAACTATTGGACGCCTAACAGAAAAGATGCACCTGCCTGGGAAAGCCCGCGCGGTGCACCTTTACATCTCTCATATGACTTATAAGAAATATTCTTGTAAGAAAAATTTTTGAATAAATGTTCTTGTAATAAATATTCTTGAACAAATAATCTTGAACAAATAATCTTGTAAGAAATAATCTTGGCAAATCCAAGGATCTCTGAATTACTTTCCTTCGATTGTAGCGCCGCTCTTTACAAGTTCCATAGCCATATCTTTGTTATAAGACTGTACAAGATAATTGTCTCCGTACAATTCTGCCTGATATGAATACTCATCTTCAGATCCGTTCTCATTAATCAAAGCAATCTTGTAATCATCGATTGTGTAACTCTTTCCGGCTTTCTCAAGAATTGCCTGATAAATCAGGTTCTCTTTTACCGTATCTTCGGAGCGGGACTGCAAATCAGTCATGTACTCTTCTTCTGTCATCTCCATATATTCCAAAACGGAGTTGGCTGCATTCGTTCCGTAATATGCCTGATACATCTGATTCATTGTATCAAGTGCATATTCATCCATATATTTGGAATTCTGTTTCATCTTCTTAAGATATGACTTGGGAAGCTTGGAAACAGAGGAATTCTCCAAAATGTAATTGTTCAAATAATTGTCAAGATTTGTTTCCTCGTTCGTTGTACGAAGATATTCACGATATTCATCAGTTGTAGAAGCCTGCTCGGACAAATACTCGGCAACAAATTCATCGTTAAACTCGGGATCAGTGTAAATTCCTTTGATTGTTACATTAAACTGTGCATCCTTACCTGCCAAATCAGCACTGGAATAATCCTCGGGGAATGTAACTTCAACAACCTTCTCATCACCAACGCCCAAACCAATAAGCTGCTCTTCGAAATCATCAATAAACATATGAGAACCGATAGACAAAGGTGCATCTGTAGCACTTCCGCCTTCAAATTCAACACCATCAATCGATCCGACATAGTCAATGCTTGCTCTGTCACCATCTTCCAAAAGTTTATCTGTTTCGGAATCAACCGTCTGATGACTTGATAATTGAGATGCAATATCCTGTTCAATCTGCTCATCCGTATATTCAATTTCAGCATACGGAACTTTGATATTCAAATAATCGGCCGGAAGAGTAACTACTTCCTGTGCATTCACGCCCTTAACAAATCCGTTCTCGGTAAGTGCCGAGCCAAAGTCATTACTGGAAACAACCTGCTTGGATGCTGCAACAACTTTCACTGCGATAAGCGCAACAATTGCCGCAACAACAAGAACACCAATCACTATTCCAACAATCTGACCGATCAGCTTATCACGCTTTTCTTTCTGAGCCGCTATCTTACGGGCTTCTCTCTTTGCTTTACTGTTGCTGATCGAAGCCTTCGTTTCTGTAGCTTCTTCTGTAACCTTCTCTGTAGCCTTTTCTGCTGCCTCTTCAACCTTTGTTTCTAATTCCTTCTCGTCCATCACAATAATCTCCTCTAAATAAATATATCTTTATTATTCATGAATACTCTGAATATCTTCTTCATCACGGTTATGTTCAAATATTTCCATACCGTCATCTGCAATACCGAAACGTGCAGCTTCATTTTTACGATTCCACAAAAAATGGAATTTGAGCTCATCACCCGATTTAATTCTCTGCAAATTCTCTATATGTCGATACCAAATAAACAATGACGAAATCAGTAATATACCCGCGGCAATAAATGACTTTTTCATATATCCGTACACGATGGGAAATATAAGTGCCATACTGATTGGAACAAAGCAAAGATAATCTGTCGCAACGGCGATTAATACCGACACAATCAGCAAAACAACAAAGACCTTTGCATCCAATGCCAGAATCACACCACCGAGCGATGCCAGCCCTTTACCACCTTTAAAATTCATATAAAACGGAATAATATGTCCGATAATGACTGACATTCCCGCAACAACAGCAGCGTAGTTAAACTGCTTAATCGTTGCATTCGGAAACAGTAATGCAGCAATCTTGACTGCAAAAAATGCTTTCAGAATATCAACAATCATTACAATAAAGCCCATCTTACGTCCCATAACAATAATTACGTTCGATGCGCCGGCATTTCCCGAACCGTATTTACGAATATCAAAACCCTTAACACGGGACATCAAATATGACAGATTGAAGCTGCCAATCAAGTATCCACCGATCATGCAACATAATGTCGGAATCAATACTGCTTTTAACGCGTCTAATGTCATAAGTGCCTTCCTTTCCATAAATCAACCTACATTATACCACGTTACACAGATTTGAAACAAGTAGAAAAGGCTCCCCGCCAAAAAGCGAGGAGCCTCTTACTAAACAATATTAATATCCATCAATATTGCATTTTGCAACATTCACATCCAAATCTTATGCGAAGGGATTCTCCGTAGGATAAGGAAGGTTAGCGGGCTGATTGTATCCGATATCCTTGATTCCGAAGAACTTGAATACTTCATACAAAAGCTTTCCGTAGTGACCGAAAGCAACAGCGCCGTGATGAGGATATCTCTTCTCAACGAGAACGTGACGATAGAAACGTCCCATCTCAGGAATAGCAAATACACCGATACCACCGAAGGAACGCGTAGCTACATCAAGAACTTCACCTTCTGCGATGTAGGAAACGAGTTCACCATCGGAGTTGCACTGCAGACGATAGAATGTAATATCACTTGCAGCGATATCGCCTTCAAGAGTACCTCTGGAGATATCAGGATCGGAACCAGCGGGCTCAAGTACTCTGTGCTGAATAAGCTGATACTTGATAGCACGATCAGAACACATCTTGCACTGAGGAGTATTTCCGCAATGGAATCCCATGAATGTATCTGTGAGCTTGTAGTTGTACTTGCCCTTGATATCTTCGTCGTAAATGTACTGAGGAACAGAATTGTTGATATCCAACAATGTAACTGTATCTTCGGATACGCACATTCCGATATATTCGCTGAGTGCGCCGTAAATATCAACTTCGCAAGATACGGGAATTCCGCGGCTTACGAGACGGCTGTTAACGTAGCAAGGCTCAAATCCGAACTGTGAAGGGAATGCAGGCCAGCACTTGTCAGCAAATGCTACATACTTGCGTGAACCCTTGTGGTTCTCTGCCCAGTCAAGAAGTGTAAGCTCGAACTGTGCCATACGAGCGTTGAGGTCGGGATAATACTTTCCTTCGCCCATCTCTTTTGCCATATCTTCGCAAATTTCAGGAATACGAGGATCATTAGCATGCTCTCTGTAGGAAACCAAAAGGTCAAGTTCGGAGTTCTCTTCAATCTCAACACCGAGTTCATACAATCCCTTAATGGGAGCGTTACATGCGAAGAAATCCTGCGGACGAGGTCCGAATGTAATAATCTTAAGATTCTTAATACCGATGATAGCACGAGCAACGGGAACGAAGTCACCGATCATCTTAGCGATGTCATCAGCTGTTCCAACAGGATACTCGGGAATATAACCCTGAAGATGACGCATACCAAGGTTATAAGAGCAGTTAAGCATACCGCAATATGCATCGCCTCTGCCATTGATCATGTCGCCGTCGCCTTCAGCAGCTGCAACAAACATGCAAGGGCCGTCAAAATTCTTAGCAATCAATGTTTCGGGTGTTTCAGGTCCGAAGTTGCCAAGGAAAACAACAAGAGCATTACATTCTGCCTTGTTAACATCTTCAACTGCCTTGAGCATATCTTTCTCATTTTCAACAGTTACGGGGCATTCATACAGTTCTCCCTTGTAAGCAGCTTTGATAGCGCTGCGACGTTTTTCGGACAACTGAATAGGGAAGCAGTCACGGCTAACCGCAATGATTCCGAGTTTAACTACAGGAATGTTTGTCATTTGTAATCCTCCTAAAATAATTGTTTTAATCTATTGATACGATATCGCAGTAAACGTGATACCCGTACAATAATATTCTATTAAAAATACTTTTGCGACTCAAGATAAATTTTCTTATATTTTGTTGAAATATTACGTATTTCCAAGAAAATTAGATCAATCCGGCAATATCAATATTCTCGCCGGTAAGTCCGACATAAGCGCCTGTCTTGGCTTCATCAGCTTCTGCATGAGCCAAAAGCCACTTGTTGCAAGCTGTCAGCCACTTATCTTCTTCGTTTACAGGGTAAAGTGCAGGAACTGCACCATTTGTTCCCTTCGGAAGAACGATAACAACCTTGAATCCGTCACCCTTCTTAGCAGAGCAGGGAGCATAGTGAAGAGATGTCTCATATACTTCAACAACCTGACCCTTCTTTGCAAGGAAAGCTTTAACCTTGGAAGTATCAAGCTTACCGTCAACAATATCGTCAGCCTTTGCCAACAGAAGGATAAAGTCAGTTGAGCCGATGTTCAACTCGCTGTCTCTATGATACTCAAGGCAGTTCAACTTTGTATTGTGACCGTTGCAGTAACCAAGCTGAATAGGCATTCCGCCGTATGCATTATTCTGCAATACGCCAAATGCGTCCGTATACTCAAGTGCTGCACAGCTCATAACATATTCAACACCTTCGGGAAGAGGAGTCTTCTCATCAAGTGCCTTCAAAAGAGCTGTTGTGTCGTAACCCGTAAAAACCTTTCCATAAGCTGCAAACTCAGGATCTGTAACATTATAAATCTGCATTTTCTTCTCCTTTCTATATGCACGAAGATATTTTCTCTTCGCGACTTTTCTTTCGAACGTCATTTAAAGCGTTCGCCAAAGTCAAAAAAACTTAGAACAGACATTTAACCGTAGGATAAATCTTCTTGAACTGCTGATACTTTTCTTCGTACTTTGCGGTAAGCTCCGGATCGGGTTCAACAGAACCAACAACCTTTACAAGCTTATCAGCTGCTTCTTCAACAGATGCAAATACGCCACATCCAACAGCTGCAAGAATTGCTCCGCCGTATCCGGGACCTTCCTCGGATTCGATTTCTTCAACGGTGATACCAAGAACATTGGCCATAATCTTCTTCCAAAGAGGACTCTTAGCTCCGCCGCCGCAAATCTTGGTCTTCTCAATCTTGATACCCTGTGCCTTTGCAACTTCAAAGGAATCACGAATACCAAATGCAACACCTTCCAATACAGCCTGAGTCATATCCGCACGTGTTGTATCCATGGACATTCCGATAAACATAGCTCTTGCATCGGGATTATTGTGAGGGCTTCTCTCACCCATCAAATAAGGAAGATAGAATACATTATTCTCACCAAGCTTTGTAATTTCGGCCTGTTCCTTGGCAAATTCTTTCGTTCCGATGATATCTTCCATCCACCACTTGTTACAGGATGCTGCCGAAAGCATACAACCCATCAAATGATAATGTCCGTCGGAATGAGCAAATGCATGAAGAGCATTCTGATCATCAACTGTGAAATCTTTGCTGGAAATGAAGATTGTTCCGCTTGTTCCAAGGGAAATATTACATCTTCCGTCACCAACCGTACCTGTTCCGATTGCTGCAGCAGCATTGTCGCCGGCACCTGCAATAATCTTTACAGTCTCAGGGAAACCGAGTTCCTTGGCAACATCGGACTTAATAGTTCCGACAACATCGAAACTTTCAAAAATCTGAGCAAGCTGATCTTCACGAACTGAACAAATCTCCATCATTTCCTTTGACCAGCATTTATTCTTAACATCAAACAACAGCATACCGGAAGCATCGGAAACATCTGTGCAATGTACACCGGACAACTTATATGCCAGATAATCCTTCGGAAGCATGATTTTGGCAATCTTGGCAAACAACTCGGGCTCATTCTCTTTCATCCAGAGAATCTTCGGAGCCGTAAATCCTGCAAATGCGATATTTGCAGTATACTGAGACAATTTGTCCTTGCCGATTACGTTATTCAGATAATCTGTTTCCTTACCTGTTCTGCCGTCATTCCACAAAATAGCGGGACGAATTACGTTATCCTCGGAATCCAGAACTACCAGACCATGCATCTGACCACCGAAACTGATGCCGGCAATCTGACTTTTATCGCAATTTGCGGTCAGCTCCTTCAATCCTGCCATGGACTGCTCCCACCAGTCTTCGGGCTTCTGCTCCGACCAGCCGGGATGCGGGAAAGACAACGGGTATTCTTTTGAAACAATATTCTCGATACCACCGTTCTCATTCATAAGTAACAGCTTAACTGCAGATGTACCGAGATCCACTCCGATAAACAGCATAAAATACCTCCTTTATATAATGACTTTGAAAAGTCACTCATTAACGTTCTACGATTGATAAATTACAATGAAAGTGCTATTTCAACAGGCTTCTGACCCATCAAATCACAGCTTACTTCATCAGGCTGTGAGAATCCGACATACATTGTAAAGTCTGTTCCGTCAAGAACATACTGTCCGTCATCATTGACTACAAGAAGTGCTCTTGTGGGAACCGTAACAACAACATCCTTCTTGCTCTTGCCGGGAAGAGTAGTTCTGGCAATACCGCAAAGGCTGACATTGCGTACCGCATATTTGGATGTATTGTTCTTAATATATACCTGTACAACTTCATCTGTTTCGATATCGGAAAGGTTCTCCAAAGATACCTTTACTTCGAAGCTGTCAGAATACAAGTCTGCATTCTTGACTTTGTCGGAAAGAGCAGATGCATCAACAACTGCTGCCGCAACCTGTGTATCCGCATATGTCAAACCATAGCCGAACGGATACTGTGCGGGATGCTCCATATAACGATATGTTCTGCCCTTCATGTCGTAATCCGTAAACGGCGGAAGTTCATCCGTTGAATTGTAGAAAGTAATCGGAAGCTTACCTGAAGGAGAAATCTTACCGAACAGGATATCTGCTACAGCTTCGCCGCCTTCTGCGCCGGGATACCATACCTGCAAAATACCCTTGATATTCTTGCTGTTCTTCGCAAAGGAAAGATCCATGGCAGAACCGGTCATATTCAAAAGAATTACGGGCTTGCCAACTGCTTCGATTGCTTCCATAAGAGCAATCTGAGATTCGGGAAGCAACAGGTTCGGCTTGTCACCGGATGCATAACTGTTACCTGTATCACCCTGCTCACCTTCCAATGTCTCATCCAAACCAAGACACAGAATAACAACATCGGAATTCTCAGCTACCGTAACCGCCTCTGCAATACGGTCATTGGATACTGCCAAATTCTCAATACGATCCATGAACAAGTGGCTGCCTTCCGATGCAAATACACGTACATCGTCGCCGGCTGCATTCATGATTCCGTCCAAAACGGTTACGTACTTGGATGCGGTACCATGATAATTGCCCATCAGAGCTCGTCTGCTGTTTGCGTTGGGGCCTACCACACCAATGGCCGACAATTGAGAAAGATCCAAAGGGAGGACATTATCGTTTTTCAGAAGAACGATGCTCTTTTGGGCCATGGTGTTGGCAAGCTTACGATGTTCCTTACACTCTACAACACTGTAAGGAATCCGATCATATTCATTTTCATCAAACATACCCAGAAGGTATCTGGTTGTGAACAGACGAACCGCTGCCTGAGTAATCATTTCCTCGGTAACAAGTCCTTCATCGTATGCTTTCATCATACTTTGGTAAGTATTACCGCAGTTAACGTCACATCCCTTGGAAAGAGCAAGTGCTGCAGCTTCCATCGGAGTCTCGCATACATGATGTCCTTCTTCTTCGAAGAAATCACGAATTGCCCAACAGTCGGATACGAAATGTCCTTCGAATCCCCACTCACCACGCAGAATATCTTCCATCAGAAGCTTGCTACCGCAGCAAGGTTCATCATTTGTACGGTTATAAGCACCCATAACCGATTCAACCTTCGCTTCCTTAACACATTTCTCAAATGCAGGAAGGTATGTTTCGTATAAATCCTTTTTATTTACAACAGCATTAAAATGATGTCTGTCTGCTTCGGGGCCCGAATGAACGGCAAAATGCTTCGCACATGCGGATACTCTCAGGTATTCTCCGTCACCCTGCATACCCTTTACGAAGGACTTGCCCAGTTCACCTGTCAAATACGGATCTTCGCCGTAAGTTTCATGTCCGCGTCCCCATCTGGGATCACGGAACAAATTGACATTCGGTGACCAAAGTGTCAGACATTTGTAAATGCCTCTGTCATCATGTTTACTGTAAGAATTGTACTTTGCTCGAGCTTCCGTAGAAATCACAGTGCCGACTTTGTACAACAGATCGGGATCAAATGTTGCCGCCATGCCGATTGCCTGCGGAAACATCGTAGCGTTTCCTGCACGTGCAACACCGTGAAGGCCTTCACCCCACCAGTTATAAGCAGGAATTCCCAATCGTTCGATTGCCGGGGCATCATAACGAATCTGAGAAGCCTTTTCCTCGAGTGTCATTTTGGAGACTAATTCTTGTGCTTTTGCTCTTGCTTCTTCTCTTGTCATTTGTTAACCCTCCAAATTTGCAAGTTTCCTTATTTTCATACTACTTTTTGGGCTAGTCATTCGCTATTCAATAATTGCTTTGTGACTATCATAAATTGCTATTATTACTAATATTTTGCGTAGTATTCAACCAACTTTTTGATTACTTTCACAGCACTATCCATTCGCTCCGCAGTAATGCACTCAAAAGTGCCGTGGAAGTTATATCCGCCGGTTCCCAGATTCGGACACGGCAACCCTTCAAACGACAATCTTGCACCGTCCGTACCTCCGCGAATTGCAACGGAAACCGGTTCATATCCGGCTTCTCTAACCGCTTTATACGCGTTCTCAATCAAATGCATGTGCGGCTCAATCTTCTTACGCATATTAAAGTATGAATCTTCAAAACGAACCGAAATCGGATGACTTTTATATCGAGAATTAATCTCCTTGGCCCAAATCTCCATCTGCTCCTTGCGCGCAAGAAACTTCTCCATGTCATGATCTCGCAGCAAATAAACAAGGTGCGCTTCTCCAATCTCACCTTTCATTGAATGCAAATGATAGAAACCTTCGTATCCTTCGGTTGTCTGCGGCTTCTCTATTTGCGGAACCTTTGCATGGAACTCCATCGCAACTTCGGTTGCATTCACCATCTTGCCCTTGGCATCGCCGGTGTGCGTCGGAATACCCGTAACATCCACATATCCGTAAGCAGCATTAAAGCATTCATATTCAATTTCGTTTACGTCACCGCCGTCAACCGTATACGCAAATGTTGCTCCGAATTTCTTCAGATCGAAGTAATCCGTTCCCTCTCCGATCTCTTCATCGGGCGTAAAAGCAACGCAAATCTTGCCATGCGGCTTGTTCTCCGTGATTATCTCCTCCATCGCCGTGATGATTTCGGCAATTCCGGCCTTGTCATCCGCACCCAGAAGGGTCGTTCCGTCGGATGTAATGAGCTCTTCCCCGACAAACTTCTTAAGGAACGGAAAGTCACTCACCGCCATAACTGCGCCGGTTTGCTCATACACAACATCCGAACCGTCATACTGCGTATGAAAGATCGGATTAACATTTTCACCGCTTGCATCAGGTGCGGTATCCATGTGCGATAAAAATCCCAGCGCCGGGGCATTCTCATACCCTTCGGTCGCCGGAAGATACGCATATACATAACAATTCTCGTCAACAAACACACCCTGCATTCCTATCGCCAGCAATTCGTCTGCCAAAATCTTGGCCAAATCAAACTGACGATTGGTTGAAGGATGTATTCCGCTTTGCTCATCCGAGGTTGTATGCACTTTTATGTATTTAACGAATCTGTCTTTCGCCCACATAATTTACACTGTCTCTGAAGTATGTATTCTCAAGCCTCCGGCTCATCTTTATTATTTCTCTGCCGTCTCGGCCTTTTTATTAGCCTTCTCTTCTGCTGCCTTCTGTCCTTTTTCGGGAATCAGGAATACGAAAACAAGTGAAGATAACAGCAACATATACGGATACAACAGATATTTCATAATCTGGAATGCCGTTGCGCTCTGGCCCATTTCCGCAACAATCGAAAGAGCTACGAGCATCTGTGCGCCGTAAGGGATAATCCCCTGGAAAATACAAGAGAACGTATCCAACAAAGATGCTGTTTTCTTGCTGGAAATGTCATAATCATTCGCAATATCTTTGGCGATAGGATTTGCCATAACAATTGCAACCGTATTGTTTGCCGTAGCAATATCCATTGCACCGACCAACAGTCCGATTCCGAGCATACCGCCCTTCTTACCCTTAAAGGTCTTCTTAATCAATGCAAGAAGTGCCGCAAATCCGCCATATTCCGCAATCAGTGAGCAGATAGCCGCAACCAGAATAGCAACCATGGATGTTTCGAACATACCGGATACGCCGGAGCCCATTGCCGAAAGCATATCCGTTGCCGCTATGGCGCCTGTACAAAGCATAATAACGGCACCGCTTATGATACCAATCAGCAAAATCACAAATACATTCACACCGACAATACCGCCAATCAATACGATTACATAAGGAACTATCTGAATCAAATTATAATCATTATTAATTGCAGTATTCACTTCCGTATTCAGCGACATAATAACAATAATTATCATTGTGGCAATTGCCGCGGGAAGAGCAATTCCAAAGTTCTCGCGGAATTTGTCCTTCATCTGACAACCCTGTCCGTTACATGCCGCAATTGTCGTATCGGAAATGAAAGATAAGTTATCACCGAACATAGCACCACCGACAACCGTTCCTACACAAATCGGAACGGAAAATCCCGAAGCGCCTGCTACTGCTACCGCAATCGGTGTAATAAGCGTAATTGTTCCTACAGATGTTCCCATTGCCAGAGAAACAAACGCACTTACAACAAACAGAACAAGTACCGACCATTTCGCAGGAATAATCGACAAGAGGAAATATGCAACCGACTCCGCACTGCTTCTTCCGACTACACCGACAAAAATACCGGCACACATGAATATAAGAACCATGGTAAGGATATTAGGATCACCGACACCTTTTGACATAACGGCAATCTTATCGTCGAGCTTTAATCCCTTATTCTGTAAACAAGCCACCAAAAGAGCCACAAGAAAGATTACAACGATCGGAATGTTATAGAATCCCATGGGAATCTTGAGTACATATTCAAACAGAATACCCAGCCCCAGGTACAATACAATAAACACACCGATCGGTAACAACGCTTTGAAATTATTCTTCTCCATATATCCTTCTCCTTTTATTTCGCCGCACGTGCATACAATGCGGTAATATCTGCCATTCTGTCCACTATCTCGTCGGTAAAGGCCCCTTCTTTCATTCGCCAGATCCAATTGCCCCCAAGCGTGGACGGCATATTGATTCTTGCCTCATTACCCAGACCCAGATAGTCCTGCATCGGAATCACGCAAAGATCGGAAACACTCATCATAGCCAATTTGATAAATGCCCAGTTAACATCTTTGGCATCTTCCGACAGATTCAGATAATCATACGCCATCTTGCGATCTTCCGCCTTGATACTGTCAATCCATCCGAGAATCGTGTCATTATCATGCGTTCCCGTATAAACAACCGAATTCTGTGTATAATTATGCGGAAGATAATCCGAATCTTCTCTGGAATCAAATGCAAACTGCAATACCTTCATTCCCGGGAAGCCCGTATCCTGCACAAGTTTGATTACACTGTCTGTCAGGAATCCCAAGTCTTCGGCAATCATATCCACATCACCGATTTCTTCCTTGATAGTCTCAAACAGACTGATTCCCGGTCCCTTCTTCCAACAGCCAAACTCCGCCGTGGGATCTTTGTAAGGAATGGAATAATATTCATCAAATCCACGGAAATGATCGACACGAACCATATCATACAGCTCGTAACAATGCCGAATTCTGGCAATCCACCATTCATAACCGGTACGCTTGTGATGTCTCCATGCATACAGCGGATTCCCCCACAACTGACCCGTAGCGGAAAATGCATCGGGCGGACACCCTGCCACTCCGGTAGGATAACCTTTTCTGTCAAACTGGAACAATTCCGGATTCGCCCATGTATCGGCACTGTCAAGCGCCACATAAATCGGAATATCGCCAATGATTTTGATTCCCTTTTCATTGGCATATTTCTTCAATGCCTTCCACTGTTTTAGGAAATAGAACTGCTGGAATTTGTAAAAGTCAATTTCCTCTGCATATTGATCAGCCAGTTGCTGCAGAACCGCTTCCTTTCTGCGGCGAACCTTGTCATCCCACTCAAAGAAGCTGACCCCGCCGTAGGAATTCTTAATTGCCATATAAAGCGCATAATCTTCGAGCCAGAACGCATTATCCGAAACAAACTGCCTGTATTCGTCCGTATCCTTGCAATTGCTGCGTTCAAACGCCTTTCGCAAAATGTCGAAACGGGCATAATACATCTTCTCGTAATCAATGGAATCCGGCTGATCGCCAAAGTCACACGCGTCACACTCTTCTCTTGTCAGCAGACCTTCCCCGATCAATGCCTCCAAATCAATGAAATACGGATTCCCGGCAAATGTCGAAAACGACTGATAAGGTGAATCTCCGTACCCTGTAGGACCGAGCGGCAAAAGCTGCCAATATGCCTGTTTTGCTCTTGAGAGTGCATCAACAAATGCATAACTCTCCCTGCCGAATGTTCCGATTCCGTACCTGCCCGGTAATGCGGAAACCGGCATTAAAACACCACTTCTTCGCATAAATTTATCCTCTGCACAAATGAAATATGGTAGATTGCTTCGCACTTCGTGCATTCACAATCATAAAAAACATAAAGATGGAACATCTACCGAGTCCCATCTTTTCAGAAGTTATTCAGTCTTCAATATCTTCGCTGGCCGCCACAGCGGAAATAACGGATGAAACCGCCGCTACAATTACAGCCACCACAATGACAATGAACACTATTCCAACAAAAAGAATCATTTCTTTGTCTCCTCTCTCCAAACAAACTTCTCATGTGCTTTGAGCTTAAATAATATCGATAATGCTTCTACAACCGTCTTGCCCTTTAAGGAAGATGAACCGCCGACATAATGAATCGGTACTTCCACTGTATGAAGCTTACGGCAATAAAAGCGCATCTCCGTTTGATACATATGTCCCGTAGACAAGAACTCCGAAAGCTTTAAGGACGACAAAACCTCTGCCCTGAAAGCTTCAAATCCGCTTGTCATATCCTTAAGCTTGGTTCCGAGTACCATATTCGACAGAATCGTTCCACCGGAACTAAGGATTCTGCGATAAAGCGGATGATTACTGATATCTCCGCCGGGAATAAATCTCGATCCCCATACACAGTCATATCCTTCCGAAAGTTTCTCTATAAACAAATGAATCTCTTCCGGTTGATGGCTGCCACCGCCATCCATTTCAATAATCTGCTCAGCACCATCCAAAAGGGCTCTTCGGAATCCTTCCAAATAACAGGAAATGACACCTTTCGACTCTTTATAATAGATACATTTTACCCTTCCCGTATGTTCGTAACTTCGTATAATCTCTGCTGTCCGATCCTTCGAAAAGTCATCCACCACAGGATACAAATGAAGATTATCGTACGGAAGGGTCAAAATCTTCTCGATTACGGCTGCCATTGTCTCCTCTTCATTCGCAACCGGCATAACAATAATTGTTTTCTTCAAGGTATTCTCTCTTTTCCGAAAGTTAATCGTTTACCGAATAACTTCTCATTTTTTCTCTAAACCATTTTGCCGTATCGGAAAGTTCGTCTGTTGTCCAATCCGATAACTTCTTGCAATCCGGCAGAATAAAGGCACTGCTCTCATCCTTATTACTCAAATTCCATACAATATACGACAAATCATTCGCATCGGCCAAATCAATCCAGGCATTGGCAGATTCATAATCTATCTCACCGTTTCCACTGGCATCACATATACTGCATTCACTGATAAATACAGGAACACCATCGGCAAGAGCCTTCAATACACGTGAACGCAATGCATCTTTGTGTGTTGTTGCATAGAAATGAGCAACATACATTACATTGGAATCTGAAAGCTTCTGTCCGATAACATCATCCACTTCCTGAGACCACGTATTCGTTCCGACAAGAATTAACGCATCTTTATCATTCTTACGAATAACCGAAATCATCTTCTCTGCGTAAGGACGAATGACTTTTGCCCAGGGTGACTGCTGCGGTTCATTGCAGATCTCATATATTACATTAGTATATCCGGCAAACTCTGCAGACATTTCCTCAAAGAATGCCGCTGCCTCATCTTCGTGCTTACGAGGGTCATAATCAAACAGAATGTGCCAGTCGATAATAACGTACAGACCCAACTTCGTCGCAATCTCTACGCCTTTCTTCATAATCTCCTTCTGCTCCTGTTTGTTTCCGTCCAAACAATATCCGCCGGGTTCCTCTGTATACATTGCCAGACGAATAACATTTACTTTCCAGTCGTCACGAAAAGTTCTGAATGAATCCTCATTAATATACTCGGGATATCTCTCGATACCATGTGTGCTGATTCCGCGGAGCTGAACAATTTCTCCCGCATCGTTCATTAACTTGATTCCTTCTACATGAAGTTTACGAATATTCAAATTTGCCTGACCCATAATCTGTCTCCTATACAATTCTTCTAACCGACAAAACGGTTCTGTAATATGCACTGCTGTATTTGATGCCGGTCTTTTCCGTGCTGGCATGCACGATTGTACCGTTTCCGATGTATATTCCTACGTGACCCGAATAATAGAATATGTCTCCGGGCTGAGCATCGGCCACACTGACTTCCTGTCCGCGCGTTGCCTGCTGCGACGCCGTTCTCGGAAGATTTATTCCGAAATTCTTGTATACCATCATGGTAAATCCGGAACAGTCACATCCGTTTGTCAGACTCGTTCCACCATATACATACGGGTTACCAACAAACTGACATGCATAATTCGCAATTTCCTGGCCCTTTGCACTTCCTTCGGATACAACGGGAATCTGTTCCTGTACAACCTGCTGCCCTTCCCCATTGTTACCGGATGCTTCCGTATTGGATTTCGTTAAGGCCGCCATTTTGGCCGCTTCCTCTAACTTCTTCTTGGCCTCTTCTTCCTGTTTTCTCTTAGCTTCCTCTTCTTCGGCCTTTTTCTTCTTGCTTTCTTCTTCCAATTGCTGAATCTGATCGGCTTGTGCTTTGATGGTTGCCTTATACGAACCGGCTTTCTTCTTGGCTGCCGCAAGCTGTGCGCTAAATGATTCCGCCGCAGCTCGCTTTTCCTTCAGTATCTCTTTCAGATCATCTTCCTGTTCAATCAGATCCTCTTTCAGCTCCTCCATCTCTTCCAAATCTGTTTCCAGTTCTGTCTTGGAGGTTATGACTTTCTTCTTGGTTTCCTGATAATCCATCAGAAGCTGGCGATCATAATCATACAGTTTCTCAATATAATCCACTTTATTGATCAGATCCGCCATACTCTGCGCCTGCAAGAGAAGCAGCATATAGTCGGTTTCACCCTTTTCGTACATGAATTTGATACGTTTCTTCATGGCCTCATACTGGGTTTCTTCATGCTTCTTGCAGTCTTCGTAGAATCGCTGCGCCGCCTGAATCCGACTCTCTTTATCGGCAATATCTTCTTTCAACACATCAACTGACAACAGCAGGCCGACCAATTCTTCGTCCAATTGTGCCGCCTCTTCTTCCACCGCAGATAATTCACCGGAAATATCATCCATCTCGCTTTGTATATTATCCAGCGCTTTTTGGGTTTCTTTCTGTTTCTTCTGTGTTGCTTCTTTTTGTTTTGTAAGCTCCGTAGACGTGACGGCATAAATCGATTGCGGCATAACAAGCGCCGCGCATAAAGCAATTGTCAAACATCTGCGGATAGACACTTCGATTCCCCTTATCGAATGTTTCACCATTTTGTCCCCTTATTCATCAAACAATATATGTAATACTCATTGAATCACACCTTTCTATTGTGTGTCGGCTTTCTCCGTAATATCAGCGTTTTCGACAATAAAATCCTGAACCTTGGAAGTCAGAATATATTCCTCAAATTCTTCCATATCTGTCTGTTCTCTGAAATCTTTCTCATCTTTATAATTGTAGAGAGAAATGTATTCTTCCATTGCTTTCTGCAAATCAATAGCCGATACGAAAATATTCTCCTTCTGCGCAATTAACTGCAGAACCAGTTCCTGTTTGGCCGCCGTAACCGCATATTCCTGCGTCTGTTCTTTGAATTCTTCCGGTGTAAGTCCCATCATCTGCTGCAGAAAATCCTCATATTCCAAATTGTAATTCTCTGCGTAAACTTTGGCATTCTCTTCCATCTTCTGAATCTGCTCGTTTAACAATTCCTCCGGCAAATCCACCTTAAGTGTTGCATTATCAAGTACAATTTGCCACAGATCGGAATACATCTGCAAATCATTATACTCGTTATATTCCGCTGATATCTGCTCTTCCAATGCTGCCAGATAATCATCAGCCGTCGTATATTGTCCCTGCGAAATCTCGGTAATCAATTCATCCGTAAGTTCCGGCTTAACAGCTTTGCTGATGGAATTAACCGTAACGGTAAAAATCACTTCCGCACCGGACAATTCCTCATTATTTACATACGGATCCGGGAAGGTAAGCGGCAAATCAACGGTCTCACCCACGCAAACACCAACCAGACCGTCTTCGAATCCATCAATAAATCTTCCGGAACCAATCTCCAGATCATACCCTGCTGCCGTACCGCCGGCAAACGGAACTCCGTCGAGTGTACCGGCATAATCAATATTTGCGATATCTCCAAACTGAATATCCGTACGATCCGTAATCTCTTCCTTGGTAGAATACGATGACAGTAACAAATCTAATTCATCATCTATTTCCTGCTGTGTTACCTCATGAACCAGTTTCGTATACGGAAGGTTCTTATACTGACCAAGCTCAATATAATCTTCGGGGTTAAATTCCGTACCGCATCCTGCAAAAGAGGCACATATTAATGCTGTCAAAACAGCCAGACATAATCCTTGTTTCTTCAAAACTGCAGACTCCTTACAACATATCATATTTTTGCTTATAATCCATATTACTTTATCATAAAAGGGCTATAAATACAATGTGCCGGAGAAATTCTCCGGCACATCGCATTATAGGATATTCCAATATTAATTTTCGTTTAACCACGCATCGAATCCGGCTTCCACAGCTTCATAAGTCTTCTGTGAAATCTCAGGAAGATCCTGACCCCAGGTCTTGGTAGCTTCCTTGAATCCCTTCTCAAATGCGGATCTCATAGATTCAATCTTTGAAGGATCTCCGCCTGTCAAAGCCTTTGCAAAATCAAGAATTCTTTCAGCGGTCTTGTCAACACTCCAATATCCGCCTTTGGAAATCGCCGCCTGCGCTTCTTCTCTTGCAGCCTGTGATACAGTGACTTTGCCTTTGGCAAGCATCTTCCAGACATCATCTGCGCTGCCAATAGCAACACCCTGTCCGCTGATAGCTTCCTGTACGTAGGAAAGAAGACGATTCTTCTGCTCTTCGGCATCTGCCTGCAGCTGCTTAACAAAGTCCATGTTCTGTGTGTACGTCTTGGCCGCTTTCTTAGCTTCGGAACTTACTTCCAGAACAACTCCTTCCTCGTTTTCTTTTGCTGCAGATTCTGCCTTTTCTGCTTTGGCCGGTGCATTCTTCGAATATGCACTGTAGGCATCCAATTGTGAATATCCCGAAATTCCGTTTACGCTCATTTTTACCCTCCTTGGTTAATAAGACAATCACAGTTATCTTATATATCGACAACAATTAATGTTTCCTTAACCCCTGAAACAAAATTTGTTTGTTTTTCTTAATCAAGTATTATAGTCTTTACATTTGAACCTTATATTCAGTCTTTTATATGTCCTTTTTATTCGACTCTACATATTTCAAACTATTTATACTTAATCAACTATTTCATCCATTTTATTCATAATCAAGCATTTCGTCCATATTATCGTTTAACGCACTCAAGTATGTCTTCATCTCTTCGGACATTTCCGGATTACGAAGCGCAAATTCCACATTTGCCTGCAAAAATCCAATCTTGGAACCAACATCATATCGATGACCCTTAAAGTCATACGCGTACATTGCTTCATCTTTGCAGAGACGACGAAGAGCGTCTGTAAGCTGAATCTCTCCGCCTGTTCCGACATCCTGTGTTTCCAAATAATCAAATACCGTCGGTGTAATAATATATCTTCCCAAAATGGCAATATCCGAAGGCGCTTTATCAATGGAAGGTTTCTCTACCAAATCCTTGATCTTGTAGACACGTCCGTCAATCGCTTTACAATCGACAATACCATATTTGTTAACTACATCGTGAGCGACTTTCTGAACACCGACTACCGATGTCTTGTATTCATTATATACATCCAGCATTTGCGACAAACACGGCTGTTTGGATACAACAACATCATCACCCAACAATACCGCAAACGGTTCATTTCCGATAAAATGACGTGCCGTCAATATAGCATGCCCCAATCCTCTCGGTTCTTTTTGACGAATATAATGAATGTTTGCCATGTCCGAAATCTCACGAACCATCTTTAACATTTCGGTTTTCTCAGCCCGTTCCAATTCCAGCTCCAATTCAATAGATCTGTCAAAATGATCTTCGATGGAACGTTTATTACGTCCGGTAACGATAATGATATCCTGAATACCGCTGGCAACAGCTTCTTCAATAATATATTGAATGGTGGGCTTGTCTACAATGGCAAGCATCTCCTTCGGCTGCGCCTTTGTTACCGGCAAGAATCTCGTTCCAAGTCCCGCTGCCGGAATGATGGCTTTTCTGACTTTCATTTGTGTAATCCTCCTTTGTTATATAGACAATGCGTCCGACGTTTTCGAAATAATATCCATTCGAATCTGACAATTCGCCAAATGTTCATAATTAACATCCAAAGCGTAATCAACCGCTATGGCAATTTTGTCGGATGACTCCTGCACGTCAATCCGATCCGCACACGTTCCCACAAGAAGCGTTCCAAACGGTGTCACGTAATTGGTCATGTTTCGCTTGTTCTCTTCAAATACCATGTCCACGTTTGTAAAACCGCGTTTAATGATCTGTACAACCTTATCATCAAACTTCAATGTATTCTTCGTAACTTCCGTCTGTCCTTCTCCGACTTCTTCGTAAAGTACGTAATGCTTATCCTTTTTCTTGTAATAACTACCGCCGGTAATAATTTCTATCTTCTCACCGTTACTGTCCGGTCCGAACTGCATTCCGGCAACCGATACCAACACATCCTTTTTCACGCTTGTAAACCTCACACTTCTTCGGTTGAGAGCCAAGACAAAACATTCTTCTCCTGATTTTCGATATGCAATTCAACGTACTTGCATGCTGCTTCGGCATCACCCGACAGAACGGCCTGCATAATCTTCTCATGTTCATCCACAAGTTGTTTATGGTAGCTCTTGTCTTTGATATATTCCAAACGATATCTGTAGATTCGCTCGGCCAGATTATTCACCATCTGAATCAATCGCTTATTGCCGGATGCCATCAATATTACATCATGAAAAGCAACATCCGCCTTTGCAATGGCAATTGCATCTCCCGTTTTCACCGCAACGGAAAATCCCTTGGCCGCCTCTTTCAATCGAATGCCCTGTTCTTCGCTGATTCGAAAACAGGCAAGCTTCGTCGCCAGCGAATCAAGAACCTTTCGTACTTCCAAAACATCCTGCATATCCTGCAAACTGATTCTGGCAACTTCCGCACCCTTTCTGGGAATCATCTTCACAAGACCTTCCAGTTCCAACATACGAATTGCTTCTCGAATCGGAGTTCTCGAAACGCCAAGTCGATCTGCCAGATGAATCTCCATAAGTCTCTCACCGGGCTTCAACTCTCCTGTCAATATCCCCTGACGAAGCGTGTTAAACACAACATCGCGCAGCGGAAGATAATCGTCCATATTCATTTGCAACTTTAGTTCATCCATATCTGTTACCTATCCACACAAAACGGCTCTGTCAAATAAACCTGCAGAGAATCCTGCCTTTGTAATAACTTATCCTTACAAAATTGCGCCTTTTCCCGATCATCAAAAATACCGAATACCGTAGGACCGCTGCCGGACATTAGTGAAGCCATCGCTCCATCACTTACCATTTCCGCTTTAATATCCTCAATCACGGGAAAATGTACAGCCGTAACTGTCTCCAACACATTTCCGAGTCGATCAGTAATACCTTTAAGATTACCTTCTCGAATGGAATCTGCTATTCCGTCAATATCCGGATGTACCGTATCTTCGGTGAGTTTCAAGTTCTCATACACAAATTTCGTGGAAACACTGATAGCCGGTTTCGCAAGAACAATAGAACAAGCCGGCATCGGCGGAAGTGAAGTCAGAACATCACCGATTCCTTCCGAAAGTGCTGTACCGCGAAGAATACAATACGGAACATCCGCACCGATGCGAACACCTAACTTCATCAATTCCTCCACGGATTTATGAAGTGAATACATTCGATTAATTCCAACCATTACTGCAGCCGCATCGGAACTTCCACCTGCAAGTCCTGCAGCCACGGGAATGCGCTTATTCAACTGAATAGACACACCACCGACTTCAGGGTATTCATCCTGCATCAGTTGTGCTGCCTTATATACAAGATTAGAACGGTCCGTCGGAAGGAAAGACAAATTGGTATATACCTTAATCTCGCGATTCTTCTCGGCAGACACAATGACTTCATCATACAAACGAACATTTTGCATAATCATTCGAAGATCATGATATCCATCTTCTCTACGACGAAGCACATCCAAACCCAAATTTATTTTTGCCATGGCACGTAGCCGAATTTGTTCTTTTTCCATACCGCCATTATACTCTCTTTTTTGTTTATTGTATACAATCCAAGAACGACCTTTTTTGTTACGTATCGTTTCCAAAATTTGGAATTAATGACATTTAATCACTCTAAACTCCTCCCTAAGCTCATCATCATTTGCATGATTTATCCTTATTTGGTCACTTCGAGCAAAGAATCTTATCATGGCCTATATCCCACAAAACAAAAATCCCCATAATCATTACGATTATGAGGATTTGTCTGCAGTCTATGTCGAGCAATTTACTCGTCTTTAATACAAATACATATTACACATATTTAATAAATGAACATTATTTCACATACATATATATGCATACATCAAATACACACTACTTAATACACATATCTGCACATATTTATAATACACATTCTTATTTAATGGATTTTGCTCCGCCCAATTCCGAAATCTTATCACCAAGTCGCTTAACGAAGTTCTTTTTCTTCTTTTCAACAGGTGCAACTGTCTGGCCATGAAGACCCTTTACAGCAGAAATATAAATTCCGGAAACAACAGCCTTTACTTCCTTCTTGACGGGAACGCTGTCAAAAATTTTGTCATCACATACAAGTGAAAGAACCTGCGGACCAACTTTAGCTTTGACAATGGGAAGCTTGGATCCTCGTAAAAGCTTCGGTGTCTGTTCAATTACTGTCTGAGGCAGTCCCGAATCTTTCAGTTTCATCTTCTTCTTATCAATAATCAGCATGGATACCGTTTGCTTAACGGCTTCCATCTGCTCTTTCTGTTCATCCTGTCTCTTCTGTGCTTTCTTTCCAAGGAAATACAGCACTACAACTCCGGCAATCAAAACTGCCAATACGACAATCCATACAATTGTTGCCGTAGAAATTAGAAATACACCGGGCATTATCTTATCCTCCGTCCATAAAACTGGTTTAGTAACCGCAACCTATTGTAACATAGCCATTTATTTTACACAACCGACCAAATCCGTGATTTTGGCAACATGATTGCGTTCCATATATTCCTTAATTCCCGCAAGAACTTCCGTTGTTGTATACGGATTATGAAAATTCATTGCACCGACAGCTACGGCCGATGCGCCGGCCATAATCAATTCCAATGCATCTTCTGCATTTCGTACACCACCCATGCCAATAATCGGAATGGAAACCGCCTGTGCCGCCTGATAAACCATGCGAACAGCAATCGGATGAATGGCAGGACCGGATAAACCGCCGGTCTTGTTTGCCAACACAAAATTTCGTCGATTAATATCAATCTTCATGCCGGTAATCGTATTAATCATAGAAACTGCATCAGCACCGGCTTCCTCACAAACCTTTGCCAACAATGCAATATCGGTCACATTGGGCGAAAGCTTCATAATCACCGGCTGTTTTGCTTTCTTTTTAATCTCCTTCGTAATCTCGGACAATGCCTTCGGATCCTGTCCGAAAGCAATTGCTCCCTCTTTGACATTCGGGCAGGAAACATTGATTTCCAACATATCAATCGGCTCGTCGGACAATCGCTCCACTACTTCCACATAATCGGAAATACTTTTTCCACAGACATTTACAATAATTCGTGTATCATATTGCTTCAAAAAAGGAATATCTCTTTTTACAAATACATCAATTCCCGGATTCTGCAGACCGATGGCATTTAGCATACCGCCGTAGCACTCGGCAACACGCGGTGTAGGATTTCCAGGCCACGGAACATTACTGACACCCTTCGTTGTTACGGCACCAAGACTGTTCAAATCTACAAATTCCCCGTATTCTTCTCCGGAAGCAAACGTTCCCGAGCCTACGGTTATCGGATTATTCCATGTTACACCGGCAATATTAACTGACAAATCCATATTTGAATTCTCCACTTTCATATGATTCTTCTATAACTCTACTTCAGACGCAAGAAATACCGGGCCATCCTTACAAACTCTCTTCGTATGCCCATTACTGTGTTCGTCCTTTTCGGTACTGTGGCATACACATCCCAGACAGGCACCGATTCCGCAAGCCATTCTCTCCTCCATGGAAATATATGCATCAATTCCCAGCTTCTTGGCATATTCCTTTACTCCGCGAAGCATAGGACGCGGTCCGCAGGCATAAATCACATCCGCCGACAATTGATTCTCCTCCGCCGCTGTAATTACCGTTCCATGAGTACCGATACTTCCATCATCCGTAGCAATTACAATATTTGCAGCCGCAGATAATTCCTTATCCAGAAAGAGATTGCTGTCCCGATATCCCGCAACAACAGTTACTTCACCGGGCAAAGCTTTGGCAAGTGCAAGCATCGGAGGAATACCGATTCCACCGCCAAACAAAAGCGCCCGTTTCCCGATCAACGGAAAACCATTTCCCAAAGGACCCAGGATCGTAATGTCATCTCCGGCCTTATATCCGGAAAACTCCTTCGTTCCTTCTCCAGCGACACGATATACTATTCGGATACCGGACCTGTCGATATCACAAATGCTGATCGGTCTCGGCAGCAAGCGACTTTCGTCCTTCGTATAAACAGAAATGAATTGACCCGGCCGCGCCTCATTTGCAATACCGGTTTCAATCCACATACTGTAAATTCCTTCCGTAAGCATTTCCTGCGAACGAACTTTTGCATTCTCCTTAATCTTGCCCATCAATGTTCTCCCAAATTATTATCCTGATGTATTACCTTACCATTGCATACGGTATATTTCACCAATCCCGTCAAAGATTGTCCCACAAACGGAGAATTGGATGACTTGGACGCAAATTCTTTCACAACAAAGGACGCATCGGGATCAAAAATCACCAAATCCCCGGCGCTTCCCCTCGCAAGCGTTCCTGCCGGCAACCCATACATTTTGGCCGGATTCGTACTCATCTTTGACAAAAGCTGTAAAACTGTTAAGTATCCGGGCTTCACAAGATTGGTTATTCCAAGAGCCAACGCCGTCTCCAACCCGATAATTCCACTGGGCGCCTTCGTAAAGTCACTCGCCTTCTCTTCCTGTGAATGCGGTGCATGATCCGTCGCAATCAAATCTATGGTTCCGTCCCGAAGTGCCTCAATAATCGCCATTCGATCCTCTTCGCATCGAAGCGGCGGATTCATTTTGGCATTTGTCTTGTGTGATAATACCGCATCCTCGGTAAGCGAAAAATGATGCGGCGTTGCTTCCGCATGAATATTTTCGCAAGACTTTTTAGCCAAACGAACTTCTTCGACAGCTTCTTTGCTGCTGATATGCTGAATATTCATGATAACACCGGTCTTTTGGGCAATCGCCAGGTCTCTTTTTACCATGACGATTTCCGCCTCACGGCCAGCGCCCGTAAGACCCATTTTGGCGGCAATCTCTCCTGCATTCACACCGGCTTCGGAAATATATGCCGGGTCCTCTTCATGTAAACTGATCGGAACATTAAGCACCGCAATTTCCTTGCAGGCCTTTTCCATCAATTCTTCAGACAAAATCGGTTTGCCGTCATCCGTAAAACCTGCTGCCCCCACTTTGTAAACAGATGCGAAATCAACAAGCTCTTCTCCCTGCATCTTCTTAGTAACGGAAGAAGACACATAAACATGTAACGGCAAATCCTCACAACGCTTTATCTGTTCCTCCACAGCCTGCGCACTATCCGTAACCGGCACCGTATTTGCCATCATAACAACCGAGGTAAATCCACCTGCCAAAGCCGCAGCACTTCCGGTAAATATATCTTCTTTGTAAGTCTGTCCGGGATCACGAAAATGCACATGCACGTCCACCAGTCCCGGTGCAACAATACATCCTCCGGCATCAAGAATCTCTTCGCCGCCTTTTTCCTGATATTGCTTTCGCAAAGCATCCTGCTCATCGTCGGAAAAAGCCGTACCAATAATATTCCCGGAAATAATGCCAATACTTCCCTGTTTGTATATCCCGACAGATGGATCCGCAATAATAGCATTTTCAATATAGATATTTCCTTTTTCCATATACTTTTCGATTCCTCTGTTACCGACAGATTTATGCTTATTACTCATATATTACCTATAGATTCTTGCTTATTACTTTGAATCAATATTACTTTTCATTTCATTCCACGGACATAATCCCTCAAATCCGCGATTTTCTCGCTGGAAACAGACAAAATGTCCACGCCCGCATCCAAAAATTCCTGCATCATCGTCTCATCCGATGCCAATTCTCCGCAAATACTAACCTCGATATCCGCAGCCGCAGCCGATTCGCACACTTTTTGAATCATTCGCATAATCGCAGGATGATAACAGTCATACATTTCCCGAAGTTTCTCATTCTTCGGATCCATCGCCAACGTATATTGCGTCAAATCATTCGTTCCGATACTGAAGAAATCGGATACTTTGGCCAATTCATCACTAATCATTACCGCAGCGGGCGTCTCCACCATAATTCCCTGCTTATAAGGCTTGTAAGGAATACCGCTTGCCGCAAGCTCACTTTTCGCTTCTTCCACAAGGCTTCTTGTATACAGAACCTCTTCCACAGACGTAACCATCGGATACATTACCGACAGATTACCGTATACCGATGCACGCAAAAGTGCTCGAAACTGCTCTTTAAACATTTCCTTTTCGCAGACGCTTACACGGATTCCACGATAACCGATTGCCGGATTGGTCTCCCTCTCCATCGGTACAAATCCCAATTGCTTGTCTGCACCCAGATCCAACGTACGAATAACAACTTCGCGATTCCCCATTTTCTCCAGTACGCTTTTGTACATTTGAAACTGCATTTCTTCCGTAGGCATACTGTTTCTTCCGAGAAACATGAATTCACTTCGCAGCAAACCAATGCCTTCCGCATCATTTTCCAACGCCAGCTCGCACTCCGACACATCGGATATATTGGCATACAAATGAATGCTTCGACCGCCTTTCGTCTGTGCGGGCAAGCCCTTTTCTATTACACGTTTTCCGTTTACTTTTGAATGAAGTTTGTTCCAGCTCTCGGCCTCCGCACTCTGATCAATACTCGGATTAACGATTACTTCACCGGCCAAAGCATTTACAATGCATTCCTGCCCGTTACTGATTACCGCATAATCCAAATTGGTCCGAATGATCGAAGGAATTCGACGCATACGTGCCAGAATGGCTGCGTGAGAATTGACGAATCCGCCGGTTGTTACAATTCCCAGAATCTTTTCCCGATCAATCTTTAACAATTCCTCTACCGACAGATCTTCCGCCACAATAATGGAAGGTTCCATTTCGGAAAAGTCATCCTCTCCGTAGTTACATATATTGCGAATGACTTTCATTGCAATAGCTCGAATATCGACATTTCGAGCGTTCAAATCGGCGTCCTTCTGTTTCTTGTACACTTTGCAGATATACTCTGCCGTTGCATATACCGCATAAACCGCATTACATCTCTCTTCGCGAATTCTCTCATAAATTCGATTACAGAAATTCTCATCATATAGAATCAGCTGGTAAACAAGGAATATTTGTGCGCCCTGTTCACCAACTTCCCGGAGAGCTTCTTCATAGCTGTGTGTAAGCTGCTCATTTGTCTTTTCAATTGCATCCCGGACAATTTCTTCCTCTCTTTCGGGATTAAGCGCCAGATATTTGTTCACATCAGGCGATGAGCCGGTCATTTTAAACACCGGCCCTCTGGCAAATCCCGCATATATAATTGTCCCTTCATATACATTCTTCTGCATTAAGCATTCTTACGGGCAACTATTCCAACCCATTCTCCCATATGATTAATCTCCAGAACTTCAAATCCGGATTCGGAAAGAGCCTTTACCACAGTTTCTTCCTTATCGTCAATAATGCCGGAAGTAATATAGATTCCGCCGACTTTCAAATGTTTCTTTACCTGCGGAGTAAGCGGAACAAGCACTTCCGCCAGAATATTGGCCGCAACTATTTCGCAGCACTCATATCCCACTTCGTCCTGCACCGACGTATCATCAATAATGTTGCCGATAATCAGCTCAAATCCGGCCTCACCCAGTCCGTTTGCTTCCATATTATCTGCCGTTGCATCAATTGCACAAACGTCCAGGTCCGTTCCGATTACTTCGCCGGCTCCGAATTTGTAAGACATAATCGCCAGAATACCACTACCGGTTCCTACATCCAGAACCTTTTCTCCGCCTTTAATATATTTCCGCAATGCGCGAATACATAACTGCGTCGTTTCATGCATACCCGTTCCGAAAGCCGTACCCGGATCGATATGAATAGTCATGCCGGATTCCTGCTCCTTCTGATCCTCTTCCCAGGAAGGAATAAACAATATATCATCAATATAAAACTGATGGAAGAACTGCTTCCAATTGTTCAGGAAATCCTCGTCCTTTGTCTGGCCGGATGTAATTTTAAGACTGCCAAGCTCCATATATTCGGACATCTCGGCAAGTTCCTTTTTCACTTCCTCAAGAATCTGCGTATGATCCTCACCCGATTCCAGAAAGAAAGTCACATAAGCCACACCGTCATCCTCTTCCGGCATCAACGGAATATCCACAAACATACCCTTTTTCTCTTCTTCGGTAAGCGGAACCTTATCCTCAATCTGTGCACCTTCGATTCCCAAATCATAAAGTGTTCCGATAATCAAATCTTCCGCTGTAGTTACTGTCTCAATCGTATATTTGTCGTACTGCATATATATCTCTCCGTTTCCGTTTTCATTAACTTATTTTCATAATGCATTTGCCATTTTCGCTACCTACTTACCACAAATCAGCCAGTTTATATATCAGATTCTCCGTCTTCTCCCAGCCGAGACACGGATCGGTAATGGATTGTCCAAAAGTCGTTCCGTCCACTTTCTGACATCCGTCCACCAGATAACTCTCAATCATAAATCCCTTCACCAGCTTCTTCACATCCGCATCCTTCTTGCGACTTAAAAGAACATCCATCGCAATCGCTTCCTGCTTAAACGGATCCTTACCGGAATTGGCATGATTGGTATCTATAAGCACCGCAGGATTGGCCAAATCAAATTCCTGATACAAACGACACAGCTTACACAAATCTTCATAAGAATAATTGGAATGAATATTGTCATCAATATCGGAATATCCGCGCAGAATCGCATGCGCATACGGATTACCCTGCGAATGAACTTCCCATCCTCTGTATATAAATGTGTGCTTTCCCTGTGCGGCATGCACCGCATTAAGCATGGAACGCATCATTCCGCCAATGGGATTTTTCATTCCGACGGGAATCAGCAATCCACTGGCCGTCAGCCTGTGCTGTTGATCTTCCACGGATCTGGCACCGACTGCCACATAATTTACGATATCATTGATATATCTGTGATTTTCCGGATACAGCATTTCATCCGCGCATGTAAATCCTGTTTCCTGAAGTACTTTCATGTGAATCTGTCGAAATGCAACAATTCCCTTGAACATATCGGGCTTGCCGTTCGGATCAGGCTGATGCAGCAATCCTTTGTATCCGTCTCCCGTTGTTCTCGGCTTGTTGGTGTAAAGTCTCGGAACAATATATATTTTGTCGGAAACCTTCGACTGTACCTTTTGTAACCGATACATATATTCCAGTACACTATCCTCACGATCCGCACTGCACGGACCGATTACCAGAATCAGTCGGTCATCTTCGCCCCGGAATATTTTCTTTATTTCTTCCACACGTGCCGCTGCAATCTCCGCATCTTTCGGTGCGCAAGGGTACATCTCTTTCACTTCTTTGGGAATTGTCAGTTTCCTTTCAAATTCCATATTCATAGTAAACGCCCATCCTTCCAAACTAATACGCCGGATTCGTTAATCGCAGGAAGTTATCCCAGAACTCCGGAAAGCTCTTCGCCACCGCCTGTGCACCATCAATACATCCACCGTATCTGGTACACAAAAGCGCCAATGCCATAACAATTCGATGATCATTATGTCCGCACAGCTCTTCCGTCGGCGCATGACCCTCCTGATTCCCCGCAATAATTACTTCATCTTCCATAATCTCCATTGACAGACCAAACTTAACAAGTTCCTCCGCCAATGCACCGAGTCGGTCACTCTCTTTATAACGTAAGCGCTTGGTATTCGTAAATCGCGCTCCGTTAAGCTGCGTAGCCGCAGCCATAAGTACCGGTCCCAGATCCGGACAATCCATGAGACTAAGCACCGCTTCGGTATCCGTTTGCATTTTCGTTAAATACTCCCTGCAAACACGGTCCGGCTGTAAGCTGTCCTCAGATAATCCGCATACCTCTATATCCGAGCCAAGCGCATTCATAGCCCAGAACACGGCCGCCGAAGATTCATCGGCTTCCGCCGCAAACTCCCCGCCGACATAAACCTGTTCGCCGGGAATAATAAGTGCATTTTCTTCACGATATATTACAATGCCGAATTTGGCCAGCAACTGCAATGTAAGATCAATATATCCGCCACTTTGAAGTGTTGTCGTAATCTCTATTCGGCTGTCCTCCGGCAACAAAGGCAATGCAAACAGCAATCCCGTAATGAACTGACTCGATACATCTCCCCTTACGGCAAAGTCACTCGCCGAGAGTTGTCCCGATACCGAAATGCTTCCTTCGGCACGATCAAAATTTATTCCCTGTTCGCCAAAAATATCTTCATAAATCCCAAGCGGTCTGGACATCAGTTTCGGCGTACCGTAAAACATACCGCCTCCCAGCACCACGCTTGCAATCGGAATCAGAAAACGTAATGTGGAACCGCTCTCATTACACATAAATATGCCGCGCTCGTTATCGATATATTCGTCATCCTCATAATCTGCCGAATCATTATTGCACAGCATCCCGGTCTGCAGTTTTTCACCGATTCCCCAAATACGATAGCCTTCTTCCTCTTCCTGAACAGAAGCCCCCAAAGCTTCGATACATGCTATCGTAGCATTCACATCGTCGGATAATGACTTTCCGCAGATGAAAGATTCACCGACTGATAGCGCCGCACCTAACAAAAGTCTGTGCAGAACACTCTTTGAGCAGGGAATATTCACTTTGCCTTGCAACCTTTGCGGCTTAATTTCCTGCTTCATGGGAAGTACCCTTATCCTTTCCGTGCAGTACAAACGGTTTCCCGTATAAAAACGGGAAGAACTTCCGAATAATGACAATCATCAATGTCGTATACAACAGCAGTACCAATACAACAACGCCGTAACAAATATATCCGCGGGCAAATGTCAGAAACTGATTAATATACATGGACAAAGTCAATGCCCCGTACAAAATCGTCTTGGAATTATGTACTGCCATAAATATAAGCGAATTACGTCCCCAATACTCCACAATCCCTATAGGATACAGGGCTTTGCACAACATAAGAAGGCCCAGCGATCCGGAAACGGCACACACTAGATAGGCCGGTATATTTCCGAAATTCATGGTTCGGCAATCTATTCCGGAATTCACCTTATATAAACAGGTCAAAATACCAAAGAAAACCGCCGAAAGAACCAGATAGAAAATCACGGAAACCGCTTTGGAATACTCCCCTGAATCCATTTTGGCAAACAAGTCAGAAACCTTATTCGACGAAGACATCCGCTGATTCAGCACAAAGCCGAATGCAATAAATCCACATACCATAAACGGACGAATAAGCGATGTCAACAGCTCGGATACTCTGTGTTCCCAATCCGTCTCACACGGCATCTTCCGCAGAAAATACGCTGCAACGTATACAGCTATGGTCATGACGATGATAACAATCGTCGCATTTCGGCCGGATAATTTCTTGTACAGTAACAGAAACAGCATTTCCCCCAAAAATAGCGCCGGTAAAAACCACAATACATTAATTCCGTAACCGCTTATGAAATACCATATATTCACCAGCAGAAGATTCCCCTCCATAACGGCAAGGGTCCCTGAGATGATCATGGAAATCATTATTCCCAACAGATAAATCACGCTAAACCATATATATGGAAGAAATACAGAACGAAAAAGCTTCTTCCATTCTTCCGAAAGAGTACGTTCCTTATGGTATGACTTTCCCAGCAAAATACCGGAAACTATAAAGAAAAACGGCATATGGAACGAGAAAATCCACTGACACATCGGCAGGATGTACGGCGAAAACGCAAAAATCTGGTCTCCCTGCAAATGACCCACCAAAACCATGAGCATCCCGATTCCTTTTGCCATATCCAAATATCGTAAACGACCGGTTTCTTTCACACAAATCCCTTCCTGTTCACTGCATAATAATATACTTACAAATCGGATTACCGAGCGCGGAAAACTTTTCTTCGTACTCCGTGCAAACATTGCCTTCCATCAGACGTGCATCATTATGCAAATCATACGTACACTCCAAAAGCTTCCATCCGGCTTGTGAAACTTCGCTGACCGCAAAGTCAAACAGCTCCCGGTTATCGGTCTTAAACTCAATCTTTCCTTCAGCCTTCATAATCTTTCTGTATCGATCAAGAAAAGTCGAGGACTCCAGACGACGCTTTGCATGACGATCTTTCGGCCACGGATCCGAAAAATTCAAATAGATATAATCCACTTCATCCTCGGCAAAAACATCACAAATATATTCCGCATCCATACGAATGAATCGAATATTATCAAGCGGCTCGGACATCTCTTCCATCTTCTGAATCGCACGCAGCAAAACCGAAGAATATTTCTCAATACCGATATAATTAATCTGCGGATGCAGACGAGCCTGTTCCATAAGAAAACGGCCTTTCCCCATACCAATTTCGATATAAAGAGGGTTCGTATTCATAAAAACCTTCTCTTTCCACATTCCCTTTTGCGTTGTTTCGTCATGAACAACAAACTTATTCTCTGCAATATATTCTTTTGAACCCGTAATATTTCTGAGTCTCATTTTTCACCCAAACTTCTTCTTATATTCTTCATTCCGCTGTAAAAACCCATATCAATTTACTTTAACACGAATAATTACCCTATGCAATTATCATATATGCTATTCTGTAAATGTATAGATATAGTGTTTACCGGTATTATTTTATCTATATATTGTATGACACAAGTGTCCCAAACCCACGTCTGCTTTTTGTACACAACAAAATGGCAAACGATTGCAACACAAATATTAATGAAGAAGGTGTTTTATATGAATATACAGATTTGCCGCAATATTGATGTTACGGTTTTATTAAGTGATGCCCAAAACAACGTATCCACAACATTTCCCCCCGCTGAATACCAAAAGAAGGAAGAATTCATCCACTCCGTCATAAACAATGAGCCCTCCGCCCACAACGAAACACAACTGGAGTGGCTATATACTGTTATTGAAGGCGGAATAAAGCAAATCTTTTCTTTTGTAACCACGGCAAATGACTTTCCGAAGAAGGCATATCGGAAACTGCAGGATCTGTTATTCCTCCTGGAATTGGTTTGCTGTGATTATCGAACACGGGCATTGTACAGATATGTCATGTCCATCCTTCAAATGTTGCTTGCTCCGCAAAAAGTCATAAAGCGTAAGTTAACAACAAAAGATTATGCGTATCTATACTCCTTGAGCGAGTTCTGTGAATGTTTTGAGAGAATTGTCCATATGGCAGGATATTATTGGAATACAACTCTTGATGATACATGCATCACCGAATTCTTCTCGCATATTCCGGATCGTGAGACAGAAATTAATTTCTCGCTAATGTTATATCCGCTTCTGTCGACCAAACAGAAACGTCAGCTCAGTATTTGTGCGGATTCATGCAATTGTAAGGAATTGTACCGCGGAATCAGTTCGGGGTATTTTCTGTTCAAGAAAGGAACACCGGCATATGAACAATTAATGCGCCTCTGCCGAACGCAAAAGTCAATGACAGGCCTTGCCGACATCAATAATCCGGCCTATGTTTTGTGGCTTTTGTATCTTGACGGATTCATCCCTTCCGTTATTCAATATAAAGGCATCATAGAAACCTTGTTCTATAGATAATTTCAATGTATAATACTTGTGTTTCATTTATCCGTTTTTGTGGAGAGTTTCATGAATTATATTGTATTGGATTTGGAATGGAACCAATCCCCGGGACATATCGATCCCGGCTGTGGCCTTCCTTTTGAAATAATTGAAATCGGCGCGGTCAAATTAAACCGCTTCATGCAGGTTGTCGGTAAATTCTCCGAAATTATCAAACCACAGATTTATCGGAACCTCCATTTCATGACTTCCAAAATAATACATTTGAATAAAGAAGATTTGTCATCCGGCAGACCGTTTCCCGAAGTAATGAATGACTTTCTGAAATGGTGCGGCAAGAATTACCGCTTCTGTATCTGGGGAACACCGGATCTGACCGAATTGCAGCGCAATATGTGCTATTACAGCATGGACGATCTGAGTAACGGCCCGCTTCCGTATCTGGACATTCAGAAACTGTTTTCCTTAACATATGAGAACGGCAAGTTGCGCCGTAATCTTGAACTGGCCGTCGATATGCTTGATATCAAGAAAAGTCACCCGTTCCACAGGGCATACGACGATGCATATTATACGGCAAAGGTTCTTCGCCGAATTCATAAGGATAATCCCAAGGTTGAGAAGTATATTTCTTATGACCTGTTTATGGTTCCTCTATCAAAAGAGGAAGAAATATACGTTGAATTTCCTACCTATTGCAAGTATATTTCCCGTGAATTCCCGGACAAAACCGATGCAATGGCAGACAAGACGGTTTCTTCCACCAAATGCTATTTATGCGGACAGCCGACCAAAAAGATTATTCGCTGGTTTTCATCAAACGGCAAGCATTATCTCTATGTCGGACAATGCAAAAAGCATGGATATATTAAAGGTAAGATCCGCATGAAGAAAGCGGATGACGGCAATTTCTTTGTTGTAAAGACAATGAAGCAGGTTTCCGAAGATATTGTGGCAGATGTTGCCGAGAAACAGGAGAAAATTCGCAAGCAACGTGCTGATAAAAGACACAGCAAGCACAATACGGGCGAAATCAATCTTCCTGTAAACGAAATAAATGCCGATACGATTCCGGCTACAGACCCTGTTCCTGAAGCATTTACAGAATCCGATACAGAAACAAATTAATATTAAAAGTTTAGGCCTCGCAATTGCGGGGCCTAATTTTTATAAATATATAACTTTTATAAAAGTATTCTATAAAGAAAAGATATTCTATAACGATAATATAGCATCTACATTTTCCAGAATATAATCTGCACCTGCGGATTCAAGCTCGGAAGCGTCTCCGTAACCATATAAAACACCGGCCGAAGCAATATGGTTTGCCTTTGCACCGACAATATCATGACTGCGATCCCCAATCATAATGACTTTGTCCAGATCCGTAATATGAAGCTCATCCAGTGCGTAGGCAATTACCTCTTCCTTTTTCGTTCGCTTCTCATCCATCGTCGCTGCTGCAACAAAGTCAAAATATTTATACAAATCAAAATGCTTCAGGATCCGAATTGAGAACTCATCCGGTTTGGAAGTAGCAAGAACGAGTTTCCTGCCTCTTTGACGAAGCGCACTAAGCACCTGCGGAATGCCTTCATACACTTCATTTTCCAATAATCCCTTTACGCTAAAATACTCACGATATACTTTGATAGCTTCAATGGCCTTCTCCTCACTGAAATCATAATATTTCATAAAAGAATCCTTTAGGGGAGGACCGATAAATTTGTACAGACACTCACGATTATCGACCTCAATATTATATGCTTTAAGCGCATACATAACCGAATTCGTAATTCCGACTCCCGGATCCGTCAAAGTTCCGTCCAAATCAAAAAAATAGTAATCAAATCGTTCCATCAGGATACCTCACCATTTAGAATTTGCTGTAAATAAAGTCTGCCGCATTAAATGATGCGCCGTAATAACCCCAACAAACCACCATTACAAGAAGAATGCACAAAATCACTACGCGAAATACATAATTCTGCGCAAACAGCCATTCTCTGACAGAACCCTTCTGTGACATTACCGATACAAGAAGGAGTAAAAGCAGAGAGAACAACAAAATTCCGAATTCCAAACGATCCAATCCCAATGCATATACGGATTGATCGACAAATATCCAAGGATTCCACAAGCTTAATGCATTCTTCCACATACGAAAACCATCTGTCAACGAATCCGCTCTGAAGAACGACAAACCAAAGATGAAAAGGAAAATTGTACGTATTCGCTGAAACAGTTTGTAACTGAAACATTCCGTATTAATATGAAGAATCTTAACCAGAAAGGCAAATACCGGAGATAATATATCGGACAATACAATTACCATCCACATATACAAACCGACGCCAAAGATGTAATTCCATCCGCCGCCATGCCATAATCCGATCAAAAACCAGGAAATAAACAAACTCAGATACAACGGAAGATTGAATTTCTTCTCGTATCCCTTTCCCCAGTGTTTCTTACAGAATTTACGCAGTTTCTTAAATACCGGGCTCATCTGTACGGAATACAAAACATAATCACGTAAGAAACCACCCAACGTAATATGCCATCTTCTCCAGAACTCGGAAAGATTCGTTGAATAAAACGGTGTCTCAAAGTTCTCGGGAAGCTTAATTCCTAGCATCTGTGAAATACCGAGAACAATATCCATCAAACCGGAGAAATCGGTATATAACTGCAATGCAAACATTGCTGCCGCAAAAGGTACATACAATCCACGGTAAATATAGTATTCGCTGTAAATCGTATTAACAATTACCGCACAACGTTCGGCAATAACAAGCTTCTTAAATACACCCCACAGCACACGAACAACGCCACGCGCAACAACATCATAACTGAAGCGGTGTTTCTCGCCCCATAACTGTGTGTTCATTTCATCAAAACGAACAATCGGACCACTTGTCATCTGCGGAAGATACGATGCAAACAGAACAAACTTGGCCGGATTCTTCTCAACTTCCACTTTGCCCCAGTAAACATCCAAAATATAAGCAACAACAATCAAAAGGAAATAAGATATTCTCGTAGGCGCAAATTTGGATGACAAATACAGAAAATGCATAAATCCGGGGAATTCGATTCCGGGACGGAAAAGAGACGCAACCTTCTGCAGACAATCATAAAAGAATAAACCGTACTTCATAATACACAAAAAGAGAATATCCAATATAAGAACTGAGGTAAAAATCAATTTACGATGCTTCTTACCTTCGGTAAAGAACAGACTACCCAGCCAGTTAATCAATAGAAATACAAGAAAAGTCAAACCCTGTTTGATATCGACTTCTCTGGAATAGAAAAACAAACCGGAAATCAGTAACCAAATCCACTGTAATCTACCGGGTAACAGATAATATACAAGAAGAACGAATGAAAAAAATACAAGAAAATTTAATGATAATATAGACATAATAAACTCCAAACAATAGAACTCATAAAGGATTATCTCATAAATATAATTTTAGGTAAAGAAAAAGAGAATCGAAATCGATTCTCCCAATTAGTAGCGGGGACAGGATTTGAACCTGTGACCTCCGGGTTATGAGCCCGACGAGCTTCCAGACTGCTCTACCCCGCGTCATTAAATAAAAAGAAATGGGAGAGAGTGGATTCGAACCACTGAAGGCGTTGCCAGCAGATTTACAGTCTGTCCCCTTTGGCCACTCGGGAACTCTCCCATTTTCATATGAATCTTCTTATAAAAAGAAGAAAGCCGATGATCGGACTCGAACCGATAACCTGCTGATTACAAATCAGCTGCTCTGCCAATTGAGCCACATCGGCAAAATGGAACCTATAGGGCTCGAACCTATGACCCTCTGCTTGTAAGGCAGATGCTCTCCCAGCTGAGCTAAGATTCCATTTTCATCAGGCTTTAACCTGACGACCCAGACGAGACTCGAACTCGTGACCTCCGCCGTGACAGGGCGGCGCTCTAACCAACTGAGCCACTGGGCCATATCTGAAAACTAAATACAGCAGCGCTTTCGCACTTACATCCGTTCCTTCGCTATGTAACGAAGCCTTCGACCGATTAGTGACATTCAGCTACATACATTACTGTACTTCCACCTATGCCCTATCTACCTTGTCGTCTTC
>JAZLJS010000090.1:0-154913 GCA_045617945.1 Lachnospiraceae bacterium
AAAATGATAAAAGCGAACAAGCGTCGTGACACATGGACCGTATGCAATTGCCTTCCAAAGAAAAAGGAACTGCTTAAATTGTTAAACACACCGCTGACGGTTTAGTGGTATACCTAAAAAACCGAATTGTTGTGACTAAAAAAGATTGGCTTGTTTCATAAAAGGAATAATGAAATTCGCCCAATATTGGCTGAAATATCGCTCATGCATACAGCGCCAGGTACCATGCGATAATCTGCTCCCCGAACATTACGGCAATCCACAGACCCGCCGACAAATACGGGCCCATCGCAAGAACATGATCCGCCTTGGATACCTTCATGCGAATCAGATGAATGACCGCACCCAGAATACATCCCAAAACAAATCCCAAAAGGGCTAACTTCCAGCCCAACAGTAATCCGCATGCACCCATCAATTTCACATCGCCACCGCCGATTCCCCTGCCTTTGGTAGCATAATACAGAATTGCAAGCGGAACCCCGATCGCAAAAAGGCCAATCACATACAACTTCCAGTTTGCTATATCCGTTGCCAAATGGATCAGCCCCAGGATCAGGATAAATATGTTGCAACCAAGCGGAATCTCATAGGTTCGCCAGTCAATTACACTGATTACAACAAGCACTGAGAACAGTGCGCACGCAAAAAGTGTCTGAATGGAAAATCCATACACGGCATACGCCATGCACCAGAGTATGCCGTTTAACGCTTCAATGATAGGGTATTGAAGTGAAATCTTCTCTTTGCATTTCCGACACTTTCCTTTTAAGAAGATATACGACAGAAGCGGCACGTTATCGTACCACTTCAGTCGATATCCGCAATGCATACAATGTGAGGGCAACTTGACAATATCCTTCTTCTCGGGAATACGATAAATGCAGACATTCAAAAAGCTGCCGATCGTGATTCCGAACAAGAATAAGATTATGTATGGTATTACATCAAATACTGTCATATAGGGGCCCTCGGTGTGTAAAGATTATGGTGTTTGTGTAATTCCTAACTCTTTGGCAAGATTGGCATCATTAACAGTGATTGTAAATTTGCCGGTTGATGATGTAAATGTTACAGTAAGTTCTTTACCACTATACGCCTGGCTCTTTGTATGGATAGCTTCAACGTCTACACCATATTCATTTTTAAGCGCATTTTTAAGGGCTGTTTCACATGTGCTTGTGGTCTTGTCCAACTTACATGTTGCAGTTGCAGCAAGTGAAGTATTATCGGAATCTGCATAAGCAACCTGAATAGCTGTCAGAACTTCCTGATAGTTATCAAGATCGGCACTCATACGAGCTTTTTCCACATACTTGATATACTGCGGAGCCAGAACAGCAATCAGAATTGCCATGATAGCAATAACGATAATCAGCTCGACCAAAGAAAAGCCTTTGTCATTCATTTTCTTCATGATTATTTCTCCTTTTCTCTTTATTTATCTTAACCACCGCCCTATCCGGTGTTTAATTCTAGAAATGTACGATTGCACAAATCTTACAGATTATCCAATCCTGTGTACATCGATGCCAGCGGTGCTACTACCGCACCGACCAGAATACCGACAATACCTGCCAATACAATAATAATCATCGGTTCCATTGCTGCGGTGAGCGACTGCGTCGTCATCTCAACTTCTTCTTCGTAATAATCTGCCAGTTTGGATAACATTCCCTCCAGATCACCGGATTCCTCTCCAATCTTGGCCATATGATATACCATCGGCGGGAACATACCCGTGCGTTGCAGCGGTTGCGATAGAGGTGCACCTTGCATGATCTCATCACGGCATTCCGAAAGAGCATCCTTTAAGAGCCTGTTTCCCATGATATTCGAGCAAATCTCCAACGTATCCACCAGAGACAGACCGGCTCCGAGAAGCGTAGATGCCGTTCTGGCAAACTGCGCGGAAGACTGTTTAATTGTAAGTGCGCCAAACACCGGAATCTTCAATCCAATCTTGGCAAACAGGTATTCACCGACCTTCGTTGACTTAAATACCCTAAGACCGACCACAATACCAGCCATAATAATTATTACGGCGATATAATGATGCACCATAAAGTCACTGGCCTTGACAACTGCTTTTGTAATCGCCGGCAGTTCCATATCCATCTCAGCAAACATATCGTCAAACGTAGGAATAACCTTAACAAGCATTGCAATAACAACACCGATGGCTACAACAAGCAAAACAATCGGGTAGATCAATGCTTTCTTTACAAGAGCTGTCAAATGAGAATTCTTCTCAAAATGCGTTGCCATACGGTCCATGGCTGTATCCAGGGAACCTGATGCTTCACCGGCTTCTACCATGCTGACCAAAAGAGATGGCATCAGCGGTTCCTGACGCATGGCTGTAGTCAAAGATTCACCCTTTTCAACGCATATACGAATTGCATTAAGTGCCGCGGCGAAACGTTTATTCTCTGTCTGTTCGGCAAGCATGGTCAATGTGTCCAGCAGAGTAACACCGGCCTGTGTCATGGACACAAACTGACGACAGAATACGGAAAAGTCCCTCGCCTTCGGTTTGCCGCCGATATCGATGGTAATATCCTTCGTCAGAATATTCTGCTCCGCAATACTAGTGGTGATCATTCCGTCGCTTTTTAATTTGGCAAGGGCCTTCTCTTCGCTGTCCGCTTCAATAACGCCCTTTCTAACCTTACCTGAAGCATCAAATGCTTCGTAATTATATCCCGGCAATGCTTTTTCCTCCGTGCATTTACATGATCTTTCTACTCAGATACGCAAAATCCTGTGCAAAGGATAATGCTGTTTCGGCTGTGACTTTGCCCATCATATACAAATCGTATAATGAATCATCCAATGTGATCATGCCGGACTTCTTGTTGGTCTGCATCATAGACGGAATCTGGAACGTCTTGCCTTCACGAATCAGGTTACGAATTGCGGGATTCGCTATCATAACCTCAAATGCAGCGCATCGTCCGCCGTTTATGGTCGGCAAAAGAGCCTGCGACACAACGCATTCCAATACCGTTGCGAGCTGAACACGAATCTGATCCTGCTGATGCGGCGGAAACACATCCACAATACGGTCGATTGTGCTGGCTGCGCCGATGGTATGTAATGTGGAGAATACCAAATGGCCCGTCTCTGCTGCGGTTACAGCAGTAGCAATCGTATCCAGATCACGCATCTCGCCCAGAAGAATGATATCCGGGTCCTGTCGCAATGCAGCTCGAAGTGCAGGTGCATAGCCCTGTGTATCCAGTCCGACTTCACGTTGGTTTACAATAGATACTTTACTCTTATGCAAATATTCAATCGGGTCTTCCAATGTAATAATATGACCCGGAAACTGCGAATTGATAACATTGATAAGGGATGCCAACGTCGTAGACTTACCGGAACCGGTAGGACCGGTCACAAGCACAAGGCCTCTCTTTTTCTTTGTCATTTCCTGAACAGCCTTGGGAATTGCCAACTGTTCGGGAGTCGGAATATCAAACGGCAACAAACGAAGCGCCGCCGCATATGTTCCTCTCTGGCGAAATACATTCAAACGGAATCTTCCGATTCCCGCAAGCGAATACGCAAAGTCAATTTCCCCCGTTGCTTCTAACGTATTTGCCTGCTTCTCGGACAAAAGCGGTGTGAAATATCCGGCAACATCCTGCGGCTTAAGGACTTCTTCGGTAAGCGGCAGAAGTGTTCCGTCCACACGAACCATAATCGGACGCCCTACCGAAAAATGCACATCGGATGCACCTTTCTTGGTGGCTTCCTCCAAAGCGATTTCCAAACTAATCAAACCCGTAACCTCCCCGAAATAGTACTAAATATCAAATGATACCTTACGCATTTCCGCTACGGATGTTGTACCCTCCAGCACAAGCTTTGTTGCACTCATACGAAGCGTATTCATTCCCTGGGACAATGCCATTCTCTTTATTTCTTCCGCTGACGCCTTATGCGAAATAAGCGGTTTCAATTCAGGAGTAATCTCCATGATTTCGTAGACACCGATTCGCCCGTGATATCCGCTGCCGTCACACTCGGGACAGCCACCAATCTTCGGAGCATAGATTGTTGTCTGCGAGTCATCGGAAAGACCTAAGATATCTCTCTCTTCCTCATTAGGACTGACAGCCTGTCTGCATTTCGGACACAATCGACGAACAAGTCGCTGCGCAATAATACCGACAACAGAATCTGCCAGCAAATACGGTTCCACACCCATATCAATCAATCGTCCGATAGAGCCGGAGGTTGAATTCGTATGCAGTGTGGATACAACCAAATGACCCGTAATAGATGCCTGAACGGCAATTTCCGCAGTCTCGCCGTCTCGAATCTCACCGATCATAATGATATCCGGGTCCTGACGCAGAATGGAACGAAGTGCGGATGCAAAGGTAAGCTCCGCTTTCGGATTCACATGAACCTGATTAATACCGTCAATATTGGCTTCGACAGGGTCCTCGACAGTAATAATATTGACATCTTCGGTATTCAACTCGGACAAAGCAGTATAAAGGGTGGTTGACTTTCCGGAACCGGTAGGTCCGGTAACCAGAATAATTCCATGGGGATTGTGCATAATATGGTCAAACTGCTTCATTTCATCAGGGCGAAGGCCTAATTCGGATTTGGCCTTGGTAAGACCGGTCTTGGAAGTAAGTCGCATAACCGTCTTCTCGCCGTACACGGTAGGCAGAATGGATACACGAATATCGAACTCCTGACGGTCAACGACCTGCGTAATACGGCCGTCCTGCGGTTTACGTTTCTCGGAAATGTCCATGCCGCCGATAATCTTGATACGCGCACAGATTGCGGGAAGAAGCGACAAAGAATAATAAGCGCGTTCCATCAGCACACCGTCAATACGATATCGAACACGAACCTGCTTCTCCATAGGTTCAATGTGAATATCGGACGCGCGCTGGCGGACCGCCTGGTCAATCATATTTTTAACAAGGGCAACAATCGGCGAACTGTTGATATCTTCGTTCTCCAGCTCGGCTTCCGCTTCGGCATCACGAACCAGGGCCTCACGTTCACGGGCGTATTCACCGGCCGCCTTCTCTACATCCACTTTATTATAGTAGCGGTCGATCAGCAGCATAATCTGACGCGGTGTCGCCACCACGGGAGAGATACGCATATTGGTAATGATTGAAAAGTCATCAACCGCACCCAAATCAAGCGGGTCTGCCATAGCAACCCGCAAAATATTCGCGTCATTCTTGTCATAACCTAACGGAATGGCCGTATACTTTTTAACAATGTTGGAACTTACAAGCGAAATGATGCTATCCGGTATCATTGCCCCGGACAGGTTAACAAATTCAAGATGCAATTGGCCCGAAAGTGCCATGGCAATCTCTTCCTCGGTTGTCTTGTGTGTATCCACAAGAATCTCACCAAGTTTCTTGCCTCGATTCTCCGGGTCTTCCTTCTGTCTGCGAAGACAATCCTTCAAATCGTCTTCGCTAATTACGCCGCTTTGAACGAGCAGATCCCCTAATCTGATCTTCCGGCGAGATGTGTCAAATCGAACGTCCATGCAAATCCCCTTTTTACAGAACCCGATATATCCCCTTATATATCTTTATAACTTTAACATATACAATATATAGTGTCAAACCGCTTATTCTTCCTGTGATATCGTAATCGTATTGTACGGAATCACAATCCCGGCCTCGGAAAACTCTTTCAAAATCATTCTGCGGATATCACTGCAAGCCGTAAAGTTGTCATTCAGAGTTTTGGTCCATACCGTTGTCTTAAGGTTCACACCGTTTGTCGTAAACGCGCTGACGCTTACAATCATATCTTTCTCATTCAATGTTTTCGGATGGTTTGTTATCACATTCTTAACGATCTCAATAGCACGGTCAACGTCACTATTATATCCAATCTCAACTTCCAAAAAGTTCCCAACATTTTCCGAATAATTCGTATTGATAATGACGGATGAATCCATCACGCTGTTCGGAACAATGGCCGACTGACCGTCAAATGTTCTGATTACCGTATGTCGAATACAAACATCTTCCACAATACCTTCCGCTACCAAACTGCCACCGCATGTCACCTTAATCTTGGCACCGATCTCATACGGTTTCATAATAGCAATAAAGAAACCGCTGATTACGTTTCCGAGAGCCTGTTGAGCAGCAAATGTAGCAATCGCCAGAATCAAGGCACTGCTTTGCAGAATCGTCTTACTGATTCCTTTGGTAGGTTCAAACAACGTCAAAATATAGTAAATGCACGTTGCAACCGCCATACCGGCCAACAGACTGTTGAAAAACTTAACATGCGTTGTATTATTCTTCTTTAACATTCTCTTCACGATCTGTTTCATAATGAAGAGAACAAGGCCGCATAACACAACCGCTACGGCAATTTTGATCAGAACGCTTAACGTAGGGCTCATCATTCTTTCTCCTGTGAATCTGTTTCCTGTGATTCTGTAATCTGCGATTCTGTAATCTGCGATTCAGCTTCCTGTGATTCGACTTCCTGCGATTCAGTCTCTTGTGCAGATGAATTACGAAGTTTTTCGGGATCGATCTTCAGATTCCATTCCACGGATTCACCTTTCTTCTGATCACTATTTGTTCTCTTGCGTAGTGCAAGAAGTGCCACACAAATGACAACCGCAACAACCGCCAATCCAATCCAGAGAAATATACTTTTGTCAAATAAAGGAGCTTCCTCCGCAACTTCAGAAACGTTTGAATCATCAGAATCGTTTAAAGCTTCGGCATTCGCTGCAGGCTCGGTTTCCTCTTCAACAACCGCATCATCTGCAGTTTCTGCAGTATCAACTTCTTGGGCAGCTTTCGGATTCTCAGAAGCATTTGAATCATCGGCGTTGTTCGTTGCTCCGGCATTCCCCACAACTTCGGCCTTCTCCGTAGTCTCCGCATCATCTGCGGTCTCGGAATTTTCCGCTTCTTCAGTGTTGCCCGCCATTTCGACGCCGCGACTTTGAACGAATGTATTCACGGAATCCGATACGTCAGACGCGGACTTATCATCCAGGAATGCATATGCACCACCGGTGCTTTCGGCGAACTGCTTCATAGCCTGAAGTGACTCCTCATTCGTCTGCTTATTGTCATTCACACCAATGGCATACACCGGACAATCCGGCAATGCCTTAATTTCCTCTGCAGATAACTCTTTCGGCATATTATCAACGCCATCGGAAATGGCAATAATCTGCACAGGTGTGTCGGATTCTGCAATAGTCTCATTCCGGGTGGCAAGTTCATACCAAATATTGGAAAGCGAAGTTTCCTGATCCGTATATTCAATTTCGGATGCTGCTTTTCTGATGCTGTCTATGTCCGTCGTAAAATCAACAAGCATACGAAATTCCGTTCCATATGTTGCCAACGCATACTGATCCAATTCATCACCTGCATCGCAGATTGAAGAGATAAAATCATTTATCATCCCATACTCCAATGACGGAATAGACCACGAATTATCAAGCATAATAAGTGTTTTCGATGCAGCACCGTTCGTCGTGGCAACCGCTTCATCCGCCGACACCGCGGCCGGACTTAACAGTAATGCCATAAAAAGTACTATTATGAAAATACCAATCTTCTTTTCCCACTTAACCATACGCAAATCCTTCAATAACTAACCGGTATCCACTAATTTACGCACCCCCGACATTTATGTCGGCAATAACTCATCGGCTCTCATTAATTTACACTTACTTCTCCGGCCAGAACCTTCTTGTAATCTTCATAATTTTTGGCAAGAAGCGCCGGTGTATCCAGACCGTACGGGCACTTACTTGCACATGCATTACAATGCAGGCAGTTCTCAATCTTCTTCATCTTCTCCTGTCCTGCTTCGGACAAATGACCTGCAGACGGAGAACGACGCAACAGAAGCGACATGCGCGCACAGTTATTGATTTCTATTCCAACCGGACAAGGCATGCAGTATCCGCATCCGCGGCAGAAATCACCCGCCAATGACTTTTGATCACTTTCAATAAGAGCGCGAATCTCGTCATCCATCTTCGGCGGATCATCAATGTATCCGATAAATTCATCCAACTCCGATTCACGTTGAACGCCCCAAATCGGAAGGACATTATCATATTCATTTGCAAATGCGGCAGCTGCGCGGGAATTCGTAATCAAACCGCCCGACAATGACTTCATAGCTACAAAGCCGACATTCTTCTCCTTGCAAAGTTCCACGATCGCCTTATCGGCATCCGTTGCCAAATAGCAGAACGGGAACTGCAGTACTTCATACAAGCCGCTCTCCACTGCCTTCTTCGCAAGGTCCAGACGATGATTCGTAATACCGATATGTTTGATATATCCGGCTGCCTTTGCCTCCAAAAGAGCATCGTACAGGCCGTCTTCTCCGCCGGGTATGGGTACAAACGAAGGATTGTGCAACTGATACACATCAATATGATCCGTACGCAGAAGTGAAAGGCTATTCTCCAAATCCTTCTTCAGATTCTCACCTGTCTGTGCCATCGTTTTGGTCGCAATAAATATATTCTCGCGGATGCCCTCAAAAGCAATACCGCACTTCTTCTCGCTGTCCGAGTAGGAACGCGCCGTATCGAAATACGTAATTCCGCTCTCATATGCCTTCCGCAGAAGTTTGACCGCATCCTCTGTCGAAATTCTCTGAATCGGCAATGCGCCGAAGCCGTTCTTATCTACCGTAATCCCTGTTTGTCCGAGTGTAACGGAAATCTTTGAGCCCATATCATTCACCCTTTCTTCTGATATTCCAAAAAGAATTTCTCAATCTCAACCTTTGTGGCCGCGACTTTACCCTGAATCATTTCCTCGCTTCCACCGCCTTTCGCCGCAAGAAACCGGCGCATCGCATTACCGAATGTGCGCGCATCAAGTCCCTTTCCGCCGGCGTAATAGCGATACCCCGAAGCATCATCACCGACAAATATCCCTACATATCCGGGAATTGTCTCCACCATTCTGTTATATACGTTTTTCATTGCCCCCTGCGGAAAGTCACCCGCTTCAAACAAACAATGCGGATCCGCATCCGACATGGCCGAAACAGCCATAACGGCATTTTCCTCGGAAGCTTTAGAAAGCTGCAGGCGAAGAGAAGCGTTCTCCTGTGAAAGCAAATTGAATCGGTCCGGGATATTCTCCCAGGACGTAGACATACTTCCTGCTACCGATGAAAGCAATGCCTGTTGTCTGTTAATATACTCAAGCGCACGTCTGCCGCACAAAATCGATATCAGAATGCCGCCTTTGTAATTAATGACATTCATGACTTTGATTATTCCGATCTGCCCGGTACTTTTGACATGGGGTGCACAGCACGCGCATACATCGATCGTTTCGTTCTCATCACCGATGGTTATGAGTCGAACCTGTCCCTCTATCTCTATTTTGCTTCGATATGAGATATTAGCCAGTTCTTCTTTCGTAGGATAGCTGTCGACAATCGGATAATCACGACGCACAATTCGGTTCGCCTCTTCTTCCATGGCATAAACCTGCTCGGGCGACAGCACACCGTCCATCATCAATGTAACAAAATCATCATCACTTAAGTGAAATCCGACATTATTGAAGCCGTATTTATTATGAATCACGCTTGTCAGAACATGCTCACCGCTGTGATTTTCCATTCGGTCACGTCTCTTCTGCGCATCCAGAACGCAATGTACCTTCGTATCCGTAACAACAAGGACATCCGTCTCATAGAGGACCTCACCGTTTATAATCTGTCCGTCAATAACATGCGCACATACAGAATCTCGGCTTTCTTCGTACATCAATACCCCGGTATCTGCGTACTGACCGCCTTCTTCCGGAAAGAATATCGATTCTTCCAAAGTCATGAAGAAACGTCCGTCCTTTTCATAAGCAGACGTTATAACAGTTGAGTTCTCTGTCAAATCGCTCTGAGTTTCATATAATTTCCGCATGGCACGTTATCCTATTTCTCTTCGGAAATTTCAGATGTACAATGCGGGCAACGTGTTGCATTAATGTCGATCTCGCTCTGACAGAACGGGCACTTCTTCGTTGTGGGAGCAGCTTCCGGTTTCTTGGGAGTGATCTTATTGATTCCTTTAACCATCAGGAATACAACAAACGCAATGATTAAGAAATTAATGACAGCCGAAATAAATGAACCGTAATTCAGGCTGGCAGCTTCTTCACCTTCGCCGAACTTAACGCACAATGCGGAAAAATCAAGTCCTCCGGTAATCAATGAAATAAGCGGCATAATAACATCATTTACAAGAGATGTTACGATTGCAGTAAATGCACCGCCGATGATAACGCCGACTGCCAGATCCATTACATTACCTTTTGAAATAAATGTCTTAAACTCCTTGAAAAATCCTTTCATTACTTTATCCTCCGTTTATTATTTAGTTTGTTATTACTAAATCTATTATTTCTCTATTTACTGCTCTTACGAATTGCTTCAATTGCTATAGCCAATGTTCCCGCAAGCATACGGCGGGGAAGCATATTTCGAATAGTCCGGCTTAAGGGAAGAACGCAATACCCGAAAATTCGATCTTTCAAATACAACGGGCAAAACAGCGATGAATCTTTCTCTGTGAGAGCGTTCCATTCAGGCGGCGCAACCATCTCATCTGTGCATATCTCAAACGTTCCGATATCAGAATAGAAGAACATATTTCCTTCGCATCCGCCTCCGTCCGGCTCATTCGTTCCCAAAACGGTATTTCGATTTAATGCAATGCCGATATGATCTATCTCAAGATATTCACAACACTTTTTCAGTGACTTTTGCATCTCATCAAAGCTCTTGCATACTATCATTTCCTGAATTGCAATTCGCTGTGTATACAGAGAATCTTCACTGGCAACATTCTTAATAATGGAATCCTCTAATTCCTTCTGATACGAATATCCTTCATTTGTGCAGCCGCAGCTTTCACGGTAATGGATCATTGTTCTTCCCGTCTTCCTGAACGGAACATTCTTACCGGCAAAAAGCGTCATTATTTCATCGGCTGCCTCATAACCCACATCCGTCCAATCCGTGCCGACGGATGTCAAATTGGAAATATTGCCGCCAATCTGTGTAACATTATCGAATCCGGTCAACTTATAATCGCGCGGTGTAAAATATCCATCTTCCTGCGCAGCCACTTGGAACGCAATCGCCATATTGTCGTTTGCGCAAATCACGGCATCCGGAAGCGGCAACCCCTCCTGCTTCCATTCGTTGTAAGCTTCCGTTCCGTCTTCTGCCAGAAAGCCCTTTTCTTTTATACTAACCGCATCATTATCCACGCGATATGTACGACAACAATCCAGAAATCCTCTTTTACGTTCAACAGCATCCACATTGTCCGACGGACCGCTCAAATACCAAAATGTCTGGCACCCATGCCCCGTAATCAGATGTTCCGTCACCTGATACATGGAATTGTAATTATCCGTTCCGACAAGACAGGTGTTGTCGATAGGTGTACCTACACTGAGAACCACCTTTGACTTTTTCTGAAACTCGTCACAGATTTCCGAAATTTGCGGAATTGCCAACCCTGAATTCGTCAAAAACATCATTCCGTCATAATCATCAGGATGACACAGAGCCATAATCAACGGTTCGCTCTCCCATACTGTATTATTGGCTTCACGAATATCCGTCGATAAGAAAAGAGTTACGGCAACATCCTCCGTATAAAATCTGGCACCCATTCCCGCAAGAACCTTATTCAAAAAGTCAATACTCCAAACATTTGCAAGAATACATAATTTCTTCACTCACCCAACACCTCTTTTCTTCCTTTTTCAGCATGCTTTCGAACGGATTTGACAATCTTACAAATCAAAAGAATCAAACCTGCCGCAACAAGCGCAATAATAAGATATATCACCCATCCGAGAACGGAAGTATTTTTAAATAATTTCATCGGATTAAACGAATCATCCACAACCTTACGGCCATGCTCATTCGATGCATAATACGAAGGAATACGGCTGATACCGTTCTCCCCCTTAGGGAACGAACGCATGTAATCCGCGATGGCTACCCATGCCTTTACTTCGGAACCGTCCGCATTATGAATAATTGCACTGTCATAATCATAATCGCCATTGATCATAGGCACAGGCACACCGTTTTCATCCTTGGGTACAACCGAAAGGATTCCCTTGGACATATCTGTTACAGCGCCCAACATGCGGCCGCTGTACATATCCGTTACTACATGATAAAGCTTATCATCCTCAATTTCGGCGTAATCATCACCCATGATCGTCGGAGATAAATGCGCTTCTTCAACTTTACTCAAAATCATGCGATGCGGATTGTATGTAAATGACAGACCGCTCATATACAGTCTCGCCGAATTCATCAGATCCGAAACCGACGCATCAACTTCACACAAAGTTTTCAATTCTTTGCCGTACAGATAAAGATCCAGAAGCGGATATCCAGCCGTACCGTCTGCACCGCTTCCCAAAGAAAACGACTCATACACCTGCTTGGCCGTAATATCTCCGATTACATAGCTGCCGCGGATTGTACCGGCCGGGGAAATCGTAACGTCCACCGGATGACTTTGCCCGGCAGGGGTCTGATTCGCCGCATATCGATATGCATCGGAAATGATATCACCCAGATTCTCTTCATCATGATTATCATACAGATCGTCCACCGTTCCGAAAGTCACATCATTTTCGGCTATGACTTTGTCCGCTGTCATATCGAACAATGACAGATATTCGCGGTCGATCGTCTCATCGTAATCGTCAATAACATCCAGAATCTCAGGATCCTCTTCAACGGACGAATCAAGACGAACATACGAATAATCATTCAAATCCCAGCGTCCGTCGTCGCGCTGCGTCAAATTGCAAAGTGCAACGTTCTCGCCGTAACAGCCCGGGCTAAGAATATATGTGTTGTCACAAACAATGGGTTCTACGATCTCGATATGTGAATGACCGCTTAATAAAACGTCAATTTCCGGATTAGCTTTGGCAATCATTTCGTCTTCGGACTCTCCTGGATCACCGGTCGTACCGCAATGCGAAACCAGAACAATCATATCCGCATTTTCCTGCGACTTAATTGTTGCTATCGTTCTTTGAACCGCTTCCGAAGGATCCGTAAAAGTCAGTTCGCATGTAGGCGCATCCTTTAAAGCGCCCACACCAAACACACCGATTACCGCGATGTTCACACCGTTTTTGTCAAACATCATGTAATCGCACACGTTACATTTATCAAGAGATGCTTTTATTTGGCGGGTTGCATCGTTCGATGCATTCCAGTCAGCATTACATATACAAAACGCCGGAAGGTAGTCTGACTTTGCCGCGGCCGCTTCAAACATACTCGAAAGAGCAGCCGTTCCATAGTCAAAGTCATGATTTCCGAACGTCGTGGCATCAAACCGCAGGCGTCCAAGCATCGAAAGTTCCAATGCTTCCTCTGAATACAATGTCTGATAGAGCGTACCCATGGCTATATCCCCGGCATCCAGTGCCAGCACACCCGGATTCTTCTCTCGCTCTTCTTGCAAAACTGTCGCAATTCTGGCAACTCCACCGATATTCTCTCTTGTCCCGTCATCGGAAGTCACATCGTAACTTGCCAGATAAGAATGCAGATCGGTAATCATTACCATATCAACGGTTTTCGCCTGCGCTGCAAAAGCCGGTACAACAAAATCCCCCACAGATAATGTCGCAACAAGTATTACCAGTACGCTGGCAATGCCTATTGCCTTTTTGCACTCATGCCACATTCTTTTGTCCTCATTTTTCATAAAAATTTGTATTACAATACACGAAACGCTCCGCTACTTCGGTAAGCGGGTTCTCATTATTTGTTCGTTCCGTAACATAGTCCGCACATTCTTTGGCCTGTGCAATGCCGTTTTGAACGCATACGCCGACACCTGCTGCCGCAATCATCGACAAATCGTTCTCTTCATCCCCCATAGCGATAGAATCGGAAATGTCCACGCCGAAATACTCACAAACTCTCTTTACGGCGCTGCCTTTGCATACGTCGGGAAGAGCGTATTCCAGCATCCATTTACATGAGAATACATCCCCCAAAACACCTTCCGTATAATCCCGCATATGGTCGCGAAATTCTATCAGTTTCTCCTTCCCCTCCAAAGACATCACAATAAGTTTCATCGGGTCTTCGATATCTATCGTATCAATGCTCTCAATAATTCGATACGGCATGCGGATTCTTTGCGAATAGAACTTAATCTCTTCGGTTTCACGTTCCGAAATAACAGCATCATCCGTGTACGTGTGTACATGAAGTCCCGCTTCCTTTGCCGCATGGAACATATGTCTGACAATATCGCACGGTACACCCTGTCTGTAAATTACCCGATCGGTTTCGCAATCATATATTAATCCGCCGTTAAAAGAAGCAAGAATAAATCCTTTACCGACAAATCCGTAATCTTTTGCGATCACCTTGGCTGAATACAACGGACGTCCTGTTGTTACGACAAATTTGTGTCCATCCGCCGTAAGTCGTCGAATCATCTTTGCGTCTTCATCGCCCACGGTTTTGCTATCCGTTAAAAGCGTATCATCCAGATCTACAAATATAATTTTCATATGTTTTCGCTGCTTATTTCCTATTTGGTTCCACTAATAAGGGCACACTTCCCCTTATTTTAATAAACCATTGTCATTGTATCAAAAACAAATAAGAAAATAAAGCAAAGAAAAAACGGAGAACACTCGTCCTCCGTTTTGTCTTATGCATTTTATTTATCCACCAATTAAGTGTTCCTTAGGTTATTACACCACTTTGGATGCACCGCCGATTAATGCGACAATGCCGATCACAATGATCGCAGGAAGGAATGCAAATGCCAGACCAAATGCAGTTACGGCAAGTATACCGACAATCAAAAAACCTGCCATGCCTAAGATTCCGCCAAGAATCTTCCCACAAATCTTTAATGTAAATCCTATAAGCTTCAAACACAACACAACAAGAAAAATTGTAAGAATCGTAAACATATTATTCCTCCTCTATGAAATATACCGATCCGGCATATCCGAAAGCACCATTGCCTCGGTGTGCATTGCCATTTCTCTTTTGTTCTGTACACATTAAACATCAGAAAAATAAAAGTATCATAAAGAGAAGATTAAAATCAGATTAAATATGCAATTCCAATCACACAGGCAATCACATAAATGTAACGACTTCTTCTTCGGCAGGTGATGTAGATTCAATCGATTCCGCTGCAAAATACGGCATCAGTTCACCATCCTTCGGATTCTTGGTCGGACGAATCTTCGCGGTCATCATAATCCACTGTTTATCCCGGAATTTCTCATTTCCTTCATATTCGCAAGGCAAACCGACAAACGAAATATCGGCAGCACAGCAGGTCATTGCCATTCTTCCGACAACAAACGTTCCCTTCTTCATGTTGCGGGGATGATATGCCATCGCCTTTAAGCGAACGGTTTTCTCAACATAGTTATCCAGATGATCAAATGCATCGATGTAGAAAATACCGAAATCCTCATCGTTTATTTCAATAATCGGTGCGTTAATATCATACGGGAGTTCTTCCGGAACATTATCCTCCACTTCCCCCTCGGGAGTCTCGTACAAAACCTGTCCGCGACGGTTTACGGCACGAACAACGCGCTTAAACATCGCACGGTCATGCTCGGGAAGGCATCTGTTAAACACAATCAGATCCGAATACAAAAACTGATTGGTCATCATCATTTTCATATTGGAAAGATACATTTCAAAAGTCGTACAGTCCACGGTTGTGATCACTTCCGCAATCTGCCAGTTACCCGGGAAAGCATCAAACAATTCATTGATATCCCACATACCGTTTGTTTCGATAATCACACGATCGGGATTCACTTCCTTATCCATCTGTCGCAGCAGAAGTTCCGTTACATCGCCTTCATCTTCCACCTTGCGAACCGTGAACTTATTTGCATCAATTCGCATCAAATCAATGCTTTCTTCACCTTCCTCACACAGCAAAAGCAATGTCTTCTTGCCGTCTTTAAACTGACCTTCATCCATGGTTTGTCTGATAAAGGACGTTTTACCGCTATCCAAAAATCCCGTAAAAATATAAACAGGAATCGGTTCCTTCTTAAACATCACAACGCCTCACAAATACTAAATTCTTTATATTCCAAACAGCTTCTGCAAACCGCTTTCATCAAGTTTTGCACCGATGACGCATATACGTCCGGTATAGTCGGCACTTCCTTCGCGGATCTCGTACTCGCCGGGAGTCAGGTCATAATGGAACCAAACGCCGGTTGCAGCGGGAACAATACCCTTCGCACGAAGTACCTGTCCGAACTCCTCTGTATTGGCAAGTTTATCAAGGATTTCCGTAAGTTCATCCTTGTCAAACTTCTTAGGAGATTCAACACCCCAGCTGGAGAACACCTCATCCGCATGATGGTGATGGTGATGATGGTGGTGATGGTGTTCATGCTCGTCATCATCGTCATCGTCGTCGTGATGGTGGTGGCAGCAGCATTCGTCATCATCATCGTCGTCATCGTCGTCGTGATGGTGGTGGCAGCAACATTCGTCATCGTCGTCATCGTCGTCGTGATGGTGGTGGCAGCAACATTCGTCATCGTCGTCATCATGATGATGTCCACACTCACATACTCCGTCCTCATCATAATGATGGTGATGATGGTGGTGCTCCTTCTCCTGCTGTAACATCAATTCTTTCTCAAGAGACTTCGCATCACTCATTGCGCCGAAAATCGTCGCACCTTCAATATCATCCCAAGGAGTTGTAATAATCGCCGCTTCCGAATTATGCTCACGAAGCATGGCAACAACTTCATTTAATTTATCGGCATCCATATTCTGTGTTCTGGACAAGATAACCGTTCTGGCCGTTTCTACCTGATCATTGAAGAATTCGCCAAAATTCTTCATATATATCTTAGCTTTCTTGGCATCAACAACCGCTGTTGTTGTGGCAATTTCCAATCCCGCTTCTTCGGCAACGGACATAACCGCTTTCTCAACATCCGAAAGCTTGCCCACACCCGAAGGCTCAATTACGATACGTGCAGGATGATATTCCGTAACAACTTTCTTAAGGGCTTCGCCAAAGTCACCCACCAAAGAACAACAAATACATCCGGAATTCATCTCCGTAATATTAATGCCGGCATCCTTTAAGAATCCGCCATCAATACCGATCTCACCAAATTCATTCTCAATCAAAACAATCTGCTGACCGCTGAATACCTCTGCAATCAACTTCTTAATCAATGTCGTCTTACCGGCTCCCAAAAAACCGGAAATAATATCTACTTTTGTCATATTCGCCTCCACTTGGTCGCTTATATTGTGCATAAAATTGCCCTTCCCGCAAACCACATTCAATTTTACTATATTTGCATATCCTTTTCTACCATATTTGTCACAACAGGATACAAGGTTTATCGCATCCGATCCGCCATCGTATAATACTTGTAATACAAGCCTTCTTTTGCCATCAACGTATCGTGATTGCCTTCCTCCACGATTCCGTCCTCCGTCAGAACAAGAATACGGTCTGAATTCTTAATACTGGACAAGCGATGAGCAATCGTAATTGTTGTACGGCCAACAGCCAATTCCGAAAGAGACTGCGCTACCGCATATTCACTCTCGTTATCCAAAGATGCCGTTGCCTCATCCAAGATCATAATAGACGGGTCCTTTAAGAACACTCTGGCAATGCTGATTCGTTGTCGCTGTCCGCCGGAAAGTTTCACTCCACGCTCACCGACATACGTATCATATCCGTTCTTAAGTTCCGAAATAAAGTCATCCGCCCCCGCTTTCTTTGCCGCCGCAATGGCATCTTCACGTGATGCCGAAGGGTTGCCGTAAAGAATGTTTTCAAGCACCGTACCGGAAAACAGATAAACATCCTGCTGCACTATTCCGATATTTTGGCGCAGTGACTTTAACGTATATTTCTTGATATCTTCACCATCAATAAGAATTCGTCCGCCACTGACATCGTAAAAGCGGGGAATCAAATTGCACATCGTTGTTTTGCCGGCACCGGAAGGTCCGATTACCGCAAGTTTCTCGCCGGGATGCACTGCAAACGACAAATTCGTAAAGACGGTATTGCCATCATCAGGATAGGAAAACGATACATCTTCAAACACAATTTCACCGGTCGGTTTCGGCATAACCGTCGCACCGGGTTCATCAAATATTTCAATATCCGCATCCATAATCTGCAGGAAACGTTCAATACCGGTGACACCGCGCTGGAATTGCTCCATATATTCAATAATATGACGGATCGTCGCAATCAGCGTTGTGACATACATAATATATGCCACCAGATCACCCGCAGAAATAACTCCTTTTACCATCGCCAGGCCGCCGCCCAAAATGATAGCCAGATACATCAGTCCGTCAAATGCACGTGTAGTCGTATGAAACGTTGCCATTATTTTGTAGGTATATTTCTTAATATCAAGAAACTTCCTATTGGAATTCTCCAGCTTGGCGCATTCGATATCTTCCGCAGTAAAGGCCTTCACGACCTTCTGTCCCAAAAGGCTGTCTTCAATTCCGGCATTCAGTTCACCGATCTGAACACGCTGTGCGGCAAACGCCTTTTTGTTCAGGCGATTGATTTTGTAACACACAAACAACATAATCGGAAGAATTGCGAAGATCAAAAGGGTAAGCGGCACATTGATTCCGATCAGGATTACAAACGAAACAACTGCCTTCACCGTCGCAATAAAAAATTCTTCGGGACAATGGTGCGAGAACTCGGTTACATCAAACAAATCGTTCGTAATACGACCCATAATCTGTCCGACTTTTGTATTGTTATAATATGTATTTGACAATTGTTGAAGATGGCTGTACGCATCACGACGCATATCCGTTTCGATAACCGCACCCATCACATGTCCCTGATCGGCCATATAAAAGTTAGCAGCGCAATCGACTATGCGAAGTGCAAAATACAAAAGTGCCATGCGAAGCACCAATTCCACGGAGAGTGATGCCATATCATCCAGCCCCGTGTTGGTAATCGTACGCAAAATCATGGGAAGCACCAGTTCACACACCGTCGTTAAGGATGCGCATATTAGATCCAGCACAACAACACCTTTGTGCTTGACATAATACGGCGCAAAACGTTTCAGCAAATCCTTCACGGAGTATTCCTTGTATTCGGTTGTTTTCAATACTTCCTTAGTGCTATTATCACTTTTCTTCATCAAATCACCAGACTCTCTTATCTATTCACGAACACGGATATAACGGTATGCTTTCCTGTGAAAATACTTCACCAGCACTCGGTAATGTCTCTGACACAACAAAAGAAGAAGGAACAAAACCAAAAATCCTGCCATTGCTCCCTTAAAGTGCCAAGCAAACGGAACAGCAAACGCTGCAATAGTTAGTGCGCCGATGGGGAATGACTTTGTCAAAAGAGCCATGATCAAACCGGCAAGACAGCAAACCGGGCCCCAAATAGGCATGTAGAATGTAATAACAATAATAGTCAGCACAACACCCATGCCGCCCCTGAAGCGATTCCAAACCGGATAATCGTTTCCGAGGATAACTCCGAGACCTGACCAGAGAATCTGCATACTTCCAAGGGCACCTCCGCTGATTAAATAGCCGACCAAAAATGCAAGCATTGCCTTCAATACATCTCCCAAAAGGACCATCAGAGCCTCGCTCTTTCCTACATTCGACAGTGTATTGCGAACACCGGGATTGCCGGAACCGGTCTCGAAAATATTCTTGCCCGCAAAATGTTTCGCAATAATCGTAGCACCGAGAATAATACCGCAAAGATAGCCGGACAAGACACTGAGAATTCGATATAACCACAAATGTGCAGCATCATCCCTACGATTGATCTGCATTGCTGCAGCAGCCTTATTCTGCAAGGCAACTTCGGCATCGGAGATTACGCCAAGACCCACATGCTTGGTCGTAATATCGAGTATTTCTTCTTCGTGAATGATATAATCTTTAAAACGGTCATAATAATCCGACGCATTCGCAACACGTCTTCCAAGAGCCTGATACGTCTTGCCGTAATACTCATCGTAAATATTACCAATGTATTCGGCATCCCCGTTTCCGCTCGAAGTAGGACCGATACAACGCTCAAATCCAACTGCAAATTCCATTGCCGCCATTGCCGGATCATCCGTCGATTTGAGGTATCTCTCCAAACGGCAGGCAATGGCATCGCCACCCTCCAGCTCATATATCGCAAAAGCCACCTGGCCCTCGAAACTCTCATAAGAAATATCTCGTCGTTTACACCAGTTCTTCAGATTGCTGCGGCGATCTCCGGTATCCGTCCACTGAAACAATCCGTATGTCCTACCCTTGTTACCCGAGATTGTAGGATTAAACCCGGATTCAACGGAAATATTACCCAATATTCCACAGGCAGCCGCAGGAGTATAGCCGGCATCTACCAATGTCGAGAAAATGGAACTCTCGATATCCGTCACACCGTCCGGTGTCGAAACAAGAGACGGCTTCTCATGCACAACGCTGATAAACACGTCATCGCCTTCATCTCCCGCTTCAATACTGATCCCTTCGGGTTCCACACTAATCTCAATTCCACTGTCCGAACGCTGTCGTTCATACCGCTCCAGTTTCACCAATGCAATTATGGAAAGCGTCACCAATAAAGCCAGCAACGCCAAAACAACCGCTTTTTCCTGCCGTAAACTCATCTGTCCCCCTATAACCCAATCAGCACGCTGTTACTATTCAACGCATTTACGTAGCGCACTTCCGTTGCTTCCTGCATAACAATCAAAATACCCAAATGATTTTCATTCATTTCGTCTTTGTGACTTTCATAATACCAAACAGGATCAAACGATTCGCAGTAATCACGAATTGACATCGAAACCTGTCCGTCGCTCACATGTACACGCAAATCGGCACATACACCGTTTCCGGATTTGGGTTGCCCATGTCGAATGATATTTGACCCAAACTCCTCTGCAAAAAGCGAAATCTTCATGACTTTATCCTCCGGAAGATTCTGCGTTCTCGCAAAAGACGCAAGCTCAAGGCTCGTACGCGAAACGTCTTCCATCGTGGAAAGCGTAGAATAATAGTTATCCTCGCGCCTTCCGCCATAGTCATCGGAGATAAACATATAATCCGTTAATTTCTTCGGCAAACCCTTACAATGGATGCAAATCACAAGATTCCCAACCTGCACACATTCAAATGAAATTGCGGTCGGAACCCCGATCAAAAAAGCGGTTCGCGCACATTCTTTCTCTATTAGTGCACGCTCCGGAGGCATCCCCTCATAATACAGTTATAAAATCATATCCGGTGCCATTTGGTAGCATTCATCGGTTCCTCCTCTGGAAAAACTGGTGCGTCCTTCCAAAGAGATTTGTTTAAATTCGCTCATAAAAATCCCCATTTCATGCCTATCAAATTATCATAACATTTTTCGGTATTCTTTTCACTACAAAACACTCTCCGGCAGATTCTTTATCTCATTTACTCCAATAAAGAATATTCAGCAGTTGCTCCGATAATGACTATTCTTCATTTGCTCCGATAAAAACTATTCTTTGTTGGCTCCGATAATGACTATTTTTCATTGGCTCCGATAATGACTATTCTTTGTTTGCTCCGGTAATGACTATTCTTTGTTGGCTCCGATAAATTGAACTTGTCGAATCTTATGCCGAAATTATGTAAGAATGTGTTGGGATTTACTAGGTTTGTGTCTATAAGCGCATAATCTCGCCGCCAGACACAATTCAGTTTACATAATGTGTGCTTTTCCGTTCCGTTCAAATACTTCTGTGTCTGGATCTTCAAAATTATCATTTTAGACACAATCCGGTTTACATAAAGCGGGCATTTGCTGCGAACTCCCACCACATTGTGTCTATAAACAAAATTATGGTGTCATAGACACAATTTTTGTTTACATAACATTTTTGTCATCATCCATTCACCCCCATTTGTGTCTACGAGCTTCAAATCACGTCTCCAGACACAAATTTGGTTAACATAAAGTATTGGTGGTCGTTTTCGTATGGAGAACCGGAACAGAAAGAATCTGGGTAATCTTGCAGATATGCCAATCTACAGCATTCCCTATTTGCAGATAAAAAAGATAGCAGCACATAAAAATCAAATCTGGGGATTATAGAAAAGGAAAACTTCGCCTAAAGGCGATGCATTGAATAAAAGATGCGAAGCACCCAATTATCCTTGCTTGTGCTTGATTAATAAAAAATCTGCCTGCTTGGATAGTCAAGGATGCGAAGCACCGCAAATTGAAGTTCCCTCCTTTGTTTAGTCAAAAAGGAGGGGCACTTCAATTTGCGGCTACGTCCTTGACAATCCAAAGCACGGCAGATTAAAGAAGTAGCCAAGCACAAGCAAGAATAATAATGCAACTTATAGGCTGCAACATGATACTAGATGAAGAGCTTTTGTAATTGACAATTTACGAAGTTTGAAATACAAGAATTCAAGTTTCATTGTTTATGGACCCATTTCGCGCCATACGCGCATTCATTAGGTATTTCCGACCAAAACATTATGGCCATTTGCGAATGGTCAACAGATTCCGTCATGAAATCGGGCTATCGAAAGACAATCGAAGAACACAATAAAAAAGCCTTGAAATCATCGTCCTATGCGATAATATCAAGGCTTTTGTTAGCAGGGGATGAGAGAATCGAACTCCCACCAAAGGTTTTGGAGACCCCTATCATACCATTTGACCAATCCCCTATATGCCGCGGATTACCCGCTTGTCTTTTATATCATACCGACATAATAATGTCAAGAAAACTTTGCATTTACCATCCGCGCATTTAAAACATCCGTATGAATTCGGCCACCGTTCATAATACGTTTCTCATACATCAGGTATGTCGATAAATCCTTGCATTTCAATATTTTCTTGCAAAGGTCCGTATCTTCCGGAAACAGATTCTGCATATATACCCAAACTTCTTTCATCTTATACAATACCGGCATGTCTCCGGAAAAAGCTATGCGATATGCATCTCGCAATCGAGAAAGAAACATTGTTATTTCATCACATGTTGTCTGCTTTCCCGTCGACAATTCGCGAATTAACCCAGGGTTGGCAATCATTCCCCTGCCAATCATAATAGCATAGTCTGTCTGACTTTGTTCTGCATTCATTTCCGAAAGATCTGTTTCTGTCTCGATTTGCAGAGAACACTCCTTCATCTGCATTTGAGCAGTAATATGTTGAATAAACATCTGCAAATCATTTGTACTGCATATATCTCCGTTATAACATAACGGATTGCTGCTGTTTTCCAGAGCGCGGCAAAACGCATCCAAATGAACCGTTCCGTTATATTGTTCCCGACGAATACGCGGATGAATTGTAAGTTCATGAATCGGGTATTTATTATATATATCCAATATCGCTCCGAATTCGTCCGGCGAATCACTTCCGATACGCGTTTTAATACTAATCGGCCCACAAACTTCATTAAAAACAATGTCCAAAAATCTATCCAATTTACTTGGATAGAGCAGAAATCCCGAACCGCGTCCTTTGGCGCAAACAGTCTGGGACGGACATCCAAGATTTATATTTATTTCATCATAGCCCAGGTTGCGTATCTCCTTTGCCAATAACACAAACCCTTCCGCATCATTTGTCAGTATCTGAGGAACCAGCGGAATACCGACATTATTTTCCGGAAGAATATCCTTCAAGTCCTTTCTTCCGATTACTCTTTTTGTATGCGGCATCAAAAACGGTGTAAAGTATTTAGTTATTCCCTCAGGAAAGCATTCAAATACCGTATTTCGAAAAATGAACCCGGTGATGCCTTCCAATGGTGCCAAATAATATTGTCTCATCAAAGTAGCGCCTCAAATATCAATCAATACTCTCTCAATCTACAAGATAACCAAAGTAATCTTCTATTTTGATAATTCCCAAAAAGCAACAGCAGAAGCTGCCGCAACATTTAATGAATCCACGCCATGCGTCATAGGAATACAAACCGTATAATCGCTCATCCGAATGGTATCTTCCGAAAGGCCGTCGCCTTCCGCTCCCAATATTATTGCCAATTTCGGTTCCTCATGCAAAACTTTCGCATCCGGTGTCAACGAATCCGGAAGGAGTGCCATTGCAACTGTTTTAAAGCCCATCTGTTGCAATCCCTCCACATAATTATGGTGTTCCGGACGGTCAATATGTTTCTGAGAGACTGACTTTGAGGCTTCTGGGGCGGTCTGGGTGCACGTATTATCATTAGTAATCTCGGCCGTCTGGGTGCACGTATCATTGATAACACAATTATCATCCCGTAAACTTTGCAATTTGGCATAATCATCGTGAATATATGTCCACGGAACTTGAAACGCAGTTCCCATGCTGACTCTGGCAGCTCTTCTGTATAAAGGATCCGCACAGGCAGGTGTCAGCAAAACAGCATCCATATTTAATGCGGCCGCCGAACGAAGTATAGCCCCAACATTTGTCGGATTAACAACATCTTCCAAAACAGCAATACGACGGCAATCTCTGCAGATGTCTTCTACCTTCGGAAGTTCTTTTCTACGCATCGCACACAACACGCCTCGCGTCATCTGAAATCCATGCAATTGTGACAGCACACCAGGTTCTGCAATATACACCGTAACGTCACCGCAACGCTCAACGGCTTCCTTTGCGCGTCCATGAAGTTGTTCATCCTCCGTTAAAAAGGAAATTGGTTCATATCCATCCAATAATGCGCGCATAATCACCTTAGGACTCTCGGCAATGAATAATCCGGGGTTTGGTGCATAAATATTGGCCAACTGATTTTCCGTAAGGCGGGTATATATATCTATACGTTCATCGTTGTAATCTGCAATTCGCACAATGTTTGCCGGCATAATTAATATCCTTCCGATAGGAAATATTTATTTCATTACATAATCAATAATATACTGACTAATGCTAATATTCTTCCATATCCACTTCTCACAATTTTACACAGTAATAAATATATTTGTCAAAATAAGAAATGTAGTAACGGCAAATTACTAACGAAAACTAACAATTACAGAAAAACGATAGAAACAAAGGACTTATTAAAACAATGGACTTATCAAAACAATGGACCTGTCGTTCATAGAAAACCTCAGGAGCGCAGTTAGAGTTGCTTATACCGATAAGGATTGCGATTTCGGGAAATTTATCGGTACAAAAATGGCGGTTTTGGGCTGGTCGTACCGATAAGAAGCGAGATTTTGAGATTTTTATCGGTACAAAAATGGCAGTTTTTGGCTGGTCGTACCGATAAAAAATGCACTTTTGCAAATCCTATCTGTACAAAAAGGGTTCAAAAAGGTCGGATTGTACCGATAAGAATCGTGTTATTGCAAATCCTATCTGTACGAAGCATGATTTTCAAAGAAAAAAGTACTGATAAGAAACGCACTTTTGCAAATCTTATCTGTACGAAGCTTGATTTTCAAAGAAAAAAATACTGATAAGAAACACGAATATACAAATCATCAAAGTAAATATATAAACTATCAGATTGAATATATCGACTATCCAAACTGATTATATCGACTACCAGATTAAATTATATAAACTATCAGAATAAATGTATTAACTATCAGATTGAATATGTAGACTATCAGATTGAATATGTAGATTATCAAATTGAATATATTACCTATCAAGTAATAACGCATCGGAATGATCATACATTCCGATGCGTTTTATCATAATCAAACTATAGAATTAACTTAATTTGCCTTACATCAGCATTGTTACAACAATTCCGTAATTTGCTTTACTTCAACATTGTTACAACAATTCCACCCTGACCGTTTAATTTACACAAATCCAGCCAGTCAATGTTGCCCTGAGGATTCAACAGAGCCGCAAGGTTGTAACCTGCAGGAATTGTCAAACGGAAGCTATGACCGTTGAACGGGAATGTGCACTGAATCTTTACATCAGGGCGAATAGCCATATATGCTGCAACAGTTGCATCAAAACTCTTCGGAGCAGTAGCGCTGACTTTGACAGTGCCTTTCTTCTTTGCAGCTGCAATCTTTAAACAAGTATCATAATTAAGCTGCGGATCAACTGTTGTAGATGTAACTACAAAACCGGTATTAACGGGAAGAGACTGTGCTCCGACTGTTACCGCTGCGGAAGCCATCTTAGCTCCGTCTGCTGTTGCACAATGAATTGTGGTTGTACCAACTCCGGTTGCTGCTACAATACCATCTGCATTTACTGTTGCTACTGCCGGATTATCGGATGCCCAATAAACTTTCTTATTAGCTGCATCAGCGGGATATACCGTAGGAATCAGCATCATATACTGGCCAACGCCAAGTGACATAGTTGTCAAATTCAATGAAACGCCACGTACAGCTTCATGTCCTACATATGAGCCACCACCAACTGTAATCGTACAATAAGCAGGGAATCCGTTTTCTTCTGTTTTAACTGTGATAACTGCTGTTCCTGAAGAGATTGCTCTAACATAACCTGAATTATCAACACCGGCTACTCCCGGGTTATTGGAGCTCCATGTAACACGTTGATTATTCGCATTGGAAGGGAGAACGGAAGCTGTAAGAACAATCGTATCTCCGGGATTCATGGAATGAGAAGTTTTGCTAATGGTAACACCGTTTACACTAACATACTGCTGCGGCTGATTCTGAACTTCAACCTGTAAAAACATTACATCATAAAGCTGATCGTAATAATAAAGACCTACATTAATTCCGGCAACACCGGCTCTTTCACCGCGAACAGTAACCACATTTCCGCTTCCGTTTACGGAAACAACACCCGAATTATCCGGACACCATTCAATTCTCAATGCAGACGGATTGGATACCTGGGAATTAACCGATACGCTGGCAAGTGTTGTTGCGCCCGTATAGATTACTGAATCAGCTACTCCGCCACCGGAAAAATATGCCTGTTCTTCATATTCCTGATAAGGATCTCCATCATCAAACGCATATACGTTATTTGTCAAAAACACGGGTAATACAGAAATAAGTATTCCCAATACTGCAAGTTTAATACCTAAACCAACATTCTTTTTCATTTTACACTCTCCTTTGAATAAACTTCAAATTGATTATCGGCAACAAATACTTTTTCCTTAACATGCTTTTTGAATAATTTGATTCTTTTCGAATAAATCAATTCTTTTAAATAAATACATTCTGAATCATTTAATTCTTTTTGAATCATTCAATTCTTTTGAATAAATACATTCTGAATCATTTAATATTATTCAAATTATTTACATCAATTACGGCAATCCTATGTGCCGTACAAATGTATATACGAGAGACATCTTTAATTGGCTACAGAAAATATATGCCAAAAATATATGCTAAAACAAATGCAGAACAAATGCCAAATAAAAGTCACCACTTCGATACGCAACGGTTCCTAATTAGTTACGCAACGGTTCCTAAATAGTTACGCAACGGTCCTAAGTAGTTACGCAACGGTTCTTAATTTGTTACTCATCGGTTCCTAAGTAGTTACTCACAAATAAAAAATCATATTTCGATTACTCGCAAATCACATACTCTCAATTCATTACTTACAGATTGGGCACACTTATAATTGTTTTCTCCATGTTCTCGGTGACAACAAGAGAAGAAGCGGGAATATTTCCAAACGGCCGGCAAGCATATCGATGATCAAAATAATCTTACCCCAAACTGAAAAGGCGGAGAAATTCGACGCGGGGCCAACGCCGCCAAGACCGGGGCCAATATTATTAAAGGTTGCGATTACAGCCGTAACCGTTGTCTCAAAATCATTTCCCTCAAGTGCCAACAAAAGGACGGATGCGGCAAATATTAAAATGTATGCCATAAAATAGACATTTACGGAACGAAGAACCGTATGCTCTATCATCTTTCCTTCGAATTTCAACACTTTGATACTACGCGGATGAATCAGCGATGCCATCTCCTTGCGAATCGTTTTGAACGCAATCGCCACACGACTGACTTTTAAACCGCCGGCAGTCGAGCCCGCACAGCCGCCCACAAACATAACAAGCAAAATCATAATCCGCGAGAACGTCGGCCAAACATTAAAGTCTACGGTTGAAAAACCGGTTGTTGTCATACAGGATGCAACCTGAAACAAACTGTTATGAAGTGCCAGCCCGAAATTATCAAAACGACCGCGAACACTAATCGCAATACACAATGCTGCAGCAAACATAATACCGAGATACCATCTCACCTCTTCGGACGCGAACGCATCCTTCGGTTTTCTGGCCATCAAAAGGAAATAAACATTGAAGTTTATTCCGCATGCGATCATAAAAAATGTAATAATCCCCTGTTGCAAAAGTGTATAAGATGCCGCACTGTCATTTAATATGCCGAAACCGCCGGTACCTACCGTTCCGAAAGTCATAAGAGATGCATCAAATAAAGGCATTCCGGTCAACATCAGTATAATAATCATCAAAACCGTCAATATCAAATAAATTCCGTACAACAGCTTGGCAGTAGATTTGACACGCGGAACCAGTTTGGAAACCGAAGGCCCCGGGCTCTCCGCCCTCATAATATGAATATTATCGGCGCCGGTAAGCGGCAGAACGGAAAGAATAAACACAAGCACACCCATACCGCCGATCCAATGCGTAAAACTGCGCCAGAACAAAATCGATTTAGGTAAGCATTCCACATCGGAAAGAACGCTTGCACCTGTTGTCGTGAATCCTGAAACGGTTTCAAAAAGGGCATCAATAAAATTAGGAATTGTCCCTGTCTGTACAAACGGAAGCGCACCGATGCAACTTAACAGAATCCATGAAAAAGCAACCGCAACAAATCCTTCACGAGCATAGAACGTTGTATCGGAAGGCTTGCGCATTGTCAAAAAGAACCCTGTCAAAAAAGTCACAACCGTAATGATAGCAAAGTCCAACACCTCTTCTTCACGGTAAATAATCGATACCAACAGCGGAAGTACCAGAAGAATTGCCTCTATTTTCAGCACCCAGCCCAGGAAGAATAAAACCATTCGTCTGTTCATGCCAAAATATCCTCCAAATCATGCAACCCCTTCTGTGTCGTAACTACAACAACGCGATCACCGGGTTCCATTGTAGATTGTCCGTTCGGCATAATGTTCTTACCTTTTCGGGAAATACCTGCTATCAGAAGATTCTTTTTCCTGTTCAGATCCTGTAAAGGGATATGTGCCACAGCCGAATCCGCAGCCACATTAAATTCCAATGCTTCAGCTTTACCCCCGGCAATCTTATACAATGTAGTTACATTACTGCCCATGGAATTGTTCATCGCACGTACATAACTGATAATCGCATTTGCCGTAACCAATTTGGGATTCACAATACTACCCAGATTCATGCTGTTAATAACACTTTCGAAAGTGATTTTATTAATCTTGGTAAAAATCTTGCCTTTACTCTTACTGCCTGCATAAAGTGACAGCATAATATTCTCTTCATCAATTCCGGTGAACGACGCAACCGCATCCATATTATCAATGCCTTCTTCCATCAGAAGCTGTTGATCGGTTCCGTCACCGTTAATGATCATTGCCTTCGGAAGCGCGTCACTAAGCTGCTTACAACGATTTGTATCATTCTCGATTATCTTGACATTAATCGATGTTTCGGAAAGCATCTGTGCCAAATAATATGTCAGTGTACCGCCACCGACAACCATCAGTGAACGTATTGCACCCGCCACGGGAACGCCTGCTGCCTTAAACAATTCCAATGCCTCTTTGTGCGACGCAATAAACGAAATTTTATCATTCGCACGCAAAATATAAGCACCATACGGAATTACAACTTCTTCCTCACGCTCGATAACGCATATCAATGTATCACAATGTAATCGCGAACTAACGTCCATGACTTTCATTCCATCAAGCTTCGACCCTTCCGGTATAACAAACTGAATCATTTCTACACGGCCATGAGCAAATGTATCAATCTTAACGGCCGAAGGAAACTTAATCAGTCGAGCCGCCGCTGCAGCTGCCGCCTGCTCGGGATTAATAACCATCGACAGGTTCAGCTCTTCACGAAGATAATGCATCTCACGGAAATACTCCGGGTCACGAATTCGAGCGATGGTCTGGCAGTTTCCTGCCTTCTTGGCAATCAGACAACACAGCAGATTCAATTCATCCGAGTCCGTTGTTGCAATTAACAAATCGGCATTGCCCACACCTGCCTCATTCTGCACGGCAAATGAAACGCCGTTTCCTTCCACGCCCAAAACATCAACGCGGTCAGTTACCATGCGAAGTTTCGTACTGTCCTTATCAATTACAGTAATATCATAACCTTCACTGCCCAATTGTTCGGCAAGTGTCAGACCGACTTTTCCACATCCTACAATTACTATCTTCATATCTTTCTCCAATTTCTCAAGAAATCATTTGGTACTATACGTACATATAAAAATCAAGAGACGGAAAACGCTTCTGCATAAGCCTATTCCGTCTCTCAATAATGGTATTATTACAAAAGCATTAGCTCAAAGGAATATCCGTTGATCCGATATCCGAGAATGTTTCATAATTATCATGAATCGTCAACGTAAGTGTCGATGTCAGATCCTGCAATGAAACGGCATAGCAACAATCCGTGCTGGCGCCATCACTAATCTGCTGGTCTTTGTTATAAAGTTCAGCAGGTTCCTCTGCCAATGCAGCAAATGTAGGACAATCCACACCGTTCTGTGTAACCTTCGGCGGGAATACTTCCGACATTGCAAGCGGAGTCGAAGTCTTGTTCACAAATGTGAAGAAAATCAAAGCCGCCGGGTTGCCTTCCGCATCCATCGTAAGCTGAACTTTCGTACATGTAAGCGTAAAGTTCGCATTATCTACGTTAACACCGTTATTTGTAGCACCGCCTTCTGCGGATGCTGCCTGCTCCGTTGCCGCTTCCGTGCCGGCAACATTGCCTGTTTCAAGTTTATTCTTCAAAATAAAGAAGCCTGCCAACAGCCCGATAAATACCAAAACTTCCACTGCAAGAATAATAATGGAACTCATCAAAGGCTTGGAAGAAGATGAACGAGCCGGAGCGGGAGAATAATTCTCACGACGCACGGGGCGCTGCTGATACTGTCCGACATCACGAGATGCGGGGCGCTGTTGCATATTCGTTCTGCCACCTGCCTGCTGCTGTCTGGGCGCCGAAGGACGCTGCTGTGTACTCTGACGCTGAGGCTGTCTCGGTGTCATAAAATCATCATCGAAATCAAAATCCAAATCTCTGGCCATAATACTCTCCATTTCAATCACAGATATACTTCTAACATTGTATTATCATTATTAAAATAAATCAAGACAAATCAATAGCCGAACGATACCACGATACAATTCAAACCGTTACAAACATAATTGGAAACACCAAACGTGGTGTAATTCTTCGAAAACAGAATTCCCTTGGATACAGGGTCCGTCATCCAGGCAAGCATTGTCTCCTTCGCCGGTGCATCATCAATGGCAATCAGCTCCGCTTTGTAATACTGTGGTGCCAGCGAATAAAACATCGATCCGTCCGGTCTCATATGGGACAAAAAGCAAGTGATTTCTTTCGCGCGGAGATTCGCACAGGTTGTAAGTGACGAGTTGGTCATCAGAATCGGATAATTCAAACCGCTTCTGGCTTCATTAATCTCCTTGGCAAGATCCGATGAATACGTTGTGTCATACTTACCGTCAATATATATGAGGCCTGTACCCACATCAAATACATCCGGTGTAACAAGCGGTTCCGGCTCCGTCACCGATGTTGCAGGCTCCGTATCAAATGTAGGCATCGGCTCGGGCGTAGGAGCCGGAGTTTCCGAAGAAGAAATGAATACCGACTCGGGAATATCTTCCGAATCCTTCCGTTCAACATACACAACTTTTCCGGTATCCTCTGCATCCTCCGGCAAAATCACAGCCGGTGTGTCTGTTGTAATTGTCGCTGTATTGGCTACAGAACTTAACGCATCGCGAATATAAGCCTCGTAATCGGACAATTCCTCTTCGGCCTGCGCATCATCCGCTTCATTGGCGCCATCATCCTCGGCCGTTTCTTCAGAAGCGGCATCTTCTTGTGTGCAGCCGGTGCCGATCATTGCAAATCCCAGTACCAATACACTAATGCAAATGATTTTCCAATATTTCATATAAACTATTTAACCTTTCCCGGATAAAGCTTTACAAACAACTTATATATCGGAAATTCAAAACGTTTCTTTACTTTCTTAAGCTCCGAAGGAATATTTATATGCTGCGGGCAATGCGTCATGCACTTTCCGCATTCCTTACATTGTGTCACACGGCTCTGTTCATTCTTAAGGCTGGTGCACAGCGCATATTCGCGAACACCGGTAAGAAATCCTTCCGTATAAGAATTATTGTAAGCACGAAATGCGCCCGGAATATCTACGCCAAACGGGCAGGGCATACAATAACGACAACCGGTACAGTTCACCTTAATCTTCTGATCAAGAATATCACGAACCTTTTCATAAACTGTTGCATCCTCTTCCGTAAGCATTCCTGCCTCGGAATCCGAAGCAATCCGTATATTCTCTTTCAACATTTCCATGGAATTCATTCCGGACAAAACAACCGAAATACCGCTCTGATTCCACAGCCAACGCAATCCCCATTCAGCCGGGCTCCATGACTTTTGCGTAGCAGCAAATACTTCCATGGCTTCCTTCGGAAGATTAACGGCCAGTTTACCGCCACGTAGCGGTTCCATAATAATAACAGGAATTTGAAGTTTCTGTGCCTCGCACAATCCCAAGCGTCCGGCCTGTGAATTCTCGTCCAAATAATTGTACTGCATCTGGCAAAAGTCCCAGGAATATGCGTGCAAAAGGGAGATGAACATTTCGGACGCACCGTGATATGAGAATCCGATCCGTCGAATCAATCCGGCTTCCTTCTTGGCGGCAATCCACTCCAAAATACCCTTGGAAACCATATTCTCCCAGGTCTTCACATCCGGAAGCATATGCATCAGATAATAATCAATGTGATCCGTGCGCAATCTGCGAAGCTGCTCATTAAAACGCTTCTCCAGATCATCTATTGTGTTCCACAAATAATGCGGCATCTTGGATGCAATGTTGATACGATCGCGACACCCGCACTTCTCCAAAGCCTTTCCCAAAGCTTCTTCACTGCCCGGATAAACATATGCGGTATCAAAATAGTTCACGCCCATTTCTATTGCATACGCGATTTCCTTTTCAATTTCATCCGTATCAAATCCATTGCCTTTCTTTGGGAAACGCATACATCCGAATCCCAGAAGTGACAACTTGTCTTTGCCGTAGTTCTCCCGATAATTCATTACGACACCCCTCAAGCACAATCCGAAATTGTGCCATCTCCTCTTCTCAGCAACATAGGATCATATTCACATATACTGCTGTGAATCAAATTGCTTATTCCATATTTACATTCATATTCACATATACTGCTATGAATCAACTCATTTATTTCATATTTCTATGCAACAATTCATGCTCTCTTCCGGCAATAATCGTATCATAAACCTGAGCAACCATCGGATTATCCTTCGAGAAACGAATGCTGGAATGCTTATCGATCTGATATATTCCGTCCGTTCTTCCGGCTCTGGTTCTCGGTCCCATCGGAACGGGCTGACCACCGCCGAGAATACATCCTCTGCGGCATGCCATCACTTCCACAAAGTCATAATATGCCTCGCCCTTTTCAATCCTTTCGATTAAGTTGGATGCGCTGCGCAATCCGTGAACAACGGCAACCTTAATCTCACGATCTCCGACGGTAACGGTAGCTTCTTTGAAATTATCCGTTCCGCGAACACCGGAATAACGGATCGATTCCAAAGTCGTATGATCCTGACGCTCGGCAACATGACGAAGAACGGCTTCGGTAACACCACCGGTTACGCCGAAAATGGAAGCTCCGCCGGATGCCATCGAGAACGGCATATCCGCTGCCTCACCTTCCAATTCCTCAAATGTAATACCAACCTGCTTGATCATTCGAATAATTTCCTGGGTCGTCAACACAATATCCGTATCCTGACGACCGTTCGTGAAATTATCCGGACGCAGAATTTCAGCCTTCTTCGCAGTACAAGGCATGATGGATACGACATATGTCGTCTTGCCTTCTTCGGCATCCTGATCCTTGAAGTATTCCTTAATTACAGCCGAGAACATACCCTGCGGTGATCTGCACGATGAAATATGTCCCGCAAATTCGGGATACTTCGTCTCGCAAAATTTTACCCAACCCGGACAGCAGGATGTTACAAGCGGAAGATTCTCATTCTTCTCCAGTCTTTCGGCAAATTCTTTTGACTCTTCAAAAACAGTCAGATCCGCACCGAAGTTTGTATCATACACTGCATCAAATCCCATAATACGAAGTGCCTTAACAAGACGCTCCATACAGTTCTCACCTCTGGGAAGATTGAATTTATCACCGATAGCCACACGAACCGCGGGAGCGATCTGCGCAACAACACGCACATTCGGGTCTGCAATGGCATCCCATACTTCCGTAACATTGGTACGAATCGAAATAGCCGCCGTAGGACATGCAACCGCACACTGTCCGCAACCTACGCAATCCGTATCCGCAAGATTCTTGCCAAATGCCGGAGTAACCTGCATCTTGGAACCGCGGAACGCAAAGTCAATCGCCCCGACTGCCTGATTTTCGGAACAGGTACGAACGCAGTCACCGCACAGAATACATTTATTCGGGTCACGAACAATACAGGGGGAGCTCATATCAATCGGAAGCTCCTGCTTATTATTCAGGAATCGAACCGCATGTACACCGACACGGTATGCAAGAGATTGTAAATCACACATTCCGTTCTTGGTACATGTAGTACAATCACGGCAATGTGATGAGAGCAAAAGTTCAATAATCAGCTTACGATATTGCTGCAACTTCTTGGTATTGGTATGAATCACCATACCCGGTTTGGGTTGTTCGGAACAGGATGCAAAGATCCTGCCCTTATCATCCTCTACCACACACATTCTGCACGCACCGTAGATTGACAGATCCGAATGGTAACAGAACGTAGGAATATCAATACCGGCTTTGCGGATTAAGGAAAGTATATTCTTCTCTCCTTCGATAGGCACCAAAATGGAGTCTATTGTCATATAATCCATAATCTATCCTCCAAAATCCCGGAAATACCGGGCAATCATACTTACTTTCTTTCAATCGCTCCGAAAGGACATCCCGAAGCACAAGCACCACACTTAATACATTTCTGTAAATCGATAGTATAAGGCGACTTAATTTCACCGCTTATCGCACCAACCGGACAATTACGTGCACACTTACTGCATCCCTTACATTTCTCCGGATCAATCACATAAGAGGAAAGTGCCTGACAGGTACCTGTGCGACATTTCTTTTCTCTGACGTGCTCTTCATATTCATCACGGAATACACGAAGCGTCGACAGAACCGGAAGGGCAGCCGACTTGCCGAGTCCGCAAAGAGCAGTATCGGTAATGGCAGTTCCCAACTCTTCCAGCATATCCAGCTGTTCCATCGTGCCTCGTCCGGCTACGATATCTTCGAGAATTTCCAACATACGCTTTGTGCCTTCACGACACGGCACGCACTTACCGCAGCTTTCATTCTGTGTAAAGTTCATAAAGAATCTGGCAACCTCGACCATACATGTGTCTTCGTCCATAATAACAAGACCGCCGGAGCCGATCATGGCGCCTCTCTTCTTCAATGAATCAAAATCAAGCGGAAGATCCAGATCCACATCAATCAGACATCCACCCGAAGGTCCACCGATCTGTACTGCCTTGAATTCCTTGCCGGCCTTGATTCCGCCACCGATATCATAAATAATCTCACGAAGCGTCGTTCCCATGGGAACTTCAATCAATCCCGTATTATTAATGGATCCCGTAACGGCAAATGCCTTTGTTCCGGGGCTCTTCTCCGTACCGATCCCGTGATACCATTCGGCACCGTTTGTAATAATCATCGGAACGTTTGCATAAGTCTCAACATTATTCAGCACTGTCGGTTTGGCAAACAGACCCTGTTCTACCGTACGAGGCGGTTTGGTACGCGGCATTCCGCGTTCACCTTCAATAGAAGCAGTAAGTGCAGAGCCTTCACCGCATACAAATGCGCCGGCACCCTGATTAATATGCAATTTGAATCCAAAGCCACTACCAAGAATATCATCACCCAACAGTCCGTATTCTTCGGCCTGAGCAATTGCAATCTTAAGACGCTTAATTGCAAGAGGATACTCGGCACGCACATAAATATAACCTTCCTGCGCACCAACCGCATAAGCGGCAATAATCATACCCTCTATCATCTTATGGGGGTCACCCTCCATAACGCTTCGATCCATAAATGCACCGGGATCACCTTCATCACCGTTACATACGACATAACGAATCTTCTCTTCCTGACGGGCAACCTGTTTCCACTTGTAACCTGTTTGGAAACCGCCGCCTCCACGGCCACGCAAATTAGAATCATAAACGCAGGCGATAACCTCATCGGGCGTCATTTCAAACAACGCACGCTCCAAAGCACTGTAACCGCCAAACGCAATCGCTTCACAGATATTCTCCGCATCAATATGACCGCAATTTTTAAGTACCAGACGCATCTGACCTGCATAAAACGGGATCTCTTCCTGTGTAGGATACGTCACACCGTTCATTTTATACATTAATCGCTCTACGGGTTGACCTTTTACTACAGTCGTTTCGTAGATTTCATCGCAATCTTCCGGTTTTACTTTGGTATACAAATAATTGTACGGCTCAATTCTGACAAGGGGACCCATTTCACAGAAACCATGACATCCGCTTCGCTTAATTCCGATATCCGACTGTTCATGCGCCGCTTCCGGAGCAAATACAATTTCAGCGTTCTGTCCGTTTTGGCATAACTGCTGCATTCTTTCATAGATTTGCGCAGAACCGCCGGCCATACAACCGGTTCCCGCACATATCAGAATTCTGCACTTTTCTTTGCGAATGCTCTCCAAGGAAGCTTCACGAAGAGCCGTAAGGGCTTCTCTGTTCAATAATTTACCCATATTTAAGCCTCCTTTTCCTTTAATTCTTTTATAAGGGCTGTTACCTTCTCGGGAGTCATGGAAGGATGCACCTCATCATTTACGGTAAGTACCGGAGCAAGACCGCATGCGCCAAGACAGGATACCGTTTCAATGGAAAACATCATATCGTCTGTTGTGTGTTTATCTTTTGTCAAACCGAGTTCCTTGTACAGACGCTCCAGTATGAGCGTACCTTTTCTTACATGGCAAGCCGTACCGTCGCATACCTTAATGACATATTTTCCTTTCTGTTCAAAAGAAAAATTCTCATAAAACGTTGCTACGGAAAATGCCTTTGCCTCGGTAATATTTAGTTTTGCTGCCACATATGTCAGTAATTCGGGCGGGAGATAACGATACTTCGCCTGAATCTGTTGCATAATGGGAATCAAAAATCTCTGATCTGTACCGTTCTGAGCAATAATCTCATCAGCGGTTTCATAAAACTTCTTGTCCAGCATGTACTCTTCCTCTTACATAAATTTTGAATAAACTCTGCTAATCCGTTGTATAAAGATCTCTCGTATATACCTTGTCCACAACATCGGCCAAGTCTTCAGACATACGGTTAGCGATAATAATTTCACTTTCCTTCTTGAATTCAGAAAGGGATCGAACCACACGACTGCCGAAGAATGTATCTTCTTTCATCGCCGGCTCAAATATAATAACATTCACACCCTTGGCCTTCAATCTCTTCATAATACCCTGAATGGAAGATTGACGGAAATTATCGGAATTCGTCTTCATTGTCAGACGGAAAATACCGATCGTCGGAATATGACCGGCTTTCATAGCCGCATCGTAATTGACTTTCCGAAGGACCTGCGATGCAATAAAATCCTTTCGTGTGCGATTGGCATCCACAATAGCCGCAATAATATTATTGGGAACATCATCGTAATTCGCCAACAACTGTTTCGTATCTTTCGGCAGACAATAACCGCCATATCCGAAAGACGGATTGTTATAATGTGCACCGATTCTGGGATCAAGACACACACCGCGAATAATCTGTTCCGTATTCAATCCTCGTACTTCGGCATACGTATCCAACTCATTAAAATACGATACACGAAGTGCCAAATATGTATTCGCAAACAGCTTAACCGCCTCTGCCTCTGTCGGTTCCATAATCAACACATCAATCGGATCTTTGAGTGCGCCCTGCTTCAACAGATTGGCAAAGCATAATGCCTTTTCATAGGCTTCGACATCCGATTGGTGCACGCCGACAATAATACGCGACGGATACAAATTATCGTAAAGTGCCTTGCCTTCACGCAAAAATTCCGGAGAAAACAAAATGTGCGAAGAGGAAAATTTCTCCTGCATTGCTTCCGTAAAGCCAACCGGAACCGTTGATTTCACAATCATATATGCATCGGGATTTACCGAAAGAACCTGAGAAATAACAGATTCTACGGACGAAGTGTCAAAATAGTTCTTCTCGGGGTCGTAGTTCGTCGGGGTAGAGATAATAACAAAATCTGCCTCTTTATATGCAGACGCACCATCAAGAGTAGCAGAAAGTGATAACTCACGATTGGATAAATAATCTTCAATTTCGGCATCAACAATCGGCGACTTGCGATTATTGATCATGTCGACTTTCTCAGGTATCAAATCAACCGCAGTAACATCATTGTGCATGGACAGTAAAACCGCATTAGATAATCCTACGTATCCTGTACCAGCAATTGCAATTTTCATGACAATCCTCCAAATAACGCTGTGAACGATCATTCATTCACATTATTTCTTTTCATAGATGCAAAATCACCCGGACCTTTCGGTCCGGGTAAATCTGACTATTGTGCATTCTCTTCGGGAAGAGGATATTTGCGAGGTCTGCCTCTTTTTCTCTTAACGGGCTGTGCCTCTGCATCCGTTGCAACAGGTGCGGCAATGGCCGGTGTTGAAATAGATGCCGCTACAGTAACCTGTTTTGCAGCCTCATTCTTCTCTTTCTTCTTGCAAAAAGTAATTTCCAAAAACTCGCGAAGCGTATCCAAAAGTTTTACGAAATATCTGGCAATGGGATCCAACAGAATACCGGACAGATATTCAAACCCTTCAAATTTCTTGCCTGCAAAAAATGCAAAGCATGCAAGCGCTCCAAAACCGAATGCAACCAGAAGATAATGAATACCGCCCTGTTTGAACTTCTGCATATCGAAGCCTTCGAGAACAATACCTCTGACAAATCCGATTACATAATTCACAAATAAGAGAACAAACAAAAGAAACATTAATAACAAGCTCATAATTTTGATTCTCCTTCCCTAACCTTATCCCCATTGAATTTAGATTACATAAGTCGTGGACTATATCATATCACATAAAAATAATTATGTCACCCTAAAATGAAGTATCCCCTCCGCGAAGAGTAATCACGGGAGAACCCTTTCCTTCAATATAATCCTTGGTAATCGTAACCGTTCCGATGGAATCATCCTTCGGTATCTCATACATAATATCCAGCATCAGTTCTTCTATAATGGAACGAAGAGCTCTGGCACCGGTATCACGTTCCTGTGCTTTCTTCGCAATCAGAAGCAGGGCTTCGTCATCAAAACACAGTTTCACCTCGTCCATCGCAAACAATTTCTGATACTGCTTCAAAATGGCATTCTTCGGCTCTTTCAAAATATTCACGAGCATTTCATCCGACAAACCTTCCATTGTGCAAATAATGGGAAGTCGACCGACAAACTCGGGAATCATACCGAATTTCTTAATATCTTCCACGGTAACTTCTTTTAAGACATCTTTTCTCTTATCAAGTGTATCCGTAAGTTCCGCATTAAATCCGATGGATGTCTGCTTGCGCAAACGCTGCTTAATAATATCATCAAGTTCCGGAAAAGCACCGCCGCAAATAAACAGAATATTGCGGGTATCAACCGTAGCAAGCGGAACCATCGCATTTTTGGAATTGGCACCGACGGGCACTTCCACCTGCGCTCCTTCCAACAGTTTCAGCATTCCCTGCTGTACGCTTTCACCGGAAACATCGCGGGAATGCGTATTTTTCTTCTTGGCGATCTTATCAATTTCATCAATAAAGATAATACCTGTTTCGGCACGCTCCACATCCTGATCTGCCGCAGTCAAAAGTTTTGAAACCACTGATTCAATATCATCACCGATATAGCCCGCTTCCGTAAGAGACGTAGCATCCGCAATCGCGAGGGGCACATCCAAAAGCTTTGCAAGCGTTTTCACAAGATACGTCTTGCCACAACCGGTCGGGCCGATCAGAAGCATATTGGATTTCTCAATTTCCACACCGCGCAGTTCTTCGTCAAACTCTTCGGGTTTCATACCCTCGCTGGCAACACGCTTGTAATGGTTATATACCGCAACGGAAATGACTTTTTTCGCCTGATCCTGGCCAACCACATATTCATCCAAAAGCGTCTTAATCTTATGAGGATGCGGGATATTCTTTATATCAATTGCAGGCTTCTTGTCTTTATTGCTTTTCTTCTTTTTCTTAGGAGCTTTGCCCGATAACATACTCTGCAAATCGGACATGGACATTATTCCGATTCCCGGGATTCCGAATCCGCCGCCGAACGGATACCCACCGTTTGCTTTCTCGTCATCATCACTCTCATCACCGTCTTCGGAAGCATCGGTCACTTCACCGCTTACCTTCTCAACTTCTTCATCGGCTGCTTCCTTTGATGTATCTGCCACGTTCTCTTCCTTAGTCTGCTCCTTCTTGTCCTCTTCCTTAACAGCCGCATTATTCGCAGCAAAAGGAGCGTTCGGACCCGACCACATCTGTGCCATATCCATTGCAACCTGCATGCATCGCGGACATACGCTCAAACCTCCGGGAATATTAACAAACGCACCTGTTTCACTTTCTTTTTGCCCGCATACCGAGCATCTTCTGTCTTCTGCCATTACTTCTTAACTCCACAACTTCTTAAAATATACAGGACTCATCGTATACTTCAAAATCCTGCGATGGGACAGTCTCTTATATCTCTTTCCGAGACGAAATCCCACAAATCTGTAAACACATGTAATTCCGAACGGAACAATCATAAACGGTCTTCCCTTCTTTAAGAAGAACGTAAATGCCGCTTTTACGTACCGGATGCCCTCCGATTCCGATGAAATACCACCGAACGTTTCCGGATGCATTGCCTGAGATACGGCCAGGTCAAAATTGCGATGGAACTGTTGCGCATTTGAATAATTATGCGAATGAACAACAAGTGCCGCTGACGCATAGGCAATTTTGTAACCCGCATCCAGTGCCTTGCGGGCATATACCATATCTTCATTAAAAATCATATTCTTCGGGAATCCGCCCAAACTCTCAAATACTTCTCTTTTGTACATCGCGCACGCATTGGAACAAAAGAAAGCCTTAATTCCCATCGTCTCGATATCCTCTTTTGACTTTATCACCGAAACGGGCGGGTAATTAAAATATCTGGAAAACTGCTCCGCCAAAGTCGCATCCGCCGTAGGAATCTGTCGGGCATACGAAACGGCTACCTGCTCATCTTCCGTAAATGCACCTAAAAGTTCGGTCACCAGATTATCGTTCTTCGGAAGCGCATCCTGCGTCATAAACAGGATATAATCCGCATCCGACCCCTGGGCTCCCGCATTTCTCGTCATTCCGTGATCAAATTCCAAACGCGAAATATGCTTCACATCTATGTATTTTTGATATGATTGATATTCTTTACCGAGCACAAGGTTTTCAAAATATTTCTGCTCGGTATTCATCAATACAACCCGACGTATGGGAGACTGCTGCCGAAACAAACTTTCCAGCAATTTCCATAATCGGTCATCGGGTCTGAAGGTTGGAATCACCACATCAACCGTCATGATACGTTTCCTTTCATATCGCTCTTCCTACTCGCCTCTATTACAAGTTGCTCTTCCAATCTACTCTTGTTACAAGTCGCTCTTCCTACTCGCTCTTGTTGTAGAAGCCACGGAAAATCGTCATAAACAAAATCTTTATATCGAACATAATCGTCCAGTTTTCAATATAGTACAGATCATACTCTATACGACGTTCTATCGACGTATCTCCTCGAAGTCCGTTCACCTGTGCCCAACCCGTCATGCCGGGACGCACCTGATGCTTAACCATATAGCGCGGAATCTCTTCCTGGAATTTCTTAACAAATGCCGGACGCTCCGGTCTGGGACCGATCAATGACATCTGACCCAAAAGCGTATTAAATAACTGCGGCAGTTCATCGATACTGCTCTTTCTAAGCACCTTACCGATCTTGGTTACACGCGGATCGTCCTTAACAGACCATCCCTTAACCTCATCTTCGGGTCTCTGTACATACATCGTACGGAACTTATACATCTTAAACATCTTATTATGCAATCCGATTCTGTCCTGAGCAAAAATCACAGGTCCACGGCTCGTACACTTTACCAGAATGGCAACTACCAACATTAGCGGAGACAAAATCACAATGCCAAAGAATGATCCGATAACATCCACCGTTCTCTTAATAAGCGCATTCATTGTATTTGTCAGCGGAACATGACGAATATTAATAACCGGCAGACCCTGCAAATCCTCGGTGTACGGTTTATTGGGAATGAATCCCGTATAATCGGGGATAAACTTCGTATGGACGCCTGACTTTTCACACTGATCCACAATTTGCGGCAATTTGCCGTATTCGGAAAGGGATAACGTAATAGCGATTTCATCAAGCTTATTCTCGGGCAGGATAATGGACAGATTCTCAATCGGACCAAGTACCTTTATTCCCTTATACATGCTGCCACGCTCCACACGATTATCCAGAATACCGCGAACAACATATCCCCATTGCGGGTTCTGTCGGATTCTGTCGATATACTGCTCCGTAGAACGGGAATAACCAACCAACAGCACATATTTCACGTTATATCCGCGCTTACGGAAAAACTCAAGAACAAGACGGATTACATTGCGCATCGCTGTTTCCACGCAAATATTCAACGTCCAGAAAATAAAAATCATCTGACGCGAAAAGTCCGGCTGATTCACAATGAACAACGCAACCATGAATGCGAGAAGACCAATTGTATTGGCCTTAATAATGTTCAGAAATTCCTTCTTGTTTCCGGAAGCACGTTTCGCATTATACAATCCAAACTGCTGATACAGAACAAGATAACCCGGAAGAATAACGCAAAGAGCCAGGAAATATGTAGATGCCGGAAGACCCGGATCATACGGCAAAAGACCACTTTCAAATTTCAAAAACCATGCAGCAAGATACGTTCCGGCTACAACAATGCCGTCCAATAGAATCTGCACTCTGTTAAAAAAGCTCTGATTATCTTTAATCATTCCCTATATCTCCAAAAGATCATCCGAATATGCGGCGAACCATATTCCACCACAATTCCAACTGAATCTTACAATAATTTTTCACAAATCTGACGTCAAACGGATACTTTCTTCCTGTAGAGCACATCAAATATCCGCGCTTCATACCGGACAAATACTCACGTCCGTATCCTTTCACAATAAAGAACAATGCCTTAATTCCAAATCCGATTAATATCAGCGGAAGATTAATAATAATCTGCAATACAGGCATATTCTTAAAAATTACATACCAACTGTTTCTGGCAGCAATACGCACTTTAAACGAATTGTAACGGGAACCTGTAGATGCGCTTCCCGCATGATATACAATCGCATCCGGCGTATAATAATTCTCGTATCCCATAATTCGTGCACGATATCCGACGTCAACATCTTCCAAATAGGAAAAATGCAATTCATCAAAATACCCGATTTCTTCAAAAACCGCTTTTTTATAAATAGCAGCGCCACCGCATGCGGAGAAAACGCGTTTCTCTTTTAAATAGTGCTTAGTGCTCCTGTCCTTACCAAGTGAAAATGCCCAGCCCAGCGCACAATACAAATCACCGGCACTGTCTATACGATCGGGGCGGTTCATCTGAAGCATACGCGATGCTGCGGAAAAAGCCTTCGGATGTCGCTCCATACACTCATATAATCCTTTTACAAAATCAGGCTCCGCCTTCGTGTCATTGTTCAAAAGGATCAAATATTTCGTAGTGACACGACGGATTCCCTCATTCACTGCACGGCAGAATCCAAAGTTATCGGATAATCGTACAAGAGGAATATCCGGATACTTTTCTGCCACAAGATCTGCCGACCCATCCTCGGAATTATTATCCACAACCAGAATATCGCAGGGCATGGACTGGTTGCGCAGCGCATCTATCGCATCTTCAATATATTTTATTCCATTGTAATTGGGGATAATAACGGTTACCTCAGACATTACATTCTCCTAAATACAACAAACGGGTTATATACAACATGGAACTTTGGCGAAATCATCGGTCCGCCGTTCTCAAAAACAATACTCGCCGTCCGAACCATCTTTGCATCCGGTGCAGGTGCACCAACATACTGCATCAATTCCGCGCGATGCATATATCCGGAATAGTGCATCGGCAATCCTTCAAATCTGGGACTCCAGACACCATCCGATTTCACATCATAACCGGCGCTTTCCGTTTTCCCGCCTTTGTTAATGATCCGACCGCACACAGCTCCGACATTCTCCCTGCACAGAACCGATGCCCACTCCATAATGAAATCATCGGACATCGCCTTTAATTCGGGCGACACAACGAGAATATAATCTTCCTTTATCGACGAAAGCCCCTTTGGCGTCAACGAATTATATTCGTCAGGCAGCATTTTCTTAAACGTAAATGTCGGTGACGAATAATGAACCTCATAGAATCCCAAATGTTCCGTATGCGAAACTTCTCCCGAAATTTTAATTCGCAAAAGGTGGTCCTTTACCGCCCGTAGTCCGGCTTCGTAAGCATACATTTTACTCTCCGGATGTTCCGCCGTCGACGAAGAAAGGCTGCGCCAATGATACACCACTCTGGAAATGTGCGCGATTTCTTCTTCCTTCAACTGCTCGGTCAATCGTAAGATAAAGTCATAATCCTGCGCGCCATCATACTCGCTTCTGAACCCGCCGATTTCTCTGGCAAGGGCAGTTTCGACAACGAGAAAATGGCAGATATAATTGTTCGTGCGTAAAAGGAACGGATCAAAATCCGGTTTCTTATGAAAATCGAACAATTCCTTATCATCTTCCGAAATCTTATCTTCATCGGAATACACCATACGAATGGGACAGGAAGGTGCCGAACCCGATGCAAAAAAGGCTTCCTCTCCCGACAAAAACTTCATTACATTAAACAACGCATCCTCGGTAAGAACATCATCATGATCAGCCAAACCGACAAACAATCCCGTTGCCATGGACAAAGCCTCGTTTGTGTTCTCGGATATTCCGCCGTTTTTGAGAAGTTTACGATATTTGACTTTGGACCGAAAGTCAATTGCCGTGTTTCTGACTCTGCTGCGAAGTGCCCATGTGTCCGTAAATTCCTTCACACACTTTTTGACAACATCGGAACTGCTGCCATCGGCAATACATATCTCCCAATTGGAATATGTCTGTCTGGCAATGGACGCCAGCAGTTTATTCAATACAACAGGGTCTGTTTCATAAGCAGGGATTATAATACTGATTCTGTACGGATGGGCAAAAACATACTCCCGCTGCCTTTGCAGCTCTTCTTCACTCGGTACGTTTGCCAAAAATTCATCACGATAAGAAGCCTCGTTGCGATCTCTCGCAAGACGCTCCATAGCCTTGTAATATGAGGCCTTCAGTCCGTTACGTTTCAAATAGGACATTCCGCGCGATAAATTGGATCCGTTCAATCTTTTCGGCATATAAATTCCTGTAACTCCTCAGGAGTCCCCAAAACATGTACTGCTGCCGCATCTACATCGCAAATACGAACACAGTATCCCTTTTCTATCATATAATTATACATCGGTGCCACATAACGTTCGCCGGCATCGAGTACAGTATTTCCGTTATAGTACTCTTTGTAAATTTGCTCATACAATCCGCACGTTTTGAAATAATATGCTCCGAGTGTGCAGTGATCGGAAATACGAACCTTCTCTCTCACTTCCTCGGCATCCCCCGATGGTGAGAGTTTAACAAAGCTCCAATGATCACCCTCGGCATAAAAGCATGGAATAAATCCGTCTCCGGAAATATCTTCCCGTTTCATGGCATATTTTTCAACATATGTATCAATATTGTATATCAGCAGTTCATCATCTTTATCCCAATACGGAGCCGCTAAAAGTGCTGTGGTAGCCTGACCGTCCGTCATATAAGAAATCTCAATAACATGCACTGCAGACGGATCGCATATCTTCTCATCTGTGCATACCTGTTTGATGAAATCTGCAGCCTGATCCTCCGCACGAACAATAAAATAGTATTGATTGGAAGGTGCCGCAAATCCCGCAAGACTTTCCATTGACCATGCAAACAGTGATCTGTCGAATGCCTTGATCTGATACTTGGGTTCCTTATATCCGGCTTTTTTAAAGCGTGTACCCAAACCGGCCATGGTAATTACGATTTGCATCTGCTCCTCCTGCATACTTCCGACAATTCATCCAACGACATGTTCAAAAATTCATCCGGACGTACCGTACGATCATCTACATAGAATCCGTTATGACCGGGCCACGGTTTACCGTATATGATCTCATCATACGGAATATCCCATTTATCAAGCCAGGCCAGGATAACCTTGGCCGTATTGGCATTAATCAATCCGATATTACCGTTATAACTGTTCATGTTTCGAGACGTAAACAGGGTGATTTTGGCTCCGCCGTTCTTATATTCCCGAATCTTTTCAACCATCTCGGGATAAGGAACCATATCCTCATATCTCTCGTCTTTCTTCTTGATCGGACATAATGTGCCGTCTATGTCAAATACAAATGTAACTCCTTCGAATTCCACAGCAGTCTCCTTATAATCTCTCAATATCATCCATAATCGCTATCGCATTCAATACAAAGCCAAGCACTTTCTTCGGGCGATCGATATGCAACGGCAACATAGACAAAAACAGAGAAGTTTCATACAACCGAATCAACCGAATATCAATATCATTTTTCTGCAAAAACTCCGCAAATATATTTCCGCACCCGGATGTGTTCTCCGTAACAACATGAAGCTTCATATCGGAATCCATCACAATATCAAACAAATCGGAATTAAAGAAATCGTAATTTCCGAGAATCGAATGCGACAACTTGGCCAGATCATAATAAGGATCCATATACAAATCCTCTTCGCAAAGGGCACCGCGCGGATCGATCAGTTTCATAACCGATGCTTCACGATTAAACAAAATATTGGAGAAACACAAATCCCCATGTCCGACAACAGCAATGGGAACAAACTTTTTCGAGCTTCGAACAGATTCGTACAGCTGTTTATATCGATTGACGATCGCATCAATATCGGAATATTCGGTGCCAACAGCAATCCAATGTGTCAGGGATTCATATTCCTTCTGCTGCTTCAGCAAAGCAATACGTTCATCCAGTTTATCAATATACAATTTCTTCGCCTGAACTTCGTATTCATCAAAAGTAACCGTCTTCCGGGCACGTACGGAAATGAAGTGGAACAGTTTTGTGCATATATCCCGAAATTCATCGGCAGAGAAGGCTTCATGTACATATCGAATTGCCAAATCAGGCATATTCATGCGCTCCATTGCATATGATGCAACTGCGTTTCCCTTCTCATCTGTGCTTTCTTTAAAGTCAAACGGCATCACAAACCATTGTTTCATTGCATCCGGCAGTAACGACCAGAAAGTAAATTCCTTACGTAATTTCTCCACAGATTCGGAAGATTTGACAACCGTATATTCATCACCTTTCACGGAATTGAAAAAGCGGGCATCAAAACCACCTGTAATAAAGTCACGAAATGCACCGATCTCATTGAGATCCGTAAGATTCTCAAACGAAATCTCGGCAAGGGATGCGAATGAATCCGCGGGTGTCGTCAAAAACGTCTGCACATCCGGAAACAGAACGGCCGCGACTTTTTGATTACTCTTTACGCAATACGCCTCGTGCGCATAAACGGATTTCTCAAACAGTACATTCAGAGACTCTGCATCATGAAATGCAAAATCCGTATATAAAAGAACTATTCCCGCAACCTCTTTGGCAAACTTTTCCAGTACATACCCGGCATCCGCAAGTGCGGCAACACATATTACGCGCGACGATTTCATGCAGGATTCGTGCATACGGTCAAGAATGGTTCTACGCTTCAAAATCATCTGACCGAAGCTCTTGTCTCCCGTAATTCTGCAGATTTCCTTACAAGGTTTTCTACTGTCATCATACAAAACGATTACGTTCTTCACTTTACCAATCCTCTAACAATCATTTCTGCCTTTTCGCATGATGTGAAACGGCAAAATATATTCCTCCGAAAACAACGGTAGCCACAAGCATCAGCATTGCCGACAACACGGTATATACGACTTTGAGTACATTATCCGCTCCCGACAAAATCGATGAAATATACGCTGAAAAACTTGTTGCATTGTAGTCAATGTCCATCAGCTTGGCAACACCCCATAAAACAAATGCTTCCGCACCCCACGCCAGCAGAGAAAAGAAAAACATAAGCGATGCTCTCTGACGGACAAGACTGCGAACATATTCATATATATTATGCATTCCCTCCAATATGCGAAGCGCCGCAAGAGAACGCGCCGATGAACGATTCATAATAATGTATCGATTCAAATATGCATACGTCGACGGAAAGCAGAAGAAAACCAACAGAATAATCAACAAAAACGCCAACAGGAAAAAGGCGGTACCTGTAATGTTTCCTGCCACAAACAACTGAATCGGAAACAACACCAGAAGCAACGCCAATGTATCAAAAAAACGATCCACCACTACCGAGCACAAACCGATTGGGAAGCTTTTGGTCTCTTTGGCAAACACCAGTACTCGAAATATTTCTCCCAACTTAAACGGAATTGCCAGATTCGCGAAAGTAGTACTCAAATATTCCAGCACAAAACGTCCGAAGGGAATCTTGTATTCCATCACAACAAGGTACATCCGCATCATCTTAAAGAAATGCACAACAACAAATCCCACCAGAATCGGCAGAATCCATATGAGATTATGCAAATCCGCAATGCGAACAGATTCCATCAAACTTCCATCCTCTTACACAATATCTGCTTCATACGCAGCAATTTCTTTATCACGGTAATCATTTACGATCACCATCGGGTCTTTATGGTATGCCTTCAACATAGACAGCACTTTCATAGCCTGATTGGCCATCTTCACGTTCGAAACCTGATCGTCTTCCCTCCAGGAAATCGGGAAGAATCTAAAGTCATGATGATAATATTCCGCAGCCATCACCATGCAGTAATTGAACATCAAATTATCCGGAAATTTCTCATAAAAACCGGACGTAAGCATCTTGGTACTGTACATATTCAAACCTGAGCCCAAATCATAAATCGGTCTGCCTACAACAGCCGCAAACAGGAAATTATACACGATATTACCGATTGTTCTGAACAATGAATAACCCGAAAGCGAAGAACCAAGCATAAATCTTGCACCCAAAATGCAATCATGTTTTGCATAGTACCGTTTCGAAAGCACCGGCAGAAAATCACCGATATCACCCTGGTCATCACCATGCAAGACTATCACATAATCATATCCATGTTCCTTGGCATACGAAAAAGCCACTTTGTGCGAGCCGCCCAAACCGTAATTCTCTCTGTTTCGAAGAATCGTAAGCGGAAAATTGGGATGCGTAATCTGGTATCCCTTGACTACCGCTTCCGTATCATCTGTGCTTTGATTATTTACAACAATGACATGCGAAATATATGCCATAACAGGTGCCGTAAGCTTATCTAACACACGAATAATCTGTTTCTCGCAATTATATGCGGGGATAAACAATAGAATTTTGTCTTTCTGCATATGTACCTCCCGTATCATCTGTGATACGTCAAAAGAGAATCTATATCTTCCAAATTCAACGGATCAACAACCGTATCCGCGGGATAATCATACCCCTGAGGAATATAAGTTGTATTATTACGATAATCATACAAACACATTGCACGATTGTTATTGGTCACATAAGCCGCCGATTCTGCCGCCTGCTCACCGACAAGGTTCATTACCGACTGATTATAGTGCCATCCGTCAACCATATATGAATCGGGTACTCCCGAAAGAACCGTTGTAGCCAATACGTAATATCCGCTGTCATGACACATTTCTATCTGCTTGTTAATCACTTCACCAAAATCTGCAAGACCCGTAAGCGTCTTACCGGGCGTTACGAAGAATACCTTCTGCAAGCCTTTTTCAAACAACGGCTTGGTGATTTTCCACATGTTTTCACCATATTGGTCGGGAGTCGTACGCTTTTCGGCATCCGATTCGCCCTGCAGCCATACGGCATATTTCTTACGAACAACAAACTCGCGTGAATTCAGGTTCAATACGGTTGTATTAAAACGATCAACCAAATCGGCACTGTATGAAGGCTGAAGCCAATCCTTCGTTGTAGTTCCGCCGACCGACGCCGAAACGGCGACAATGGGAATTCCCGTCAGTTCATAATACTTAAGTGCAAAAGAGGAAACCATGGAACCCTTTTTACCGTCAATAGCATCACAGATTCCGCCGGGACGGTTCTCGTACTTACCGAACGGCTCAAAAATCGGATAAATCTGTCCGGGATCGGAAATTACGCGATACTCAAATCCCTTTCCTCTCGGAACTTCCGGCGCCTGTTGCGGGTTTCCGCCGTATCCTGCCATATTACTCTGGCCCATAAACAGCACTACATCGACAATGATCTTGCCGTTGGAATCTTTCACAAAATGATATTCGTCATCCGATTGCTCCAGCTCCGGCGTAACAACAGGTTCCGCCGTATCCTCAACGATGGGTTCGCTCGGATCACCTCCCGCCGTGATACGCTCAATCGCCATATCAAGTGTAGGATTGTTCTCATCCGCAACATCCTCGGGCAACGATTCTTCCGACTGTGCCACATCCCCGGGTACATTCTGTTCTTCCGTCGCGGCAGGTTCCTGTGCAGCAGGAAGATTGGCCGACGGATCCGGAATATTCTCCGTACATGCCGTTAATCCAAGCATGATCGCAATAATACCTGCACATACGTGCATTTTCTTGCCGATTCGTTTATTACCAAATTTACTCATCTTTTTTCTCCAATGTCATCTTTCGACTGATAAAGTTGTAAACCATTACAATTCCCGTCGCAATAATCTTCGCCACAATAGCAGCGAACTCTTCCGCTGTCTTAAAGAAACCGATTCCTACACCGACAATTGCACCATATACGGCATCCGAAGCAGATTTGATCCATCCGACTTTTGCATAACATACGTCCATACACAACCACAAAATCAAGGAATTCAATCCCAGTCCGATTAAGGACAGCACCAGAAAGATCACAAATTCCTTTTTACGACTGGCATCTTCTTTACGTTCAAATACAAATGCCATGCTGGCAAGATAGTTGAATATAAGCGAAATACAGAAGCCAAGAACACCGGCAACCATATAGTCATATTCCCAGTTGATCAGCTTCAGGGAAATGGTATAAACAACAAAGTCAATCACAAATGCCAAACCACCGACTACGGCAAATTTCAAAATCTGCTTGATCAGTTTCTTTCTTTTTTCTTCTTTACTCATTAAACTAAACTTCCTTATTAATAAATTTCCGCGCACCCGGTAAACACATAAATAGGCGCACAGTCAAATAAATTGTAAATCCGTAATAAATAATACCCACACCGATTCTGGACGGAACGCTTTCCGAGAACACTCGCAATACAAAATATACGCCAAGCACAACAAGCAAATATCCGATCCAATATGTGAATGTGACCCGACTGTTTGAATTCCGCGAATATGCTGCGCGTGGAATCAATATCGCGCTCACCGCTGCAAGAACAAAGAAATCATAGCTACGGTGGTATGTCAGTATCATAGACCACATCACAAGAACGGATAGAAGCAGTGCGTCCTCTCCCTCCGGAAGCTTTACGGCAGCCCACAGCAACAAAAGCATCACCACAAATGCGATCACATAGGCAAACATCGATCCGCCAAGAAGTGCTCCCAAATCCAGACCGCCTTCCGCCGACAGCCATGATGCAGCCCTAAGCGGCAGCTTAATCATATTCACCACGGAATCCGACAGCCAAACGGCCGAAAACACTGTCAAAACAACATGCATCGCGATAGAGACTATCACGGGGCGATAGCGCTTTTTGTAGATAAAGTACAGTACAAGCGGAGCTGTCAGTGTATATTTGAAATAGCAAACAAAAAGGCAAATGATTGCACCTGCTTCACCCTTTTTGCGTCTCATAAACCAAACTGCCAAAAGAAAAAAGAAGAAGGCAAACAAACTGTGCTGTCCGACACCCAGTTGATTGCGATACGGCGTACCGCTAAGCATCAAAAGCATCGGAACATAGAAATCAAATGCGGAAACATTCTCAAAAAACAGTTTGCGCAATAACCAAATAATGCCGATCGTAAAGAACAAGTTGGATATCAGCCATGCAATTCGCGCGGTATTTGCCGACATAAGCGTATACGGAAGCAATAACCACAGTAATGACGGAAACTGGTTGGGTTCCATCCTTTGAGGAGCATCAATGGACTCATAATACGAATAGAACTCCGCAAGTTCTTCATACTGCGAAGGGTCCTGATTACCGAAATAAATGGAATAAGGACTAATCCGCGAAACAAGTGCCTTGGCACAATCCCACTGAAAATCCTGAGAGTAACGAAGAGCATTTTGGCATCCCTGATACACGGAAATGCATGCCATCAAGCCCAAAACAGTCAGAACGACATACCGAAACAACTTGTTTTGCACGACTTTCTTCATGTAATCCATCATATTTATTTCACAACACCTGTCGCATCAACCATTTCCAAAACTGCTGCCTTCAACGTAGCAAGCTTCTCTTCGGCATCCTTAAGGCCGGCGCCTTTCACGCCCATATAGAACTTAATCTTGGGCTCGGTTCCCGAAGGACGTGCACAACACCATGAATTGTTCTCCAAATCAAAGTACAATACATTCGATTTGGGAAGACCCGTTTCATGTGTGCTTCCGTCAGCCATATTCTTAGTAACATTCAAATCGTAATCACGGAATTCTTTTACTGCAAGGGATGCGAACTGCTTCGGCGGATTGCTGCGAATAGCATCCATGATTCCCTTAATCTGAGCAGCACCATCAATACCCTTTAATGTGATTGTGTGAATTCCCTCTTTGTAGTATCCGTACTGCTCATAAATCTTCAGCATCTGATCCCATACGGTAATTCCGTTATACTTACACCAAGCGGCTACTTCGCACAGACACATAACGGCTACAACCGCGTCTTTATCACGGGCATGCGTTCCTGCCAAACAGCCGTAGCTTTCTTCCAAACCGAATACATAACTGTGACTGTTATCCTGTTCAAACCACTTGATCTGCTCACCGATATACTTAAATCCGGTTAATACTTCAATCAGGTCAACACCGTATTTATCCGTAAGTGCATCGGCAAGATTCGTCGTAACGATTGTCTTCACCAGAGCTCCGTTTGCGGGAAGCGTTCCGTTTGCTTTACGCTCGCGAAGAATGTATTCCGCAATAAGCATACCGGACATATTTCCCGTAAAGGAAACATATTCACCCGTAGCAGTATCCTTCGCATAGATTCCCAAACGGTCTGCATCGGGATCCGTTGCCAATACAATATCCGCATCCTTCTCTTTTGCCAGATTAAGTGCATATGTAAATGCCTTGGGATCTTCGGGATTCGGATATTCCAACGTTGTAAATTCGGGATCGGGAAGCTCCTGCTCGGGAACTACATATACATGTTTGAATCCGAGTTCCGACAACACGCGACGTACCGGAATATTGCCGGTTCCGTGAAGCGGTGTATATACTATCTTGATATCTTCGGCTACAGCCTTGATAATCTCGGGATGAATAATCTGCTTCTTAAGTTCAACCATGTAAGCATCATCAATCTGTGTATCGATCACATGATACAAGTCAGCGGCAATAGCAGCCTCCTTACCGGTTGTCTTAACATTGTCATAATCGGAAATCGACAAAACCTCTTTGATAATCTCAACATCACGCGGAGAAGTAATCTGTGCTCCGTCCTCCCAATAAACCTTATAACCGTTATATTCCGGCGGATTATGGCTGGCCGTTACAACAATTCCCGCTGTTGCTTTCAAATATCTGACCGCAAATGACAATTCCGGTGTCGGGCGAAGTGATGAAAATACATATGTCTTGATTCCGTTTGCATTCAGACACAATGCTGCTTCATCCGCAAACTCGGGAGACATACGACGTGAATCATATGCGATTACAACACCTTTCTGCTGAGCATTCTGCGCAATAATATAATTGGCAAGACCCTGTGTGGCTCTGCGAACCGTATAAATATTCATACGATTGCAGCCGGCACCGATCACACCTCGAAGACCGCCCGTACCGAATTCCAGATCCTTATAAAATCTGTCCTCAATCTGTGCCTCATCATTGGCAATCGCCTTAAGTTCTGCCTTTGTTGCATCATCAAAATATGCATCCGTACACCAATATTCGTATATCTCTTTATAATTCATATGCTTCCTCCTTTATTTACTAACCATGGCTTTGGGATTGCCCGAAAGCACATAGTTTGAATAATCCAATGAAAAATTCGGGTTAAAATAAGGGTCACCCGCTGCAAGCTCTTTGCTCCACTTAGTGCGAAACGCTTCGCTCTCGCGGTTGTATCTGTCCGCATTCTCTTTCTTGGCATCACTGTTGACGTCACTTCCGCGCGATGCGGATTCATAATGGAACAATTCCGCAAACGGTGTAAATACATTCAACAGACCTTTCTGACGCAACCTTAAGCAAAAGTCAACATCATTCAATGCTACGGCAAAATTCTCATCCAGCCCGCCAAGTTCATCAAAATGGGCCTTGGAAACCATCAATGCCGCACCTGTTACGGCCGTAACATTCTGGGCATAACACAACCGACCCATGTATCCCAGATTTTCCTTTTGAAGACCGTAATGTGTATGGCCGGCCGTTCTGTGTGCGCCCAGACCGATTACAACGCCTGCGTGCTGAATGGAATAATCCGGATAATACAATTTACATCCGACGGCACCGACATCCTGTCGCTGTGCATACATCAGAAGTTCTTCCATCCAGTTACGGGTAATGACTTCCGTATCATTATTCAGCAACACAATGTAGTCGCCCTTCGCGCTTTTCGCACCCAGATTATTGATGGCCGAATAATTGAATCCTCCTTCGTATGTCACCACATGCATACGCGGATGCTTTTTGATTTCTTCGTAATATTCAAAAATCGCTGGATCCGTTGAATTGTTCTCAATAACAATAATCTCGTAATTCTCGTATGAACTCTTATCCCGAATCGATGTAATGCACCGCTTCAAATCATCGACATGATCCTTATTGGGAATCAGGATTGATATCATCGGCTCACCTAAGATCTTGTACCGTATACGAAAAATCGTTTCGAATGCACGTGTACTCTCTATGGAAAATCCCGTAAATCCACACTTTGATAAGTGCGCCGCAACCGCATTCTTAGCCGCATCAATCGCATATGTTTTGGCATTGATATCCGATGCAACGCTTCCCGCATGACTGCGCCAATAATACAAAATCATCGGCACATGAACAATTTTTGTAGCGGCTTCGGTCAGTCGCAGAATCATATCGTGATCCTGGCTGCCGTCAAATTCATGTCGAAACAATCCCGTCTTCTCCAGCAATTCCTTGGAAAATACGGAGAAATGACAGATATAGTTATTGGCCCGTAAGTTATCCGGTGCAAAATCCGGTTTAAAATGCAGCGTAATCATATGATCGATGGACTTGCCGGAAAACGTCGTTTCATCACAATAGATGTAATCGGCTCCCTCGTTACAAATCACTTTCATATATTCATACAGTGCACACGGATGCAACAAATCATCATGATCGAATAAACCGATATATTCACCCGAGGCTTGTGCAAAACATGCATTGGTATTGTCGGAAATACCCATATTCTTCTCAAGTTTCTGATACAATATGCGCGAATCCGCAGTAGCATACTCTTTACATATCCGCCCGACATATGCATGCTCATCGTCCGATCCGTCCGACAAACACAATTCCCACTTTTTATATGTTTGTGATTGTACGGAATCAATCATTTCCCGAAGGAAACGTTCGGGCGTATTGTAGAGCGGAACCAGAATGCTAAAGGTAATATCTTTTGGAAATACTTCCGCCTCCTGCTGCCTGCGCACTTCCTCGGACGGCATCGAGAGTGTTCCGTAACTCTTGTACGCTTTCCTTTCAATACGCTTTTCACTTATCTTACGCATCAGATTCTTGATATTGCCGTATCGTTTTACTCGAGTACAAAAATTCCGAAAATGACTCCATAAAAGCCGAAACGGATAAAGCATCTTCCACAATTTAGACTTGCGAATTTTATCAAGTTTATACGTCAAATCCGCGACTTTTGCCTCGCAATCGGCCAACTGCCCCGTTATCTCATGGCACTTGTCCCGTTCTTTTTCATACAGCTCTTTATAATATTCAGCGAGCTTTGCTAATTCTTCCTGTTCTTGGTTCATATATATCCCCTATTGTTAAATAGTGTGCACCGCCGTCCTTCTTCATCGAAAAACACAATCTGTATTCCTTATCCGGATCAACAGCCGATATCGGAATACGACACACAAATCCTGAAAGCAGTGCATTCTCGGCCATGGGGAAAACATTCTGCACATCCTCGCGATATACCGGAAGCATTTCAACCCCCACGCCCTTGCATCTGTCCTTTGGTAACAGTATCAATTGACGCACAAAAGAACTGTTGTCTTTTTTAGGTATAAGACACCAGCCCGATATAACATATGCATCTTCACATTTGTCGGATATTGCCCGTTCAAGTGTAACGGATTCAATCGTACTTTGAACCTTTTTGCCTGCCAGAACAGGCCATACGCGCACCATCTTAACTTCACTTCGCCTGTCGCAACGTGTATATTCGGGTACGACGTTTACACGATAAGCGGTCGTGTCGCAATCCATGTTTTCATGATAAAAAGGATCCTTATGGGTCGCCAAAAAGGAGTGTGCATCATAAAATGCACGTCTCTCCTCGGAAAGTCGCCCATATTTTCTGTCATTTTCAATATCCGTGCCGCGCGAAACAGATTCATGATGTATTGCACTCTGATCGCACAGAACCATGTTCATATAGCCCCGTTCGTACAATTTCACGCACAAATCCGTGTCGTTATAGCTAACCTTCATTTTATCACTAAATCCGCCCACAAGGAAGTATTTTTCACGCTCCGTCATAAGGCACGCACCCGTAACGGCAAGTACATTCCATACACCACGGTTCCTTCCGAACCAGAGAACATTTTCGTCCGGATAACCCGATAATTTATGGGTCGGTCCGGGCAAAATATCCGTTACGCCCACATGTTGTATACACCCGTTCGGATAGAGAAGTTTCAGGCCTACCGCACCTGCATGCGGGCGAAGCGCCAACCGCATCATATTTGCAATTGCTTCCGAATCCGTAAAGGTCACATCATCATTTACAAACAGCAAAAACTTGCCCTTTGCTTCCGATGCACCGGTATTGCACATTCGTGCAAAGTCAAACTCATATTCGTCATATATAAAGCGGACATCTACATTGCCCAAAACGGCATCGCGATACGATGAAAAGAGCTTGCGTTCCGCATATACCACGTCTCTGCAGCTTCCGTTATCCACCACAATGATTTCATACGGAACCCCTACTTTACCCGACAGACTCATAAGACAATTTGCCAATAAATCGGGATGATCCTTGGAAGGAATAATAACTGAGAGAATCGGCGCCGGGTTCTTCTGTACGGTTTCGGTAAGTTTCGCGTAACCGCGTCGCTTCTCTGCCTTCTGTGATAACAAATAGTATCTGTTCGAAAAAATATTTTCAAATTCTTTCTTGCGGGAAACAATTACCGGGATATGACAAACATTAATATTCGGCTGTTCCGTAACATGCAACAGCAGATCATAGAGGGCTTCCTCTCCGGATGGGTACACATAAGACGACGTCAGCATAAACATATGCTTAACCGCTATCGCATATGCCTTGGTACGAACAGCAAAACAGGTCCCGATATACGGAAACGACAGCAATGTATCCGGGCTGTACGCCGGACGCATGAATACATCCAGTCCCTCATAATCCGTATCTCCGTATATTACATCGGGATAATGACTTTTCTCGGCGGTCTCAAGAAGAAGCGTACACAAGTCTCCGAGAGGCTTCTCATTCTTCAGAATAAATACAATATATTCGGACACAATATCATCCGGATTGGGCAAAGCGCAATCTACGATAGGTACCGTAAAAACAGTCCCCAACACAGAAGCAAGAGGGCTGCCTTCCGGTACCCCTCCCGCTGCACTTTCATACTGCATATAATATTCATAAGGATGAAGCTGTTTCTTAAGTTCCTTCTCGTAAACGCTTCTGTTCTCTTCTGCCTTTTTCAAATTCCTTACCTCACAGAAAAACTATTCATCCGTAAGTTTTACGATTCGGAAACCGGATGCCAAACCCTTGCCCGGAACAATTCGCAATTTACGCAATGCGCGGTAAATAAGTGTATGTTCCAGTTTATCGCGCTTCTCATAAATCTGTTCATACTTTTTGGTTACTTCATCAAAAATTGATTGATCCAGCATCGAAACGGTATAAGAAAACTCCGCACGTTTGATATTGGCAGGAAGTGATGAAAGAATAATCTGCGCATCATCGGTATTAAACAAAATCGAGCGTCCCGTAATCTGCATTCCGTTCGTTATGATACTGTTAACAACCGTCTCAATTCCGTTCGTATCCACAAGCATAATATTCGAAACACGAATAATGCACGGATATTCTGTCGGATCAACACGAAGGCTCTGAAAATATCGCTCAACCGGCACATTCAGATGAACTTTACCGTCATCCACACGTGCGGTAATACTGATCTGATTCTCGGGCAGGAATCCTCTGGCATCTCTGAAATAGATCTTCGGATTATGCAAATTACGAAGGTATGCACCTCGCGATAATAATGCGTCCAAATAGAATGTTTCAACCGGCATAACCGCCTGCATTACTTCAAGAGATGCTACTCCGCCGATAATAAACAGCTGGAACGCATGCTCCATTTCTCTGAATTGCAATCGGGCTTCTTCCGTAAGTTCAAATCCGACCACATCTGCTATTGTAATGCCCTTCTGTTCCAAATATTTAAAGTAACCGCAATCGGATCTTGTCGCAAAATAATAATAAAATGCACGATAAATTATATATTCAATCGGAACAGGGAAATCAAATACCCATTCATAATCCAGTACAGTCCACATACCGGATTCCATCAGCACCGTATTGACAATAATATTACTGAAAATCATATCAAAATTACTGATATGTGCCGCATGATACGTTTTCTTAAATTCATGCTTTCCAAAAACGCTTTCAAAAGCAGATGACGTGCGGAATTCGGTCACTCCTCCCATCGACATCATCTTACGGGCATATTCTCTGAATATGCCGGATACGCGCTCATATTCTTCGTTATTCATCAGCGTATCGAGCAAATTCTCCAGCGTATAGCCCTTAATAAATGTAAAACGCACACGATTCTTTGCTTTGGACGGAAATCCGGCCAAGAGCGGTGTAGGTTCCTTGCCTTCTTCAAACGTACACGGCACCGGCATCATTCCCGTGCCGAGGTATTGTTCGGCCAGCCGTATGGCATTGTCACTTATTCGTTGAATATGCGGATTTGCCTTTACGGAAATGGCGCGCTTATATACTTCCTTTTCGCCCTCTTGATTCTGGCTGATTACCGTATACAGGCGATACTCCGACAAACGTTCATTACTGAACTTGGCAAAAATCGGCATATCTGCCTGCTCTTTGATTGCCTCTTCATTCAGTGTAGCCACAACCAAAAACGAATTGGAAAAAACGCCAAAAAGCTCATCACGAATCATTTCATCAAACGCTTTTGATTCATCAAACAAAACGATTCGGTCCGCATCAAAATTACGAATATTGGTAGTCAGATCGCCCACTCTCGGCATCATCTCGTCGGAATAAATTGTATGTGGCAATTTATAGTCCGGATACGGATAATAGAACTTGGAATATAGCTGTGCTTCATTAAGCATGCTGACAAGTTCGCGTCGGGAAAACGTACGTACGCCGTCTTCTTTGGAATATCCCATTAATCCGCCGAAATATTCGCCCGTATGGTCTTCTTTACAACCGGCGAAATACTTCAATCCCAGTCGGTTTTCGATTGCAATAACAATCTTACCGTCCTTCTTGATATGCTGTTTCAGAATATCAAGCATCTTTATGTACGGATTGTCGCTCTGAATATAAGAACAGGAATACTCAAATACGCCGATCAGCATAATATAATCATAATCAGTATCAAGATGAGGCTCGATATCCTGGAAATTGCCGACCAAAATATTGATATTATCGTATTCCTTGTGACGATATGCATTTATCATGCTTCGCTTTTGGGACAGTTCCACGCAATCCACATGACCCGAATTACGCGCCAATTCGCCGGTAATCGCTCCGCAACCGGAACCGATTTCCAGCACCTTCATATCCTGTGTAAGCGGCAACCAGCGAATAATATTCTCACGTGTTTTAGACAGGTGATACAATACATTCCATGTACGACAAGACTCAATCACCTTGTCATATTCCGACTCGGGATACTGCTTTACCAGATTCAGCAGATGCTCCTCCGCAGGTCCTTCGGAATAGAAATCCTGACCGCTGTAATATGTATAATCCAATGTTACATTTCCGATTCTCTCTTTCGTATCACTCATGAGAACTCTCCTTTTTCACGGTCACCAAGGAATTCATATCATAAAATCCGGTCGTATTCTTAGAAGAAATGACCGTTAAGTTAAACACATCATACATTCTGTGATATACGGTAAAGTTTCCTTCCCGATACCCGACGCATCCCAATGAAATCAGGTATTCTCCGCCCTGCAGAGACATGTTTTGCGTAAAAGTCACAATATATTCGTCACCTGCATTCGCACAGCCTGTGACAATCTTCTCAAACATCGTATTGGTACCCGTAATCTCCGTACCTTGCATATTTTTGAAAGAAAGAGCAAAAATCGGGTCCTGCACCGTATCGTAAAAACGAATCTTCACCTTCACGGTAAATTCATCACCCTTTACAACGGAATTGGTAATCGTACCGGCATTATCATATGCGCAATAATCAATAAACTCTGCCAAACCGTTTCCATACGCATCCATATTGGGATTCTGCTGCATCAGGTCTTTCCAGTGAGCACCGTCATCCGCACGTGATACTTTGGCCGCACCGCTATGTTCATCCAGCTGACCGACCAGTACCTTTTTGTACATGTCAATAATCTCTTTGGGACCGCCTTCACCAATCTTGTGGCCCTTCTCAAGAAGGATTACACGATCACAGTACTTACTGATACTGCCGAGGTCATGACTGACAAACAGAATTGTCTTTCCCTGTTTTTTAAATTCTTCAAACTTGCGATAACACTTATTCTGGAAAAATACATCGCCTACCGATAAAGCTTCATCAACAATCAGTATCTCGGGATCGATATTTATGGCTACGGCAAATGCCAAACGAACAAACATACCCGAAGAATAGGTCTTTACCTTCTGGTTAATGAAATCGCCGATATCGGCAAAGTCAAGAATATCCTGCAACTTCACATCAATCTCTTCTTCGGAGAATCCGATCATCGTTCCGTTTAGATAGATATTTTCCAGCCCGGTAAATTCCATATTGAATCCGGCACCCAATTCCAGCAATGCGGATATGCGCCCATTAATCTTCACATCTCCGGCAGATTGCGTCAGTACACCGGTAATGATTTTGAGGATTGTGGATTTACCGCTTCCGTTCGTTCCGATAATACCGACAGTTTCTCCCTGATATACCTTCAGACTCACATCCTGCAGCGCATAATGCTCACGGAAATGGATATTCTTGCTTAAATGCAATGCCTCTTTTAATCGATCACGATTTCTGTCATACAACTTATAAATCTTCGACAAACCGTTAATCTCAATCGCCACTTTGCTCTCATCAATATGGCTGCTCGCAATATGATCCGTAGCCGGCTGGTCATTATTCAATTGTGATTCTTCCAATTGTGTGTTCATATGATGGTCTTCTATGTAGTAGTTTATTCTTTACTATTTATGATATAACGGATTGCTTCACACTTCGTGTTCCTATAGGATATCTGCGAAGTGCGGCTTCAATCTCTTAAAGACAAGCGCACCCACCGCAAACAGTACGATTGTTAATATCCAGAAATATGCCGTGGAATAGAAATTCTCCCAGAAAAATACTTTATCAATCAGTGAGCCTCGATAACCTTCCACTATGTAGTACATCGGGTTCAATTTGAATATCCAGCGGTACTTCTCATTCAATGTATTCAGATTCCACAGAATCGGCGTGGCCCATATTCCGACCTGCAACAGAATGGAAATGATCTGGCCCAAATCCCGGAAGAAAATAATGATTGCGCAGGTAGAATAGCAAAGAGCCAATACAAACACAAACATACATGCCGAATAGTAAAATATCTGCAACGTATACAAATCCGGGAAATATCCGTAAGAGGAAAACAGTATCAAAGTAAATGCAATGAAAAAAATATGCACAAACAACGCAGAAATGATTTTGATAATCGGCAGAATACTGATTTTGAATACAACCTTCTTAACAAGATAATTGTACTCCAACAGAGCACCGGTTCCGTTACTGAGTGCTTCCGAGAAGAAGAACCAGGGTACGATTCCGGCGATAAGCCACAGAATATAAGGTACCTCAATATCGCCCTTTACCGCCACGGCGCGGGCAGGAAGAGCTACCGAGAATACAAACCAATATAAAAGCACGGTAATAACAGGCTGTACAAAAGCCCATACAATACCTAAATAGGAGCCCGCATAACGGGTCTTGAAATCATTTTTCGAAAGCTTCCAAATCAATCGGCGATTCTGATACAGTTCGATGGGCAGGCTGACGATTTTGTCATAGAATCTCAAAAATACTACATATATTCCATCCAAAATCACGCAGGAAATGACTTTTTTAATAATCTCCTGAGAAGGATCCGCCAGCGGATTGTGATGCAGAATAATGTACAGATTCAACCCCAAAACGAGTACAGAGACGATTAGAAGCACTTTTTTCTTTTGCGACATATTATCTCCGCTCTACTTCAAATCTTTGAAAGGGGGCCACTTCGTATCCCTGTCGGAAAACGACAATTCCATATCCGGTGTGATCGGCCACTCTATACCCACATCGGGATCATTGTACATGATACCGCCCTCATCATTAGGATGCCAGAAATCGGTAACCTTGTATGCAAACTCCGCATAATCCGATAAAACCAAAAATCCGTGAGCAAATCCCTTCGGAACGAAGAACATTTTCTTGTTCTCTTCGGAAAGAATTACACCGTACCACTGTCCGTATGTAGCAGAATCCTTACGCATATCGATAACTGCATCAAAAACCTCACCCTTAATCACACGAACAAGCTTGTCCTGCGGATAATTCAGCTGAAAATGCATTCCGCGCAACACGCCTTTATGAGAAGCGGACTGGTTATCCTGTACGAACTGTACATCAATTCCGTTCTCCTTAAAATCATTGTAATTGTATGTCTCCATGAAGTATCCGCGCGGATCTCCCATCACCTGCGGATGAATGATTTTAAGCCCTTCAATCGGCGTATCTTCGACTGTAATCTTACCCATAATGATTGCCTCACATTCTTTTGTTTATTCTGCTATCCGTATGAATCATTCCTGGGGAAAGTCACACGAATTACGTATCAAACTCAATACCGGCGTATCAATAGCCCAAATAAGACTGGTTCATATCCACGTTACCGGAAATACCTGAAACCGTTCCCTTGGATGTATACTGCCACATATCATATCTTCCGGAGTATGTCGGACCGGCCGCATTATACTGTGCAAGCCAAATCTTATATCCCGAAAGAGCGGAAGCATGCATCTTCTCGGTAAGCCATGTCTTGTTGGCATAAACACCGGGAGTATAACCTGCGGAACGAACGGTATTACAGAAAGCCTTAATAATTGCGGTTCTCTGATCGGCACTCATCGAATTGTAACCTGCTCTGGGGCTGCTCTCCACATCCATAAATACCGGATAGTTGATTCCGTAACCGGCGCAAAGCGCCGCACACATACTTGCTTCCTCAACCGCTTCGGCCTCTGTTACCGCAGTTGTGAAGAAATATACACCAACCTTCAAGCCGGCGGCCTTTGCACCTTTAAGGTGACTGATAAAGCAAGGATCCTGAATCAATGCACCGGTTGTGTATCCACGATAGCCGCAACGAATAATTACATAACTGATACCTGATTGTTTTACGGAAGACCAGTTAATACTCGGCTGATATTTGGATACATCAATACCAAGTGTTCCGGAACCCTGTGTAAGCGATCCGTCCGTTGCGAAATGATACATTACGCCACCGATTACCTGATCACCTGTTACATAGTTATGGTCTTTCTTGTAGTAATATGTCTTATCTTTAATTGTCTGCCAGCCTGTGTACAGATATCCCTCTTCTTTACGGAAGAACTTGGAGAACTTCTTGCTCTTATAATCTTCATAAAGTGCGGGACGATATTTATCATTCTCAAATACATACAGCATGTTCTTTGCTGCATCGTAGAGCTGTGCCTTAGCATCGTACTTCTCTTCGGCACCGACGGTAAGTGTAGCAGTTGCAGTCGCACCTGACGTTGTCTTACCTGTAATTGTAACCGTACCTTCCTTCACACCGGTAATTGTAACTACCTTATCATGCGCAGAAGTTGCCTCTGAGAATTTGATACATCCATCAGGACTTGCCGACCAAGTAACCGTATCCGAAGTGGGTGTGATTTTGGCTACAACACTGGTCGTATAGTTCACCAACACCGAAGGTGCACCAAGTGAAATGGTAAGCTTCGGTTCAACCTTATCCGCAACAGTAACGGTACATGATGCCGTCTTATTTCCGTCCTTTGTTGTAACTGTAACAACAGCCGTACCTTTGGCCTTGGCAGTAACCAGTCCGGCACCATCAACCGATGCAATCTCACTATGGTCTACCGACCAAGTAACTTCGGAATTGGAAGCATCCGAAGGAGCAACTGTTGCTTTCAAAGTAGCCGATGCACCAACCGTAAGTGATAATGCGCTCTGGTCAAGTGCTACTCCCGTTACGGGAACCGGAGTCGGCGCAGGCGTAGGTGTAGGAGTCGGCGTCGGGGTCGGAATCGGCGTCGGATCACCCGAAGGATCTCCGGAAGGATCTCCGGATGGATCGCCGGATGGATCACCTGATGGATCGCCGGATGGATCACCCGAAGGATCACCTGAAGGATCTCCGGATGGATTACCCGAAGGATCTCCGGATGGATTACCCGAAGGATCACCTGATGGATCCGGAGTAGGATTTCCCGGATCACCTGTAGCAACCAAAAACATCGGCATACCAACAGAATACTTTCCTGTCGTCAAACGCAACCCGGATGTCATCAAATCCTTTGCTGCCGATACCATCATATTCTTAAGCGAAGCTGTTTTGGATGTTTTGGAAAGATCAACTTCCGCCTCCACATACACTTCACCGTTAGCAGTCTTCGTGGACTCAACCCATTCAACCGTATCCGTAAGCTTGGTACCGGTCTCCACATCCGCAGCCTGAACTACTTCTTCTACAGCTACATTGACCTCTTTTTCGGTCTTAATTTCATCTTTGATATTGGCAATAACTTTATATTCTACCTTTGCCTTAACGGAAACGGACTGTGCCTCATTCGGCAAAGTATAAGCGGCAAGTGCTTCATTCTTTATTAATTCAACACTGTAATCACCGGAAGATACATCCGTCAAATGAATGATTCCGTCCGTGTCATCATCCTGATATTCACTCTGCTTGTCTTTGCTGTCCGTAAGCGTTACACCCCACGGAAGGTTCTTAACAAGCGTATCATTCTGATCGACAAGCTTTATCTTTAAGTCCTTTTCTACCGAAGTCAGTACAAGCGAAAGGCTCTTGATTTCTTCCGGTTCCTGCTCTTCTTCGGCCAAATACTCATCTTCAAAAGTAACGCTTTCCGCCGCCTGCTCTATTTGAGCAATCTGCGCATCCGCCTGGGACATGGCAGGTATATTTGCAAATGCAATTGCACGATTCTGCTCTCCCTTGTAATCCGCATATACGGAAGTTGTCATCACTGCCGTAACGGCAATAACAAGAGCCATCACCAGCATCGCAACCTGCATGGGATTGATTCTAATCTTGGAATGCGTCGGTTCACTTATTGAACCGGTTACACTATCCCAGGAAAAGTCATCCCGCCAATTTGCAGAATCTTTTCGAAACTGCGACGTCTCACCGGAAGGTTTCAATTCCTGCCCCTCAAATATAGGCTTCGATGAAACAATCCTCTTAACGTGTGACTTTTGCGCTTGCGCATTGTCCTGTGTTTCCTTTATGGAAGGAGCATATGCTTGAGCGTTATCGTGTAATCCCTTTATGGAAGACGCCGGCGCCTGTCCGTTCTTGGAAACGCGTACGCGTACTTTCTTCACTTCATCGGAACGTACTATAATCTTTTTCCCCTTGGTATCTTTCGATTTATTCATAATATCCCCTTTACGTCAGCTCGCAAATGCATTTGCAAACCGCCTTGCGTTTCATAATCATTTCCCCAAATGACTATAACCCCGCAGCAATATCCATCAGATATTTGCCATAATCAGTCTTCATCAAAGGCTCCGCCAGTTTCATCAACTGATCCTTATCAATAAAGCCTCTGCGAAAAGCAATTTCTTCTATGCAGGAAATATACATTCCCTGTCGCTTCTGCACCGTGCGGATAAAGTCAGCCGCATCGAGAAGCATGTCATGATTGCCGGTATCGAGCCATGCAAAGCCTCTTCCGAGAGTCTCCACATACAGATCTCCACGCTTTAAATACGCATCATTGACAGATGTAATCTCTATTTCACCGCGTGCGGAAGGCTTAACATTCTTCGCTATTTCCACGACATCATTATCGTAAAAATACAATCCGGGAACCGCATAATTTGACTTCGGCTTCTCAGGCTTCTCCTCAATGGATATGGCCTTACCGTTATCGTCAAATTCAACAACACCATATTCTCTCGGATCTCTTACATAATAACCGAAAATCGTCGCACCCTTTTGGCGGGACGCTGCTCTTCTCAATGTCTGTGAAAAGCTCTGACCGTAAAAGATGTTATCGCCCAAAATCAATGCAACCGAATCGTCTCCGATAAACTTGTCACCGATAATGAACGCATCCGCAAGACCTCTCGGATATTCCTGAACTGCATATGACATTGTCAAGCCAAGCTGACTGCCATCACCGAAAAGTTCACGAAACATCGGTAAATCTCTCGGAGTCGAAATAATCAGAATCTCGCGAATGTCTGCCAGCATCAATATTGACAAAGGATAATATATCATCGGCTTGTCATATACCGGCATCATCTGTTTGGATACTGCTTTGGTTAACGGATACAATCTTGTACCGGAACCACCGGCAAGAATTATTCCTTTCATTGATACATCTCCTTGTAATAGTTCATATAATCGCCGCTGGTGACATGCTCCATCCACTCGGGATTGGAAACATACCATTCAATTGTCTTCTTAATACCTTCTGCGAACATAGTCTCAGGTTCCCAGCCGATTTCGGCGCGAATCTTATCCGGAGCAATAGCATATCTTCTGTCATGGCCCTTTCGATCGGCAACGTAAGTAATCAAGTCATAATTAACAGATGCTTTTCTCGGATCGGAATCGGGAAGCATTTCGCGAACCGTATCAATAATAATCTTAATAATCTCAATATTCTGCTTCTCATTATGTCCGCCAATATTGTATTTCTCACCAAAACGGCCCTTTTCAAGAACCATATCAATTGCTTTGGCATGATCTTCCACAAACAACCAGTCACGCACATTCTTGCCGTCGCCATATACGGGAAGAGACTTGCCATGCAAAACGTTATTGATAATAAGCGGGATCAATTTCTCGGGGAACTGGTAAGGTCCGTAGTTATTGCTGCAGTTCGTAATGAAAGCCGGGAAATGATACGTATCCACATATGACTTTACGATAAAATCGGATGATGCCTTGCTGGCCGAATAAGGGCTGTGAGGATCATAAGGTGTCGTTTCGTAGAAAAACGCATTATCGTCATCGGGAAGCGAACCATATACTTCATCCGTCGAAACATGCAAGAACTTCTTGTCGGGTTTGAATCCATCACCATCTGCCCATGCACTCTTGGCGCAGTTCAACATAACCGCCGTTCCGAGTACATTGGTGTTAACAAATACTTCGGGATTGCGAATGCTTCGATCTACATGAGATTCCGCAGCAAAATGAACAACCCTGTCAATATCGTAATCGGCAAATACCTTTTCAATTGCCGCTTTGTCCGTAATGTCCGCCTTTACAAAAATATAATTGGGACTATTTTCGAAATCCTTCAAATTCTCGGGATTACCTGCATAAGTAAGCACATCCACATTCACAATTCGAATGGAATCTTTATATTTACGAAACATATAATGAATAAAATTCGAACCGATAAATCCGGCACCGCCGGTAACAAGATAAGTCTTCATAAAAGCCTCCGTCTTTCAACGCTTATTTGTCAATGAATCAAAAAACTCCCATTTATCAAGATAATCATGCGGATACAAGACACTTCCAAACATGCCTTCTTCTTAATTTTGGGCATACTTCGACCTATGACATAATTCCGTAGTATTATAGCATAATCATTATGGGAATGCAAAATTTATGAGGAACTCGGGTGTTGTCTGTGAAGACATTTGGAGTTGTCTGTGAAGACATTTGGTGGTGTCTATGAAAACATTTGGGATTGTCTATGAAAGCATTTGGGATTGTCTGAGGAAACGAAACGTTGCGATTCCGGGAGTTTTTCTTCAAGTTAAATCGAAGCGTATAAGTTGCATTATTATTCTTGCTTGTGCTTGGCCATTTTTCTAATCTGCCGTGCCTTGGATTGTCAAGGACAAAGCCGCAAAGCGGTGCTCCGCATCCATGACGATCCAAGCCGGCAGATTATATATTAATCAAGCACAAGCAAGGATAACATGGTGCCTCGGCACCATGTATTAAATGGCAGGCGCGTCGGCCACGGTCAATTTATTAAATAGCATGTCGGCGGGGCAATTTATTAATTAACATGCCAGTGGGTCGCATTTGCCTTATTTAATAGCATGCCGGCGGGGCGCGTTCGCCTTATTTAATAGCATGCCGGCGGATGTGGCTTGTAATTATAGAAACCGCGCAAAAGCAAAGGGGCAAAGTGCCCGGATGGCACTTTGAGCCGAAAATGTACAGGATGTACATTTGTAGGCGACCTGTATATAGGAAAATGCCGGGAAAAACACACTTCGTACCGATAAGATCTCTAAATGCGTATTTCTTATCTGTACCTTTAGGCTCGGAAAATGAGCCCCGTACCGATAAGATTTCCAAAAGTGTATTTCTTATCAGTACGTTTTTCCTCGAAAATCGAGTCCCGTACCGATAGGATTTTTAAAAGTGCTTTTCTTATCGGTACTTTTTTCCTCGGAAATCTAGTTGCGTACCGATAAGATTTTTAAAAGCGCTTTTCTTATCGGTATGGATAGTCTAAAAATGACTCTTTTCGTACCGATAAAATTCACAAAACCGTAATTCTTATCAGTACGTACAGCTAAAAACCGCCATTTTCATACCGATAAAATTCACAAAACTGTAATTCTTATCAGTACGACCAACCTAAAATGACATTTTTTATACCGATAAAATTCCCCAAAGTGCAATTCCTATCGGTACAGCCTGGCCGGACTATGTCGGATTATGTTCTACACGGGCCGACCGGGACGTACCGGGAAGGCGGCAACCACTTCATGCTGTCATCTGACATTTTTCACATTGAAACTTACGTCAAATAGTGTAAAAATGTAGGGGTGTCAAGCGGAATCACGATTCATAAAGTGCTTCAGAATAAATCAACGATATACGATAGCATCAAATTTGGCACTACCCGCTTTACGCGAAAGGAGAAGATATGAAATTAACAAATGAGGAATTAAAACAAATCTACTTTGGAGCTTACAGTTTCGATGAAACAGCCGATGGCTATTTGATGGCACATCAGTATACCAAAGCGCAGGAAGACTACTTTGAAAAGGCATTCGATTTCTGGTTTGAAAGATGCAATGCTTCCACGGCCAAAACATTGGAATTTGAAACGGAAGCAACAACCGTTTCATTTGCATATCAAATTCTTTGGATCGGTTCCGAAGATTCCTTTGAAATATGCGTTGACGGACTCATTACAGACATCAAATACATAAAAGACATTGACAAGACAGGAACAATCACATTTGAAATGCCCGCAGGCAAAAAGAGCGTAATCATCTATTTACCCGCCGATGCTTTAGTTGTGATCAAAGATTTCGAAATAAATGCAACATTTACGCCTGCCAAAAAGGGCGAAAAAGTTTTATGGCTGGGAGATTCGATAACACAGGGATACGGCCCGCTCAGATCCGCACAAACATATGTAAGTGTAGCTAATAGGCTTCTTAATTACGATATTATCAATCAGGGTATCGGTGGATATATATATGATTCCAAAGTATTGGTAGAAATGGAAGGATACAAACCGGATAAGATTATTGTTGCACTCGGAACAAATCAATACGGTACGGAAGACATGAGTGATATAGAAGCATATTACGAAATTCTCACCACGCTCTATAAGGATATTCCCGTTTTGGCAATTACCCCGTTATGGCGCGGAGACAACCTTGAAAGCCTTCCTACATTCATTAAATTCTGTGATAATCTGAAGGAGATCATACAGAAGCACAGTATCGTAACAATGGTCGAAGGTTGGAAACTGGTTCCGCATCTGCCGGAATATTACTTGGATAATCTTCATCCCAACCAGTTGGGAACAGAAGTATATGCTCGAAACCTTGTCCGCGAGATAGAACGCTTGAAATGGTAAACATTTATCCAAAAATGAATAGGCACTAACAGTGCCTATTCATTCAAAGGATATGTTCCGCCGTAACCGGAATTCTGCCATGTATTCTCACCGGTCCCCCAAACATCAATAAACTCACCGGTATTGTTATTCCAATTCACATTATCATATCGATCATCAACTTTATAGTTCACGGTCCAAATACCATTATCGCGACGAATGCAGTTGATAATTTCACAGCCTTCTGCTGCCATTTCCTGATACAAATTGAATCCACATGCATCAGCAAAAACATCTATGGATATCTCTTCTTCTCCATACGCAGTAAAGCAATCCTTAAGTTCATCATAATAGAAATAATACGGTTTCCATGTATGACCCGTTCCATCCGCAAAACCGTCATACGCGTCAATGGTCACTGTAAACTGCAAATCGCCGGAATCCACCAAATTTCCCATACGCGAAATCGCATTCTCCACGGGACGCCCGTCAACAACTTCCCAAACGTGTGTCGGGCGCGCTGTTACATAACACTCATCAATCATATAAAATGTCTTGTTTCCATAGCCAACCGGCATATTATCACGTACTGCAAAACATCCGATTCCCTGCTCGGGAAGAAGATCGCATGTGTCATCGCTTACAAACCACAACCGGCCTTCCGCTCCCATTCCGTAACCGTCATCCGGTGTTATACACTCAAAAGCAAATGCCTCCAACGTTCCGTTTCCGTCATAATCCGCTGTCGCAATTTGCACAAAGTCACCCGCTTCGGATCCTGCCGCATTCAAAAGGATATTGGCAAATTCCCCTGTTTTGGCATCGATCTGTTCAAGCGTAAACAACTCAGCCTGTGCTTCCGAGTCTACAGACGCTGCATCCTCTTCATCCGCTAAGTTTTCTGTCTCTTGATTCAAAGAATCCTCCTCAAGTGACTTTCCATCCGTACTGTCCGTATCTTCGCCGGATGTCATTGTCGCGCTCGTGTTCTGCTCATTTTCGGGCAAAGTCGCCGGCGTTGCGTTCTTGGTGCATCCTGCGAGCATAAGCATAATCAATGTTAATAAAAAAATCTTAGAACAATTAATCTTCTTCATTTCACTTTTCCTTAATTCATATCAGACAAAATCATATTATGGGCACTTTCTCAATCAATCGGACTCCTGTCAGATCAGCTGCCTCTATGGCACCCTTCGTGAATGTTGAATTGGTCATGACAACCGCAACATCACAATCATATATCGCTTTCCCGGCGTACGCTTCCTGAATCGGCTTATTGCCAAGCGGCGTCGAGTAATATTTGCACTGAAATCCGTAGCGAAGGCCTTTCTTTTCAGCAATAATATCTATTCCCTGATCACCGCTGCCCTTCGTTACCACAACATTCTTGTATCCGTTCTTACGTAAATAAGCAGCGCAATACTCCTCAAACTCACGACCGGAGAGTTCTTCGGGCACCTGCTCATAGTTGAACAATTCGCTGACTCCCCATATCGGCACGGCGACTGCACTTAAAAGACCTCTCGCAATTTTTATCAACACGCGCACAATTCCCCCCAAGAGATAAAATGGAGAGAAAATCACATACCATGCAATACTGTGTTGTAGTTTTTTCTGTTTATCCCTATCGGACGTCATAAATTATCCTTCTTACGAACACTAATAGGCTTCTTACGAACACTAATAGGCTTCTTGCGAACACTAATGGCTTCTTGCGAACACTAATAAGCTTCTTGCGAACACTAAACGGGCTTCTTGCAAACGCTAATGGATTTCTTGCGAACACTAACGCAGAAAGTCAAACATCGGTCTCCTTTTCCCATGGCATAACAAAACGGTATAGCAAATACTGACCAAATCTTCCGACATATTGCATATCGTATTCTTCCAGGTTCCAATACGGTTTACCGTCGTCATACAGCAAACCGATTGTCGCTATGTCGGGATCTTCATGTGACGGCGTTCTGTCTCCGACATAAGTCGGATCGGGAAGGTAACCGTCAACGTTGACATTCTGCCCGCCAAATTCATGATACACACTGTCAAATACAATATAATCGCAGCCGTAATGCACGTACTGTTCGTGAATTTCTTTCAGATTCGGCGTATAAGAATCCATTTCATCACAAATATGCCGTATCGTTTGATCATATTCCATCTGAATACGCCCGTAAGTTGCATTCTCACCGTAAAGCAAATGAATATGCGTAGAATATTGTCTGGGAATATGCGAAATCTCATAGGGAACAATCAGACGAGGCTCCTGCTTCTCCTGAAGTGCCAATTCACACATATCCAAAATGCATTGCGGCAAATGATACGCATTTTCGGTTTCGGAATACATTCCATGATGAATTCCGAAGTCACCGCAGAAAAATAATATGGGAACCAAAAAGATTACCGCCAATACTCTGTAACTACGCTTATCAATCATAAACACAAGAATTGTAAGGCACAACGCGATCACAGCCGGTACCATCAATACCCATCCGTATCTCGGACGAACATAAACGTCAAAGAACATGCGGATAAAGTCATTCACGAACGGAATACCCACGTATACTCCGCCAATCAAAAAGAGTGCCGGGACGGTAACGATTTTCTTATAGTTCCTGTCCTTCACAAAAAACGTAAGAACCAAAAGGCACATGAAATAAATGCCCATAAACATGCCTCTTCCGGCTATGTCTTGGTTCATTCCGATAATGTCCATGATAAAATCACGTATTTTTTCAAAACTCAGCACTGCACTCATGTACAACAGTCTCCATACCAAATCATCTCGTCATCTATATGTTTCCAAAACGATTTCATTTCAAAACTTACAAAAACATAACAACACTGATCACAGCCGGAATACATCCCGCAAGAATAATAGCACTTCGGCGGATATCCTTTACCGTAAAGAAGGAAGCTGCCAAATATCCCAACGCAAGAAACAGGGAAACAGTCATTCCCATTCCGCTTGTCATCAGACAGGCAAGCATCACACACAAATATCGGATTACTGCATATAGGTCAATTGACTTTTCCTCGGACAAGCGCATCAGGCAGAGCCATTCCAGCGGAAGAAGCGTCACCAGAAGAGCCGACCTTCCCTGCCAGATAATCGTAAGAAGCGTATACCCGGTTGCATAGATCGACTCAAATCCAAACAAATGAATGAAACATACGAACAGCAAAAACAGCCATGTCTTCTCCACATTATCCTTAAAGAAAAATCTCCCGATTACATACAGTATTCCATAGCATAGAAGAAGCAGTTCGATTGGAAGAACCGCATGCGCGGCCACTGCAACCGGCAAACCGAACACGTGCGAAAGGGTCGCCAAATAAAACGGATACGGTGACAGGATATCTTTGCGCATTTCATCTATCGGGGCCCCCAGGAATTCTCCGGTAAGCGGATGATGTTTAAGGATAGTACCCTGTTCCACCGCCTCCATTGCCTCCGCAATGAATCGCGAATCGTCCGTATCCATATGGGTCATACCCGTGTACAGATAAACCTGAAACGCAATCAAAAGGCACACCGCTATTCTCAAAATCCATATGAATATAAGAGCGGACTTATCCGATTCTGCTGATTGTGCCGGCATGGAAGACTCATCCGACAATGCTGTTTGCGACGATACAGAAGACTTATCCGACGCCTCAGTTTGTGCCACAGGTATATCAGGACCATAAGTATCCACATCAACCCAGAAACGCAGGTATTCAAATATCTTTTTGAATCGCAGGATAAGCGAAAGGACACACAGCGCTCCCATAATACCGATGTACGTAAAAAAGAGCGTATGAAAGTTTTGATCCAGCTTAATAAGCGGAACCGCTGTTACCAAAAAAACGGCAAATTTAACCGCATAGCCAAATCCGAAAATTTTCCAAAGATTCTCAAAAGATGCTTTACAATCGCGCGGCATTACAAGAATTCCCATCAGAAAAGTCACTCCGATTGCCCATATTAAAATTCTGATCAACGTTAAAAAATTAAACATACATCATACCCTGATTACTTGTTATATGCGACAAACATCTATTACTTATTTGTGCAGCAAACATCAATTATTTATTTATGCAGCAAACAACTATTACTTATTTGTGCAGCAAACAACTATTACCATATATTGTACAAATCATATCCGTACATTCTCTCTAAATATTCTGCGCAATATCGCGGGCCTTCCCCATGTTCCGAAATATATACCGCCTTCTCGTTCGGATAGCAATTATCTATCAGAACTACATTGTCACCGGCAAGAGCCCGGAACGGATTGGCATATCCAAAGCTTTCCGTAATAGCCCTCGTAATCGGAGAATTAACATACCAGCTGCCCACTGTAACATAATTCGATAATTTGCCAACCGAAAGAGGAACAAGAACACTGTATTTGTAAGAATCCTGCACGGTAAATGTATCCGCAACAAACAACGTATCCTTATTCTGTTCCATGTAATCGGCAAGTGCCTCGAAACGCTGCTCGCTTCGCAGGTCTTCACGATAGGCAAATGTATTGCCCAGCCATAAGCCGATACACTCAAACAGTAAGAATCCGAGTACAAGAGACAACGCCACCGGAACAGTATTTTTCTCCGAAGAAGCGGATGTATCCGAACGGCCTTCCATAATTTCGAACAATACGGCAACAAACACCGTTAAGAAAAGTGCCGCAACGATACGATGACTCCATCGCCCGCTGTATTGATAATACAACAAAACGACGCACATGATGATGCCCTCCATCACCAATAGAGTAGGAAGCGGATTCCGTTTGACTTTGCCGGCGGCACGTTCCTCACGTTTCCTCCAAATACTGCACAAAGCCAGGAATATAACCGAGAAAAATGCCGGAATAAGCGAACCTGCGCCATAGAAGAACTCATAAAGATTCGCCAGGAGTGCTTTCAAAAAATCAGCATCAGCACTGCGATTGCTTGCCTTATCCAATATCTCATTCATTTTATCGGTATCCAATACAGTATCGTCGCCGAACTGCCACGTTACATACAAAATGGAATCATTTTCCGATACACCGCACGAATCAAGCAATTCGGCGTGCGTCGGATAATCCATGACATCATATCGATAATCCAGCAAATCCATTCGGACATTGTTATAATTCATAAATTTGCCCCACTCGGGGTCTTTGGTATAGGAAGCATTATCCGCCAGGATTGCCAGTAAAAATGCAATAAAAACAGGGGCAAAATAGAAAACGTACTGAAGATAATGACTTTTCACACGCAACAATTCGTAGACTCCGACAGCAAAGAACACGAGCGTTCCCAGCAAAAACGCATCCTTACGCAATAGCATCGCGTATGCTAAAAGAGCATAAGAAATACCCATAATAATACGTTTATCACGCCCGGTCTCATTCTTTAAGAATCGACGGCGAAGCACAAAGAAGAGTCCGATGTAACCTGCTGCCGCAACATAAGCCGCCGTCTTGGTATATTGCAGAGAAACATACAGTTCATATGCCGTCGCAATCTGCATAATCATGGCATAAATCTTACCGTTCCGATATCCCGAGAAAATATAAGTCAGCAGACACAGTGCGATAAAGATGAAAAGATACTGCAAAACGCTATGCCAGCGTATACCGGAAATAATACCGGATAAAAAGGTAAGCACCTTGCCCAGAATCACATTCACATATACAAGATGATATTCCCGCGACCCAAATGCACCTTCGGAAATCATGGCAATATACAAATCATCCGGTTCCTCAAAAAAAGGATGATAAATAAGCACGCTCACCAACAGAACCAAGCAATTTGATATTAGGGAAAATCCCAGCGGTTTTCTAATTATTTCTCGCAATCTTTCTTTCATAATCCTAATTTACCAACACATTCCACAAACTTCTGAGCAATCCGTACACAATCGGAAATACATATACCAATACAACAGCCAGAATCCATACATAGCGATATATGACTGTACAAACCCTATCCAAAACATTCGGTTCTTCCTCACGTTTTCGAGCGCCTGCCAAAGTCACCAGAAGGCAAACAATAAGGGCTGCCGCGGAGATTATTACGCCCGTCTTCATTCCCGAAGGCAAAAACTTCATTTCAATATCATTCGTACCTTCCGTCACCGGGATTGCCGTAAACATATCCAAAACACTCACAGGTGTAACGCTCTGCCCATTCACCGTAACCGCAAAGCCTTCATTGTACGAAAGCGGGAGAAGTGCATATCGAACGCCTTCCGTTGCCGTATATTGCGCACTGATATGCGAACCGTCTATTGCAATTGATGAGGGAATATCGGAAAGCGCTTCACACAAAAGTGTCAACGCATCCATATCCACCATAAACAACCGAACACTGTAAATCTCATCCATATTTGAGACATCCATATCTACCGAAAGATCAAATTCCTCATCCATAAATGTGCCCAAGTATACGGCATTATTGTTAAAATAAGCCGGATAAAGTGTATTGTCGGTTTCCTTTATACTCGGAATCGGCACCGGAGAACCGTTTACGAAAATTTCGGTATTTCGATATTCGCAATCGACACAATCACCATACAGATATACCGCCTTGCGTCCGTCAACCTTCATACTTCCGTCAAGATATGTAACATCGCCTTCCGGCGAAGATGCAATCCTCGGATACATCGTTCGAACATACGCCGGTGCAATTTCATCATAAATCGCATTATACAGCGTAACAATATCCTGACTTTCCGCCGCCGACAAAATGGTATCTGTTGATTCAGCTCCGTAAACAAACGGGAAACAATATTTCGTATCATAGTAATAATAGCGGTCTTCTTCTCCGCTCATATGGTCGATAGTCACATCTGCATATTGCACGGGAGTATACAGGCTCTCATCCTGTTCATTACACGATATCACATTGGTGATATGTAAAAGTGCATCGGAAAAAACCGTCCCGCCCGCATCCAAAAGTCTCGTATACTGGCAACTGTACCCCATCTTTGCAGCGCCGTCCTGAAGATTGGGTGAAATAAGATGCGTCCAGTTTGACAAAGTCGGACGACGGAGAACCAATCCGTAGTTGGCGTTCAGACTTTCATCCGGATTCTTAATTCGATCAGTATTGCTGACACCGATCGGAAGAAGACCCGACAACTCATTACATATACGAATATATTCGCCTTCCATCTCCGGACCTTCCGAATAACCGGTAACATAGGTAGGCGGTCCGATACAGATATACGAATACAAAAGAAGCTCCAACGCCCAAATGATCAACGTCAGATTCAGGTATTTTCCTTTTCTGTACATCCCCAGAAACAGATAAACACCCCACAAAAGAATCATCAAAAGCATCATCATCGGGACAAGACGATACACCGAAATTCCCGGATGCATACGATACCAGGTTGCGCAAAGTGTCCAAAGCGCAGCCGCAATAACCGAAACAAGAATATTCAAATATCCGTAACGTGCCGAGATCTTTCCGTTCTTGTACACAAGAGGAATGTACTGCGCTGCAAGGGCCGCAACAACGAAATAGATCAAAAAGCCGTTTCGAATCGGATAATGAACATAGGACCCGAAATGCCAGATTAAATTAATACTCTCAAAGAAAAGCTCGGCAATAATAATAAACAGACTTCCCAGAGAGAAAATCAAACGCTTCCGGATTACGCTACTCTCACCGCAATCGGCATCGGAAAACATCTCTCCGATTCGTTTCCATTTGGCAATAACACCTATGTCCTTAATGATCCCCAAAAATACTATCGAAAACGCAAACGAAAGACCCAAAAGAGCCCAAAAGCGTGTAATATACGCACCCTTCACCTGTCCGGCGATTGATAAATATTGAAAGATCAATCCACCGCCATTCTCATTTTGGAAACGTGCGGAAGAAAGCGTCTGCAACAGACAGGGCATCAGAATAAATGCCGATATTCCAAGCGAAGCAATCGTCGACATGCCAAAGCGAAATACATAATGCTTGCGGTCTCTGTAAACAAACAAATACAGACCAACCGTAAGGAACAGAAAAATCAAAATCATAAACGAAAGGTAATAGCTTGCAATAACAGATAATGACAATACAATGACATATCCGCGGCATTTACCCTGCGTAACACATTTCTTGGCAAAATGAACGATGATCGGCAACAGAATGGCAATGTCCATCCACTGATTGGTCATATAAAGCATCATGACAAAACCGCAGAATCCATAACCGCAAGAAAGAATCATCTGAAAAACATAAGGAATACGATGATTGTTTCGGAAATAGAAATCCATGGAAGCCGTCATGGCAGCCATCTTCAACACAAGGAAAACGGAAAGGCTTTCCAGAAGATACTCACGCTTCACAAACAAAAAGAACAGATTCCACAAGCTTATGTTACTGCAACCCGATGTGCTCATCGCCATATTGACGCCAAGCGCGGTGTAAAAGTCATAGAAAAAGTTCTTCGTCCCATGCAGCGAATCATAGACATGATAATAAAACGCGGCAATCTGCTGCGCCATATCATAATAATCAATCGTCATTTTGCCGAACGGAAAAATGCCCTTGATCATGAATACCGTACATATCAGTAAAACAGTCACTACAGGTGCGGTAATATATGCAATTATTTTTCTGTAGCTATCCTTCAATTCACGTTCTCCAGAACATTACGAACATATTCCATGGGGATATCCGTGTCCACCCATTCACCGTTTACATACTTCGGATGAACCATTATTTCCACATCACCCCGGGGATATGACTTTGCCGTGTAGGCTTCCAAATCCTTAATTGAGCCAAAATAAACCGGGTGTGACTGCAGACAACGCTTTTTAAGAATACGATTCAAAAAAAGCTTATACAGACGCATCAGTATATTCCCGCCATGATACAAATTACGTCCCAATCGAATACTTTTTATGGGAAATTCGGCAAAAAGCGGATGCATCGCACACAGAACGGATAAATCCGTATGAACATGATGATGCGAATCCACATGCCAAAGCGTTCCGCCGGCTTCCTCATAAGCCTTAAGCTGTGCACGGAACTCTTCGGTAATAATCGCGCGTGAATTACGTTTCAAATACAGGCGATACAATAATTTGCGATAAAAACTCGCATGAAAACGGCCGTCCTCGCACAAAAGCGGATCGGACAGAATCGGTTTCGTAAGCGGAACACCCTCGGTAATATTCAGATGCAGTCCGACACGATCCGCAAATCCTTCGCGGCGTGCCATTTCCATCGCTTCCGCAGCAGCAGGCATATTGGCCATCCAGGTGGTACGGGTAATAATTCCTTCCCGAAACGCCCGACATATCGCCTCATTCACTTCATGGCTGTAGCCAAAGTCATCCGCGTTAACTGTTATCATCAGCCAAACTCTCCCACAATCCTATCGTTGTTCATCAATGCAATGCAGCTAATCTTACAATCTCCAATAAGTGTATCCTGCTGCCTCGCAATCTTCCTTCGGCAAAATTCCCTTGATATCGATAAGCACTTTTTCATTCTGCGGATAGTTCCCGAAAAACTTATCCCAATCGGAAACGCTGCGCAACTTATATTCTTCATGTGCAACTGCCAGAACAAGACAATCCGCACCAAAAGCAGCATCTTCTCCCGACAAGATCTCACCGTAGCTTCGCATGATCTCTGCGGGATCTGCCCAGAAATCCACAAGAATCGGAGTAATCCCGTAATTCTTCAAGTATGCGACAATCTCCATGATCTTGGAATTGCGAACATCAGGGCAATTCTCTTTAAACGTCGCACCGAAGAAAACAACCTTGGCATCCTTGACTTTCTTCCCTGCCAGAATAAGCTGTTTTAATACAGCATCTCCGACGTATGCAGGCATATCATCATTTATCTGACGGCCGGCCGAGATAATACGTGAATGGTATCCGAGACGCTCCGCCTGATAGATGAAATAATACGGATCCACACCGATACAATGTCCGCCGACCAGTCCGGGGCGGAATCCGAGTGCATTCCATTTGGTATTCATCGCATCAATAACTTCATTCGTATCGATGCCCATCTTGTCAAACGCCATTGCCAATTCATTGATAAATGCAATATTGATATCTCGCTGAGAATTCTCCACTACCTTAGCCGCTTCCGCAACCTTTATGGATCCGGCGCGATGTACGCCTGCTTCAATTACGAGCTCATATACTTTCGCAATTTCAAATAATGCATCCTCATCCATTCCGGAAACAATCTTGCGAATGTTTTCCAAACGATGCACCTTATCTCCCGGATTAATTCTTTCGGGTGAATATCCGACCTTAAAATCAATGCCGCAGGTAAGTCCAGATTCCTTCTCAAGGATCGGAACACAGATATCTTCGGTTACGCCCGGATATACGGTAGATTCATATACAACGATCGATCCCTTCGTCAGATTCTGACCTAGAATACGGCTCGCGCTTTCAACGGGATACAAATCCGGCGTCTTATCCTGATTGATCGGTGTGGGAACCGCTACAATATGGAATTTGGCATCACGAAGCGCCGCCGGATCGCACGTGAACGCAACAGAGGTCTTGGAAATCTCCTCATCACCAACCTCACAGGTTACGTCATGTCCTGATTTGTATTGTTCAATCTTTTCGCGGTTCAGATCAAAACCGACAACGGAAATCTTCTTCGCAAAAGCAACGGCTATCGGCATTCCGACATAGCCCAATCCGATTACCGCCAGCTTCTCTTCCTTCTTAACCAGTTTCTCATACAGACTCATTTTCTTTCTGTTCCTCTTTCTTCTGTCTCTTTAACAAACCCATCAAAAACTGCCACAAAGCCACAAGTGTTTTCCTGTTCAGAACACACAACAGCACCATGCAAATCACACCGACAGATGCCGACAACAACTCATGATCCGTAAAAGTTGCAAACGTCGCATACGCGCAATATGCTCCGATGGCAATCCATAGTTTCCCCAAATGAAACTTCATCGGATAGCATTTATTCGCCAACACTGTTCCGATGATAAAATACACAATATACGTTGCTGCCGTAGCCATTGCCGCACCGACACCGCCAAGACGCGGTACCAAAAGTGTATTTCCCACCAAATTGCAAACAATTGCCGCAGCGGAAGCATAATTGAAATATTTGATTTTGCCGGTAAATTTCACACCCTGGCCCGTCATCTCAAACAGAATCGACAGCACCGGCATCAGTGACAAATACGGAATCACACGAATGGCACTTCGATAATCCTGTCCCAGGATCAGCACAATAATATATCTGAAAGTCGTCAGCCCAAATGCCGCAAGCATGCACAGAAACTGCACCTTGGAAAACATATCCGCGAAGAACGGCTTCACCTCTTCCTCCGGCTGGTTCTCGTACTTGTCCATCGCAATCGGCGACCAGAATGCCACATACGTAATCTTAAACGTCAGAAGAATCGACATGATCTGCATTGCAGACGAATATATACCGGTCTGGGCAAAATCACAGAAAAAACGAATCGACCATTTATCCATCGAGGATAACAGCCACTCCATCAGAAGCATCGGCACGAACGGAACACCGTATCGTAAAAGCTCCTTCGTCGCAAAGTCATGCGGGGCCATGGATTCTTTCCGATTGATGACAATATATCTTACGCCTACGATAATCGTAACAATGACAAGCGGAAGCGTTAAGGCATACAAGCCCACGCGGAAATCATCGCCCAAAATAAACACAAACAAAACAAGAAAGGCAATGTACAGAACCTTCGAAACAATATTCAGGTTCGAATACAACTTTCCTCTCTGCTCCATTCGAATATTCAAAAACAGAAATCGTTCAAACACCGATGTAATAATATAAACAATCACCAAAGCGGTTACATCCGAAAGGTGAATTCCGAACATCAATTCATCGGCCCGGGCAGAAAACACAAAATATCCTGCCGAAAGAACAAGGATCAGAACAAGCGGCCATTTAATGCATTGCCAAAACAAATACTTTCTGTTTACGCCGTCCCTGTAAAAATATCGAATATATGCCTGATCCATTCCGAGAATCGCGAAAATATATATCAGAGAAACAACCGTCTGAAATATACTGGTTCGTCCGTATTCCTCCGTCGACAGAAGTCTGGTAATCAAAGGAAGAGATACAAATCCAAGGATCAGAACTATGAAATTACCGTAGAAGAATTCCAGAAAACTGGACAAAACATTCTTTTTCTTTTCTTCCATACATTACTTTCCGTAAGGTACCGAAATAGGACCCCACTGCTTCTCTCCGATGGATGCATAAATATCAAACGTTCCCGATTCGCCGGGATTGTAGTACAGCAAATCTCCCGGAGAAAGTTCACGCATATCCACTGCATTTCCGTCAATATACTTAATGGCCGCGATTTTGACCGAATTAACATCCCCGTTCGTAACAGGATTAATCTGCATCATCAGGCTGGCCGGATCGTCATAATAAATCACGCCGAATACCATTTTCTCCATGGCTTCGGCCTTCTCTTTATAAGATGAATAGAACAGTTCCTCCTCGGAAATCTGTCCGGTAAAGAACTTGGCAAACAATTCGGAAAATGCCTTCGCACCGTTTCCGTTTAAGTGACTCGTATCCTTAAAGTTTTCGCCGGTAGCGTCAAAGTACTCTTCTCTGCACAAGTTAAAGTCATAGTACGGAACACCCGTTTCACGCGAAATCTCGTTCATGTATGCAATGTAGTCATCATAATTGCCAAGCGAAACATTTCTGAAATCCGGAGACGGAGCCGATACCATCACGAGATCGATATTGTGCTTCTTACAATAATTGATAATATCCATAAGGGAATTGCGCCAATCCACCGAGAATTCGTCCGTAACAATCGGCGTAAAATCATTCTGCAGATAGAAACATCCTTTCTGAATCACACCACTGCTTCGGATAAATCCCTTTCCCGCGTACGCGTCAGCATCCGATGATACTGCCGCAAAGTCATACGTCTTGTAGGCCGTGCTCTGTTTCTTACGGAGAATATCTCCCACATATTCCGGGAATACAAGTTCATCGCCGTTTCTCTTAGCTACAATGAAGCTGTTAAACAAATACTCCTTCGGGCTGGCATCAATAAGGTATTTCATCTTACGGAAACTCGGTTTCATATAGTCGGACAGGATATATGTCGAAGTAAGCTCCGTACGATCCTTGTACAATTCCTTCTGCGCCGTTTCGTAGAAAACTTCCAAATATACTTTCTTCAGATCGTATTCGCGATCGGCTTCGCAAATAAGCTGATACGAACCGTCCATCTGCTGAGATGAAGAACCGCCGGTAAATGTATTCTCGGCAAATATCGCATCCGTAACGGAAGTATCAAACGTCTGGTAACAATGCGAAGAACCGACAAACAGAATGTCTATATTCTCCTGATTATAGAATTCATGCATCATAATTCTGGTAAAACTCTTGGTATCGTCTGTCAACGCATACCTCAAAAGCTTTCCCACCAAAACCGTTATAACAATAAACAGAACGACCGCTACGGTCCTCTTTACATATTTCATAATGTCACTCCGTATGTATATATTCAAAGCTTAGAACTGGAAGTATAAGAAACTGCTTGTATCATAACCTGCACCGAAAATACCCAGAAGGATCGTCGCCCACAGAAGTCCGATATACAGTGCCCATCTAAACCAGATATTTTGTTTCTTTACCCATGCAAAAATGGAAATGTTGTTCTCATGCATCAAATCGACAATCAGAAGCACCAGAAGTGCAAATCCAAGTGCAAACCAGTTGTTCTCCGTAAGTCCGACATTCAGAAGGCCAACCGTTGTAAATGATGTTGCCATCTGCTTGAACATATGCCAAAGCTGTGTCAGAGAACCGGTAATAAAGAACATCGTAACAAATCCCTGTGCCAGGAAAGTCACAATAATATCACGAATCTTACAGCTGAAATTATCAACCGGCTTCGCGCCTTTTCGAATCTTCTTCATAAGCTTATGACGCAAATCTCCGATAATCTGGAAAATACCGAAAAGCATACCCCAGACTACGTAATGCCAGCTGGCTCCGTGCCACAGACCGGAAGTCGTAAATAAAATCATGATATTGATGTATTTACGAAGCAGACCTTTTCGGCTTCCGCCCAAAGGAATATATAAATAATCCGTAAACCATGTCGTCATGGATATATGCCAGCGACGCCAGAATTCCTGTATACTTCTGGCAAAATACGGCTGACGGAAGTTTATCATCAAATCAAAGCCCATGACTTTGGCCGCACCGCGGGCGATATTCGAATAACCGCCAAAATCGCAATAACTTTCAAAACAGAACAACATGGAAGCAACAAAGATTTCCAAAAATCCATACAATTCATAATTGTTGTAAACCTGTTCCACCATCAGAGAGATTCGATCGGCAATAACAAGCTTTTGGAAAAATCCCCAAAGCATCAGCAAAAGTCCGTCACGAACACGCTCGTAATTCCAAAGATTCAGATTCTCAACATTATTAATCTGCGGCAACAGGTTGCCGGTTCTCTCGATAGGGCCTGCAACAAGCTGCGGGAAAAACGAAACGAACAATGCATAACGAAGCAGATTCTTCTCCGCAGGAACCGTTCCGCGATAGACATCAATCGAATAACTGAGTGCCTGGAACGTATAAAACGAAATACCGACGGGTAACAGAATATCCAGACGTTTTCCGGGTGCATTATGACCGAAAAAGCTTACGATGGCATCAACCGACTCAAGCGCAAAATTGGCATACTTAAACACAGCCAGAATACCAAGATTGATAATCAGGCTGCCTGCAACAACCCACTTTTTCCGAACCGTCCTGTCATGATCCGAAAGCGACTCATTATCGTTCAGTTTCTGAATCAAAATGCCGCTGAAAAAGGTTACTACGGTCGAACCGGCAATCAACACGGCGTACTTGGCGTTCCAGCTCATATAGAAATAATAGCTGACTACCAAAAGCCAATACATTCTTGCCTTTCTGGGAATAACAAAATAGATCAGAATGACAATCGGAAAAAAGATTAGGAATTCAATGGAATTAAATAACAATTTTACGCACCTGCCGCTTTCGTAGCATATTCAAAAATCACAGTAATTTAACGCTTTATTATATCACTTTTCATGCGCCTTTGCACATGCAGAATAATCATATACCAAACAACCGGAACAATTTGCAAAAGCACTCTGTTTCCGGAATCTCCCACTTCCTGCAGCATCACACTGTCACGTGCCCAGGAAACCATCAGCGTCACAAGAACAAATCCAATCGAAATAAAGTCAAAGAAGCCGGAGAATGAAAGAGGATCGCCCCAAGTGACTTTCTCCTTGTTTCGGAATAAAGTAAGCAGGTAGTCCCCTAAAAGAAGCAGAAGAACCGAAACAATAAAGTACGCAAAAATGCCCCATCCGCTCTGTCCGAAGAGATTACCGACAAACGCCTTCAGGTTACCGATATACAATGCCGAATCCAGCGCAAGAAGACACAAGTTTCCGACAAAAAGCGCCAACAAAATAAGCCCCGGTAAAAAGCGCCCGAGTTTCTTAGTAAAGAACTTCCTAAAGAACAGCAAATATATACACACACCAGCCATTGCCGCCACCTGAAGCGCCGACTTTTGGGGAGTCAGAAACAGGTACGGCTCCATATAACCGATCTGCCCGAAAATCTTCACTGCATACAAACCGTTCATTAGCATCATCGGAACAAGTACCGCAAAGGACAGAAGAAGCGATGAATACTGAAGAAGGGACATCGCAATTACAAGGAATATACCAAAAATCGCACCTTCCATGCGAAGAAGCGTTAATGCCAGAACAAAAATGATTACATCCGTCGCATAATCCTTACCGAATGCGTACATCAAATAAACCGCGGTAAAGAAATACTCCATAAAGAAAATATTGGACATCGACCAATGCGCCAAAAGCATGAACGGTGTCGCGCCCTCAAGAAACAGCACGGCAAATATCGATGCCGGCACACTTTTGACTTGGTTATATACAGCCATGCCGAAAATGCCCAGAAACGAAATATGGAAGAACTGTTGAATGCCGAACGCTTCGTCAAATCCAAACAAAGACGGAAGCGCAAACAGTACCGAAGCACCCTGCCCCGTATCCGTCAAAAAAGTCGTGAAGCCGAAACGATACTCTCCGAAATACGTAAGCGCCTTCGGATATTCACGAAAATAATACATTGAATCATTGGAAAGCGTAATCGGAACAATTCCGGAAACCGAAAATGCAGTTGCCGCCACAATACAGAGAGCCGAGATAACAGCAAACAGAACAGGCCTCTTTGCAAACCTTAATGTGTGCCTGTGTACGCGATACAGTAAGAGACAAACAAATACAATTGCCAATGCACCCATTCCGCATAAAACGGAAGTACGCGAAAACGGAATACCGGTAAGAAGCAATAAATAACCGAGTAAAATATAAAGCGCAAGTCCCATCGGAAATGCAAGAACCGGGCGCATCTTCACATGCTCCTCGGGAATAGGAAATGCCAGAAGTGCCAGTTCGCCAAACGCAGTAATACCAAGAATTACAAGAAGTTGACGTATGTAAAAAATGCACGAGTACGAAGAAATTACGGTGTTAATCCATTCACTCATGATCCATCACCGCCTCTCTGTAATAATCCATCGACATGATATACAAATCACAAGGTTCTTTCTCATGTCCGTCATCCCACAAAACAAGAACTTCCTCTGCATCCGCCAAATCATCCGCATGTACGTAGGCATGCATCAAAGGCATAATTTCCTTATAGTACCACAAATATGAAAAATAAGTTCCGGGCTCATCCAAATGCCGACCGTACATAACGGTATTTCGGAACATATCATTTGTAATTCCAAGTTCGTCAAAATCTTCCTTTTGCGCATCCGTCAAAAAAACATCATTCAAATCATCGGAAGCTATCAGACGCTTGGGATGAGATGCCTTAATGAAGTTCTGCGCATTATACATATGATAGTAAGAATAAACGTATTCTTTGCCTTCCGGCTCATTATCATCAAACAGCGCGGGATCGTTTTTGGTATATACAACCTTATCCGTCAAAAAGACATCCAAAAAAGCGTCCGGATAGTCTCCGTCCGCAAGAAACTGCTTCTGATAAAATGTCTGATCGGTAGGTGTATAGAATGAAAGCATTCTCGGAAGTGTTGTCACGGAAAGATATACGGACAACAAAAGAACAGCGGCAAAATATGCTGCCCAAATATACTTTCTGTATTTATCTGATTTGACTAAGCAAAGCCCGGCAAAAGCTGCAATCGTCAATGCCGCTATTGAAAGCAATTTCATTTCAATATCTCTCCATACAGCTCATCATGTCGTGACAAATGTATGTTACGTGTAAACAAAGTATGATAACGATGAAAGAAATATTCGCCCTCTTCCGACGCAAGCTGCGGACAATCCGCAAATTCCTTCATTCGTTTGGCAAATACAGATAGATTTTCTTTATCATACAAGTCTTCTGCTTTCCCGATCACCTCGGTCAAGCCTCCGACCGACGTGGAAAGAACCGGACATTTACGGCTCATTGCCTCCACGGCAGCTTTCCCGAAAGACTCAAATGAAGACGTCATTACAAACACATTCGGCAAATAGTAATAGTCTGCCATCTCTTTCTGCGACAAATCATGCAGAAAATACAGATTATCCTCACCGATATATTTAACGATATCCGCCTTAATATCTGCGGCGATCTGCGTATCTCTTTCCTCATAAGTGGACAGTACAAGTGCCACCTTAAAAGATATTCCCTCTTTCGTAAGTGCCTCCATCAGGCGGCCTACGCACGGCCAATCCTTTTCCTCAGATATACGTCCGGCCAGTCCGATTACAAAGTCATCCTTCGAAAAACCGTATTTGGCGCGAACACTTTCCTTCTTCTCCGGTTCAAATGTTTCAAAATCCGCAGAAATCGTATTGGGAATGACACGCACGGGACAGGGAACATTCTCCTCTTCCCATAAGTGATGGTTGAATTCGGTAGTCGTAATCATTGCCGCCGCATGAGAAAGCGTTTTCATCATACAGAATTTGGAATGCTTACGATATCCGTATGCCAAACCTCTGTCCGTATAAACAAAAGGTATTTTGTGAAAGATGCCAAGACAACGTAAGAAACCGAATGTAATCAGGGATTCCGACATGGAAACATGAATAATATCCGGCTTCTCCTGACGAATAATCCGATAGAAGCTTCCGATTCTTGTAACAAAATTCTTGACTCGGGAAACCTTGGACAATTCACGATTCTCGTCCGAATCATATGTACATATTTTGAATGAATAATCCTCCGGTTTATGCGTCAGAAGATTCGGACAGCATGCAATCGTCTCCCAAACATACCCATCTTGCGTGCCGGCCGAACAATTTGCGCCATCAAAGCATTCTGCGTCGGTCGAAGAAGGCCTAACACGTGACTGCGAAATCTCCTGCATTCCCTCACATAAAGTCTTCGTAGACATCTGTCCGCCGCCGGGCAGGTCAATCGGATACTCCATTAGATATAAGATTTTCTTATTTCGTGATTCTTTCATCTCATTTATCCTTAAACCACGCATTCTTCAACATCGGTGCCTTAGAAAGCGGGCCGTCTTCAAACGGACACTCTTCGTTATTGTTAATCGCCTCCGCAAGTTGAAGCGTCCTTTGTGCCGCTACTGTCGGATTCCACTCGGTATCCATCTGAGCATAGGCAGCACGACCATATTGCGTAATCAATTCAGGATTCTCCAAAAGTTTCTGAAGCTGTCGTGCCAGGCTTGCAGCCGAACCGCTCTTAAACACAAGACCCGTCTGTTCGTGCTTAACCAGCCAAGGAGTAGCACCGCAGGCATGTGAAGCAACCACTGCACATCCGGCATCAAGGCCCTCATAAATAACCGAGCCCCAGCCTTCCCAGAAATTACTTGTCATTACATAAATCTGCGAATCACGCATCTTCAGTCTGGCTTCGCGCGGTGATAAAAAGTCATGAAACGTAACGATATCTTCAAGCCCGTAACGGGAACGCATCGCCAAAAGACGCGGGCGAACTTCTCCTTCACCTACAAATGTCAGGCGAAAGTCAAAGCCCTTCTTACGCAATATATGTGCTGCTTTCATCAACACATCAGGTCTCTTTAATCGAAGCATTCTGCCTTCCCACAGAATCGTCGGCACACCGTCGGCTTTTGCAATATCCGCTTTATGCTGCATCAACTCATCTGCATTTTCCTTCATATGCTCCGGAAAATACCCGAACTTATAACACTTTCCGGGATAACTGTTGAACATTTTCTTGTAATCGAGCGCCGTAAACGCACTGGCACCCAAAATATGAATATTCTTGTCTCTGTTTCTGACATGCAGATGCAGATACTTTTTCATAAGTCGGGGAATAAAAAACTTAATAAAACCTTCCTTAAGCGGGCGCTCGGAATAGCGGAAAATGATTTTGCCCTCCGCAAGACGGGGTTCTATGTAATACTCTGGTGCAGTCCCCATCAATACAAGGTCCGAACTAAGGGCAAGCTTCTTCGCCCTTTCCTCATTCGCATCGCTCTCGTAAGAACGCAACACATACGCCGGCGTATCTTCGCCCCAACCCATCTGACTGCGAAACGCCTCCATCGGCATTGTTTCCACAAAAGCAAAGCCCTCACCCAACAATGCATAAAACGCATCACAGAGAGCCTTTTGATGATGATTAAAATAATTGGAAAAGAATGTTAATGACTGCACTTACAATTCTCCCGCTTATCCGATGAATAATTTGGCCATTTCCACCGCAAAGCATTCTATAAAATAAAACGGGTTGTATCCGTTTTGTCTGTAAATCCCATACTTGATCTTTACACGTTTGAGTGCCGAAGCAAATGAACGCTCATGGCTGACTCCGTTCATTCGAAAGTTTGCAATCACTTCGTTTTGAACGCACTCGCGAACCCCCGCCTTTTTAAGACGCAGAATCAAATCATAATCATCGTGGATCGTCTCCGTACGATAAGAAAAGCGATCATATACCTCTTTCGTAATAAAGGTCGTCGGATGATTCCAGTCGCGACTGGTCGCATACTTACGCAAGCGTGAGTGCTTCACAAATGTCTTTCCGTCCGGCAAATGCATACGCAAATCCGCATAGAATAACCCGAAATGTTCCTTTTCATACGCTTTACTAACGCAGGATAAAGCATTCGGCTCATACCAGTCATCGCTGTTAATCATTCCGATAATCTCACCGGACGCCAGTCGAATTCCTTTATTCATGGCATCATAGATTCCGTGATCCTTCTCGGAAACAATCGTAAACCGTATGCCTGCCGCCTCCATTTTCGGACGGAACGACTCCGCCAGGGAAAGCGTTGCATCCGTTGACTGTCCGTCAATAATCAGATACTCATACGGCGGACACGTCTGATTCAATACGGATTCCATTGTCTGCGCCAGGGTCTCTTCACTGTTAAAGGTTACGGTAATAACGGAAATCTTCGTCATGAATCAAACCCTTCCGTACTGTCATCTGCTTTGAACAAGACAAGTATCGTCTGGAACAGAAGCTGTACATCTTTTAATATGCTGTAATTCTCAATGTACATCAGATCCATCATCAACTTGTCACGTGAACTTGTATTATATTTACCGAGGATCTGTGCGTAACCCGTCAATCCTGCTTTCATACGAAGACGATAACGAAACTCCGGAAGTTCCTTTGTATAGTCTTCTACATTCTCAAGCATTTCGGGACGAGGGCCCACAAGAGACATATCACCCTTCAGTATATTCAAAAGCTGTGGCAATTCATCTATTCGATATTTTCTGAGAACACGTCCCACCTTCGTAATGCGATCGTCGTTTTGGGTAGACGAATAATTCTCCACATTTTCTTTCATTGTACGGAACTTAATGATCTCAAAAACTTTTCCATGAACAGTAGCTCTCTTCTGCTTAAAGAAGACCGATCCGCCGTCATTCTTTTTGATGCAAATTGCACTTATGAGAAGAATCGGGCTGGTAATTACCAAACCGAGTGCCGACAGAAAGATATCCGATAAACGCTTAATTATTCTCTCTTCCATGGAGATCATATGGAATCTCGTCGTAAAGAAAGAAATATCATCCATAATTGTAAACTTACTGTTCTGTTCCAGGATATCCGCAATATGCGGATTGAAATATATATTCTTCAGATTCTGATAGCAGAAGTTAATAATCTCCGTACGTTTCAAAAGCGGCACCTCGTACAGCACAATCGTATCCGCAGCAAGCATATGCTGCTCAAGGTCTGCATCATCAGGAGAAATTATATCATCCACTTCATATCTCTTCTCAAAATCGCGCATCGCAGCTGCTGCTCTTTTCGCATTCTCGGGATCCGATGTTACGATCAGGCACTTTTCTTTGGCATTCAGCCAGAAATAGAATTTCTCTCCCAAAAACGTAAAGAACACAATCAACAGAACCTGCAACACAAAGACAAGCAAAAGAATTCCCAAATTCTCCAAACGGAAGGTTGTTCCGTTCGCTTCATTCGTCTTCATGATCGTAAGTTCAAGGTATGTAACGATGTCTGTAAAGAATTGAGAAATCACAAGTGAGAAGGATATGTTCCTGCCTTTGCGATGCCCGATGTCAAATTTGCCGTATATAAGCGTCAGCAAAAGCATCATAATAAAATACGTGGAAAGAGTAACCGCAGCCGTACGGGAAATGTGAACGATCTCAACATTTTTTAATGAGAACAGCAAAAAGAACGCAGCCAAATTTACCGCGTACAAAACCAAACCGATCATAAACACAATCGTATGTTGAAATTTAGAACAAAAGTCACGAAAACTCTTAATCTTCACTTAAATACCCTCATATACATCACGTATATATTCATTGAAACGAACTTCTTTGTCATACAACGCCGCATGTTCCACGCATTGTGCCGTCGTATATAAATGATCGCGTTCCCTGATAATCGTATCCACAGCTGCCAAAACACCCTGAATACTGTTCTTATCAACCGCAATACCGCATGTATCATCGATGCTTTCAGCACTTCCGCCGGAACGGAAAGTCACAACCGGCGTTCCGCAGGCAAGTGCCTCGATATTGGTTGTCGGGAATGTATCTTCAAGCGTCAGATTCACGTACACATCTGCCAGCGAATATAACGCCGCCAATTCTTCAACACTGTCCGTTCTCGCCAGTCCGATAATGGAATCGGGCAGATCATTTACCTGTTTGTCCGATAAACCGAGAAGCACAATGGCATAACGATCACTGATCATCTTGGCCAGATTCTTGAACTGCTCCAGTCCCTTTCTCTCACGCCACGGATTGGCCACTCCCAAAAGAATGTATCTGCCTCTAAGGCCCAACGAATCCCTGAGACGCGTAACAATTTCTTCCTCATACATTTCATCGCGCATCGGATAGAAATTATTAAGATCGATTCCGGTCGGAACAACAACGCGATGATATCCCGCCATAAATGACTGCGCCACACGGGAAGCCAACCAAAGCGACGGGGTTACTATTGTCAAATTCGGCATTCCGGTAAACAATTCACGTTTCATATGGAAATTGGACTGTGAATTGTCTGCAAAAAACGATCTGGGATATTCTGCCAATTGTTCGCATTTCTTGCACTCGGTCTGCCATTTCATGCATCCGATATATTCAAAATGAGAACAATGCCCCGTAAAGCTCCAGCAATCATGAAGAGTCCAGATCACACGGATATTGGTCGTGCGCAAGTAATCAAACAAAACTGCGATATTCAAATAATAACCATGCACATTGTGTAAATGTATTATATCCGGACGATAATCTTCGATTACCTTTATAAACTCACGTGTTGCACCGGTAGAATAGAACCCATGTCGATCGGTAAGGCGTGACATGGCGCCATGAACGTAAACGTCCATATCCTGTCCTATTCGTACACTCGAAACACCTTCGGGAGCTTCTCCTCTGCCATAAGCCACAAGAACCTCATATCCATTATTTTCAAGAGCCTGTGCCAGTCCGACAACCAGACGGCCCACACTTCCTGTCCCTGCAACGGTGTTTACCAAAAGAACACGACGATACTCCATATTGGACATGGAAGCAAGAACGGAATCCGTACCATCGTCATCCCATTCTTCGCCTTCCTCTTCTATATCCTGACCGATAAACTCATTCTCCATATGACCGTCCAGAGAAACCGCAAAGTTCGCGTTCATATCCTCCAAAGCTTTCATATGTTCCTGAAGGAGTCTCTTTTCTTCCAGAAGTCTTTGTTCCTCTTCCGGTGTTAATTTCTTTCTTTTTCCCATATATTCTTTCTATTCTTCATTTCACTTGTGAAATCAGGAATGTACTATTCTTCATCATCCGAATCCGACAGGATCAGACGGATAACCCGTTCATGTCCCTTGGAGAAATCCTTGGACAGCTGAAGTTTACGCATTTCCTTACGGACATTCGGTGTACGCATCAACCAGTCAATTGTCGATACAATTGTATCCTCATCCGTTTCGGATCCGAGTCCGAGATTAATAAATCCATTCTGTATGCCGGCAAATACATGCTCTGCTTCACGCTCGTTCTGTGCCAAAACAATTGCAGGAACGCCCATGCTGGCCAGTTCATATACCGTACGTCCCTGACTGGTAACTGCCAAATCCATTTTACTCATATACGTGCTGACACGTTTCACATCTTTATGAATATGAATATTAAATTCCGGAAGATCCGTTATACTTCCGTCCGAAAGATACGCAAATCCCAGCAGGAAATGGAAATGTACCTGCGGATGAAGTTCATGAAGGCGCTTGCAGATTGCATATAACCGTCCCGTCAGGTTGGACGGATCGGCTCCGCCAAAAATCACCATAACATTCGAAACTTCTTCGGAAAATTCCTTCGGGTTCTCCTCAAGGAATTCATCGCGAATACAGAAATATTTCGAACCGTAATATTCATTGTGCAGTCTCTCGCCCTTTTCATACAATGCATTGATAACCGCATCAGCATATTTCGCACCGGTTCCGACATCTTCAAAGTTTACAACACGCTTTGCGTACTTCGTAACCATCTGCATATATTCACGGTCGGTATCCAAAATATCATTTACCAGGATATCCGGCTGATAGTCTGCAAGAAGATTCTCAAATTCAGTTTCATCGGAAACTATACGAATCGGGAAATTGGATTCTTTTATTCGCTCAATTCCCAGATTGCTGCCCGCATCTGCAACAAACAGGATCTCATGTCCCGTCAGTTTATAAGCAAGAGTAAGGCATCTGTATACATGCCCCATACCGACTTCACGCTTTCCGACGGTACGGAATATAATTTTCTTGCGGCGCAATATATTCTCCGCCAATACCCAGTCGGAATATGTATCAATATCCACCGCTTCATCTTCGGCAATCTCAAATATATTGACTTTCTCACCGATACGGCCTTCCTCAGAAACACAATCACGGCGTGTGATAAGGAATCCGCCCGTCTCCAGATAGTTCGGCGGCAGTTCCTGTGAATTCAATCGTTTCTCATAATTCTTGGTAATCTTACCGTCAACAACACCCCATGACAAATGCGGTTTGTTCGTTGCGGATAATACCGTATCCCACTCGGAATCCTCGAAAAATTCGATTGCCGCTTTAATGGTGGACAATTTCAATGTAGGAGATGTGGCCTGCATGGTAATGACCGTATCATAGCGATAGCCCATCTTCTCTTCCATGGCACATAAAGCATGATAAATAACCGGATCAAGTGTAACCTTATCCGTCGCCAATTCCTTCGGACGCGGAATAACCATAACGCCTCGGTTCTCAACAATACCGGCAAGTTCCTCATCATCGGTGGATACCGCAACGTCTACATCCATATGACACTCATCACGAAGTGCCTTGGCATTTTCGATAGAATAGCAAATAAGCGGCTTACCACACATAAGTCGCACATTTTTTCTGGGAATACGTTTCGACCCGCCACGTGCGGGAATAACGATCAATGTTTTCATTTTTATTCTTCCTTAGCTGATTTATGAAGATAATGCGTTTTGACATACGCATACAGAGTAATTATATCACTTCTGTTAATAAATGCAAAAACGGAAAATGCCAGCAAAGCAACAGCATATCGCAATAAGATCATCCCAAGATCATCACTGTACAAAAGCGACAAACCTAAACCGGCCGCAATAGTCGCAAACATGTATCCGAACATGTGCCAATCCGCATAAACCTTCTCTTTCAGCACATATCTGTATGCAAGAAAATGCATCACCATAAGTAAAAGATAACTGATCAACGTCGTATACGCAGCAGACACATAACCGAATCGCGGAATGGCAAAAGCATTCAGGAAATAGTTTAAGACTGCTGCCGTCACGGAACTTATGGCAATAATAATCGTCTTCTTATGATAAATCTCAATATTTACGTAATTCGTATAGAAATACTGCGCCAGCGTTCCCAAGACAACAGGCGGAACAACAATTCTGGCCGCCCAGTAATCCGGTGCACCGGGAGACAGGATCTTAAGGGCCTCCGGAGCAACCGTTATAAAGCCCATGGATAAAAATACGCCCAGAAGAACAAGCTTTTTCTGAATTTTGCGAACGCCTTCCCGATTATTTGCATAGAGTTGTTCGTTAAACCACGGTAGCCAGGCCTGTCCGATTGCATTCGTAAAAATCATTAAAAGAGACGCAAACGTATATCCAAACGTATATAATCCGCTCTCCGCTTCTCCCAAAATATCGCGGATCATAATTCGGTCAACCTGCGCAAGGATCATCATCGCAAGACCGTGCGGAATCATCGGGATACTGATTCTCAGAGCATATTTCCAATACTCCCATTTAAAGAAGCATTTTCCCTTCTTAAGGAGATTGATATAGAATACAATACCCATCAAAAACGTAGGCAACAGAACACCCAGGATCTTGCCGACATACCGCTTATCATTAAATACAAAAATCAGCGTAATGGAAAATGCAATCTGCGCTACACACGTAATCAGGGAAATCAGTATATTCTCTTTGTATTTGTAGTAATATCTGGTCTTCTGCATCATGTACTCCACGGAAGGTGAAATACACAAATATACAAAGAGTGCTATAACAAGCGGCACCTCATAATGCATAAAGGCCGACAATCGCTCCCTGAACAGAAATGCGAATATAAGGACAACAAAACCAAATGATGAAGACAGTCCCTGAATAGAAGACATGTATTCATCAAACTTGTCCTTAAAATCAAGTTTTGCGCGGCCTATGGAATAGACCACGCAGAGACATGTAAAAATATTAATTAAATCAATCCAGGAATTGAATGTATTCGCATTGCCGTAATCCGGCACCGATAATAACGATGTATAAATCGGTGTCGTAATAATCGCAACGGCGCGAATAGAAATATTGGCCACGGTATACCACAGCCCGGATTTCAAAACCTGGTTTTCCTGTGATCTGTTACCCATCAATCAAACATCCCATCTGTAAGTATCGTATCATCCGCAATAAACACGGTTGCCTTTTTGCCAATCACTTCATTGATTCTGGCGGGACTGATACCGGTTCCGGGTCTCTTGAACGTAAGCATTTCCTCAGTAATCACTTCACCTTCGCGAATGTCCCCGCACGCAACAATGGAACGACGGGCATTCTTACGTGCAGCGCTCTCCGTAGGAAGACTCTTCAAATCGCCCATTCCGCGAATCATATCCATTCGTTCAACGGACGCAAGAATACGCTTTGCATCTTCCGGATCCATTGCATGATAATGGTCATTTCCTGTAAGCGTCTTATCCAAAGTAAAGTGTTTTTCAACCAAAACAGCTCCCAAGTTATAAGCGGTCTTTATGACGTCACATTCCGGAGTCGGTTTTGTATGATCGGAATACCCGATATAAACATCGGGGAACGCCTGCTTCAACGATGCAATTTTAAGCAGATTGGCATCTTCAAGCGGCGTAGGATATTCCAATACGCAATGTAACAGACAAATCGGCTGACTATTCACCTTACGAATAGCCAAAACCGCGTTCCGTATCTCCGAATACTCCGATGCACCAACCGAAAGAAGGATTGGTTTGTTCTTCTTGGCCTGGTATTCAATGAACGGAATATTGGACAGATCCGATGATGAAATCTTATATACATTCATCAGCTCATCCAGATAATCCGCTGACGCAAAGTCAAATGCCGTAGATAAGAATTCGATCCCAAGTGAATCCGAATACTCTTTCAGTTCCTTATATTCTTCATATCCGAATGAATCAAACTTTTGGAACAATTCATACTGTGATCTGGTAGGTTCCTCCGAAATATCCCAATAATACGGTGACTCCTTTGCCGCCAAAGTACCGGCTTTGTATGTCTGAAATTTCACCGCATGAATGCCCGCCTCATAAGCTTTCCTTATCATAAGCTTTGCCGCATCCATGTTGGAAATGCCTTCCTTCTTGGCAATATCGTAATAATTCACCCCGATTTCGGCAATAAGTACAAACTGCTTTTTACTGAGTCTTTCAATAATGGTGCTCTCCATAAATGTTGTATCCTTTCATTCCACAGGAAGATCCGAAATAAAATATCCCTTCTTTTGTGCATCCAAATATGTTTCATATCCGCGTTCATAGAACGTAAGCAAATGATTCAGCATATCCTCGTATTCCGGTGTCATCTCCTTTTTGCCGGCAAACAAAAGCTCAGCTTCATCCATCAATTCAAATATCTTTACTTCGGTGCTGACACGTTTCACCATCTCAATATAAGCGGCAGCGGAATGCAAATTATCCGTTTCGCCGAATGATGCGATGGCCGCCGGCAGCTCTTCGAAAGATTTAACTCTGATAATTCCGTCAATCATCGAAAAAGCAGGATCCGCAAATACAACCGCTTTCTTGCCAAGAAGCGCTGCTTCATATGCAGTTGTTCCAACAATCGTTACCACACCTTTTGCATTCACAATCCAAGGCTTCGGATCCCTGTAATAGTTCACCTGTACAAGGCGGACATTATGCAATTCCTTTACGCGCTTATAGAAATCAAGACTTCTCTCGCCAAGCATCGCCTGATGCTCTTTAACGTACAGTTTCCAGCCGATCGGAAGTGATTTGGATACCTGCTCAATCAGGTTCACCTCATCCACATAGAAGGAACCTTTAATAAACACCGTAGATTCCGGAATCAGATGCAACGGCATAAATACGTAATCCTCTCCGGGAACGGGCGGTTCAAAATACTTGTTCTTCTCAAACAGTCTCCTCTTCACAAGCTCATATTTCAAATAGTAAAAGAAATACGGAACACTGGGTGCATACAGAATCGGACAAGTCCTCTTTAACTTCAGATTACGCTTTGTGATATCCATATCCCAGAAATAAACCCATTTTCCATGCATCACGCGCAGAACCCAGATTAAACTGTCTTTTTCGTACTGACTCGTTACGGTTCCGACATATTCCTTATTCATGATGGAGCTTTCTTCCCGGAAGTTCTTGATATATTCGATCGATTCCGACAATTCCTCATCCGAAAGCATCAGCATCTTCTTATACATATTGCGGATATAAGGGTCAATCAGATATGTATTCTGAAAACTCGGGAACTTATAATATCCGTATTTGGAGTATTCAATCGTCATATACGGAATCTTCTCTTTGTAGCATACCTCGGTCAATATCGTTCTCTGCAATTCCGCATTATCCAAATCACAGAGCATATCCGGATGGAACTCATCAATCAAGGCAATAATCCGCTTATAGCACAGTTCCAGCCAGTATATATTCTCCTCATAAGACGTTACCGACCAATATCCGCGATTATGATAATGTTTGGTATGTTCCTGCGAACACATAAGCTGCAGATTCAGAGAACGGTAATGTGTATACTCTCTCTCCAACATGGAAACATAATCCCAGTCAATCGGAACGGGATTCTTCCTGTAATTGGCAGCATAAGTAAGTGCTATATCCCTCTGATCAAACATTTTGATCTCTGGGGCATGCTCCGTATACTGATAATACGTATGCTCGTTATAGTAGCATTTATTATACATGCACTCATTCGGCGTGATAAAGAAGGCTGCTACTTCATTGTCCTTCGCAAGATGCTTTGCCAGAAACCAAAGCGGTTTGGAATACGTCTCACGACACACAAACAATATTCTTTTTCCATGAAATGTCGACTCTTTCATACTGTCGTCTCAACTTTCTGTCCTTCAAAAGTTTTCTTCCAATCAGTCCCCGAAGAAAAAGCGATATGCGAAGCAACAAACCTGTTTCTCCGATACATCGTAAACATACGGAACAACTGTGGGCTTAAATTACACAAAATCATTTTTATTTTATGGTTTCGGGATACTCTCGGATTCTTTAATACAGCAGGTGTATGTTTGCGAACATAAGAAAGATATTCCCGATCATGTTTTCTCGAAAAATTATGATATAAAAAACTGTTCTGGATAACACTTAAGTTCTCGGTCACAAGAAAGAATTCCACCGCATCCGCATAAGTCGGATCATCTTTTAAAAGGCTGTCGCATATCTCTACATCGGCTGCAAGAGACATACGCAGATTTTCTTCGATGCGGGAACCGCTGTCCTCGCTCACCCGAAAATAGTACTTTCCGGCGCTGTTATATACTATGCGTTCTGCACGTCTGAGAAGTTTATGCGCAATCTGCCGATCCTCGACAAGCTTTCCTTCCGGAAACCGGATTCCGTCAAACAAATCCGCTCGATACATCTTATCCCATAGATGCAGGAAAAATGCCTCACGATACAGAATTGCCTCAAAAGCCTCTTTCCGTGAATACACCGTTTGCGTATTTACATCAGTTCCATCCGTACAATTCGTATATTCACTGTACGTTCCGACTACCGATATCTGCGCATCCGACGTCAGGGCCGCCGTAATCATCGTTTCGATCATGTCCGAAGCAATATGATCATCCCCGTCCACGAAAGAAATATAATCACCGGTTACCGCTGCCAAGCCTCGGTTTCTGGCATCTGCCGTTCCGCGAGGTTCTGATTTGATTACAACAATTCGAGAATCCTTCCCGGCATATTCATCGACAATTGCTTCGCATCCCGTATCGCCTGCCCCGACAACGCAAATAATCTCCAGATTCTGATACGTTTGCGTCACAACGCTTTCCAGGCATTGTCGTAAGTACTTCTCAACTTTATATATAATAATGATAATACTAACTTTCTTCATTTACCGCTTTCCCAACAGCTTCCAAATATTCACATCCACGATACTTATCCGGTTCCAAATACGCACCTTCGCCCCACTCATTCCATGCATTGATATATACAAAATCGGGCGTATGTTCCGCAACCTTCTTCGAAAGAGTCTTCAGAACACTACAGAATCGCTGCGGATTCGTTCCTTTATACACCAAGCCCTTATAACTTCTGCGCGGCGTATTGTCCCAATCCGGAATCAATCCCGGGCACTCATTCTTCTCGTATGTGCGTTTCTCGATTGCGTTATAAATCCATTCTGCCGGAATAATCCGCTCCAAAATGCGCTTGTTCTCCGGCAAAATCTTATTCACCATGCTTCGCAGCAAAACGGAGATATTATATTCCCATTTATGTACCGAACCGATTCCATGCTTTAAGGAATACCCGGGTTCAAAGTAATAATACCCGTCAATACATTCCTTACGTGAATCTTCCATCGCAGCCGTTTTGCCGGATATAATATAAACTCCGGAGAATCCTTCCTGCTGTGCCCATTTATTAAAACATGCAACCATCTGAGGAAATTCTTCTATGTCAAATGTACGATAAATCTGATATATAGGTTTGTTATCAATCTTTATATAACGTTCATCCCTAAAAAACGGAAGCAAATAATCAAACAAAGCTCTCCAGTCGGCTTCAGTCCCATAGGTCTGTTCCATAAGCACCTGATTGGCCAGTCCGTACCAGGTTCTCGTCCAGCTTTCATTTGCCCAACATAAATTGTAATGAATATCAATCTCGGGATGCGCAAGAAGCGTCAGAAGCGGCGTATCCATCAATGTTTTACCGCAGAAATAGTATTGATAAAATGCAAATCCGTATATTCCATACTGCTTCGCAAGCTCTGCCTGTTTAAGAAGAGTCTCGACTCCCTGACTTTTCAAATCATAATACACTCCGTCAGCCGGAACACGAGGTTGCTCATGGCCTTTAAACAACGGAAGAGCACGCTTAACGGCAGTCCATTCCGTATAACCTTCTCCCCACCAGGCGTCATTTTCGGGAAACGTATGATATTGCGGAAGATACATACACATTACTCTCATTTATGTTCCTCCTTATGCGCGCCCAGACGACCGCATACATACCAGAAGAAAGGAGCAGCAAGCTGGAAAGAAAGAATATTGCTGCCGATGGATTGCAGCAGCGTAGCCGCCACAAGCATCATCTCCGCATAAGCATACCTGAAATTACGCATTCCTTTGCGGAACAATAACAGAAGCATATACAAAAACATCGAGAAACCGATAACACCCTCTTCACAGAACAGTTTCACCAAACCGCCGTCAGTAACCACATGTAATCCTTCAATACCGATCGCACGATGACCGTTTACGGACAATCCGTTTCCAAACCACGAACTCTTCATGGAATTAACTGCTGCCACCCACGTTTCGCTTCGCTCACCGATTGCAAGCGGAAGAGAAGCCAGGCGACTTAACAGCTTATCGGCCATGGAAGGAAGCAGTAAGCACAGTAATGCAACGCCTACCACAATTACACCCAATTCTATAAAGATAAATTTCTTGTCCAATATACGGAACAAATAGAAAACCAGAATATTCATATACAGAATAATCAGGAATGCGACTACCATCGCGGAACGCATACTGGATAAAAGGACAAAGATGAATCCGACAACAAATCCGATAATACCCAATATTCTCGTTCGTTTGCGCAAAAACAATACGGAAGAGGCAATCATGCCGCAAACCGACAGATAGCCCGTCATCGTGGCACCAACTACCGATTGCATACGAACACGCATGGTAGATGCATCCGCCTTAGATGTATACAGCCATTCATGCAGATAATCCAGATAGAACTGCGGTGCCGTAATATAAAATGTCAGCCCGACAAAACACAGCAAAAACAGCGCCGTCAAAAAGCCTCTGTAAAAGCGTGTATTATCAAAGGATTCCTCATCCTCACGTTTATCGGGAAACAACGATTGTCTTCCGACAAGATAAAATACCATCGGCAAAATCGAAGTGGTAAATTCCTGCACATATACCGAAACCGGAACCGAAGAAATCGCCCAGCAAAACGAAATAACATTATACAGAAAATAGGCCAGGGCAATGTAATCGCACAAATACAATTTCGATATACAGTCCGAAAGTTTGAATTCCTTACGCATAATGGGCAACCATATACGTTTCACAACGAATTCAGCCAGAACGCACAGCATAAAGAGCGTACTGGCTACACCCGGATGCATCCATTTACAAAAAGCCGTAAGAACATAACACACAATAACGGCAATGTAATATATGACGCTGATATGCAATTCTTTATCTTTCCAATAATCCGATAAAATCTTCATACAATTAATCCTTCAACCAGATTGTCTTATTCACAATCGGTGTATAGCTCTGGATCAGCTTCACAACCTTTACGGAAACATTTGTGTCTGCATAATCTTCAGCCATAACTATTTCTTCTTTATTCTCATACATGGAAACGGCCAATTCTACCGATCGTTCCACATCAATTCCCTTGATTCCGCCGATTACTACGCTGCCCTTGTCGAGCACTTCCGGTCTCTCGGTAGAAGTACGAAGCAATACACCGGGGAATCCGAGCATTGCCGATTCTTCCGAAAGTGTACCGCTGTCGGACATAACGCAATATGCATTCATTTGGAGCATATTGTAATCCAGAAATCCGAACGGCTGCATGCTCTGTACGAGAGGATGGAACTTGAATCCACGCTTCTCAATATATTTCTTGGACCTCGGATGCATGGAATAAATAATGGGCATTCCGTACTTTTCTGCAATGGCATTTACGGAATTCATCAAATCCATAAAATTATCTTCCAGATCGATATTCTCCTCACGGTGTGCCGACAGAAGAATATATTTTCTCGGCGTCAGATTCAAACGCGTAAGAACATCACTCTTCTTAATGTCTTCCATATGATCGCGAAGCACTTCACGCATCGGTGATCCGGTAACAAACATTGTCTTGCCGTCAATTCCTTCCGACAGCAGATAACGACGCGAATGCTCCGTGTAAGGCATATTAATATCGGAAATGTGATCGACAATCTTACGATTAATCATTTCGGATACGTTCCAGTCCCAGCAGCGATTACCCGCTTCCATATGGAAAATGGGTATCTTAAGACGTTTTGCGGATATTGCCGACAACGCAGAGTTCGTATCTCCCAAAAGCAGAACTGCATCCGGGCGAACTTCCTGCATCAGGGTATATGACTTTGAAATAATATTACCCATCGTCTCACCCAAATTAGCTCCTACAGCCTGCAAAAAGTAATCCGGCTCACGCAGCTTCAGATCCTCGAAAAACACCTGGTTCAAGGAATAATCATAGTTCTGGCCCGTGTGCACAATAATATGATCAAAGTAACGATCCGCACATTTCATTACCGCCGACAAACGAATAATTTCGGGGCGGGTTCCGATAATTGTCATTAATCTTAATTTGCCCATGTCTTCTCACTTTCTGTCATCTCAGACCGATTCGTAATATGTATCCGGATGCTCCGGATCAAACGCCTCATTGGCCCACATTACCGTAACCAAATCATCTTCGCCTTCATTTACGATGTTATGCGTATAACCGCACGGAATATCCACAACCGTCAGTTCCTCACCGTTTACATGGTAAGTTATCACGCGGTCATCGCCGACTTTACGGAAATTTATTGCCGCATTCCCTTTTATCACCAGGAATTTCTCGTTCTTGGTATGATGCCAATGGTTACCTTTGGTGATTCCGGGATACGATACATTCACAGATACCTGACCTCGCTCCGGAGTTCTCAAAAACTCCGTAAAGGAACCTCTTCCGTCTATATGCATATCCAATTTGTATGCAAAGTCATCCTCCGGAAGATATGACAAATATGTACTGTACAATTTCTTCACAAACGGATCCGTGAAGTCCGGAACGGACAAGGTTTTACGCATATCCCTAAAGGAATACAAAAGTTCGGGAATCCGGCCGAGCGATACATCATGAACGCATGGAACATATGCATATCCGTCCTTAATATGAGACTGGCCGGACAGGGCCCCAACCAATTCGTTAATCACGTCATCAATGTATACAAGATGCATCAAACGCGACGGATCGCTGACGGAAATCGGAAGATTATGTGCAATGTTATAACAAAAAGTCGCAACAGCCGAATTGTAATTCGGACGACACCATTTTCCGAAAATATTCGGGAAACGATACACCAAAACTTCGGCTCCCGTTTCTTTGCCATAATCAAACATCAAATCTTCCCCGGCCTTCTTGCTCTCTCCGTACGGATTGGAAAGCTCCGCCTGTATGGATGAGGAAATCATTACCGGTGCTGTATTATGGTTACGTTTTAATGCAGACAGAAGCTGATCGGTAAATCCAAAATTACCTTCCATATACTCATCCGGATTATTCGGGCGATTCACACCCGCCAGATGAAATACGAATTCACAATCTGCGGTATATTCCTGCAATTTGGATTCTTCCGTATCCAAATCATATTCATAAATCTCCGAATAACCGATATTCCTAAGATGCGCGATCAAATTTCTGCCAACAAAACCCTTGGCTCCCGTTACAAGAATCTTCATATAATCACCGTTTACTGCTTGTCCTGTTCATATGCTGCAAGTTCGTCTCTGATATATTGCAGAGTAAGAAGTTTCTGTTTTACCTCTTCCACACCGAGAATTGTTGTATTATTGGAATTGAACTCCGTAAGTGTGGAACGTTTTGCATTGCCTTCCACAAAGTACTTGTCATAATTCAGATCTCTCTGATCAGCAGGAACTCTGAAGAAATTACCCATATCCAATGCTCTTGCACACTCTTCGTTTGTCAAAAGTGTTTCATACATCTTCTCACCGTGACGAATACCGATAATCTTCACTTCGTTGTCCGCATGGAACAGTTCTTTAACCGCCTGTGCCAGTACTTCTATCGTACAGGCAGGTGCTTTCTGCACCATAATGTCACCGGGCTCGGCATTCTGGAAAGCGAACAGAACAAGTTCTACCGCTTCTTCAAGGCTCATGATAAAACGCGTCATCTTGGGTTCCGTAACAGTCAACGGAAGGCCCGCCTTTATCTGCTCAATAAACAAAGGAATAACACTTCCGCGTGAACACATAACGTTACCGTAACGGGTTCCGCAGATAAGCGTCTCATCCGCTGTTCTCGACTTGGCAACAAATACCTTTTCCATCATAGCCTTACTTGTTCCCATGGCATTTACGGGATATGCGGCTTTGTCGGTCGAAAGGCAAATGACTTTCTTCACACCTGCTTCTATAGCGGCCGTCAGTACATTATCCGTACCGAAAACATTCGTACGTACAGCTTCCATCGGGAAGAACTCACACGAAGGAACCTGCTTGAGTGCAGCCGCATGGAATATATAGTCTACGCCGTGCATCGCGTCGCGTACCGACTGAATATTTCGAACGTCTCCGATATAATACTTAATCTTCGGATTATTGTATTTGTGACGCATATCGTCCTGCTTCTTCTCGTCTCTGGAAAAAATGCGGATCTGCGCAATATCCGTATCCAAGAAACGATTCAGTACCGCGTTTCCGAAAGAACCGGTACCTCCCGTAATCAACAGTGTTTTTCCTGCAAAGATCGATTCACTCATATAAAACCTCTTCTTCCCGACCCGCATGGGTCAATTGTTTATCATCTATTCCTTCTGGGATTTGCGTACCTTCTCAATAATCAATACACAAATAAGCTCTCAAATATACCTTTACATTCCACGCACAATCGGAACGAAAGCAGCTGCAGATGCAATCTCCTCCGGTGTGGGAGCACTTCCGACGGACTCCAGTACATCGGCTGATGTACCTGCTTCAAACAGCTTCGACTCAACCTTTATCCGGTCCATCGCTGCGCCAAAGTCATGCGCCGAAAGGTATTGTGCATCCTCTTTATTAAGGCATCCGATATGATCGGAAAGACCGCACAGTTTCTTCTCTGCACGACGAATGTTCTTGTAATCCGCTCCGTCTGCAGCAATCAGTCCACCCTTTACGGCATTCTGTGAAAAAATCTGATCAAGCATCAAAAACGTCTGCGCATGATACAGCTTTTTGCAGAACTTCGTTACACCTGTAAGTAACAAAAGCGGCGGCGCATACAAGATCATATCAAAATGCTCACTTCCCAAATATTTTCTGATATCAGCCTTGATGGGTGATTCGCATTTCATCCTGTGAATGGCACTTTTGCAATAATCGAATCCGACAGGCGTTTCTGTCTGAACGCTCAGTATTCGCACACGTCCGTCATTCATAAGCTGCGTGGAAAAAAGTTTGCTTTTATCAAGAAACTTCATAACGGTAACCGTATGACCACGATTGGATAACTCATTTACAAGGTTTTCATACATACCCGGGGAATGAATATCCATATCACTCATTGTCAAATACAATATGTTCATATGTTTATCTCCATTTTGCTTGTACAATCACTGATTCTGCATTTCGCTTGTACAATCACTGATTCTATGTTCATGACTTTCGACCCCTTCGGAAAAAGCCTTGTTATATCCGAATGCCGTAAGTAAAAGGAACAACAGATTCAATGAATAATTGGCCCATATTAAGTCCACATCAAAATATGATTCAATAAACACCGCAACAATCGCCGCAATTGCAGCAACAGATATTCTCAATGAATTTGAATTCATTACATCCAAACGTTTGCGCAGCGAGAACAGACGCATAAAAATCATTACAATCGTTCCGGCAAATACGACCACTCCGTGAATGACAAGTATATTATACATTGCATTATGCACATTGAATTCAAAAAACGATTCGATCGTAACACCGGTTCCGATTCCGGTAAAAGGCTTCTCTTTGAACAAATTCCAAAATTCCAGCCATATTGCTTCTCTTCCGGAGAACAGATTCTTGTAGAAGAACGGAAGGGAGAAATTCACGCCCGTCGTACCCAAAAAAACATAAAATGCAACAAAAGCAAGGGATCCGAATGTTGCCAGAAGAAGTATGGCCAGGAACACTTTACGATTCTTAATCACCTTTTTCGGAACAATGTATCTTAGCAGAACAAATATCACAAGCATAACAAAAGAGCCGCGACCTCTGTGGTACATTGTAATCTGAAGAGCCTTCACAAGTACAATCACCATAAACAGACCGACTATTTTGTATTTATCATACAACATCTCCAAAAACATAAATAAACACAAAAACGAGAACATCGTAAAGGTCGATGCGGTATTCGTATTCATCGCATAACTCCCGTATTCCGCAAACATACGATTATATGCAAAGATAAACCAATACAACAACAGAACCAGGTAGCATATCCCCATCATGTAAAACTGTTTCTTACTGATTTGAATCTTATCTGCCAGATAAAAAATCATAATGAAATTCACGGGAATAAAGAACGCTCCGTAACCCGACGAAACTACAATAATATTAATCCCCGTAATCAATACAACCGCAGCAAGAAGATACAGATCATATGCCTTGTGTTTCAATTCGTACACAAAGTCAACGTTATTGAGAAACAAAAGCGAAAGCATCAAAAACACAAATACGCCGACATAATCCTCCGTCAGCCCGTAAAACTTCGTAACCATGAATGTCAGGGCATAAAACATGAACAATACAAGGAGAATAACCGTATTTATTATTGTTCCCGCCTTTGGGCGTGCCTTTATGATCATTGTGTCAAAAACCTCCGTTTGACAAGCCGTCCCTATATTCAAATACCTTCTTATATCCGGAATTTGCTATGCTGTCGGCATTGTGCTGTCTGATATACCTCTGGGTGTTCTCCGAGAGTTCTCGCATTCCTTCCCCGCTTTGGGCCGCGAGGTCATTCAGCGTTTTAACAAAGCTTTCTTCATCATGCAAAGCAAATGTATATCCCGCATGATTCGCATAAATATCCATCCACGGTGTCTGATCGCTGATTACGGGAATAACACCGGCAGACATTGCCTCTTCAATAACATGCCCGTAATTCTCTCCGAGTGTCGGAAACAGAAATACATCATACTCCGGCCATATCCGGTCTGTATCATCTGTCAAAACCGCACCCATATATTTCCAGGATACATGATCCGGTAAAGCATTCAGCACTGTCAGGCATTCGTTATAATACTCCTCGTCTTCCATATTTCCGTATATATGAAATTCGAATGAATAATCTTTGGATACTTTCTGCATAATCCGGGCCGCTGCAAGAAGATTCTTCTTTCTGGATATTCTGGATAAGAAAATCACCTTCAGCGAATTGTCTTTTACTCTCGTATGAACAAGCTCTCTTTGCGCCGGCAAATCTGCTGCAATTACCGTCTTAACGCCATTTCCCAAAACTGCTTTCAGTTCTTCTTCCTCGCGCTGTGAAGTAACCGACCAGACAACCTTATCGAACAACTTAAGCGTTTTCATGACTTTTACAAACAACTGTTTCTTCCTGCCCTTTATCGCATACGCATTTGGAGAAAATGAGCCCATGGGCGCCACAAAGAGCGGACATTTCATCTGTCCGAACAGCTTCAGAATCATGGCATATATTGCATAACTGTTATACGGTCCGCAGGAATAAACGATATCAACATCTGCGGCCAGTCCCTTAATCAATCCGAGTGTATATTCTTTCTGCGACGCATAATAAACATTTGCCTTGCCAACACGATTGTATGCACCGACATTCACGCCGTCGTAAGGCTTGTCGTCACCATGGTCCCGGTCGAGACATACAATATTTATTTCATACGCATCGCCAAATACATCAACAAGATTTTTAATGCTCTTAACAGGGCCGCCGTCCTTAAATCCGGGAAGATATCTTCCGGTAAGTATAAGAATCTTTCGCATAATTAATCCTCTTTGCTACTGTCGGCTCCATCCGAACTATCGGAAAGATTTCGCTCATAAATCTTGGCATCAACAAGAAATCTGTACCAATATGCCTGCAGGAAAGCAAATATCTTTCCCTCTTTTCCGTCCAGAAAACCACGTTTAATATAGTATCTGTAGCAATAATACAAATGCGCGCGGAATCCCATCGGAAGTTTATAGTATATATTGTATTTCACAAATCGCTTAATCTTTACGGACCTGCTGCCACCTTCCGCATTTCTCTGTTTAGCCGATTCCGATGCAAAGTAATCATCAACCTCACGTGAAGAATACTTGTTATGTTTATCAATCCAAAACGACAAATCCTTATAATCGTGATGAATGGAATCATGCTTTACTTCTACGCTTCTTCCTTCAAACAGAACGATGTGCTCGTCCATATTCCGGTCTTCGATGTTTCCTTTTCCGTATTTGAAAACAAGAAGCTTTCGAAAAGGATATATTCCGCCATGCTTCAGTTCGCGTCCCATAAAATTGACACCGAATCGCAATACCAGACCGTTCACATCCGTATCCTCGTTTTCGTTGCAGAGTGCATCAATCTCTGCCGCAGAGTCCTGCGTCAGTTCCTCATCGGCATCTATTCGAATCACCCATTTTGTGTCGATATTTGCATGATCCATTCCATACAGAAACTGTTTCGCGTAGAGAAAAGGTCGCATCACATTTACAAGTATCTCGGCGCCTTCATCCTCTGCAATCTTAAGCGTGTCGTCGGTACTTCCGGAATCCACGATAACCATTCTTTTGCAAATTCCTTTAATGGATTGCAGGCAGTTTCTAATGTTCTTTTCTTCATTATATGTCAATATGATCGCAGTTAAATCAGCCATCCGTTATCCTCTTAAGCATTTGTTCGATTTGATTGATATGGTTGTGCTTCGAAAAATGCGCATAATAAAACTCTTTCGCATTTCTTCCCATTTGTTCCCTGTCGGATTGTGCAAAATCCAAAAGAAGCTTTGCAAACTGATCGGCATCCTCCGCCGGAGAACATAAACCGCAGCAAGCTTCGGCAATAACCCTTGGTATTTCGCCGTTTGCCGCCGCAACAATCGGTTTGCCGGCAGCCATATAGGACTGAACTTTTCCCGGAAGCGTATAAGATATCGCCTTAATATCTGCCAGCGTTACGATCATCGCATCCGCAATACCGTAATAATACGGCATTTCTTCAACCGGTTTACGACCGGTGAATTCAACAATGTCTTCCACACCCAGTTCTTTGGCACAATTTTTGCAATTATCAATGTCAAAGCCGTCTCCGACAATATAAAACTTCATGTCGGTTCGGTTATCAGCCTTCAGTATTCCCGCCGCACGTATAATCGTCTGAACCGATTGCATCATGCCGACATTACCGGCAAATACATAATTGAATCCGTCGTGTGCGATCGGGCTTACTTCATCAAAAAGCGAATCCGCAAATTGCGGAATATACTCATAATTCTTCTGCTTCAGTTGCAGCGTATCCTCAAAATAATCCAGAAAGCTTCGTGAAGAATAGGACAGAAACGAAGCACGATCATATATAATTTTGCTGACCGTTCTGATTGCTTTGTAAAACATACTGCCTTCGGAAATGTTCATGCTTTTGAGACTTTCCGGCCACAGATCAAGGCAGTAAAGTGCAAGACGCTTGCAACGCGAAAACCATTTGGCAACATAAGCGGGGATTGCCATAAGGATCGGTGACAATTGATAAACAAAAATCACATCGTAATCCTTTTTCATGGTCATTGCCTTAAGCGATCCTTTTACGACAAAAGAAAGGTAATTTCTGGCAAGACCTATTTTGCCTTCGCTTCTGGGTGTTTCGTTTACTCTTATTACATGAACTCCGTTTACCGTTTCATCACGGCGTTGTCCGTTCTGATACTCTTTTGCGATCACGCCCATCGGGTAATTCGGCAAACCGGTCAGCACGCACACTTCATGCCCGCGTTGCACCAGTTCTTCGCACACCTCATGTATTCTGAACGGTTCAGGATAATAATACTGACACACAACCAATATTTTCATACAAATCTCCATTTCACTTACGAAATCAGGAGTGCACTACGCTCTGTTCCCCAAATAAGCCTTTATCTCGTCAACTACACCATCTTCGAAATTTCTCGGGCTGTACCCAAAGTCCTTTGTTGCCTCTTCATGCGAATACACTCTTTCTTCGCACAGTCTCTGGACTTTTTCTCTCATATCTATTTTCTTTAAGGAGAGATAGTACAACATAACCGCTCCCGGATATGCGATACAAAACGGCACGGATACAAAAGTCACCTTTTTGCCAAGATTCTGCCCCATTACGATAAACATATCCCTCAGCAAAATCTCGTTTCCGCCGGAGAGAACATAGTCCTTTCCGCTTGTAACTTCCTCATTTACAAGGACATCGTAGTAGGCCTGTGACAAATCTTTGTAATGCACGGGTTGCAGGGAATATCTCGCTCCGTTTACCGTCGGCATAACAGGGAATTTATCAACCATTTTGATAAACTTAATTACATTCTTGTCTTCCGGTGTTCCGTAAATCATCGTCGGTCTCAAGATGGACAGTGCAATATTGTTCTCCTTACACCGACTGTAAACATAATCATCAATCTGTCTGTACTCTTCGCCGGCTTCTTTATATTTGGAGTAAATCCCGGTTGTATGCACGGCAATTATTCTCCTGACTTTGCAGGCAACTGCAGCATCCACAACCTCTCTCGACCAGTGAATCCCCGCTATATGCACAACCGTATCAACGTCTTTCAGGGTCTCTTTAACGTACTCAATATCCGTCAAATCACCCTCTGTAATTTCCATGTTTGTAAAATCAAAAACAGTCCCCTTTCGCTTATGCGTAAGGAGACGTATTCCTCTTGGAAACATTCTTTCTATTATTTCTCGGTGTTCCCACAATATCTGCAGGAACTCACCTCCGGATTTACCGCTCGAACCGGTGATTGCCAAATATCCGCTCATTGATCATCACTTTCTTTTGTGCCTTCGGTATCCTTTGCTCCTTCAACAACACCTTCATGCTTTACCACCTTGATAAATGTGCCGAAAAAGCATTTCAAGTCAAACAGAAAACTTAAGTTCTTAACATATTCGCCGTCATACCGCGCTTTTTGCGGAATCTCAAGTTCGTCTCTTCCGTTGATCTGTGCCCATCCCGTAAGCCCGGGTTTTACATCATTCGCACCGTATTTATCGCGTTCCTCTATCAGATCATATTGATTATATAAGGCAGGACGCGGACCGACAAAACTCATATGTCCCGCAAAAATATTAAACAGCTGCGGCAACTCATCTATCGAATACTTTCGAATCGCTTTTTCAAAAGGCGACAGCCGGTCTTCGGCATTCTGAAGCTGATGTGTCGGCATGTCCTTCGGGGTATCGATCGGCATCGAACGAAACTTCAAAATATTGAAATACGTCTTATGAATCCCAACTCTCTTTTGCTTAAACAAAACCGGTCCTTTGGAATCCAGCTTCACCAATATTGCAACAATGCCCATCGGTATCAGAAATATAACAATCATGATTCCCGAAAGAACCAAATCAATTACTCTCTTTATTACTTTACTATACATATTCCACGCCCTTATTCATCATCATGCGGTTGATATGTCGGTACCAGTTTCTTAATCCATGTCTTGATTTCGGCATTGGTCATCTCACCCTTTGACTGTTCCTTTAACTTACAAAGTTCCTTAAAGAACTCTTCTTCGTCAAAGTCAATCGGGCGACCGATATGAATCAACTTATTGGCTGTTTCCTTAATACCTTCCTCAGCCATAAGCATTTCCTCATATAGCTTCTCTCCGGGGCGAAGACCGATAAACTTAATCTGGATATCTTCGCCGGGTACATAACCGGAAAGCCTTATCAGGTTATTGGCAAGATCAACGATTTTGACGGGTTCGCCCATCTCAAGGACAAAGATCTCACCGCCCTTTGCATATGCTCCGGCCTGCAGCACAAGCGATACAGCCTCGGGGATCGTCATAAAATATCTGATGATATCCGGATGTGTTACGGTAACGGGACCGCCGGCTTCGATCTGTTTCTTAAACAACGGAATAACCGATCCGTTTGAACCCAAAACATTACCGAAACGAACAGCAACAAACTCCGTATCGGACTTGGCGTTATAAGCCTGCACAAGCATCTCGCAAATACGTTTGGTCGCACCCATAATGTTCGTCGGGTTAACCGCTTTATCGGTTGAAATCATAACGAATTTCTTGGTCTTGTATTTAACTGCCGCTTCTGCGACTTTCCATGTTCCCATGACATTATTCTTAATAGCCTCATTCGGGCTGTCTTCCATGAGAGGTACATGTTTGTGAGCTGCTGCATGATATACGATATCCGGACGATATTCTTTGAATATCGAATTCACCCTGTTGGTATTACGTACAGAACCGATAAGCACCTTTAGATTCAGCTCCGGGTACTTCTTAATCAATTCCTGCTGAATGTCATAAGCCGAATTCTCATAAATATCGAAGATGATAAGCATTTTAGGATTCTTGTTCGCAAGCTGTCGGCACAGCTCACTTCCGATGGATCCGCCGCCACCTGTAACAAGGATGACTTTATCCTTTACGTATCCCGTTATCGAATCAAGGTCTACTTCGATCTGATCTCTTCCGAGAAGATCGATAACGTCCACCTTTCTCAACTGATTTACGTTCACTTCACCGTTAACGATCTGATACATTCCGGGGAGTGTTTTCAGTTCGCATTTGGTCTCTTTACAAATATCGATGATCTCTCTGATGGCCTTCTTGGAAGCCGAAGGAATTGCGATAATAATCTCATCAATGTGGTACATGGCAACCGCCTCGAGAATATCCTCGCGTGTGCCCACAACCTTTACACCGTGAATGTAATTGCCGACCTTCTTCTTGTCATCATCAATAACGCAAAGCGGAGTTTTCTTAATATAGCTCGATGACTTCATCTCACGAATAAGTGAGTTGCCCGCTTCACCCGCACCAACAACCATAACATTGACCGTCTGCGCTTCGTCGGTCCTCTTCTCGATAAATGTACGGAATGCACGATAAAAGAATCTTGTTAAAAATACAAAGACAAAAAGAAAGCCCGCGAAGAAAATATACGAACTTCTCGGATATGGCAAATGAAGCACCATATGTACGATAACCATCTGGGATAGAGCCGAACAGAATACCGCGAGAATAATATTAACCATTTCGGTAGAACCCGCATATTCCCATAGGCTTTGGTAGATATGGAACAGCCAGAAAATTATAATCGTCAAAACAATGCTGTAAGGAAGATACTTCCAGGCTGTTTCTTTAAAAATTATATCAGTATCACCGGGTCTGAAGTCGAAACGTGCAATAAGTCCCAAATATGTTGCGAGTGCAACGCTGACGATATCGCAAATAATCAATACAAACCTGCGTAATATGATTTGTCTGTTTTCAACTAAGTATTTTTTCATGGTCTATTTATCAGCTACCCCGAACCGGATATTTTCAAAATTATAAATCAAATCATTATACCAAATATCATCGTATTTATCAACTTTACGGCAACTATTACAACCGCAGGGTTATGGCTTTTTTTCGGAACAAACATCACTCTTTTTGCAGATGGAAATCATCAGCAGAAGCATGATGGAAAAAGGAGCGACAATTATGTAATTTTCATTATATGCTCCGCAAAGCATCGCATATACGCCCGCACCGGCAAGTTTGCCCATGTGACTTTGCGACATGCTGCCTTTCAGCCCATAAAGCAGTATCACAAGAAGGACCATTACAATGACAAACGGTACGATCCCGTGAACGATCAGGATGTCCAAAAGGCCGTTATGAACTTCGAAAACACCCTTCATCCAATCAAGTTTCATGACGTATGAAGATCCGATTCCGGTAATAGGCTTCTTTAAGAACTCTGTCAGAAGTTCACTCCATACTTCTTCTCTTCCCGAAAGGATGTCCTTGTAAAACACTCTTACCGTGAAGGTGTCTTTAATGCTGCCTAGGAAAACATACAGAAGAACAAACATAAGCGACCCGATTGTTCCCAAAGCCGTCAACAGAGCATACATGACTTTGCTTTTCCATATTTTTCTCGGAAGGAAGAACAAAACGGTATACACAACCAGCCCAAGAAGTGCGCAACGGGATCTGTACCAGGAAATAATATTATATGACAGGGCAAACAAAAACAGTTCGGCAATTCGAACAGCAACCAAAAGAGCCTTCTCCTCCGCCCGTTTGCTTTTTATGTACTCAACAAACGATTCGTATGCATACATCAGAAATACAAAGCCCGACAGGAGAACGAGTGCTCCGTAGTTTGTGTTATAGCCCTTAAAATAGCTTTTTACATCTATTGTCCAATACAGGAAAAAGAAGCCGATATACAGACCGCATATCGTAACCGCGCGATTGGTCAGTTTAATCTTGTCTCCCAAATATATCACAAGGAGAAAGTCAAAAATCGTCAGTATCGCTCCGATTCCCGAATGTACAAGAAAAATATGCACCAGAGAAATGACATCTGCCACTGCCATCAGCAAAAACTTTTTGTCATGGCAGAGACACAAAAAGCCTTCTTTGGAAAAAGGATTGCAAGCAAGAATAAACGAAACAACGAGAAATACCGCGGCAATAAGTGTCGCGTATGGAGCAAATATTTCGTATAAGCTGTAGAAATGAAGCAATAATGTCGTCAATAACACGACACCGGATATAAGAACATATCCTGCTGCTTCCGCACGTTGATTGGTATTTATCTGCATAGTAATTTCCTAACAATCATAACCGCTTCTTTGTAATGCAATAACAGAAGTACCGCAAAAAGACAGCCGTTAATAATATATGAATAAGGCTCACAATATATAAGCACCAAAGCTTCCGCGATCATAATGGCATATGCAATGTAATCTCTTACCAGGGATACTTTAAGCGGAACATATTTCCTGACTTTGATGAATGCAAGAACGTACATTACGTAGTAGGATATTGCCGTGGCAATTGCAGCACCCATTGCCGAAAGAACCGGGATCAGCAAAAAGTTGAGCACTATGTTCACCGCAGCACCGATTCCCGTGGCAAATCCCATTGCTTTACTGTCTTTATAAGCCAGACAGATAGAACCCAGAAATCCTGTCATAGCGCCAAACACAACCGAGATAAGAAGCGGCGGAACATATTGCCACGCCGAATAAAAGTCTTTGCGGAACAAAAATGTTGCAACAATCTTCACAACAAAGATCAAAAAGGAACAGCCCAGCACCATGAATGCATGATATACCCTGTACATTGACGAATAGAATTCACTGCCTTCCTTCTCTGTATAACTCTTCGTGGCCGACAATTGCCATGCCTGCGCAAAAATTCTCTGGAACACGGACAATATGGATGGAATCTTATATGCAACTCCATACACACCGTCCACGGCAAGAGAGCACATGGATGCAACAAAATACCGATCGGCAGCATTATTTATAAAGCTTCCCGTCGAATAGAGAATCATCGGTCTGCCGTAATCAAGCAACTCCTTCTCGAGTGACTTTTCTTCGTCTCCCACAGATTGTGATTTACGAACTGTCCAAAACTTACCGACGCATTCAGGGGCAAACTTAAGCCCCAGGCAAATCATCATCAAAGAAGAAAGTAAAAATGCAAGGATCATGGACAACAGATATCCGTACAGTCCGATCTTTAATACCAATAAGAAAATCAAATTCGACGAAATCAGAACAATGGTCGAAAAGACGCTTCCTACAACAATGATTTTGACTTTCTCGCAGCCCTGAAAGAAAAGAATCAGGTATTCATACAATGAATTGGTTATAAACAAGGGAATGAACATCCATACATAACTTCGAACATCACCCGAAAGTAATATCCCGACCACGGCACATATGATTGCCACAAGCACGGAGGCACGTCCGACATATTTCAGTCCGATGTGCAAAATGGCACTTCTTTGCTCCGTCTTCTCTATTCCGAAACGTAATGCCGCTTCTCCCATATTGATGCTGAGCGCAGGTACGAGAAGGAGCAGTGTTGTCTGCATCACGTCGCCGATACCATAGTCATGTGTGGACAAAGTATTTGTATAAAAGGGCACCAAAAGAAATATCAATATTTTCGAAACGAAATTACTGATCGAAAACAGTGCTATATTTCCTGCAAGATACTTATACTTTCCCATTCTTTATCCTTCATACAAACGTGTCATGCGCTCGTACAGTTCTCTGCTTCGAAATGCCACGGATAACTGTTCCGTATTCATAGAGCCAATCGTCTCGGCTACCCCGGGACAATCCAAACATTTCTTAATCTTGTCGGCGATTTCCCGTTCATCATTCCAATCATTTATGATATGGTCATCACCGATATTGCCCATGACGGAAAGCGCACCGACTTCTTTGGACAGCAGCACACCACAGCCTGCCGAAAGTGCTTCAAACGGAGCAAGTGCAAATGTCTCAAACGAACTGTTCTGAACAAACAATGTACACTCATTTAGGATTCTCATATTCTCTTCGTGAGATACGAGACCCCGATTATCAACAAAATCATAGGCATTTATTTCTTCGGAATCATCGCCGACTGCTCCCGTAACCGTAAGTGTCACATCTTCATAGCCCTTTTCATTTCTAAGTAGCGCAATTGCCTTACATACTACCTTTATCTTTTTACGGGGCATTCCGCCGCCGACGGATGCGACCTTATGATTAAGTTTGCGATTGTCAGCACATATTTCGGAAAACATTTCCGTATGTATTCCGTTTGTCTGAACCTCAATCTTAGGGGCATATTCCGGATATCTGTCTGAAAGCCATTTGGCAAATACCAAGGAAACCGCATAAATCCGGTCGGCGCAGTCCATCGTTTTCTTCTCAACTTCTGTCATCTTGGCGCTGACACGGTTATTGATCATATTCTCATAGTCAACGCTTCCATGCATCAGATATGCCACCTTCTTATGCAATAAATGAGCCCATCTAATGGCAAGAATATTCTGTGCAGAATATCCGGAGCACAGGACAACATCGCATTTCCCGGTTCTAATAAGAATTTCAATGACTCTTTTGAATTTGGAGTCATGCTGCATACATATGGCATTCTGCCCGAGTGCTTCAATATAATCCTTTGTAACATTTGCGGGGCCCGTTCCGGTTTTGTAATCACCCACAACAAATATTTTCATGGCATCCTCCATTCCATTTATGAAATCAGGCTAACCTCCGTTCCATCCTTGGAATTCAAACTAATCTGTACTCCATTTGTATAATCAGGCGCGTACAATCTCGTTCCTTCCCTTCAGCATAAGTGAAATCGCCTTTTTCATCGACATATTGGCTCTGTATAAGTTTCTCTTTCGAACGGCAAACTGCATAATCAAAAGCAGAGAAAAGAACCGGGACATTGCTGCATAATTGGCGCCACGCGATACAAAAAACTTCTCATCATATCCCTTAAACCACGTTGATTCTACTTCCCGAAGGGTTGCAATCCGAATCGGTTCATAATAAACCTTCAGTCCCTTTTTTAAACAATCATAGAGGAAAATATTCTCTTCCCCCATAATATACGTACTTCCGGCTCCGAAACGTTCATCAAACCGAATATCCGATACCGACTCTCTTTTAAATGAAATCTCGGGAGAAAATATCTTTAATACCGAAAGATAATTCATCCTGCGAAAAGATTGGTAATTGGGAACCGGCTTCTCCTTGCGCTTTATATAAAAGACAATAACATCCGCATCGGGGTGACGCTCATACGCATCCGTTATCATCTGCGCGTAACCCTTTTCATACTCCACATCATTGTCACACAAAATGCATATATCCGCCTTCGCACGAGCTATGGCAAGATTACGGCTTCGGGAAAGTCCCCGCGCGCAGGACTCAATATAGGTAACATGCCTACTGTTTCCTTCCACGTCCGTTCTTGTAAGCTCCCTGCTGCTCTCTCTATCACATTGGTTAATTATCACCGCATCCGATGCAACATGAAGCGTATCAATATAGGATTCGTCTTCAAGAAACATAGCCGATAAAAGCACTTCAAAACTCATTTTTACACCCTTCTGAGAACTGCTCGAAACGCCCACATTACAAAATAGACAGCACTCCGTAGAACCGAAATGCCTTCAACATTTCTGTACAAATTCCATATACGTTTTATTGCAACAATCTTGTTGGAAGACAGGGTCTTGCCGCTTCTTCGATACATCGTAAAAACTTCATCCAAACCGTATCCGATTACACCCGTTTTAAGCACCTTCCACCATGTAGCCGTATCTTCGCTCGGCACCCGCGGCATCATAATCAGACCCTTTCCCAATACAGATACATCAAACATTACCGTACTGGTAAAAATCGTTGTATTCGAAAGTGCCTGTCTGTATGTAATAGTGTCGGGAACATGGACAATCTTTCCAAGACCGACACCGCACTCATCCGCAAACTCATATCCGGTAAACGTAAATGCGGCCTCATGCTCCCGAAGGAAAGCAAGCTGACGCGAAAGTTTGTCTTCCTTCCACAAATCATCTGCATCCAAAAAGGCAATATATCGCCCATTTGCCGCTTCAATCCCCATATTCCGTGCAACTGCGGCGCTTCCGCCGTTTTGCGTATGCAGCAGTTTGATTTGTTCATCCAGAAACGGTGTAATAACTTCCACGCTGCGATCCGTAGACGCATCATCCACCAGGATGAGTTCCCAGTCCTCATAGGTTTGATTCTTAACACACAGAATCGTGTCGGCAATGCATGATGCTGCATTGTAAACCGGCACGATTACGGAAATCATATTATTCATCATCATCTTCCTCAAGCATAGAAGTGGTATTACCCTGGTCAATTCCTTCGGTAGAATCAAATTTAAATAATGTCTTAACCGTCAGAATAACAAGCTTTACATCCAGCCAAAGAGAATAATTCTCAATATAATACAAATCCAATTTCAATTTATCATACGGTGTAGTGTTGTATTTACCGTAGATTTGCGCATACCCCGTAATTCCCGCTTTGACCTTTGTCCGGTAAGCAAACTCGGGCATAACCTTTAAATATTGTTCAATAATCTCGGGTCTCTCGGGTCGCGGACCGACAAATGACATATCGCCTTTGAGTACGTTAAAAAGTTGCGGCAATTCATCGATTCGGGTACGCCTGATAAATTTACCAATCGGAGTGATTCTGGGATCACCCTTTATAACAAGTCGCGCAACGCCATCTTTTTCGGCGTCTTCAATCATGCTGCGGAACTTGTATATATAAAACGGTTTGTTATCAATTGTCGCACGAACCTGCTTGTACAAAACCTTTCCGCCGTCGTGAGACTTCACCAGAATGGCTGTTACAAGCATAATCGGCGAAGCAATCAGCAACAGACATATGGAGAAAACCACATCGAAAAGTCGTTTGAAGAAATACTGTTCCACCTCCATCGGCGAACTCTTCGTCAACATAAGCGGCGTATCGAAATAATCCAGATCCAGCGAACCCTTCAACGCAATATCCATAATCTTCGGCGATACGTAAATTGCCACTCCCTGCTCATAACAGAACTTGAACACTTTACTGCGGTAAGCAGAAGGCAAATCCCATAACATAACCGCATCATGCTTACCGATCTGTTCACGAACTTCCGAAAGATCCGTTGTATCGGGCAGTTGCGCAGTGATTGTAAACTGATGTCGGCGGGTCTTGACTTTCTCTACAAAAGAATCCTTATGTTTGCCACCGTACACAAGCAGTACGGACATCGGCGGGAAAAGCATTCGATATATATACGTTCCCGCAAGAATCCACGCCGATATGCAAACAATCTGTAGAATCATACCGATTAGCAACGGCAGAGGCGACGGGAAATGATATGCCAACAGACAAATAATCGCATAAAACAACACGTTTGTTACAAGCGTCGAGAACCCCTGCGCCAAAGCCAGCTCCACCATTCGATAGGAACCCAGCTTCAATCCGCCGTACATCTGCGAGAAAATGAACAGCACCGCCAGATACACAGCCGTAATGAAAACATTTCCCCAGAAGTAATAGGCTTTGGGAAGCTCGGTGTTGTAGTACTTCACCCAGACATATGACATGATTCCCGTCTCCAAGGCCATAATCAGCAGTGACATGCAGAAATTATATATTCTTTTTCGAGACTGACTCTTATTCACTCTTTCTTAAGTCCTTTCAAAAGACCGGCAAAAATGTATCCCGCAATAATATCCAACCGTGAAAATGCTTTGTTGTCCGCCGGACGTTGTCCACATCGCAATGCATATACAACGTAATATCCAAGATATTTGCATCGTAAAAGCGACTTCGGCGTAATGCGGCTGCGCTGTTCATAATACAGATACCAGGCCTGCGGATTATTGACTTTTAATTTCCTGACAGAGTCCGTATATCCGGCCGAAACAATCTCGCAAACCGTTGTAATCTTCGGCAGAACACACAAATCATATACTTCGTCTATTTTATCATAAATATAGTCTTCGGGCACATACTTTTCCCCTTCAATTTCGGGGAACGGGAACTTGCGAAGCACATCCGTTACGAACAATAACGTTGTCTCACCGCGGAATCCCTTCAGATACAGACCATACAATGTTGTATCCCCCGTATCCGGAAAGTCACACGCACCCAAAAGTTCTTTCTTTGAACGGCCCTTGTGTGACACAATTCCGGCAAGCGGGCGTTTATGCGAACGGGTTGCATTCTCATGCCAGCAGGCAAGCAACTCCTCGACAGCAGTATCGGTCAGGTAATCATCCGAATCAAGGCACAAAAACAACGGTGTTTCGGCAAGTTCTACGCCACGATTATGTGCACGCATCTTCCCACCGTTCTCATAATATTTATAAATAATCGGAAGTGCATTTTGTGTCTGCCAATTCTTAACAAGTGTCTCCGTATCGTCCGAAGAACCGTCATCAACAATCAGCCAGACAAAGTCCCTGCATGTCTGACGAAGCAAACTTTCATATGCTCTTGGCAGCAAATCTCTACGGTTATACGTAGGAGTAAAAATCGTAAGTTCCATTCTACAGTCCGTTCAATTTCTTAAAGCTGAATATATGTTTCACATCGGAATAATCTACAAGTTCGTAATCGTAAGGTTCTTTCAAATCGTATTTATAAATCACATGCGACTGAGTCTGTCCGATTACCCGAAGACCGATTCTGTCCAAAAACCCTTCCTTAAAATGGCCTTTTGTCAGCACAATATACTCCGTCTTGGTATCTTCAAGTGCTTGTAAGAATACGTCATCCCCAACATCCATTCCTCGCACCATAACAGCCAAAAGCTTGTATTGCGGGAAATTGGGATCGGACAACATCTCCGTAGAATACACATCGGATACGGCATACATATAATCTTCACGATCGACTGTCAATAGAATCTTAGGGTCATATTGCCGCATCTGCATGTTATATTCATATTCAAAAAATGCTTTGGAATATTCACTGTCACTGTCCGCATGAATCAACTCGGATACTTCCAACAATTCGGGCGGCATCTGATAAATATTACGAATCGGTTTATACCCGTCCGAGTACAGGAACCGGCCCCCCAAAAGGAAACACAACGACAACAGCAAGCCCACAACGGCGCGCTCCTTTGTGCTCTTCGCATCCCCGATCAGTTTCACAAACAAATACGGAATCAGAACAATAACCGGAGCAATCCAGAACAGACGATAGTACTCACTGTTTACATCAAAAATATGATCAAGAATCACCGGGCAGATGGGATTATAAACCGTCAGAAGCAGAAAAACCGTCGAAGGAAGGAATATCGCCTTCTCCTCTTTTGTGCCCTTTAACCAGATATACACAATTCCCGCCAAAAACAGTAGAAAATACGCGCAACTGTCGGTATAATACGCCAGGCAATTCTCCAAATATGCAATTCCCTTGGAAAAAACATTCAGTGACTGCACAAACAAATCTCCTAATATCAGCCCAAATTTTCAAATCTGTCTTTCAAGTAAATTTCAGCCCAAATTTTCAGATTGAATCTATCGAATCGGATATGTCATGATTGCGAAATATCCGTTTACATACACAACGTAGAGAAGCATCATACAAAGCGCCGGAATAATTGTTACAAAATAATTCTTAAGCATCGAAAATCGTTTGTTAATAAAAATATACGGCAAATACAGAACCGAAATCTGTGCCGGAATCAGCATGTTGGCCGATGAAGAAATCGTTGATGTTCCGCAACAGATTGCAAACAAAATAAGAAAATAGTTCTCGACATGCTGTCCTCTTACAAGAAGTAAGAACATATAGAACACAGCCAGAAGCGCAAGATTGCCGACAATCGCCTTCCCTTCATACGTTCTCGTCATCAGAAAATTCGATGACGTATAGAGGGAAATATTAAACAGATTCATCAGGCACATCACCGCAAACATGGCGAACTTCTTGCGTTTATCGGACGCAAAGAAAAATTCGGCAATCGCGTAGTACAATATAAAGGACAGCAAAAGAACCGTCGCCGCCATAACAAGCTTTGTCTGTACAAGCGCCGGCAAACCGGTTATAGCGCAGACAACCGCATCCTGTATGGAATATGTTGCAAAGAAATAACGTAATTCAAAATGATCCTGCCACGCGCCGGTAAACGGATCATACACATTAATCATATTCGTGTCGACCGAAGTGGATACATTCGCAACATAATATGCCGCATCCAGCGTAAAGTCATACGAGCAGACAACAACGACTACCTCTGCAAGAACAAGAAGTAATCCTATGCTCCACAAAACCGGATGGGCCTTGACTTTTGCCCAAATAAAACGACCCTTTGCAAGCCATTTCTTGCCGTTCAATATTATGGACAGCACTACAATCACGCCAACCGTAATCGGCCACACCGTTGCCAAAACGGAAAGCGGTTCATAAGGAATCATAATCGGCATGCAACATACAAAGAACAAAGCGTAATACGCAAAAAATCCCGTAATAATCGCCAGGGTCAGCGACCATTCACTGCTTTTTTTGCGAATCACCAAAAGGCTTCCGAAAGCAAAATACACTATGAAATTTACAAGGATGACTCCAAAGGCCTTGGTAAGCATCAGCATATTATTGCTCCTGTGTAAGTTCGTTAACCTGTTGCTGTAACTGCACCGTCACGTTGTACAGCGAGTTGATCTTATTATTCATTACTATCGTCGATGCGATCCACACCAAAACCAATACAACAACGGCGATTGCAAGATTTCTGACATTAATGATTTTGTGCTTGTTCATATCCCATTCCTCCTCTTCATCCGAGCATTCCGATAAATCACCAGCATTCTCATCTTCATCGGATACAAATATCGCATTTTTCTGACAATAACCAATCAGTAAATAGGCCGCAAACGGCAAAAGAGCATATAAAAGAAAGCTCTCCGTGCAAAAATAACCAAATAAAAGCGAACAACCAACCGCAGCTTCCGACTGCCATCCCACAATAGACAGAACCGACAGCACGCATACGCCGCATAATGCATATACGATATTGTTCTTCCACAAGCGGCGAAGGCACACAAACGAAATAATGTAATATAACGGAATCAGCACAAACGGCAATACCGAATATATCATGGTCATCGGATGTACACCCGTAAGGCGCGATATATACCCAATAAGAACAATCAACGGATCACCTGATTGAAACTTTCCGGTATCGTAGATACTTACCGCAACGGAAATTCGGGAAACGGCCTGCGGAATATCATATGCGTAATAATACGCTGCAAAACATTGAAGGCCGACAAGTGCAATCGAAAGAATCGACCATATCCACATACCGATACGAAGGCGCTTTAATCTCTCCATATATAATCGCCTCCTTCCACGATACGGTAAATCACATAATCCCCCACATCACGAAGTTCTTCAAATCCGTATTCCGTAATCGGAAATGCGTTAAAATAGAAATTCTTCTTGAGAACAATATATTTCACGCCGTTTCTGTGAGCGACGGTACTGACAAGAGCCATATCGGGAATATGATCCGCAAGCATCTGATAGGCATCACGATCGTCTTCACGCAATAGAGACAAATCACCATGGTTGGGATAAACATACATAGGAACAAAGCGCGATGAATACACCGGGAAATACTTCATAAACGACGGTTCGGCAAGAACCGCGGGATTATCTTCCAGGGACAACAGTTCGTCCATTACATCCACATATTTCTGCGGAATATGCATGGAATTCTCTGCCGGAGAGAGAAAGTCACCCGAAAGCATTCTGATTCCCGAAATCGAAATGCAGTAAAGCAAAACTAATGCCGCAAGTATTTTCAGAATACGCTCGGTGTGTGACTTTTCGAAGAATTTATCAAAAATCATTTTCCCGACACGAGCTACGGCAAATGCAACAGTATTTACGCCCATAAGCAGAAAAGACCACAAAGGAAGCCGTACGGCATCATCCTTTGCGGACTCTTTACGCAACGCAAAAATAACAGCCAATGCAAGCACAAAAAGCACAAGAATCTTTCCTGTGCCTCTGTACAACTCAAACGTATCAATTAATTTGCCAAATAATTCCTGAATCATAAACGTAATGTTTCAAAACATTTAAAGTTTTGCATCCTGAATATTCTCTGCAAACCAGTCGTATGCCAGTTTCACGCCTTCTTCAAGGTCAATCTTATGCTTCCAGCCAAGTGAATGCAGATAGGAAACATCCGTAAGCTTTCTGGGTGTTCCGTCCGGCATATCCGAATTCCAATGAATCTCTCCTGTATATCCTACGGTCTTCTGTACGGTCTCCGCCAATTCCTTGATCGTTACCTCAACACCCGTACCGATATTTACATGCTGCTCACCGTCATAATTCTCCAACAGAAATACACAAGCATCAGCCATATCATCCACATACAAAAACTCACGCAACGGTGAACCTGTTCCCCACAGTTCAACGAAAGGTGCATTGTTTACTTTGGCTTCGTGGAATTTGCGAATCATCGCCGGCATAACATGCGAATTATTCAAATCGTAATTGTCATGCGGTCCGTACAAATTCGTCGGCATACAGCTGATAAAATTATCGCCGTACTGTCTCTTAAAGAATCTGCACATCAGCAAACCTGATATCTTGGCAATGGCATACGCTTCATTCGTAGTTTCCAACGGTCCTGTCAAAAGCGCACCCTCCGGAATCGGCTGCGGAGCCATTCTCGGATAAATGCATGTGCTTCCCAAAAAGAGTAACTTCTTAACTCCGAAATCATGTGCACATTTAATCACATTGCACTGAATCTGCATATTTTCATAAGCAAAATCTGCAGGAGATGTATTATTGGCATTAATTCCGCCGACCTTGGCAGCTGCCAAAACAACATATTCGGGCTTCTCTTCTTCAAAGAATGCACGAACGGCCTGCTGATTCGTAAGATCCAATTCCTTATGCGTTCTTCCGATAATATTAGTATATCCTTTGGATTGAAGGTTTCGTACAATCGCTGAACCTACCAGTCCTCTATGTCCCGCAACAAAAATCTTTGCATTCTTTTCCATGATTTGCCTCCAAACGATTCCGCCAAAACGGAATCAAAATAAATCACACTGATTATTTATGAATCCTCTGCAATCATCAATTGTGAAGGTTGCGATATTCATCTGAACTCATCAATTGTGAAGGTTGCGATATTCCTCCGAACTCATACCTGCGATCTGACGCATATCTGAGTCAACCATCATTCCAACAAGATGCGGGAAATCCACCTTTCTCTTCCAGCCAAGTTCTTTCTCGGCCTTGGAACAGTCACCCCACAAAAACTCAACTTCTGCAGGACGGAAATATCTGGGATTAACATCTACCAACAGACGGCCGGTCTTCTTATCGTAACCTTTTTCGGAAACACCGGTTCCCTTCCACTCAATATCAATACCGACTTCCTTAAATGCCAACTCAACAAATTCACGAACCGTATGGGTCTCATTTGTTGCCAATACATAATCTCCGGGCTTATCCTGCTGCAGAATTCTCCACATACCTTCTACATAGTCACCGGCGAATCCCCAGTCACGCTTTGCATTCAAATTACCAAGAGAAAGCTTTTCTCTTTCATCCGCCATAATTGATGCAACGGCACGTGTGATTTTACGTGTAACGAATGTTTCTCCTCGTCTGGGAGATTCATGATTGAATAAAATACCGTTACAAGCAAACAAATTATATGCTTCGCGGTAATTAACCGTAATCCAGTACGCATAAAGCTTCGCGGCACCGTACGGGCTCTTCGGATAAAACGGTGTCTTCTCGCTCTGAGGAGCAGTCTCCGGCAAACCGCCAAACAATTCGGATGTGGAAGCCTGGTAGAACTTACATTTAACACCGGTCTTCTTGATGGCATCCAAAATACGAAGTGTACCGATTCCGGTTGTTTCTGCTGTATACTCGGGCACTTCAAAAGAAACGGCAACATGAGACTGTGCTGCAAGATTATAAATCTCGGTAGGCTGAATCTCTTCAATCAAACGATTCAAATTACTGGAATCCGTCATATCGCCATGATGCAAAAACAATGATTTGTCGCGAATCTCACGGTCATAATACAAGTGATCGATACGATCAGTACTGATGCTGGAATGGCGACGGATAATTCCATGAACCTCATAACCTTTCTCCAGCAGAAGCTCTGCCAAATAGGAACCATCCTGTCCGGTAATACCTGTTATAAGTGCAACATTTCTCATATATTTCACCTCTTCTGATTAATCACATACAAACACACGCAAAAAATATTCTTTCTGCGCATACCTTGAAACATTATACCGTAAACCCGCCTATTATACAAGGGAAATGCAATGCAGGGAGCTCTGTGCAATGCAGGGGTTCTATGCAATGCAGGAGTTCTATGCAACACCGTAGGCTGCGAAATCGAACATGCCCTATAACCCGAAAAGCATAGTTTGTACCGATAAGATTTCCAAAAATAGCCTCTTTATCAGTACGACCCGCTCGGAAAAATTGCCTTCATACCGATAAGATTTCCAAAAACGCATTTCTTATCGGTACTTTTTTCTCGGAAAATCAAGCCTCGTACCGATAAGATTTCCAAAAACGCATTTCTTATCGGTACTTTTTTCCCCGGAAATCAAGCCTCGTACCGATAAGATTTTCAAAAACGTATTTCTTATCGGTACAACCAGCTTAAAATAACAAATTTTTTACCGATAAAATTTCCAAAATCTCGTTTCTTATCGGTACAGCCAGCTTAAAATGACAAATTTTATACCGATAAAATTTCCAAAATCTTGTTTCTTATCGGTACGTGCCGCCAAACTCCCACTAAAACGCCTCCCCCTCGGAACGCTTTCGCTTTCTTGCCAAGCATAAACAACTTGAAATGCCGTACCCTACGCAAACGCCTCCCCCCTCGGGATGCATTCGCTTTCTTGCCAAGCATAAACAACTTGAAATGCCGTACCCTACGCAAACGCCTCCCCCAGAGGCGCATTCGCTTTCTTGCTGTGTAGACTCGGTGGAAATTGCAACGGACCTGCTGCCACGATGTTCTTAATATACAGGTCGCCTACAAATGTACATCCTGTACATTTTCGGCCCAAAGCGCCATCCGGGCGCTTTGCCCCTTTGCCTCGAGCACGTTCGGCAATTTCACGCCTCTTCTACAGGCTGCGAAATCGAACACGCTCGAGGTGACGGCAACATGATTCATGTCATCACTCATGCGCTTTACTCTTATGGCATATCATATACACCAGCAAATACATCACATAGAAATACGCCATAATATAGACAGGAAAATAGTATTTGAAATAAGATGCGGGTGCGAGAATAAACACAATGAACCAATGTGCCAGAAGACCACCTGTCACAAAGAAATCCACCCATTTTTTCTTAATCAACGACCATACACATATAAAAAGAATGATGAGAAGCGGAATAAACAGGTTATACATCACAGTCTTTACCACACTGACAACCAAAGATACAATTCCGGCGGAAGCATCAATATGATACGGCAATGCAGCATAACAAAAAGCCCCGATCCTTGTCTTAATAAACACATCGGGATTATGAATAAAGATACGTTTGCATGCGTCGGAATACGCAACAAATTCAGTCACGCCGGCCTCCGGACGTACACCGATATAATCCGGATCATACAATATCAATACATCTTCATAGTTAATATCCATGTAGTGTTCATTAATTGCATCAATCCTCTCCATCGACAAATAGGCATCAACGATTGCCAAATCCTCGGCATTCTTCGTTCGATCCAATCCATTTCTGCACATATTGACAATGGTATACGCATAAAACGGTTTCATTCGATCATTCGCTGCATCGTCCAGTCCTTTCGCAGTCAAACCGTTTTGCGGAATTGATATGCAATACTGCATCAAAATGGCGGTCACAATCGTAAGAATTACCAAACGCTTACTGCGGATATTCGAGTATGCAATAAACAGAAGTATGGGGAACAGTACAGCCAGATATATTCCTTCTGTTCGCCACTGCGTCAGGATACATGACAAAAACAGCATCCACCCACCTTCCTTATAGGAAAGTTCATGATGCTCGGCCGCATCAAATATCAGCTTGGTAAACAAAAACAGATATAGCAGAAAATAGATGGGCAAACGATGAGCACTTGTCGTGTACGCCAGAACAGGATACAGCAAAAACAAGCCGTACGAAACATAACCCCACTTTTGTGAAAAATGCTTACGGAAACGATATACAACATAGCCGACCGTCAGAAACTCTATCAGCAACTTCATAAAAATCGGACCGTAATAATTCGGAATAATCATTAATGATACAATGTAAAAATACACCGTAAGATAAGAAAACCATGTATTATGCTCGAATTTGAGAGCAGACTGTACAATCGAAACCTCATCGTTGCTCAGATATCCTTCACGAAGTTTGAATGCACACACAGCAACGATAACCAGCAAATACGGCAGGGCATTTCGAATAATCTGCCACAACGTTCCCCGATTAACCGTTTTCGACACAATCATCTTGCACAGATAGTAATATGTATATGACAGAAATACACATACAATCAGCTTGCACAAGATATAATCCATAAGAAACAAATCATAGTGTTCCGCATCCGGCGCAGGGAACGAAAACATATATCGATCCGTAACAAATGTAATTCCTGTATGAATCAGTCCGACAAACACTGCCGGCAAAACAGACTTATACTTCGCAACAAAATCTTTCATAAACATTACTCCCAGCTACTTACCATTAGCACAAAAACTTTCGCAAACCATTCCCCGAGCCATTCATAAAAACGTTCGTAATTCTTCATTGTTCACACGCGGTAAACATCACATGACAGCTGCCTTAAGAATGCGACATTTCAATTATTCAAAATTGCATTTCATATATAAAAACATTATACTGATATAAGGCAAAAGTCACACGCAAACATAACTATATAATATACTGTGCGCGTGCTTTTTCACACTAATATTTTCAAAACCGAGAGATTTGTGCGCATGCGCAAAACTTTCCCCTTCTCTAAGGAGCGAATTTATGAAGAAAATCATTGTAACAGGCTGCAACGGCCAATTGGGTCGTGCCGTAAATCAGGTTTATGAAAACAATACCGAGTATGAACTGGTCAACACGGACTTTGGCGTAGACGGAATCCCGTCGTTGGACATCACGAATCTTGACAGCGTCATGAAATTTGTTCGCGAAGTAAATCCTTATGCCATCATCAACTGTGCCGCACATACGGCCGTTGATTTGTGCGAAGTTCAGAAAGATCTCGCATACAAGATTAATGCCTTGGGGCCGCGCAACTTAAGCATTGCCGCTACCGAAACAAACGCCAAACTTATTCATATTTCCACAGACTACGTATTCTCCGGAGACGGATGCGTCCCCTATACGGAATTTGACAAACCTGCTCCGAAGGCAATGTACGGAATCACCAAATTGGCCGGCGAAGAATTTGTGAAACAATTTGCCAATCACTTCTTTATCATCAGAACCGCATGGCTCTACGGCGACGGCAAGAATTTTGTGAAGACAATGCTTCGCCTGTCGGAAAGTCACGATACCGTAAGTGTCGTTAACGATCAGGTCGGCTCTCCGACCAGCGCAACCGAACTTGCCAAAGCGGTCGCATCGCTCGTTCCGACAGAAAACTACGGTTTATATCACGGAACATGTGAAGGAATGTGCAGTTGGGCTGATTTCACTAAAGAGATTTTCCGGCTTGCAGGCAAATCCACCGTGGTTAATCCTGTTACAAGTGCACAATACAAAGAAATGAATCCGCAAAGTGCCGATCGCCCTGCATATTCCGTTCTGGAAAACTATATGTTCAAATTAACTGGCGGATATCAATTTGCCGAATGGCAGGATGCCATCAGAGAATATCTGAAATAAACATTGTAACACTAGAAAACGCCCGCACTCGCGGGCGTTTTCTTATATCCTTATAATGCAATACAAGGCTTATATCATATACAATTTCTTATATCATATACAATTTCTTGTCTGACAGTTTGGCGGTAAGTACGCCATGAGGCATCGGCTTATCAAAGTAGAATCCCTGAATCAGATTACAGCCCAGTTCAGACAATTTTTCACATTGCAACTTGGTTTCAACACCTTCGGCAATAATCTCGATACCTATTTTCTTGGCCATATGTACAATAGCTTCCACAACCATAGAATCGTACTTGGTATCATCTGTAATATTATCCACAAAAGATTTATCAATTTTCAGAATATCTACCGGAACATCTTTTAAAAGATTAAGTGAAGAATATCCCGTTCCGAAATCATCCAAAGACACTTTAATCGAATGTTCATGAAGAATCTTCACAAAACGCTTGAGTGCATCCATGTCCTCATACCATGCAGTCTCCGTAAGTTCAATCTCCAAATATCGGGGATCAATATGATTATGTTCAATAATGCTCATAATCTCCTGCGCCAGATTATCGTCACGTATATGATGACTGGAGAAATTCACCGACACTCTGACCGGATCCAGTCCACGATTGAGCCATCCGCGTATATCTTCGCATACTCTGTTCAATATATAAAAGTCAAGCGCGGAAATATTACCGGATCGTTCCAGAATAGGTACAAATTTACTAGGCGGAATAATCTCATTATTGTTATTCCAACGTGCCAAAGCTTCGCAGCCCACCAATTCCATCGTATCAGTATTTACTTTGGGTTGGTAGTATACGATAAAACGTTTCTGCTCAAGAGCCATCGGGAAAGAATTCTCCACTTCTTTTTCAAAACGAATTCTCTCCTGCATAAAGTTTTCAAAGAAAATAATGTTCTGACGTCCCGACTGTTTCGCCATATTCATTGCAACAGCAGAACCGTTCATTACATCCGCAAATGAATGATACGATTCAATCAAAAATACTCCGGCATTCACACGAATATGGAAAACATGATCCATGGAGCCGACATTTACGGACAGTTCTATATCTTTAATGGTATCAAGGTACTCGGTCAAATGACTTTTCTCAACAAGAGAAAAGAAATTATCGCCACCCAGTCTGGCAACAAATTCATCATCACGATTCATCGACACCAGAATCGATCCGTATCGTTTCAATACGATATCTCCGACGCGGGGAGAAAACTGCTGATTAATATAGATAAATCCTTTAATATTAAAAAATACGGCTGCGTAATTCTTGAATTGATTCTTCGTCTGCAACTTAGTAATATGACGCATAAGTCCCGGAGTATTGGGAATACGCGTCAGCGAATCGGTAAATTCAACATTGCATAACAGACTGTTCATTCGAACACGGGAAACGAATTGCGCGCACTGTTCAAAAGTAAAGTGAAGAATAGTTTCTTCATCTTCGCTCCACGTATATTCCGTTTCCGGATATGCGTTGAAAAAGGCCTTGTTACGGCCGCTCAAAACATACTCCTCGGAAATACCATCCGCAGCATATCCCTTGGGCGAATGATAAAACACCTTGGTATCATTCAAACCTTGCGAATCCAATTCGGATTGCGGGCAAAAAATACCCATCTGATACATCCCGACATGATACTCTTCAGCTATCGAGCCAACTGCTTCTTCAACAACGCCCAAAGCTACATCCAAATCTTCCGGTATATTCTGAAAGAATTTGCAAAACGCTATAATTCCCATTTCCTTTTGAGTATCAATCATATTTTTCTCTCTTTCATCAATCAGGCTCATGCAATATATACTATTCATTTCTGGCAGAAAGAAACAAATTTACTATTTCCGCCAAACAGCACATACCATTTATATCGGACAATTCAGAAGAAATAGTAATAGAGCAAAGCAACAATAATGCCCTGTACCGCACCGACAAACACCTGAAGAGGCGTATGTCCGATTAATTCTTTCAGCTTCTCCTGCGAAAATTGCGGACGCGGAGAATCTGCGGACATATTCCGAAAGAATTCCATCATCTGATTCAATACAACAGCCTGATTACCCGTTTCACGTCGTACGCCTCGGGCATCTGTCATTACAACAATCGCAAATATAAACGTGATTGCCGCTTCCGAAGAACCCGCTCCGTACTCCAGAAATGCCGTAAGCGCCATTGCGCAAACCGTTGATGAATGTGATGACGGCATCCCGCCGTTTCCGCTCCATAATCGTAGCAGAGAAAATTTGCGCCCCATAAATGCTTCAATAATCACCTTAACCACCTGTGCGGAAAAATAACCAAAAAACGCCGCAATCAGAAGGCGATTATGTAACAATGGGTAAACAACAGAAGCCATCATATTATTTTACCAAGCCCAATCTGTTTATTGCTGAGAAAATCGCACGAACGGACGCTCTCGTAATATTGGAGCTTACGCCTACGCCGTATGTAACTCTGCCTTCATCCGCATCAAGCAAATGAATGTATGCCGCTGCTTCCGCATTGGAACCACCCTGCAAAGCATGCTCTTCGTAATCAAGAACCTTAATATCAATATTCAGATTCTCACGAACACCGCGCTGTACAGCATCGATAGGACCGTTTCCGACTGCTTCGAAGCATCCTTCCACACCGTTCTTCGTATATGTGAGAACAATATGTGTATCAAATCCGGAATCAATCGAATCGCTCTTATCATCCACCTTCAACTTACGGAAGTGCAAAGGCTCCTTCTGCTCAATATAATTTGCGCTGAAGGCATCCATAATTTCATTCGGAGATACTTCACCCTGCTTCTCAGACAATGCCTGAATAATGTTGGCAAATTCCTTATGCATTCCCTTCGGAAGCTTATATCCGAAGTATGTATCCATAACAAATGCAACACCGCCTTTGCCGGACTGTGAATTAATACGAACAATCGGCTCATATTCTCTGCCGATATCTGCCGGATCAATCGGAAGATACGGGACCTGCCAAATCTCGGACTGACGCTCCTTCATGGCATTTACACCTTTATTAATGGCATCCTGATGCGAACCGGAAAATGCAGTAAATACCAACTTGCCGGCATACGGATGTCTGGGGTCAATCTTCATCTTGCAGCAACGCTCATATACTTCGATATAATCATTAATATGTTCAATATTTAACTTCGGATCAATTCCCTGTGAAAACATATTATACGCAACCGTAAGCATATCAATGTTACCTGTACGCTCACCGTTTCCGAACAATGTTCCTTCCACACGATCTGCGCCGGCCAAAAGAGCCAATTCCGTCGCTGCAATACCGGTTCCGCGATCATTATGCGGATGCACACTCAGAATAATACTGTCACGATCTTCGAAATGCGTATTCATCCATTCAATCTGGTCGGCATAAACATTCGGCGTATTCATCTCCACCGTAGCGGGCAAATTAATAATAATCGGCTTCTCTTTTGTAGCACCCCATTCTTTCTGAACAGCCGTGCAAATATCAAGTGCAAATTCCAATTCCGTACCCGTGAAACTCTCCGGTGAATACTCAAGCATCAAATTGCCGTCGAAATCTTTTCCGTACTGCTTCACCCAACGGGTTCCCTGAATGGCAATATCAATAATCTCGGGCATATCTTTATGGAATACAACATCTCTTTGCAAAGTAGATGTGGAATTGTAAATATGGAATACCACATTCTTTATTCCTTGCACAGATTCAAATGTTTTGATAATCTGCTCTTCTCTGCACTGCGAAAGAACCTGCACCCATACATCATCGGGAATCAATTTACGTTCAACAAGCTGACGCAAAAAGTCATACTCTATCTGTGATGCAGCGGGAAATCCGATTTCGATTTCCTTAAAGCCCATGGCTATAAGCATCTGGAAGAATTCAATCTTCTCTTCGACAATCATAGGATCGATTAGCGCCTGGTTACCATCTCGTAGATCAACACTGCACCATATGGGAGCTTTTTCAATCTCTCGGTTCGGCCACTGTCTCTGCGGATAGTCCACAACAGGATTCTTTTTGTAACGTTTGTAATTCAGCATAATCGTTCCTCCTAATATTTATATATAAATTAAAAGGGCTCCCAACGGAAACCCTTTAAAAGCATAAGAAATAAATAATTATTCACCCAACCCGTTCTCAACTGCGGTAACAAGTGTACGAAGGGCCTCTTCTTCATCCTCGCCTTCACACACAAATTCAATCTCGTCGCCACACTTAACACAGGCACCTAAAACACTTAATACGCTCTTAGCATTTGCCGTATTATCACGAAAAGTAAATGTAATTAATGATTTAAACTGCATTGCTTCCTTACATAGGATGCCTGCGGGCCTAACATGTAGGCCTGTTGGATTTTTAATAATAACCTTGCGGCTAACCATCAGAAGAACTCCTCCGTGTTCAAATAACCCCAATCCTCACAGATCATTTTTATTATAGCAACAATCCCATCAAAAAACAATAAAAAGGAAAATCACTATTCCGTAGGTACAGCGGCACCGGCCGTCACATTTACATCAGTCCCCACGTGCTCCACAACCACTTCCAGATATAGCGGTGAGGTAGTTGAAATACCGGCCGGGAATGCAAATACAACTTCACCGTCACACAATCCTGTCGGAATACCGCCTTCCAGAATCTCTATCGAAGGATCCCTCGGGGAAACCTTGGATGCATCAATCACACCGATAGCCAATACACCTTCAAATCTGTCAAACGTATCTCCGAGACCTTGAATTTCTATTTCTCTGACACCCGACGGATCGGCAACATGCGCGATATAGCCTTCGGGAACATTATCCACAGAAATATTGGTGGTCGGAACGGTAATAATCTTCTTAACAAGCGGAAGAATCTCAACATCAACGGTAACCATACCGTCAAACTCTGAATCCGCATATACCACATTGGTCGGGAGATAATCAGAAATATCTACCGTGTGCTGAGCGTTGGAAACAACACCGTCAACACGTACTTCGTCTGCCGGAATATATATTACATTCATATCATCAAAAGTCTCTCCCTCACCGGCGATAAATACGCTGGACGGAGAAGTGGTAATCACACCGGATATACCGAATCCCGGTGCAGGATTACCCGACGCACTGCTCGTAACGGGAATTTCTTTAATCTCATATACGGTCATATCAACCGATACGGAATTCTTGTTCAAAGACAATCTCTCGTCATCAACCGCTTCTCCTTCACTGTCAATCAGCAACGGAGATACATTCGCGGAATAGTCTTCACTGACGCCGGAAATATCCATGCCCAAAAGAGCTGTATGAACTCTGTCAACAAGAGACTTCGGGCCCATGACTTTGATTGTGGAAACATTCGGTTCCGCCTTGTGCAGCAGATAGCCCTTTTTCGGTTCACCGTTTACCGCAATGGAAACATCTACCGTCTTTTCAATCACATCTTCAACAGATACCTTCAGATTCGGAGTACGCGTCGTAACAGACTCGATTCGGTCATTCTTGTCAGCCACCGAAAGGACGATGGGAACCGAATTCATAAAAGTCAGTTCCTTCATGTCGGCAACCGCAGAAATATCGCTTCGTGACAAGCCGTCCAAAATAGAACGCTTCGCCGTAACCGTAACATTAATGGTATTATTACTCAGCAACTCGAAGCACTTATTCTCTTTTGCCAAAACATTCGTGTTAATTATCGATACTTCTATTCCTGTAAAAGTTCTACTGATAGAAGGATCATCCACATTAATAACAACCAACCACAGAACAAACGCAATCGCAACAGATGCTGCTCTGATCAGAAGGTTTCTGACGAAATTATTGTTTTTCATTCTTCGACCTTCCTTTCAGGAAAGACACTACCTTGCTGTCTTCCACTATTTTATTCTGTACAAGCTGAAGCTTTTCACGCAACACATCCGCATCTACGTTGGGAATCAGTTCGCCCTTATATGCAATAGACACACGACCGGTCTCTTCCGAAACGATTACCGTCATGGAATCCGTCACTTCGGAAACACCAACGCCGGCTCTGTGTCGTGTACCCAGTTCCTTGCTGAGTCCCATATTCTCGGACAACGGCAAATAACAAGTCGCGGACACAATTCTGTCTCCGGACACAATAACAGCACCGTCATGAAGCGGTGTATTATGCTCAAAAATATTGATAAACAACTGGCTGGAAACTTCAGCATCGATACGAATACCTGTCTTCTCATAATCCGACAGATTATCGTTCTGTGCTATAACAATAAGCGCCCCCGTCTTGGCACGTCCCATTTCATAAGATGCCTTAATAATCTCATTAATGGTACGATCGGAAAAACGCTCATCGGTAACATGTGAAGTGTCGAATTTGAACAGGGAAGGAAATACTTTACGTTTACCAAGCTGCTCAAGTGCACGTCTGAGTTCCGGCTGGAACACAACAATTAACGCGGTAAGAGCTACCCCGATAACATTCTTAACAATCCACAGAATTGTTGTCATGTTAAACAATGCGGCAATCAGACAGAATACCGCAATAACACCCAAACCCTTTAAGAGGGAAAATGCCTTTGTATCCTTTACCCACGTCAAAAATCTGTATATCAAAACAGAAAGGATCAGAATCTCAACAATATCCGTCCATTTAATCTGCGGGAAAGTCATCCGCATCAAGTATTGATCTGTAAATGTAATTAATCGATCAATAATCTGTTCCATGTACCTTTATTCTTCCACTTCATCATAATAATCGTATTCGTCATCTGCTGCCTTACGTGAATTGACCGCATTCATTTTACGAACACGTGCGCCCGAGTTGGGTGCTTCCAAATATACCTTCGGAATGGCTTTTACATAGTAATAATAATCGTCATCTTCGAACTGAACACTTTCGGCTCTTGCATAGTCCACATTGAAAATAAAGAATTGCAAAACCAAAACAATCAATACGGAAGCAATCATGCCGAAAAATGCACCAACAGCGCCGACCGACACATCCAGAATTGCTCCGCCGATCAGTACAACCAAAAGGTCAACAACTGCACCTACGCCCAATGCGATTTTCCAGGAGTAATTCACCGGAAGCTTACGAATCACATAAACAATAATGATTGTTACGGCAGCCGCCGCAACCATAAGTACCATCTCATCGTTCTTCAAAAGACCGTCGATAATTCCCTTAAATCCGGACAGAGCACTCTCCACTTCAATCTTGCCGCCCGATGCCAACGCCTCCTGATGATCACTGATATAACGAACTATATAGTAAGTAACTGTTCCGCAGCCAACCGAAATGGACGAAAGCGGAGTTCCGACAAAGCCCATCGCAAGAGGCATAACATACGGCAAATGCAAAGAACAACATATCGGTGTCAAAATCGCTGCAATAACATCCTTCGGAGTAAAGCGGAAATAGAAAGCATACATAATCATAAAAATAATCAGTACCACAACCGCACATTCCAGCGACAGCGCATATACATGTGCCACAATCACAAGACCGCATACAAGCACAATAACATTCGCGGGAAGAAATGAACAAAGCAAAGACAGAATCAATACAATAGCGGGATTCTTGAGCTTTGACATGAAGCCGATATTCTTATTAATGCAAATAAGTGCAACAAGCATCGCCAAAAATTTCAATGCGACAGAAAAATAAACTTCATACCGCGAAAATATAAGTGCCAAACGATGCTTCCAAACCAATAAGGTATTCATAATAAAACGATTCTCCTTGGATCATAATTACATGCGACGGTTCTCATTTCCGTACATACGAATCAACGTCTTCAGATGAGACTGATAACTCTTAATATGTCTCTTCGCCTTGCTATATCGATACGAATATACAAAGTACGAAATAACAAGATAAATCGCCATCACAAGAATATATTTCCCCAAAATACCCTGTAAGAATTCCACGATATCCATCTTATAGAATTCTTCAAGAAAATTTTGAAAATCATACAATACATACAGTACCACCGCCAGGGCAAACCCAACGGTGGCATAGATAGCGGATTTCAATAAATTAAAGCTTATGTAGTCGCCACGGAAATAATTTCTGGTAGCAACATCCTTTTTACCCTCATGCTCTTCATAAGCAGCCAGACGGGTCATAATACGAATCTTCTCTTCGTTAAGCATACAAATCCTCGATACCAAAACAAAGCAAAACTAGTTATTCAGGAAACGCATCTTGTTCTCATGCGTTGTCTTCTGAACTTTGGGCTGCTCATGAACGGGTCTGCGTCCGGCATTTGAAAGAGTACTAATCATATCATTCTTGCAACGGTCACAATACTTACCTGTCATAATGGCAGCACCGCACTTCTCACAGCAAATACCCGAAACGGAACCTTCCGCAAATATGAGTCTCTCCTCACGAACCCACTGACGAATCAGTGCCTCATCAACATCACATTCCTCGGAAACCTGTTTCACAGAAACATTACGATTATCCTGAATATATTTCTTAACTTCCTGGAACTTGTTCTCCAGTTCTTCTTTGCAGGCAGGGCATACAGGAGCACCTGCAATATAATTGAACAAACGACCGCACATCTTACAATTTCTAACGTTCATAGTCTGATCTCTCCATTTCTTGGTATATTATGCAAATACTATCGTGCTACATTTTCCCGATACACAAAGTAATACCGTACACATCTTGAACACCCGATGAAATGAGTGCTTCGGCAACGGCATCCATAGTACTGCCGGTGGTATAGATATCATCCACCACAATAATTCTCTTCAATTTTACACTATTTTCCTTGGTAATAAAAGCCTTTTTCAAATTATTTTGGCGCTCACTGCCGCTTAAGTCCTTCATGACTTTTGTATTGCGGATACGCACTACGAAATGCTCATAGCACGGAATTCCGGTTCGTTTGGATATCTCCTTCGCCAAAAGATATGCCTGATTAAATCCCCTCTTTCTCTCCTTATCCTTATACAACGGAACGGGAATAATCGCATCGGCATGTATTCCGGTAATATAATCTCCTAATTTTCGAACAATCTGTTCGCCGTAAAATGCCGCATATTCACGCCGTCCGTTATATTTAAAACGATAGATGCTGATTCGCATTGCATCATTATATACGAACGGGCTGCGACTTTGTCTAAAAAGATGATGTGTGTTCCGGCAGTCATTACAAAGTGCCATACCCACTTCATCCAACGGTTTACCGCATTTTAAGCAAAACGGTTCATCCACATATGACAAATTGGGCAAACACGCAGGGCATGCCTCGCGGCCCTTCGGTATAATAATCTCATTACACAAAGGGCATCGCGGCGGAAATATAAAATCCAGAATGTGGGATACAAATTCAGACATGTAATACTTCTTCAATACACTCCTTAAGACCTGTATATCTCTTCTGCTCATCTTCATTGGAAACCATCTGCTCGATTGTTTCAAGGCTTCCCAAAATTAACACGCAGGATTTGGCTCGTGTTACGGCAGTATACAAAAGATTTCGATTCAAAAGCTGCTTTGGGCCGGACAAAAGCGGCATCACAACGGCCGGATATTCGCTTCCCTGAGACTTGTGAATCGTAACGGCGTATGCAAGTTCCAACTCATCCAGCTGGTGGAACGGATACGACACGCAATGATTATCTTCATACATTATTTCCATTGTCTCCGAATACGAATCGATTCGCTGGATTATTCCGACATCTCCGTTAAAAACACCGCTTCCGCTGTCAACGGGAATACCGTATTTGCCACGCACTTCCCATGTCAGCTGATAATTATTCTTTATTTGCATTACCTTATCGCCTTCGCGGAAAGTCACATCCGAAAATTCTTTTTCTTTCTTATCGGGCGACGGCGGATTGAGGTATTTCTGCAAAATCAAATTCAGGTTTTCAACACCGAGAGTTCCCTTACGCATCGGAGTCAGCACCTGGATATCAGACGCTTTCGCATGAACATATTTCGGCAACTTCTCCATAATAAGCAAAAGCATATGTTTCAATATCACATTTACATCATTTCTCGAAAGGAAAAAGAAATCCTTACTTTCCTTCGAAAGATCCGGCATCTGTCCTTTATTGATCATATGAGCATTCATAATAATATCGCTCTGTTCATCCTGCCTGAATATCTTCACGAGCGATACAACCGTAAAAGCCCCCGAGGCAATCAAATCTTTCAAAACCGTACCCGGGCCCACAGACGGTAACTGATTAATATCTCCGACAAGTACGAGACGTGTACCGGGCAAAACAGCCTTTAATAAGGCATTCATAAGCGGCAAATCAACCATAGACATTTCGTCTATAACGATAATATCCGCTTCCAAAGGATTATCCTCATTCTTGTCGTATCCGAATGAACGACTGTCTTCTTCGGAAAGAGATGCCTTAAGGCCAAGCATACGCTGAATGGTCGATGCTTCGTAACCGGTCGCCTCAGTCATTCTCTTTGCTGCACGGCCGGTCGGAGCCGCCAATAAAATATCCGCACCCTTCGCCGAAAAATACTGAAGAATTCGATTAATTGTCGTTGTTTTTCCGGTTCCCGGTCCACCGGTAATAATCGTTACACCATTCTGTACAGAAGCCATAACCGCTTCCTGTTGCATCTCATCCAAATACAAATCATCTTCCGAAGCAAGCACCTGCAAAAAGGCCTTTTCACGAATTTCATCCGTTTCAAATGAAATGTTCAGATCCAAAAGTCGCCGTGCGCAGCCCAATTCCATATAATAAAATACGTTGCTGTATACACGGACTTCTTCGCCGATTACTTTGACAATAATCTTGCGTTCCATAGCCAGATTATGCATCTGAACATCCACAAGTTCCCGATCCACCTCCAGCAATTCGGCCGCACGGGACAATAATATTTCTTCCGATAAATAGCAATGTCCTTCAGCAGCCGCTCCCTGCAAGCAGTAGAGAATACCGCAGGATATACGGAATTCGGAATCTCTTGCAATGCCGCCGTATAGAGCAATCTCATCCGCTTTCTTAAATCCTACCCCTTCAATATCTTCCGCCATTTTATACGGATTGCTTTTCATGATATCAAATACGGTATATCCGTATTTCCGATATATCTTCATGGCAAGCGTATTCGATATGCCATAATCTTGCAAGAACAGCATGACTCTGCGCAATTCCTGCTTCTCCAATACGGAAATTGCAATTTCCCTTGCCTTACGCTCACTGATTCCTTTTACACGCACCAGCAGTTCCGGTTCTTCTTCAATTACTCGAAACGTATCTTCACCGAACATGTCCACGATTTTGCCCGCAAGGGCATCTCCCACACCCTTAATAAGGCCGGAGCCGAGGTACCGGCGTATAGCCAAAAGTCCGGTAGGAATTATGGAGTCATATGAATTAACCGAAAATTGCCTTCCGTACGTAGCATGTGTCGTGTATTCACCACGCAATACAAGATTCTCGCCCTCCGAAGGAGCATGCAAAGAGCCGACACAGGTAATACTTCCTGTGTCGGTCATAAAATCAAAAACCGTGTATCCATTCTTTGGATTCGTAAAAATGATGTGTTCGATAAATCCGGTTAATTCTTCCATGCACTTATAGCTCGTAATTTCTCTTCATCTGCTCATAAAGCATCTGTGCCAAGCCATTTTCTGACTGATTTGCCGCGCTCTTGGAATATTCCGCTATTAAGCTGTCGTTATAATAATCTCTGAGCGTCTGATTGGAAGCATCGACTTCTTCGGACTTGGGAACCATGGCTTCCTGCATCCCTTTGAAGACCTGCTCATAAAAATATGCTTCAAACTGCTTACACGCTTCCAAAAGTTCGTCATCGCTTGCCGCGGACATATCTTTCCCCAATGTCCGCTGCACATCTGTCGTTGACTTGGAAGTTTTGGTAGCCTGATTAATATAATCACCGTAAAGAGCACTAATATCCATTTGCTACCTCCCTACGTTCATTATCTCTTAAGTTCGTTGGCTTCCTGCATCATTGTATCTGCAGTAGTAATTGCCTTGGAATTCATTTCATACGCACGCTGCGCAATAATCAGATTAACCATCTCGTCCGCAACCTGTACGTTGGATGCTTCTATATAGCCCTGTCTGACTTCGGACTTCTCCAATTGCGCATTTGTTGCTTCGTTCAATGCAGCACCGGATGCATCTGTAACCTGATATAGTGTATCACCAATTTTATACAATCCGGAAGGATTCTGGAACTGCCACAAACCAAGCTGCATGTTCGGAATCTGCTGCAAAACATTATTTGCATCCGGATACCACAACTGTCCGTTCGCATCCACTTCCACCTTGGAAGCTATATATCCCTGCGGAAGAACAATCTCTGCGCCGTTCTTGTTCAAAACAGGATATCCGTCAGATGTACATAATACGATATTTCCTGTATCCCCAATCGAAAACTGGAATGTACCGTTTCGGGTATACACTACTTCATTATTCATCTGAACACCGAAGAAACCCTGGCCATTAATCGCAAAACTGGTCGAAGATTCGGTTGCATTAAAAGCTCCCTGCGTAAACTGGCTCGTAATCGCCGCATTTCTGACACCCAAACCCACCTGTGCACCGACAGGCTTCTGTTCACCGTTTGCGGAAGTCGTCCTTGTCTGAAGTTCCTGGTACAGAAGTGACTTGAATTCATTCACTTCTGTCTTGTATCCTGTTGTATTAACATTTGCCAGATTATTGGCAATTGTATCAACATTATTCTGCTGTGCAATCATACCGGATGCTGCTGTCCATAAAGCTCTAACCATGATGTCCTACCTCCTTACACTTTGCCGACATTATTGACTGCTGTATCAAGGGTTTCGTCAAACGCCTGAATCATCTTCTGGTTCGTTTCGTATGCCCTTTGATAAGTAATCAGGCTAACCATTTCCTGTACAGCCTGCACGTTGGAAGTCTCTATATATCCGGAATAAACCTGCGCTTCGGATTCAATCTCTTCACCGCCCTGAAGAAGCGTATAGTAGTTCTCGCCATACTTCTCCAAATAATCATAATCTGTAAAGTCAGTCACCTGAATCTGTGCAACAACCGCACCGTTCTGACGAATCGTTCCGGTTCTGTCAATATCAGCGGGATGTAAAGGATCAAGAGAAATATGGTTCCCCTGGGCATCCAGCACATAATCCCCATTCTTATTGACCAGGTCACCGTCAACATTCAACGTGAAATTACCGTCGCGGGTATATTTCACCATGCCGTTTCCCTGCTTATCGGTAAAGTCAACCGCAAAGAAACCGTTTCCCGAAATGGCAAGGTCAAACGTATTACCTGTTTCCTGAAAAGATCCCTGACTATAGTCCGTATATACTTCACCGATTTTGACGCCCATATTCATCGTGCCAAGGCGACGAGCCGCCATGGGTTCGGACGTATCTTTAATCTTCAGTGCCAGAACATCGGAAAACGCTTCCGATGTAGTCCCTTCCTTCTTGTATCCGGCAGTAGATACATTTGCCAAATTGTTCGACAAAATATCAACCCTGCGCTGTTCATTTACCATTCCGGTACTGGCTGTATATAAACCTTTAACCATAGTCCTTCCTTTCCCAACAGATTAATCCAAATCCGTCTCCGTATAACCTGCAAGGAATTCAACATACTTACCGGTTCCGATAGCAACCGCTGTCATAGGGTCTTCGGCCGTCATCGTGTTGATACCGGTCTTGTATGCTATCAGATCTTCCAAACCGCGAAGCAAGCTTCCGCCGCCGGTAAGAACAATACCACGGTCCGCAATATCCGCTGCAAGTTCGGGAGGTGTTTTCTCCAATACGGAGTGAATCGCTTCCACAACCTGCGCCGTAGGCTCACGAAGCGCCTCTTCTGTTTCTTCGGAAGAAACCTTGACTGTTCTGGGAAGACCCGTTACAAGGTTACGTCCGCGTACTTCCAAATAGTCCACTTCCGGGCGTTTAAATGCGGTACCGATCTTAATCTTCAATTCCTCTGCAGTACGATCGCCAATCATCAGGTTATGCTTCTTACGCATGTATCTGACAATGGATTCGTCAAAATCATCGCCGGCAACCTTAATAGATGTACTTACAACTGTGCCGCCCAATGAAATAACAGCGATATCCGTTGTTCCGCCACCGATATCTACAATCATGTTGCCACAGGGCTTGCTGATATCAATTCCTGCACCGATTGCCGCTGCAATCGGTTCCTCAATAATCTCAACATATCGAGCGCCTGCCTGATATGTAGCATCTTCAACGGCTTTCTTCTCAACTTCGGTAACACCGCTCGGAACACAAACGCTGATACGAGGCTTACGGAAATTCTTTCTACCGACTGCCTTCTGAATAAAATACTTCAGCATTTTCTCCGTAACGGTATAGTCGGAGATAACACCCTGACGAAGCGGACGAACCGCAACAATATTGCCGGGTGTACGACCCAGCATCAATCTGGCTTCTTCTCCGATTGCTCTGATTTTATTTGTATCTCTGTCAAAAGCAACAACCGAAGGCTCTTTAAGAACTACTCCGCGGCCTCTGACATAAACCAAAATACTGGCTGTTCCAAGGTCAATTCCTATATCTGAATAAAGCATGGTGATTCCCCTTTCACACAATTATTGCATCTTAATCCTGATATAGTATACCGCAAAGCACTCTGTTTTTCAAAGGGTTTGTTAAGAAAAAGAGCACGGCACACTTACAACCCAAATGTAAATGCATCCATGCCCACTTCTCCTGACATATATATCGGCAAATTATTCAAATACTTTAGCCTAAACTAACCACAACCATCCGTCACCGTATTTACCGGGTCCCGAAAGGATGTTAACACCGCATACTTCCGTATCAATTATCAATTCCATCGTAAGTTCACCGGAAGGAGAACCAAAATGTACATGGATATAATACAGACTTCCCTGATCGGTATAGCCGGAATATTCTGTATCATACGTATACCAGCCCTCATATTTCATGGAATCGGCAGAAATATATGCAATCAATCCATCATCCATAATATCCATTGTTACGGAACCATCATCAGATCTGTAAAAGCCTGCTGCCGGCAAACCGGCCTGCGGACTGCCCGTAAAACCTCCGGAATAATCATCATCCATATATTTGGCATACGAATCTGCGACGCTATCTTCCAAGACATATTCGCCACCGGCTGCTTCTGCAAGCTTTTCCATTTCATATTCTTCGTCCGTTTTGGAATGAGACTTCGGAGTTCTTTCTTCGTGAGGCTTATTTGACGGTTTGTAATATTCGAGATCCTCAACCACATAGGCATAAGCAGGAGCATAATGTCCACTATATTCATATGGTCCAATCTTACTACTAACTTCCATCATATCAGTCCCATCATCACCAAGTGCAGGCAAATCAACTCCTACACCTTCAGGTATGATAAAGTTCATAAACGCAACATCATCAACGCCCAAAGAAAATTCTATATCCTCAACTGTTTCTTCGCCGTTTTTCTCATATACAAGTTGAGCCGAGAAGAATCCCAAAGAAGGATATTCCCACACTTTTTCAGTTCCGCAATCGTAAGCTTTCCCTTCCATGATAAGTTTGCACTGTTCCGAAAGGCTGACGCTCCACCGGTACAGAACATCCCCATCCTTATATCCATCGGGATTACACAAATATCGGTTATCGGCCGCGCCTATTCCAAAAACAGAAATACTTGAAACATTTGTTGCATCAATATAGGCTATTATTACAGTATAGTCTTCGATATTGGATGCCTTTGGATACTTGGCAGTTTCATCGCTCATTTGTATCCATTCCTGCGTTTCAGTCTCTTCGGGATATGTGACTTTCCCTTCGGTTTCCGATGCTGTATCCTGCGAACTGTCATTTGTCGAATCTTCCGTTTCTTCCGCAGATGTCTCATTTAGTTCTTCAACAGATTGGTCATCTAAAATAGCATCGTCAATATTCGCCCTGTTTCTTACAAAGAATACTATTAAAACGGCAAGCAAAATAACAACGCCAATGATTATACCTGTTATGACTCCCTTTTTGGAAAGTCGCTTCTTCTGTTTGCGCGGTTGAACGGTATTATATCCATCAAGATATTCTATGTCATCCTCTTCATCATCGACATAGTTCGTATTCTCATCAATTGGATAAACTTCCTGACTGTATTCACCGGTTTGCACATCAAACCATGTGACAATCTGACTTTCCGTTCCGTTCTCATCGGCTGCTATTATTTGCGAATAATACAAACCCGAATTATCATCATATAAATATCCTTCCGGCGGATTATATGGTGTCATCTGTCCATTCTCCCCTCTTATTACTCTTCCTTCGTGTGCTGCATACTACCATGGCGCAAATCGAACCAAACTGCGGTTCAATGTATCCTGCATATCCGGAATTTCGTCATATGTTACCGTATAATCATTTTCAACACAGTCAATAACCTTTGCGGGATAATAATTTCCTTTATTACCCCAATTGGCAAAGCACTGCATTGCCCGGAATGCTTCCTCTTCCGTATAGACCTTCTCAAACACAATATGTTCAACTGTTTCATCAAAGAAAGTAAGTGTTACACCATTGTCGTCCAACGTATCAATACGTGCACGATAATACAGTCCATCCATTCCGGAACGAGCAAAACAATAATCTCCTTCATGCAATTCGCCACCGTTAACCTTTGCAACCGGTTCCGGCATCGGTGCTTCAGGTACAATTGAATTCAATTCAGGAGCATTGTCCAATTCATCATTCTTCATTGCATCCGCAAGGCTCATGGTCGGACGACCACCTGTCTTAATCGATCTTTCAGACATCGGTTTGGAAGCATTGGCGGAATAATCATTCATCACTGCCTGTGACTGCGTAACAGAAAACATTCCGGCCGGTAAAGACGGCGGTGGTGGCGGTGGTGCCTGCATTCCCGCGTTCTGCTGCATAATCGGTGCCATTCCGTTCGGCAACGGTGGTGGCGGTGGTGCCTGCATTCCTTTGCTGCACTGCGTAGGAGCATTTTGGCGATTCGATGCCGCACCGACTGTACGAAGCCCTGCCGGCAACGGCGGTGGCGGCGGCGCCTGCATTCTTGGTCCTTCCGACGATATAACATTCATTCCTGCCGGCAACGGCGGTGGCGGCGGTGCCTGTTTTCCTGCGTTCGTTGTTGAACTTCCTAATACATTTGCCATAATTGTCTCCTTATATTCTTCCTGATTCCCACAAACAAATATTACGGGTAAATGTAACCCGCATAGTATTCATTTCCACCCATCAAACCAAATCCATCTGTAAGCCAAAGGAAGCACTCCTCATACGGTTCGTATGCAAGTCGCGCCTTGGCCATATCATCGGAATTATTGTAAAAGAATAAATTTACGTGAATATCCGTGGCTTGATCAGTATATTCCGAGGTCTCTTCATACTCCGCCATATCCTGTGTAACTGCAAGGATCTGTACCTGCCGTCTTCATCCAATTTCGAACATTCAAGATTGTACCACTATTTGCATCAAACGAAACAATGCGGCGATATTTCACGCCGCTTTCGTCCGAAAGAATCTGCATAGTTCACATCTAACTGTTCGCCCATGTATCAAAATCACCGTCATATCTGGAATCGTATACCTTGTTGCCCCACTGATCATAACCCTCGGTATGTGATTCCGTATATGAAGAAGTAGATGTCGACGGAGTAGAACCTGCTTCAAGCAACATCGGTATCAGGAACAAAACCAATGCGACAAGCATTACAATCAGAATTGCCCACAAAGCGGCTATACCGGCAAGAACACTGATAAATGCAAGCAAAACGATAGTAATTCGCAATTCGAAAAAAGGAAGTCCGTATTTATTAAATCTTCGTTTCACAACAAGATACATAATTCCGGTGGAAAGCGCTATACACACATACCACAAAATGACTCCTAACGGTCCGGGCCCTTCAAATAATGCAATAAGCGACAGATCAAATGAAATGCATACCGCCGGGAAAACAGACAGCATTCCGCAAAGAGCAAGCGGTATCGTCGGAATAGTCTCCTTAAACTTAACACCATACTTGTTCTTCATGTCTCTAAAATGCATGATTGTACATGGTATTGCAGGGAATAACAGAAAGAGAATTAACGGAAGGAAATTACTAACATCAAATCCCCATATGAGTGCACGAATTGAATCCAGCACCAAACAGCCACCGACAATTGCCAGAAGAAGCCACCATGGTGCATTATTAATAAATCTTTTAACTATATAGAAAATATTACGGAAAAACCCCGGTTCTACCGTATTCCCGTCTTTGTCAACAGCCGTATATGCAAGCCCTTCGTTCTCAGCATTCATTCGAGCATTTTCAGCCATCTGAGCACCAATACCTGCCGTTGCAACCTTTATTCCTTCTCCGGCACGGCTCATTGCCTCTCTTCCTTTGTTACCAAGGGCACGACCTTTACTTTTGAGTTCCTCGGTAACCTCACGACGTTTCTGAGATTGATTGTCGGAGGCCCCGACAATACTCCTGTTGATTGGGGGAGGAGCGGGACGTTTCCGTTGCATCGACGACTGCTGTGCAGAAGATTGTCGCATCGATGGTTGCTGCACAAACGACTGCTGTGCAGATGACTGTTTTACAGAGGAATATTGCGCTTGTGACTGCTGTGCGGGAGAATATTGCGCTTGTGACTGCTGCGCTTGTGACGGTGAAATAGGATAAACATTCTGTGAATACTGACCGGTATCAGCATTAAACCAGGTCACAATCTGACTCTGGTTCCCTGATACATCAGAAGCAATGATCTGTGAATAATACAGACCGGTTTGCGGATCAAACTGATAATCCTGCGGTACTTGATAATATGCCATATAGCCCCCATAAGATGTACGTTAACATTAACTAAATCTCTATATTTAATACTATCAAATAATCCGCAACTCAGCAATATTCACTTTTATTCCTTACCACGCTTCAACATTTGTGCAACATAATGACCCGTAAAACTATCCTTACATGCTGCAACTTTCTCCGGCGTACCCTGGCACACTACCATTCCACCACCGTCTCCGCCTTCCGGACCCATATCAATGATATAATCCGCTGTTTTGATTACATCCAGGTTATGTTCAATAACTATAACGGTATTTCCGCCTTCCGTCAGTCGATGCAAGATTTCCACAAGCTTATGCACATCCGCGAAATGAAGGCCCGTTGTCGGTTCATCCAAAATATAAATTGTCTTGCCGGTACTGCGTTTGGAAAGTTCCGTCGCAAGCTTCACTCTTTGCGCTTCACCACCCGATAATGTTGTAGACGGTTGCCCCAATTTGATATAAGACAATCCAACTTCATAAAGAGTTTCTATCTTGCGGCGAATGGACGGAACATTTTCAAAGAACGGAAGGGCTTCTTCCACCGTCATATCCAAAACATCATAAATACTCTTTCCTTTATATCGAACATCCAGCGTTTCACGATTGTATCGTTTTCCTTTACAAACCTCACACGGAACATATACATCCGGCAAGAAATGCATTTCAATCTTTAAGATACCATCACCGGAACACGCTTCGCAACGACCGCCCTTCACATTAAACGAGAATCGTCCTTTACTGTATCCACGCTCTCTGGCATCCTGCGTTGTGGCAAACAGATCACGAATCATATCAAATACACCTGTATATGTCGCAGGGTTGGATCGTGGCGTACGCCCAATCGGTGATTGATCAATTGCAATTACCTTATCAAGTTGTTCAATGCCCTTTATTTCCTTATGTTTACCGGGAATGGTTCTGGCACGATTCAAATCACGTGCCAATCGTTTATACAGCACTTCATTGATAAGCGATGACTTTCCCGAACCGGAAACACCCGTAATACATGTAAAAACACCAATCGGAATCTTTACATTCACATCCTTCAGATTGTTTTCCGATGCGCCGACAATCTGCAGATAGCCGTTCGGTTTCCGCCTTTTTACGGGAATCGGAATATACAATTCCCCTCGCAAATATTTGCCCGTTATGGATTCCTTACAATCCATAATATCCTGTGGACTTCCCGCTGCGACAATCTCACCACCCATAGATCCGGCACCCGGTCCGATATCTACCAGATAATCCGCCGCAAGCATTGTATCCTCATCATGCTCCACAACAATAAGTGAATTACCGAGATCTCGCAAATCCTTCAGTGCACGCAACAATTTGTCGTTGTCTCTCTGATGCAGACCGATACTTGGTTCATCCAATATATATGCAACACCAACAAGCCCTGATCCAATCTGGGTTGCCAGACGTATTCGTTGTGCTTCACCACCCGAAAGAGAACCGGTTGCTCGCGCCAAAGTCAAATAATCCAGACCGACTTCTACCAAAAAATGCAGACGTGCTTTAATCTCTTTTAGGATCTGTGCCCCAATTAATTGTTGCTGCGGGGTAAGCTCCAACGTATCCGCAAACTCCGCTTCCTTCTTCACCGAAAGCGTAGTCAGTTCATAAATATTCTTATTACCGACAGTAACCGACAGAGCCGAACGATTCAGCCTTTGTCCGCCACATTCCGCGCATGGAGTAATACGCATGAAGCTTTCGTATTCCGCTTTGGAGGCTTCCGATGCGGTTTCACGATATCTTCGCTCCACATTCTTAATCAGTCCTTCAAACGCAATATCGTATGCACCGACGCCTCTCTGTCCCTTATAATGCACAACAACAGAATGTCCGTCGGTTCCATAGATCAATATCCGTTTAATCCGCTCCGGATATTTCTCAAACGGAGTCGTTAAATCAAATTTGTATTCTTTGGCCAAAGCAGACAAAATCGCATAAGAAAAGCTTGACGGATCATTACAGGACTGCCAACCGTTCACTACAATTGCACCTTCCATAATGCTGAGTGATTTGTCGGGAATCATCAAATCCTCATCAAATTCCATCTTATATCCCAGGCCGGAACATACAGGACATGCTCCGAACGGATTATTAAACGAGAAGCTTCTCGGTTCTATCTCATCTATGCTGACGCCACAATCCGGGCAGGAGAAGCTTTGAGAAAAAATCAAACGCTCTCCACCTACGACATCCACATATACAAGGCCTTCCGACAGTTGCATAACGGTCTCCAAGGAATCTGTCATACGCTTTTGTATACCGGGTTTAACAATCAGACGGTCAACAACAATTTCAATATTATGCTTAATGTTCTTATCCAGTGAGATCTCTTCCGTCAATTCATATTGACTTCCGTCTATGTTCACTCGGACATAGCCGCTCTTTCTGGCTCTCTCCAAAAGCTTGGCATGTTCACCTTTTCGGCCTCGAACGACAGGTGCAAGAAGCATGATCTTGCTTCCTTCGGGAAGTTCCATCACCGCATCCACCATCTGATCAACCGTCTGCTTCTTAATCTCCTTACCGCAAACAGGACAATGCGGGATTCCAACTCTGGCATACAACAAACGCAAATAATCATATATCTCCGTTACGGTACCCACCGTAGAACGGGGATTGCGGTTCGTTGATTTCTGATCTATGGAGATGGCAGGCGGAAGTCCTTCGATTGACTCTACATCAGGTTTCTCCATCTGTCCCAAAAACTGTCTGGCGTAAGAAGACAAAGACTCCATATATCGTCTCTGGCCTTCTGCATAAATTGTATCAAATGCAAGCGAAGATTTACCCGAGCCCGACAATCCGGTAAGTACTACAAGCTTGTTACGCGGAATATCAACATCAATATTCTGCAGATTATGTTCTCTCGCTCCTCTTATTCTTATGCACTCCGATGCAGGACGCATTTTTCTGTCATTCATTATATTCTACCTTTCAAGCAAAACCTTTATTTCTATCATCTGATCCCTAAGCACTGCAGCTTCCTCGAAATTAAGTTCAGCCGCGGCAGCGCGCATCTGTTTGTTCAGTTCCTTTTCGAGCTTTACAAGTTCGGACTCTGTCATGGATTCCGGATCTTTTGCAGCTTTCGAATT
>JAZLJS010000091.1:0-1091 GCA_045617945.1 Lachnospiraceae bacterium
TTACCCACAATCTCCGGAATGTTCAAACCGTTCGACCTCACCGACACCATACCCGAGAAGAAGTCGTGAACCGCCCCCGCAAAGATGCAGCCCAGCACAATCCACAGATAGGCAGCCGGACCGAACATGATGCCGAGAACAGCACCGAAGATAGGACCCGTACCCGCAATGTTCAGAAACTGAATCAATGCAACCTTCCACGTAGGCATCGGAATGAAATCCACCCCGTCACGCAGAGAATACGCAGGAGTAGTCCTGTTCCCGTCAGGAACAAACAACCAGTCCACCAACCTGCCATAAGTCAGATACCCCAGAATCAACAGCAAAATGCCACCAATAAACGAAATCATAAGTATTAGCGATTACACATCCGCACCACAATCCCCACCATCCATCAACCCCCAATTGCGGATAACAACCGCAAAGATACGAAAAAAAATGTTTGTTCGTCATTCCATCCACCAAAAATACCATTAGCCATTGGCCATTAGCCATTGGCTTTTGCGTTATCGTTTGCATTTTTGTTTTCGAGGGACCCCAAATCGTTAAATATGCGAATATGGAGACAAATAGTTATAAATTTTACTAAAAGCTCAAGCTATTCCTTTGGAATTAGAAAATAAAACTGTATTTTTGCAGCGAATTTATCGTATTAATCGCTCTATTTGCGAATATGGCAACAAAAATACAACAAATACTGGAAGCAAATCCAGATTCCAAGATACTCTTTAGCGAATGGCTCACGATACATGGACTTGTTGCCAAAGAACAACATGCCTATATGAAAAGAGGTTGGCTGACTCGTATCTCTAAAGGGGTATATGCGTTGCAAGGTACTAATCCCACATTGCTTCATGCTGTTTCCGCTTATAATACGCAACTGTCAAAGAAATGTATCGTTGGTGCTTATACGGCTTTGGAGCTTCGCGGTTACTCGCATTATCTGTCCATGGGTACACCTAAGGCTTTTCTATTTACGGGCGCAACCGACAGACTTCCATTGTGGATGTTGGAAAGAGATTGGGATATGAGCATTAAGTATATGAAAACATCATTCCTTGGTGATGACCACAAAGGAGTTGAGACAATGC